>NZ_CP065410.1:4310833-4926666 GCF_020544405.1 Pseudomonas sp. IAC-BECa141 | reverse complement strand
CTGCAAACTCCGGGAAACGTGGCGCGTGGTAGAGCCTTTTGCACAACGATGGCCTAAAATTCGCCGCAGGATTTTTTGCCACTGCCGAGCCCGGAGCTGCCATGACCCCTGCGTTGGACTTGTTGAAAAAAGTTCGTGCCGAACATCGCGTGCACAGTTACGAACATGACCCGAAGGCTGCGTCGTATGGCCTGGAGGCCGCGGAAAAGCTGGGGCTCGATCCGGCGCAGGTGTTCAAGACGCTGCTGGCGGCCAGTGAGAAGGGTGAGTTGCTGGTGGCCGTGGTACCGGTCGTCGGAAGTCTCGACCTCAAGGGGCTTGCCCACGCCGCCGGAGTGAAAAAAGTCGAGATGGCCGAGCCGGCTGCCGCGCAACGTTCCACCGGTTACTTGTTGGGCGGCATCAGTCCGCTGGGGCAGAAAAAACGCCTGCGTACTTTCATCGATAACTCGGCCCAGCCTTTTGCGACCATCTACGTCAGCGCCGGTCGGCGCGGGCTGGAAGTAGAGCTGGCGCCGGCAGTCTTGGCAGAACACACCCAGGCGAAATTTGCCGACATCGGTCGCCCTTGACGTCTGTATGAAGAAAATTGGCCGGCACTGTCACTGGCGCTGATCCGGCCGGCGCTGCATGCTCGTTCGACTGACACAGGGAGAAGGTTATGCAGCTCGAGTTTCATCAGGTCGATGCGTTCAGTGACCGGCCGTTCAGCGGCAATCCGGCAATGGTCTATCGCCTCGACGCGTGGCTCGCGGACGAACTGATGCAAAAGATCGCCGCCGAGCACAATCTGGCGGAGACCGCGTTTCTGGTGCGCGAAGCACAGGCGTGGCATATCCGCTGGTTCACGCCGACCACCGAGGTGCCGTTGTGTGGTCATGCGACCCTGGCCAGCGCCTATGTGCTGTTCGAGATTTATAAGGAAACGGCCGAGCGTCTGGACTTCACCTGCAAGTCCGGGCCATTGAGCGTCAGTCGCGAAGGCGGCACGCTATGGCTGGATTTTCCGGCCATCGAAGCGGTGGAGAAAGGCGTCACCGTGGAGATCGAGCGGGCGCTGAATGTCCAGGCAGTGGATGTTCTGAGTTCCAACGAGCTGTTTGTGGTGTTGGAGTCCGAGCAGGCGGTGCTTGATTGCCAGCCGGACATGGTCGCCCTCGCCAAATTGCCGTGGTTGGGCGCCATCGTCACCGCCCCGGGCAATCAGCATGACTTCGTCTCACGCTATTTCGCCCCGGCCATCGGCATCAATGAAGACCCGGTGACCGGTTCGACCCATTGCAGTCTGATCCCCTACTGGTCGAAACGTCTGGGCAAATCCAGCCTGACCGCGTGCCAGCGTTCGGCGCGGGGCGGCGAATTGTTTTGTCGGCTGGAAGGCGAGCGAGTGAAGATCGGCGGGAATGCGACGCTGGTGGCCAGCGGCACATTGATGCTGGGCTGAAGCCAAAAAACCAGGGAGCCATCAGGCTCCCTCATTGTTTGCGTGCAGATCAGCGTGCGGCGCTGTAACGGCGGACGCCGTTCTCTGTCGCCGGAATTTGAGCGGCCGTGCTGCCCGACGCCTGGAACAGCACCAGATGTTCCGCCGCCACCCGAATCCCGACATCCGCACCAACCTGATGGTCGGCATGGCTCGGGAAGATCGACTCCAGCTGTGCGCCGGTCGGCAGTTGCAGGCGGTACAGCGTCGAAGCGCCGAGGAACGTCTTGCCGACGATCCGCGCTTTCAAGCCACTGTCCGGCGCGTAAACGATGTCATCCGGACGCAGCAGCACATCCACCGCCCCACCGACCGGCCAGGTGTAGGCGCGATTGCCGCGCAGTTCGCCGAGTTCGGTCTGCACCGATTCCGGGCTGCCGAGCTGGCCGCGAATGAAGTAGCCCTGACCGATGAAGCTGGCCACAAACGGCGTCGCCGGTTCGTGATAGAGGTTGTAGGGCGTGTCCCACTGCTCCAGCCGGCCTTCCTTGAACACGCCGACGTGATCGCTGACGGCGAAGGCTTCTTCCTGGTCGTGCGTCACCAGAATCGCGCTGGTGCCACGGGCCTTGAGGATGTCGCGCACTTCATGGCTCAGCTTGCGACGCAACTCGCCATCGAGGTTGGAGAATGGCTCGTCGAGCAACAGCAGTTGTGGCTCCGGCGCCAAAGCGCGGGCGAGGGCGACACGTTGTTGCTGGCCGCCGGACAACTCGTGAGGGAAGCGTTTGCCGAGGTTCTTCAGATTGACCAGTTCCAGCAGCTCTTCGGTGACACGCTCCTTGTTCGGGTGCTTGCGGATGCCGAAGGCGATGTTGTCCGCGACACTCAGGTGCGGGAACAGCGCGTAGTCCTGGAACACCATGCCGATCCGGCGTTTTTCCGGGGCGAGGGTGAAACCGGCGCTGGAGATCACTTCACCGCCGAGAGAGATTTCCCCTTCGTGCACCGGTTCGAAACCGGCAATCGCGCGCAGGGTGGTGGTCTTGCCGCAACCGGACGAGCCGAGCAGGCAGCCGATGTCGCCGGCGTTGAGGTGCAGATTGAGGTTCTGCACCACACGTTGATCTTGATAGCCGCAAGCGAGGTTGCGCAGGTTCAGCAGTAATTCATGACTCATGCGTGGTGATATGCCGGTTCGACGAGGAACTCGAGCAGGGCCTTCTGTGCGTGGAGACGGTTTTCTGCCTGATCCCAGGCGACGGAGCGCGGGTCATCAAGCAGGTCGAGACTGATTTCTTCACCGCGGTGAGCGGGAAGGCAGTGCAGGAATAACACGTCCTCGGCCGCCAGGTCGAGCAGGGCACGGGTGACCTGGTATGGCGCGAACAGTTTGAGGCGCTGGGCGGTTTCATCTTCCTGACCCATGGAGGTCCAGACGTCGGTACTCACCAGATGCGCGCCGCGCACGGCCTCTTGCGGGTCGCGGACGATGGTCACGCGGTCACCGGCCTTGGCCACGAATTCAGGATTCGGCTCGTAGCCTTCCGGGCAGGCCACGCGCAGCTGGAAGTCGAACTGGATGGCCGCTTCTATATAGCTGTTGCACATGTTGTTGCCGTCGCCGATCCAGGCCACGGTCTTGCCCTGGATCGAGCCGCGGTGCTCGAGAAAGGTTTGCATGTCGGCCAGCAACTGGCACGGGTGCAGGTCATCGGACAGGCCGTTGATCACCGGCACGCGGGAGTTGGCAGCGAATTCGGTCAGGGTGCTGTGGGCAAAGGTCCGGATCATCACCGCGTCGAGCATGCTCGACATGACGATGGCGCAATCGCCGATCGGCTCGCCACGGCCCAGCTGGGTGTCGCGCGGCGACAGAAAGATCGCCTGGCCGCCGAGCTGGATCATGCCGGCCTCGAAAGAGATCCGGGTGCGGGTCGAGGATTTCTCGAAGATCATCCCCAGGACGCGGTTTTTCAGAGGCTCGAAAAGTACGCCGCGGTTACGCAGGTCCTTGAGCTCAACGCCTCGACGGATCACGCTGACCAGCTCTTCGGGCGTGCAATCCATCAGGGAGAGAAAGTGCCTTGCGCTCATCATTGACTACCTTTTTGCTACAAACCGCAGATGCTCAAAGCCTTGTTTATCGGAACAACGGGCGAGACCTGCGGCGTAAGCCGCACGGGGCGACGAAATAGGGGAAGGCGCGATATTGACACTAAATGTCGCGTTTTTCCAATAGGCTACGGTTTTTGCAGAAATGCGCCGGGGTGCAAACAGTGCAAACACTGTGATTTCCGGTCAGTTTTCGAGAGGGCAACGAGGCATTTGTACACTGGCCCCACCGGGCTTGGCAATCAGGCGCGGCGGGGATGGCACAGCTCTGGTCGGTTTGCGACCGGCGAGCCAGCGGTTCGCTTGGTCGGATGCGCAGGTTGAAACATTTGCTAAAGCAAAGTGCTGGGTTATAAATAAATCACGAGCGACGCAGGAAGCCTCCGCATGGAATCGAAAGAAAAACTGTTAATGGAACTGCTGGGCCACACGGCACGCTCATTGACCCACCTCACCGCGTCGATGACCTCGATGTCCTTCGAACTGCTGCGCAGCGATGACGACGTGGTCAAGGCCGCCAGCCGACAGATGATCGACCGCATGGCGACCATCAGCGCCGGGCTCGACGAGCATTGGCGACTGATCGGCGAGCTCACCGGCGTCCACGTCGCCCACGAGCAGATCGAGACCATCCAGGAAATCCAGCTGGCCGCGCCGCCTCAGCTTCCGGCGAACTGACGTGTCCATCGGCGGCCCTGATGGCCGCCGATTCACAAGACAAACGTCGCTGGCGCTCCACCGGGTCGCGGGCCATAGTTTTGTTCCCGCGGGCGTGATTGCCTGCCCAGAACAAGACAGAGACTGGCCATGACCAAGACTCTCCATCACCGTGCCTGCCACCTGTGCGAAGCCATCTGCGGCTTGACCATTGAAACCACCGAAACCGACGGCCAGGTGCAGATCACCTCGATCAAGGGCGATGCTCAGGACACGTTCAGTCGCGGGCACATCTGCCCCAAGGCCGTCGCGCTGCAAGATATCCAGAATGATCCGGATCGCCTGCGTCAGCCCATGCGCCGGGTCGGCAGCGAATGGCTGCCCATCGCTTGGGACGAAGCGTTCGAGCTGGTCGCCGAAAAACTCTCGGCGATTCAGGAGCGTCATGGGCAGAACGCAGTCGCCGTGTATCAGGGCAACCCCAGCGTGCATAACTACGGGTTGATGACCCACAGCAATTACTTCCTCGGCCTGTTGAAAACCCGCAACCGCTATTCGGCGACGTCGGTCGATCAACTACCCCATCACCTGACCAGCTACTTGATGTACGGCCACGGCCTGCTGCTGCCGATCCCGGATATCGATCACACGGACTTCATGCTGATCCTGGGCGGCAACCCGTTGGCGTCCAACGGCAGCATCATGACCGTGCCGGATGTCGAGAAGCGTCTGAAGGCGATTCAGGCCAGGGGCGGCAAAGTGGTAGTGGTCGATCCACGACGCAGCGAGACGGCGGCGATGGCCGATCAGCATTTGTTCGTGCGTCCGGGGGGCGATGCGGCGTTGTTGTTTGGTGTGCTCAATACGCTGTTCAGTGAAGGCCTGACGTCTGAAAGTCATTTGCCGGTGGACGGTCTGGATGAGCTTCGCGCGGCGGTGGCGGGTTTCACCGCCGAAGCCATGAGCCCGTTGTGCGCGGTGCCTGCCGAACAGATCCGCCAATTGGCCCGGGACTTCGCCGCTGCGCCAAGCGCCGTTTGCTACGGCCGGATGGGTGTTTCCACTCAGGCCTTCGGCACGCTGTGCCATTGGGTCGTGCAGTTGATCAATCTGGTCACCGGCAATCTCGACCGCGTTGGCGGTGCACTGTGCACGGAGCCGGCGGTGGATCTGGTGGCCTCGACCTCGGGCGGGCACTTCAATAAATGGCAGAGCCGCGTGTCCGGGCGCCCTGAATATGGCGGCGAGCTGCCAGTCTCGGCACTGGCCGAAGAAATGCTCACCGAAGGCGAGGGGCAGATCCGCGCGCTGATCACCGTGGCCGGCAATCCGGTCCTGTCGACGCCCAACGGCCGGCAACTGGAGCAGGCGCTGGACGGTCTGGAGTTCATGGTCAGCGTCGATCTGTACATCAACGAAACCACGCGCTATGCCGACCTGATCCTGCCGTCCACCTCGGCGCTGGAGAACGATCACTACGACACCACTTTCAACCTGTTCGCGGTGCGCAACGTCACCCGGTTCAACCGGGCGATCCTCGCCAAACCCGAAGGTGCGCTGCATGACTGGGAGATCTTCGTCGGCCTGGCCAAGGCCTTTGCCGCGAAGACCGGCAAGGAGCTGAAACCGACGATGCCGCCGGCGAAGATGATCGACATGGGGTTACGCATGGGCTTGTATGGCGATGCATCCGAGCAAAAATTGTCGCTTGCGACGCTGTTCGATCATCCGCACGGTGTCGACCTGGGAGCGCTCAAACCCAACCTGACTGCGCGGTTGAAGACTGCCAATCAACGGATTCAGGCGGCACCGCCGGAAATCCTCGCCGACTTGGCGCGCTTCGCCGCGTTGCAGGCACCCGCCGCCGATGAGCTGTTGATGATCGGCCGCCGTCATGTGCGCAGCAACAATTCGTGGATGCACAATTATCATCGACTGGTGAAGGGCAAGCCGCGTCATCAGCTGCTGATGAACCCGGACGATCTCGCCAGTCGCGGGCTAAGTGACGGTCAGCTCGTGCGCGTGAGTTCACGGGTCGGCCAGATCGAAGTCGAAGTGCTGGGCAGTGCCGACATGATGAAGGGCGTGGTCAGCCTGCCGCATGGATGGGGCCATGCCCGGCCGGGTGTACAGATGGCGATTGCCAGCGGTCAGCCGGGCTCCAGCGCCAATGACCTGACCGATGAGTGTCAGCTCGACGAGCTGTCGGGCAACGCAGCGCTCAATGGCGTGCCGGTGACGGTGGCAGCGGCTTGAGCATGTCTGTCGGGGAGACCGAGCAGCGCGCTCGGGATTCCGTTACAATGCGCCACCGTGCCGACCCATGAGTCGGAAAGTTCAGCCGAGGTGCTCCATGGATATCATCGAAACGATTAAAGAGCAGATTGCCAACAACACCATTCTGCTTTACATGAAAGGCTCGCCGAATGCCCCGCAGTGTGGCTTCTCCGCGAAAGCTGCGCAGGCTGTGATGGGCTGTGGCGAGAAGTTCGCCTACGTCGACATCCTGCAGAACCCGGAAATCCGTGCCAACCTGCCGAAGTACGCCAACTGGCCGACTTTCCCGCAGTTGTGGGTAGCCGGTGAACTGGTCGGCGGCAGCGACATCATGGCTGAAATGTTCGCCAACGGTGAGCTGCAGACCCTGATCAAGGAAGCATCCGCCAAGGCTGCTGCGGCCAAGTCCGAAGCCTGATTGGTTTCTGCCCGGATTTCAGCGAGTCTGAAATCCGGGCGATAAAAAGCCCCGCCTCTGGAAAGAGAGCGGGGCTTTTTAGTGTCTCGAGTTTAGCGCTGACTGATTACTCGTCTTCACCCATCTGCGATTGCAGATAGTTCTCAAGACCGACCTTGTCGATCAGGCCCAGTTGGGTTTCCAGCCAGTCGATATGTTCTTCTTCGGATTCCAGGATGTCCTCGAGCAGTTCACGGCTGCCGAAGTCACCGACGGATTCGCAGTGGGCGATGGCGACCTTCAGGTCGGCATGGCCAGTCTTCTCGATGCGCAGGTCGCACTCCAGCATTTCCTTGGTGTGCTCGCCGATGTGCAACTTGCCCAGATCCTGCACGTTCGGCAGGCCTTCGAGGAACAGGATGCGCTTGATCAGCTTGTCCGCGTGCTTCATCTCGTCGATGGATTCGTGGTACTCGTGTTTGCCGAGCTTGTTCAGGCCCCAATCTTCATACATGCGCGCATGCAGGAAGTACTGATTGATCGCGACCAGCTCATTGGCAAGGATCTTGTTGAGATGCTGGATGACTGTTACGTCGCCTTTCATGATGGGAGTCCTGCCCTAAGTAGCGGTATATAAGGCGGAGTTTGAGCTTGGTATTTATAAGTGTCAAACCTAAGTTATTGAATAATAAATGAAAATTAATCTGAATAAGAATGTTTGTGTTCCGCGTCTAGGCGCTAAGCAATTGATTTTCAGGCATAAAAAAACCGGACCTAAGTCCGGTTCTTCGAATTCGGGATAATTACGCGGCGGTAAATTCTGCCGGGTAGGGGATCGCGGCCTGGGCGGTTTGCAGCTTGGTCAGGGTTTCGCGAACCACTTCCTTCGCCAGGCACGCACATTTGCCGCATTGGCTGGCTACGCCGGTGGCCTGACGAACTTCTTTGTAGCTGCAGCAACCTTCATAGATCGCTTCGCGGATCTGTCCGTCGGTGACGCCAGTGCAGAGGCAAACATACATAAGTGAGAACCGTCGCTGGTTGTGACTCAATTGCGATGGATCTTAATGTTAACGAGAATGATTGTCAAAGTGCTTTCCCGGTAGTTTTGATCGCCAATGCCTGTGACTGACGAACGGTGGTGCATGGCTGAGTGCCAGCCCGGATTTCGCGAAAAACCTTTAAGGACAGTCGAAAAACGCAGTGTATGATGGTCGGCCCTTGCGAAGAGGGTTCGTGTCACAGGGCTGTCGCCTGAGGGTGGCAGGCTGGCGCGGACCCTGAACTTCAAGTTTCTACACCAGGAGATATCAATGAGCGTACTCGTAGGCAAACAAGCCCCTGACTTCACCGTCCCGGCCGTACTCGGCAATGGCGAGATCGTTGACAGCTTCACCCTGTCCTCGGCCATCAAAGGCAAATACGGCCTGGTGTTCTTCTACCCGCTGGACTTCACCTTCGTCTGCCCGTCCGAGCTGATCGCTCTGGACAACCGCATGGCTGACTTCAAGGCGCGCAACGTAGAAGTGGTCGCTGTGTCGATCGACTCGCACTTCACCCACAACGCCTGGCGCAACACCCCGGTCAACAATGGCGGCATCGGTCAGGTGAAATACACCATGGCTGCCGACATGAAGCACGAAATCGCCAAGGCCTACGACGTTGAATCCGAAGGCGGCGTGGCTTTCCGTGGCGCGTTCCTGATCGACGACAAGGGCGTTGTCCGCTCGCAGATCGTCAACGACCTGCCGCTGGGCCGTAACATGGAAGAGCTGATCCGTCTGGTCGACGCGCTGCAATTCCACGAAGAGCACGGCGAAGTCTGCCCTGCCAACTGGAAAAAAGGCGACAAAGGCATGAACGCTTCGCCAGAAGGCGTTGCGGCTTACCTGACCGAGAACGCTGCTGCCCTGTAAGGCGCAACGTCGAGGTACAAAAAAACCGGCCCACGTGGCCGGTTTTTTCATGCTCGGAAGAAACCCGACGATGATCAGTCGTCGAAGTCTTCCCAGCCGCCCATCTGTTTCCAGCGGTTGACGATGCCGCAGAACAGCTCGGCCGTCTTCTCGGTGTCGTAACGCGCGGAGTGCGCTTCACGGCCGTCGAAGTCGATGTCGGCTGCCTGACAGGCTTTCGCCAGTACGGTTTGGCCGTATGCCAGACCGGCGAGGGTCGCGGTGTCGAAGCTGGAGAACGGGTGGAACGGGTTGCGCTTCATGTCCAGCCGCGCGACGGCGGCGTTGAGGAAGCCCAGGTCGAAGCTGCTGTTGTGGCCGACCAGAATTGCCCGTTTGCAGCCGTTGGCTTTCAAGGCCTTGCGCACGCCACGGAAGATGTCGGTCAGCGCTGTTTCTTCGCTGACGGCCATGCGCAACGGATGATCGAGCTTGATCCCGGTGAACTCCAGTGCCGCCGCTTCAACGTTGGCGCCTTCGAACGGCTCGACGCGGAAGAAGTAGGTGTGATCCGGGAACACGAAACCCTTTTCATCCATGGCGATGGTGGTCGCGGCAATCTCCAGCAGAGCGTCGGTGGCCGAGTTGAAGCCACCGGTTTCTACGTCGACGACAACCGGCAGGTAGCCGCGAAAGCGTGCTGCCATTGGATGGCGCGAACCGCCGCCACCTTGACCGTCCAGTTCGTCGTCGAAATGGTCTTCACTCACGCGTGTTCCTCCAGCAGGCGCCAGCGCAGTTTTTCACCGGCGCGCAGCGGGATAACGGTCAGCTCGCCGAAAGGCAGGCTGGTCGGTGCGGTCCATTCGTCACGAACCAGGGTGATGCGATCGGTGTTTGCTGGCAGGCCATAGAAGCGCGGGCCGTTGAGGCTGGCGAACGCTTCGAGCTTGTCCAGCGCGTTGCGCTGTTCAAAGGCTTCGGCGTACAGCTCGATGGCGGCGTACGCGGTGTAGCAGCCGGCGCAGCCGCAGGCTGCTTCTTTGGCGTGCTGGGCGTGCGGTGCCGAGTCGGTACCCAGGAAGAACTTTGCGCTGCCGCTGGTGGCGGCGTCGAGCAGGGCTTCCTGGTGCGTGTTGCGCTTGAGGATCGGCAGGCAATAGAAGTGCGGCCGGATCCCGCCTACCAGCATGTGGTTGCGGTTGTAGAGCAGGTGATGCGCGGTGATGGTCGCGCCGACGTTGGCCGAGGCCTCGTTGACGAACTGCACGGCATCGCCGGTAGTGATGTGTTCGAACACCACTTTCAGTGTCGGGAAACGCTCGACCACGCGGCGCATGTGCTCATCGATGAAGATTTTTTCGCGGTCGAACACGTCGACGTCGCCACGGGTGACTTCACCGTGGATCAACAGCGGCATGCCGACTTCGGCCATGGCTTCCAGCGCCGGGAAAATCTTGTCGATGCTGGTGACCCCGGAATCGGAGTTGGTGGTGGCGCCGGCCGGGTACAGCTTGGCGGCATGCACGAAACCGCCGGCCTTGGCCTCACGGATTTCTTCGGGCTGGGTGCGGTCGGTGAGGTACAGCACCATCAGCGGCTCGAAACGACTGCCGGCCGGGCGGGCAGCGAGAATCCGCTGGCGATAGCCGTCGGCTTCAGCGGCGTTGCGCACCGGAGGTACCAGGTTGGGCATGATGATTGCGCGACCAAAGGTGCGCGCGACATCCGCAACGGTATTGGTCAACACGGCACCATCGCGAAGATGAATGTGCCAGTCGTCGGGACGCAGCAGGGTCAGGCGGTCGGACATGAGGGAATTCCAGGCGGGTCAAACTGAGGCGAATGCTACCGGAAAAGACTCTTGCAGGCACTCGCTATCAAGTTTTGCGACGAGCGTCCGATATCCCAAAGGTATGCCGTAAAGATGTATGTCTCGGTCTTTTTTGTTGTAGAAGCCAATGGAGCCTCCCGTGCGCCAGCGATATTTAGCCTTGCTCAGTGTGTTTGCCAGCCTTCCCGCGATGGCACTGACCTACCAGACACGTCTGGAGAACATTGAGTGGACGGTCGAAGGCGACAAGTTCGAGTGCCGCCTGACGCAGCCGATCACCGACTTCGGCTCGGGGCAGTTCGTGCGCAAGGCCGGCGAGCAGGCGATCTTCCGTCTGAATGCCTACAACGCGATGCTGGGCGGTGGTTCGGCAACCTTGCTGGCGGCGGCCGCGCCCTGGCAGCCGGGACGCAATGACATCAACCTGGGCAGTGTCAGGATCGGCACCGGCAACGTGCTGTTCAACAGTTCGCAATCGCAGGCTGGCGGGCTGATCAGCGGTTTGCTGGAAGGTCGTAGCCCGGTGGTGCGACGTGCCTCCGGTGATGGACGGGTCTCCGAAGTGCGGCTGCTGCCGGTCAAGTTCAGCAAGGCGTTCAACGACTACCAGACCTGCGTGGCGAAATTGCTCCCGCAGAATTTCGATCAGGTCAAAAACTCGCAGGTCGGTTTTCCGGGCGAAGGCACCGATCTGGACGCCGCCGCGAAAGCCAAACTGCAAGTGATGCTCGAATTCATGAAGGCCGATCCGACGGTCAATCACATTGAGCTCGACGGCTATTCCGACAACAGTGGCAATCGCCTGACCAATCGTGAGTTGTCGCGCCGTCGTGCGCTGGCGGTGGTCGATTTCTTCAAGGCCAACGGCATCGCCGAATCGCAGATCACCGTGCGTTTCCACGGCGAACAATACCCGCTGGTCCCGAACACCAACGCCGCCAACCGGGCGAAAAATCGCCGGGTCAGCGTGAAGTTGGCCCGGGTGGCACCGGTTACCGCCCCAGCACCTCAAGCCAGCACGCCTGCCAACACGGCGGCGACTTCCTGACCTGTCGGTCATCGTCGCCCTCTCGACAGATTCTGTCGCTTTGTCGTCTTAAGCTGTCGCGCCTCTGTAAATTATCGCGTTTGAGCGGTAGACTCCTCGGCTTTCCGTAGAACCCCGTGGAGTGATGGCATGGCGGACGTAAACAAGGTCGTTCTGGCGTATTCCGGCGGCCTGGACACTTCGGTGATCCTCAAGTGGCTGCAGGATACTTATAACTGTGAAGTCGTGACCTTCACCGCTGACCTGGGTCAGGGCGAAGAAGTCGAGCCGGCCCGCGCCAAGGCGCAGGCCATGGGCGTCAAAGAAATCTACATCGACGACCTGCGCGAAGAATTCGTGCGTGACTTCGTGTTCCCGATGTTCCGCGCCAACACTGTTTACGAAGGCGAGTACCTGCTGGGTACTTCCATCGCGCGTCCGCTGATCGCCAAGCGTCTGATCGAAATCGCCAACGAAACCGGCGCTGACGCCATTTCCCACGGCGCCACCGGCAAGGGCAACGACCAGGTACGTTTCGAACTGGGTGCCTACGCGCTCAAGCCAGGCGTGAAAGTGATCGCTCCATGGCGCGAGTGGGACCTGCTGTCCCGCGAGAAACTGATGGACTACGCCGAGAAGCACGCGATCCCGATCGAGCGTCACGGCAAGAAGAAGTCCCCGTACTCGATGGATGCCAACCTGTTGCACATCTCCTATGAAGGCGGCGTGCTGGAAGACACCTGGACCGAGCACGAAGAAGACATGTGGCGCTGGACCGTCTCCCCGGAGAAGGCTCCCGACACCCCTCAGTATCTGGAACTGACCTACCGCAACGGCGACATCGTCGCGCTGGACGGCGTTGAAATGACCCCGGCCACCGTGCTGGCGACGCTGAACAAAATCGGTGGCGAACACGGCATCGGCCGTCTGGACATCGTCGAGAACCGTTATGTCGGCATGAAGTCCCGTGGCTGCTACGAAACCCCGGGCGGCACCATCATGCTGCGCGCTCACCGCGCCATCGAATCGATCACCCTGGACCGCGAAGTCGCTCACTTGAAAGACGAGCTGATGCCGAAGTACGCCAGCCTGATCTACACCGGCTACTGGTGGAGCCCTGAGCGTCTGATGCTGCAACAGATGATCGACGCCTCGCAGGTCAACGTGAACGGCGTTGTGCGCCTGAAGCTGTACAAGGGCAACGTAATCGTGACCGGCCGCAAGTCCGACGATTCGCTGTTCGACGCCAACATCGCGACTTTCGAAGAAGACGGCGGCGCCTACAACCAGGCCGACGCGGCGGGCTTCATCAAGCTCAACGCGCTGCGCATGCGCATTGCCGCCAACAAGGGCCGCAAGCTGTTCTGAGTCCTTCGGGGCTGATGTGAAAAAAACGGCCTTGTCGTAGCGACAAGGCCGTTTTTTTTGGGATGCTCTCCTTTGAATTGATCGATACCGGTCAACATTACTGTCCTCATCGGCTGTACATCGCTGCATTGCATGATTGTCCTGCTGCGCGCTTTATCCCCTTTCGAATTTTCCCAATACGGATGTGGTCAGCGCGTGCGTGTCATAAACAATGCAGAACGTTGTTCCCTGGCTTCTCTTGGCGTGTTTGGCCAGGATTTCGATATTGTCTTTAAGTAAAGCATCCGCCCCCGCTTCGGTTAAAAACAGTAATAATCTCGGCGAATGCTTGTTTGAGTGTGGGATTTTTTCAAATAGCAGTTCAATCTCCGAATCAGTGTGTAACTTTCGAATGTCGATGATGTACACCTTGGTCAGCGGTTTTGGAAGTTTAATGGCGTGCGACTCAATATTGGGTGGAGTGTGTACAGCCTCGGTCGGTAAATTATCCTCCTCTTCGAAAGCTTTAAGAAAGTTCTTGTCGTTGTCGAAGTCTGATGGAGCATAGAGAGAACGGTAGTTAAAGTTGAGTGTGATGAAAAACAGGAATAGCAAGTAGAACGGAAAGCTGATCAGGAACCAGACATAGATCTCCCGCTCATTGTTATTAAGAAAAGGCAGGGATACGGCGGCGGAGGTCTCCGATATAAAGGCGAAGATGGCAATGACGGTGATGGGGTTGGGAATTTTTTTGTTGATCTTTAGCATGGTCTTTACTCATGAATAGTCTTTCTCGTCGTTTTGATGTGGTTGGGTGGTCGAGTTTTAAGTTGGCGGGCGGATAAGGATTTCGGTATCTGGTGTTTATATTAAATTCCAGAGTTGCGATATGTGTAAGTTGTTTCAGTTGTTTTTAGTATCTGTTCATTGAACCGGGTTTTGGTTTTTCAGTCTGTTACGAGCGCCGCCGCGAAGGACGTGGAGAGGTGTGGAGTTCCTGATGCAGACTCATGATTTTCTATAAGTGAGTCTTTTCTGTAGGAATAATCTTTATTGCCTGTAGGAGGCGTCTCTCGGTGCTGGTGTAGAGGAACTTATCCATGCCATGGGTGAAATGACTACGTTATTGTGCCGGTTCTAAAAATTCGAACAGCGAAACTGGACTTGCCCATGAATAAAGTGCTGATCGTGGATGATCACCCCGTCATTCGTCTTGCGGTACGTATGCTGATGGAACGTCATGGCTACGAAGTCATTGCAGAAACCGATAATGGCGTGGATGCGTTACAACTTGCTCGTGACCAGATGCCGGATATCGTCATTCTGGATATCGGTATTCCGAAACTTGATGGCCTGGAAGTCATTGCGCGTCTTACGACAAGTGCGATGCCATTGAAGGTGCTGGTGCTGACGTCCCAGTCACCGGGACACTTTTCCATGCGCTGCATGCAATCGGGGGCAGCGGGTTATGTTTGCAAGCAACAGGATCTGACGGAGTTGCTGAGTGCAATCAAGGCGGTACTGTCCGGGTACAGCTACTTTCCGAATCAGGCGTTGCATACCGTGCGGACAAGCCTGGGTAATGCCAGCGAGGCCGATATGGTAGACCGCCTGTCCGGGCGCGAAATGATGGTGTTGCAGCAACTGGCGCGCGGAAAGACCAACAAGGAAATTGCCGACGGGATGTTTCTCAGCAACAAGACCGTGAGTACCTACAAGACCCGATTGCTTTTGAAGCTCAACGCGCGTTCGCTGGTCGATTTGATCGAGCTGGCCCAGCGAAACGGCCTGGTCTGAGGTTTGAGTGGCTGACGGATCATGGGCGGATCGAAATCAGCGTGCGACAGAAAGAGAAAAGCCTCCGTTTCGGGAGGCTTTCAAATGTCAGAGATCAAAATCGTAATCGGCCAATTGCTTTTGCAGTCGGCGCTCCTCAAGCAGGTTGTCGATGGTTCGGCGTTTGCTCAAGTTGGTCTTGGCGACTTCAACCACAGGTTCGGCATCGTCGGCCTCCGTGGCGATAAAGTCGTCATCCGCTTCCAATTGCTCTTTGCTGGTGCTCATAAGGTCAACTCCAGGCTAAGACTGCCTTTGGCGCTCCTTATATCGATATTCCAGCAGATGGTAAAAAAGATTTTTTCAATCGATAAATCAATAAAACCAATACCCGCTCAATCGTCAGAAGTTTTGTGCTTGTATTCACACAGATCTTCGATCCGACAGCTGCCACAGCGGGGTTTGCGCGCCAGACACACGTAGCGTCCGTGAAGAATCAGCCAGTGGTGCGAGTCGAGAAGGTATTCTTTTGGCACAAACTTCATCAGCTTCTTTTCGACTTCAACCACGTTTTTCCCTGGTGCAATGCCGGTGCGGTTACTGACCCGGAAGATATGGGTGTCCACGGCCATGGTCAGTTGGCGGAATGCGGTATTGAGCACGACGTTAGCGGTCTTGCGGCCAACGCCGGGCAAGGCCTCCAGCGCTTCGCGCGTCTGCGGGACTTCGCCATTGTGCAGCTCGACCAGCATGCGACAGGTCTCGATCACGTTTTTGGCCTTGCTGTTATAGAGGCCGATCGTCTTGATGTACTCGGACAACCCATCGACGCCCAAGGCGTGAATGGCCGCCGGCGTGTTTGCCACCGGGAACAGCTTCGCCGTCGCCTTGTTGACCCCGACGTCTGTGGATTGCGCGGACAGAATCACCGCGATCAACAGTTCGAAAGGCGAGGAATAGGCCAGTTCGGTCTTGGGCTCGGGGTTGTCCTCGTGAAACCGGCGGAAGATCTCCAGACGTTTTGCGGCATTCATGGGTGATGCGTTTCCTCGGGTAGGGCGGCAGGGCGAGTCCAGGCCTGACGGGCGGCCAGTAACAGTCCAAGCAGTATGAAGGCGCCGGGAGCCAGCGTCGCGAAATGCAGGCCATCACTGAACAGAATCAAACCTTGCCAGTGTTCCGACAGGTGATGGCCGATGCTGCCTTGACCGATCAGCTCACGCAACACCGCGAGCACAATCATCAGCGCGGCAAACAGGCCACCCAGTTTCAGACGGCTGCGGACCGGCTGGCAAAAAAACCACTGTGCTCCAGCACGACGCACTGCAAGCCGAGCAGCGCTGCATAAAGACTGAGCAGGTGATGCCACTGCATCGCGCCGCGTTGCAGAAAAATATCGGCGCAGCCCGCCAGGGTCGCTGCCAGCATCACACTGACCGGTAGCAGGCTTTCGCTGCTCAGGCGCGAGCGCAACGGTGCCATGCACAAGCCGTAAATGCCCACGACAACCGTAAACATCACCAGCGTCGCCAGCGCACCTGCCATGGAGTCGGTGGTGCCGATCAACAGCACCAGCATCATTGAGTTCGACAGAGTTGCTGTCGTGTTCATGGCGCGCTCCCGAGCAGGGTCGTTCGGTGTTCATCGAAGTAACGCAGGGCATCGTGGATGGCGTTGATGGCCGCACGGGAGGTGATGGTCGCCCCCGCGATCTGGTCGAACTGCCCCTGATCCTTTTTCAGCGCCCATCCGGCGTCGGTCGGTTGGTTGCTCGATTTTCCGGTGAAGTTCTGAAGCCAGCTATTTGGCCAATCGCCGAGGTGCCCACCCAGCGACGGCGTTTCGTTTTGCTCGAGGGTTTTCACACCGAGCAATCGGCCATTGGCATCGATGGCAATCAACAACTCGATCTGGCCGGCATAACCCTGGGTCTGGCTGCGCAGCAGGATCGCCACGGGCTGGCTGCCTTTGGTCGCCCGATAACCGCCCAGTAGCTGGCTATGGCTCAGGTTGACGTCGGTCAGCGTCAGAGGTTGTTCAAGCGGCAGATTGTCGTAAGCGTCGATCGGCAGTACGTCCAGCCATTTACGATTTTCAAGAAGCCGCTGTTCGGCGGCGATCTGCGGCGCATTGCTACGTTGCACCAGCCATGTCACGCCGATGCCCAGCGCGGTAATCATCCCCAGTGTGATGAGACTGCTCGTCCGGTTCATGGTGTCACCTGCGCCTGACGAGCCACCGCGAAGCGCTCCAGCGCCGGCACGCACAGGTTCATCAACAGCACCGCAAACGCCACCCCGTCGGGGTAACCGCCCCAAGTGCGAATCACGTAAGTCAGCAACCCCACGCCGACGCCGAACAGCAAACGGGCGAGTGGGCTTTTAGCCCCCGACACCGGTTCGGTGACGATGAAGAACGCACCCAGCATGGTCGCGCCACTCAGCAGGTGAAACAGCGGCGAGCCGTGGGAGTCGGATCCCGAACCGTTCCAGCACAGCAGGCTGATCACGAACAGGCTGGCGAGCATGCCGACCGGCGCGTGCCAGCCAAACACCCGACGTTGCAACAGGAACAATCCACCGGCGAGGAACGCCAGGTTCACCCATTCCACGCCGTGTCCGCCAAAGCGACCGAATGCCGGATTACCGACAAACAGTTCGTCCATGGTCAGGCTTTTATTGATGCGCAGACTGTCCAGCGCGGTGGCCTGAACCCAGGCGTCGGGCTGCGCGCCAAGGTTGAACACCTGGCCAAAAGCTGCCGTCAGATCCATGCCATGAGCCGGCCAGTGTGTCATTGGCTGAGGGAACATCACCATGGCCAGTGCGAAGCCGAGCATGGCCGGATTGAACGGGTTGCGGCCCACGCCACCGTACAGATGTTTGCCCAGCAACAGGCCCGAGGCGATTGCCGTGACCGTCAGCCACCACGGGCAATAAGGCGGCAGGGCAATCGCCAGCAGCGTGGCGCTGACCACTGCGCTGCCGTCGGTCAAGGTGGCCTGCATCGGTTGTCGACGCAGGTGTGTCACAACGGCTTCAACGCTCAAAGCCGTGACGACCGACAAGACCAGGTTGATCAACACGCCCCAACCGTAAAACCAGAACAACGCCAGCCATCCTGGCAATGTCGCCAGCAAAACCAGCTTCATTGCCTGTTGCAGGCGCTCGTCTCTGGTTTCAATGGATGACATGGGCTTGTACCTGCCGCTCTGCTTCCTGCAGGCGGGCGCGGGCTTTTTCGAGGATGTCGGCGGGCGTGCCGTCGCGCCGTTGCAACTTGTTCAGGTCGGCGCGAGCGTAGGCCAGTTCGGTTTTCAGTTGGCGAAGCCGGTCGTCGATCGGGCGTTTCTCGACGCGCACAAGCTCCGGCGCCGGTTGATCGCTGGCGGCTTCGGCGTTGTGCAGCGCCTGTTCGGCGTCACGCAGCGCTTGCTCCAGTGAGGCGATTTCAACTGCGGGAGCCTCTGCGGTTTGCGCTTTTTTCAGCTCGGCGCGGCGCATCGCCAACTGGATCTTCGCCCGTTTCAGATCGGCGTCCTTCGCCGGGGCGGCTGAGACAGGCGCAGGTGCCGCGCTGCTTTCCAGCTTCGCCAGTGCCTGTTCGGCGGCTTCGAACTGCTGCTGCAGGACGATCAGTTGCGACTGCTGATCGAAGGTCGGCGGATGACCGAACGCCTTGAGCGACTTGTTCAATTGCGCCCGGCTCATGGCCACGTCGATCTTGGCTTTTTTCAGCGCGGCATCGGCGGTTGCGGCTTTTTGCGCGCGCACCCGTTCAAGTGCCGCCTGCACCGGATCGAGCGTGTTGGCGGCGACTTCGACCTGTGCCGCACGCTGCGCCCGGGCTTCGCGTTCGGCCTGCTTCTGCTGTTCTTCGCGTTGCAGGCGAGCATTGCGCCGTTCGAAACGTTGCCGTGCGTGATCGCGTTTGGCCGCGCGGGCCTGCTGTTCTTCAAGGCTGGCGGCCAGGCCGCCGACCACCGGCAGCGTGCCCGGCGGCAGCGGGTGCATCTCGATGCAATCGACCGGGCAGGGCGCCACGCACAGATCGCAACCGGTGCATTCGTCGATGATGACGGTGTGCATCAGTTTTGCCGCGCCGACGATGGCGTCGATCGGGCAGGCCTGGATGCACTTGGTGCAGCCGATGCATTCGGCTTCACGGATGAAAGCCACCTGCGGCGGCGCCGAACCACGGCTGATGTCCAGCTCGAGTACCGGGATTTTCAACAGTTCGGCCAGCGCCGCGATGGTTTCGTCGCCACCCGGTGGGCACTTGTTGATCGGCTCGCCGTCGGCGATGCCTTCAGCGTAGGGTTTGCATCCGGGATGGCCGCACTTGCCGCATTGGGTCTGCGGCAGCAGGGCATCGATGCGTTGAATCAGACTCATGTTTTGATCAGTCCACTGAATCCGAGAAAAGCCACGGCCATCAGTCCGGCGCCGATCAACAGGACCGGCAAACCACGAAAGGGCAGGGGAATATCGTTGTCGGCCGTGCGCTCACGCAAATCGCTGAACAGGCTCAACACGAGCCAGAAACCCAGACCGGCGCCAAGACTCAGCGCAATCGCATGAAACAGGCCTTTATCCGTTTGCGCGTTGATCAGCGTCAGCCCCAGTACACCGGCATTGCCCAGCAGCAGCGGCCACAAGCCATCGAATGGCAGCGTGGGTCGCCAATGCGCCAGCAGTTTCAACAACGGCGCGATCAGCAGGGTGCTCAACGGCAGGAACACAAACAGCCGCAGGAATTCCAGTTGCAACGGCACCAGCAGCCAATGCCAGATCGCATAACCCGCCACGCCGACAATCAACATCAGACACAACGTTGCCAGCCCCAGCGCATGCACTTGACGGCGTTCACCCGCCAGCAGCGGATCGACGCCCAGCGGCCAGTGCAACACGAAGTTGTTGATCAGCGCAGCACTGAAGAGCGTAAGCACGAGTTCGGTCATGGTTCTGCCGGTGGCAACGGGCGTGTGTCACTTAAGGTTAGGCATTATCCGGCAGCCGTGGAGGGCGGGCCGGATATGAAAAATCCCACAGGCGCACGGAGCACGCCTGTGGGATCAGTCAGGGCAGAGCCTTACTTAATGCGCTGACCCGGCTTGGCGCCGCTGTCCGGGCTCAGCAGGTAGATTTCTTCACCGCCAGGGCCGGCCGCCATCACCATGCCTTCGGAAATGCCGAACTTCATTTTCCGTGGCTTGAGGTTGGCGATCATCATGGTCAGGCGACCGTCGAGTTTCGACGGATCCGGGTAAGCGCTCTTGATCCCGGAGAACACGTTGCGTTGCTCGTCACCGATATCCAGGGTCAGACGCAGCAGCTTGTCGGCGCCTTCAACGTGTTCGGCCTTGACGATCAGCGCCACACGCAGGTCGACGGCGGCGAAGGTGTCGAAGTCGATTTCCGGCGCCAGCGGATCCTTGGCCAGTTCGCCGTTGCCGGCAGGCGCGGCGGCGCCGGTGTCGGTCTGGCTGGCGGTCAGGTCTTCTTTCGAGGCGTCGGTCATGGCTTGCACTTTTACCGGGTCGATGCGGGTCATCAACGGCTTGAATTCGTTCAACTGGTGGTTGGCCAGCAGGGTGGTGTGGTCGTTCCAGGTCAGCGGGGCGACGTTGAGGAACGCCTCGGCATCGGCGGCCAGCACTGGCAACACCGGCTTGAGGAAGATCACCAGTTGGCGGAACAGGTTGATCGCGGTGGCGCAGACCGCCTGGACTTCATCCTGCTTGCCTTCCTGCTTGTTCAGCGACCATGGTGCCTTGTCGGCGATCCAGGCGTTGGCGCGGTCGGCCAAAGCCATGGTTTCGCGCATGGCACGGGCGAAGTCGCGGGCTTCATAGGCATCGGCGATGCTCGGCGCGGCGGCCAGGAACGCTTCAGTCAGTTCCGGTGCGGCGTTGTTGTCCACCAGCAGGCCGGCGTTGCCCTTCTGGATGAAACCGGCGCAACGGCTGGCGATGTTGACGACTTTGCCGACCAGGTCGGAATTGACCTTCTGCACGAAGTCTTCGAGGTTCAGGTCGAGGTCGTCCACGCCACGGCCCAGTTTGGCCGCGTAGTAGTAGCGCAAATACTCCGGCGACAGATGGTCCAGGTAGGTACGGGCCTTGATGAAGGTGCCGCGGGACTTGGACATCTTCTGACCGTTGACGGTCAGGTAGCCGTGAACGTTGATGCCGGTCGGCTTGCGGAAACCCGCGCCTTCGAGCATCGCCGGCCAGAAGAGGGCGTGGAAGTTGACGATATCCTTGCCGATGAAGTGGTACAGCTCGGCGGTGGAGTCCTTGCCCCAGAACGCGTCGAAGTCCAGCTCCGGCGTACGGTTGCAGAGGTTCTTGAAGCTGGCCATGTAGCCGATCGGCGCGTCCAGCCACACGTAGAAATACTTGCCCGGCTCGCCGGGGATCTCGAAGCCGAAGTACGGCGCATCGCGGGAGATGTCCCACTGTTGCAGGCCGGCGTCCAGCCATTCGGCGATCTTGTTGGCCACGGCGTCCTGCAGGGTGCCGCTGCGGGTCCAGGCCTGCAGCATTTCCTGGAAGTCCGGCAGCTTGAAGAAGAAGTGCTGGGAATCCTTGAGCACCGGGGTGGCGCCGGAGATTGCCGACTTCGGATCCTTCAGGTCGGTCGGCGCGTAGGTCGCGCCGCATTTTTCGCAGTTGTCGCCGTACTGGTCTTCGGTGCCGCATTTCGGGCAGGTGCCCTTGATGAAGCGGTCGGCCAGGAACATTTTCTTTTCCGGGTCGAAATACTGGGTGATCGAACGTTGGGCGATGTGCCCGGCGTCACGCAGCTTCAGGTAGATCTGGCTCGACAGCTCACGGTTTTCTTCGGCGTGAGTGGAGTGGAAGTTGTCGAAGTCCACCAGGAAGTCGGCAAAGTCGGCGCTGTGTTCAGCCTGGACGTTGGCGATCAGTTGTTCCGGGGTGATGCCTTCCTTTTCCGCGCGCAGCATGATCGCCGAACCGTGGGCGTCGTCGGCGCAGACATAAATGCACTGATTGCCGCGATGCTTCTGGAAGCGCACCCACATATCGGTCTGGATGTATTCCAGCATATGGCCAAGGTGGATCGAACCGTTGGCGTAGGGCAGGGCGCTGGTGACGAGAATCTTGCGTGGTTCGGACATGTGGGGCTTCGCTACTTGATGAAACGGAGGTCGGCCACTATAAAGCGCCGGGAAAGATATTTCACCTCTGCAAATCGTTGCCGGACATGCCGTCCGGAGGACAGAAGGGGTAGGATACCCGCCATCTTTTCCCAGTCTTGTTATCGGAGTTGCCCATGAGCGCCGTCACTCGCGCAGCGGTGGAAGCCGTCCTCAGCCAATACACCGACCCTTATCTGAACCAGGATCCGGTCAGCGCCGGTTGCGTGCGCAACATCGAAATCACCGGCGATCGCGTCAGCGTGCAGCTGGAAATCGGTTATGCCGCCGGTCTGTTCAAGAGCGGCTGGGCGCAATTGCTGCAACTGGCCATCGAAAACCTCGACGGCGTGGTGACGGCTAAGGTCGAGGTCAACAGCGTGATCGCCGCGCACAAGGCCCAGGCGCAGATTCCGGGGCTGGCCAACGTCAAGAACGTAGTCGCCGTGGCGTCGGGCAAGGGCGGTGTGGGCAAGTCCACCACCGCCGCCAACCTGGCGCTGGCACTGGCCCGCGAAGGCGCGAAGGTCGGGATTCTCGACGCCGATATCTATGGCCCGAGCCAGGGCATCATGTTCGGCATTGCCGAGGGCACCCGCCCGCAGGTCAAGGATCAGAAGTGGTTCGTGCCGCTTCAGGCCCATGGTGTGGAAGTGATGTCGATGGCGTTCCTGACCGACGACAACACGCCAATGGTCTGGCGCGGGCCGATGGTCTCCGGCGCGCTGCTGCAACTGGTCACGCAAACGGCGTGGGGCGACCTGGATTATCTGGTGATCGACATGCCGCCAGGCACGGGCGACATCCAGCTGACCCTGGCGCAGAAAGTCCCGGTGGCCGGCGCCGTGATCGTCACCACCCCGCAGGATCTGGCGTTGCTCGATGCGCGCAAAGGCGTGGAGATGTTCCGCAAGGTCAACATTCCGGTGTTGGGTGTGGTGGAAAACATGGCCGTGCACATCTGCTCGAACTGCGGTCATGCCGAG
Organism: Pseudomonas sp. IAC-BECa141; assembly: GCF_020544405.1. Taxonomy (NCBI): domain Bacteria; kingdom Pseudomonadati; phylum Pseudomonadota; class Gammaproteobacteria; order Pseudomonadales; family Pseudomonadaceae; genus Pseudomonas; species Pseudomonas sp. IAC-BECa141. The sequence goes on along the minus strand of NZ_CP065410.1, from coordinate 4,903,771 downwards.
CATCTGTTCGGTGAGGGCGGTGGCGAGAAGCTGGCGACCCAGTTCGGCGTCGAGCTGCTGGCCTCGTTGCCGCTGTCGATGCTGATCCGCGAACAGGCCGACGGCGGCAAACCGACGGTGATTTCCGAGCCGGACAGCCAGATCGCCATGGTCTATCAGGAGCTGGCCCGCCATGTCGGCGCGCGGATCGTGTTGCAGGAAGCTGCTTCGCCGGCGATGCCGAACATCACCATCAGCGACGATTGATTTTGCCGCGGCGCTAAAAAAACTGTGGGAGCGAGCTTGCTCGCGATAAGGCCATGACATTCACTATTGATGGTGACTGTTGTACCGCTATCGCGAGCAAGCTCGCTCCCACAGAGTTTGTGGCAGGGCTTAAATGCGCAACCCGCCATCCATCTCCAGAATCCGGCCGGTGTAGTAGTCGTTCTCGAAGATGTACGCCGCCGAGTGGGCGATCTCTTCCGGCTTGCCCATGCGCTTGAGCGGAATGCCCGAGGTCATTTTCTCCAGCGCTTCAGGCTTCATGCCCAGGGTCATCTCGGTTTCGATGAAGCCCGGTGCAATGCCGGCCACGCGAATGCCGTAGCGCGCCAGTTCCTTGGCCCAGGTCACGGTTGCCGCAGCGACACCGGCCTTGGCGGCGGAGTAGTTGGTCTGGCCGACGTTGCCCGCGCGGGAGATCGACGAGATGTTGATGATCGCGCCGCTGTTTTTCAGCTCGACCATTTTCGCCGCCACTTCACGGGTGCAGAGGAACACGCCGGTCAGGTTGACGTCGATCACCGCCTGCCACTGGGCTAGGCTCATCTTGGTCATTTCGCCATCCTTGACCTTGAGCAACAGGCCGTCGCGCAGGATCCCGGCGTTGTTGATCAGGCCGTGGATCGCGCCGAAGTCTTCGGCGACCCGGGCGACCATGTGCGTCACCTGCTCTTCGTTGGCGACGTTGCACAGATAGCCGCGCGCCTCGACACCCTTGGCCTTGCAGGCTGCGACCGCGTCATCGAGTTTTTCCTGGTTCAGGTCAACCAGCGCCAGCTTCGCGCCCTTGCCCGCTAAATACTCGGCCATCGAGCGGCCCAAGCCTTGGCAACCGCCAGTGATAATGATTACTTTGTCGTTGAGTTGCATTCGCATGCCCCCGAGAGCAGGTCAGAGTGGTGTCCTTTAAAGAGCCTCTCGATCTGCGCCTGACATGGCCCGGCTGCACATGAGAACTGCCCCTGAGGCGACTGATACTTATCCGTGTCGCCTGTCCGTTTTTTCGACGGATTCTATTTAAGGAGTCATAAATTGAGCGTTGAAGCGGCTAAGAATGCCCGAGAATTGCTTCTCAAGGAATACCGTGGCGTGCTGTCGACCCACTCCAAATCAATGCCCGGTTTTCCGTTTGGCTCGGTGGTTCCTTACTGCCTGGACGAGCAGGGCCGGCCGCTGATCCTGATCAGCCGCATCGCCCAGCACACCCACAACCTGCAGAAAGACCCGAAATGTTCGCTGCTGGTGGGGGAGCGCGAGGCTGACGATGTGCAAGCCGTTGGTCGCCTGACCTATCTGGCCGAAGCAGAAAAACTCGAAGACGCGGCCGCCATCGAGGCTGCCGCCGAGCGCTACTACCGTTATTTCCCCGATTCGCGGAATTACCACAAGGCTCACGATTTCGATTTCTGGGTGCTCAAACCCGTGCGCCATCGCTACATCGGCGGTTTCGGCGCGATCCACTGGGTCGATCACCTGACCCTGGCCAACCCCTTCGCCGGCAAGGCCGAAATCAGTATGGTCGAGCATATGAACAGCGACCACGCCAAGGCCATCGCCCACTACGTCGACTTGGCAGGGCTGCCGAAAACGGAACCGGCGCAAATGGCTGGTATCGACACCGAAGGCATGCACCTGCGCATTGGTCAGGCGCTGTACTGGCTGCCGTTTCAAGCGCCTTGTCATACGCCGATACAAGTGCGCGAGGCCTTGGTTTCTCTGGCTCACGCCGAGGTCTGGCCAAAAAATGCCGTGGCCGACGCTTGAATTCACGAAAGGGCGACGTCATCTAAGGCTTACTGCAAGGCATTTCTTGCGTTGAGGAAACTTTGATGCGCCCTTTTTTGTTGCTCTTTCTGCTGTTCCCGGTGTTGGAGCTGTTCGTATTCGTCAAAGTGGCAGGATCGATCGGATTTTTCCCGGCCCTGCTGCTGATTATTCTCGGCTCGATGTTCGGCGTGTTCGTGCTGCGCATCGCCGGGCTGGCTACCGCACTGCGTGCCCGTGAAAGCCTGAACCGCGGCGAACTGCCTGCGCAAACCATGCTCGAAGGCCTGATGCTGGCCCTGGCCGGTGGTCTGCTGATCCTGCCGGGCTTCATCAGCGACGTGTTCGGTCTGGTGCTGCTGTTGCCGTTCAGTCGTCGACTGGTCGCCAACAAAATGCGCCAGCGCGCCGAAGAGCAGGCCATGCGCCAGCGAGCGTTCGCCGATGACCTGCAACCTCGCGGCGGTCCGGCACCGCGCCAGCCTCTCGGCCGCGAAGGCGATGTGATCGAAGGCGAATTCGAACACCGCGACACCAAGTAACTTCTGTATCGACACGGCACCTTCGGGTGCCGTGTTCGTTTGCGGGGCGAGTTCATGCAGCCGCGTGAAAATTTTTTGACCCCCGCCCTTGTAATAAGCTTCTGCGCCCTTATGTATCGGTCACCGAAAGGTTCCGACATTTTGAGTCGGACAGACTTCCGCGGTTCGCTCGACGAGCCGCAACCGGCGCAGGCCGGATTCGTTAAACCCGCCGGGACTACACCGGCCGACGAAAACCACAATTAGGAGAGATCGACAATGAAGCTTCGTCCTCTGCATGACCGCGTCGTCATCCGTCGCAGCGAAGAAGAAAAGAAAACCGCTGGCGGTATCGTCCTGCCAGGTTCGGCTGCTGAAAAAGCCAACCACGGTGAGATTCTGGCTGTAGGCCCGGGTAAAGCACTGGAAAGCGGTGAAGTGCGTGCACTGTCCGTGAAAGTGGGCGACAAGGTTGTGTTCGGTCCGTACTCCGGCAGCAACACTGTGAAAGTCGACGGCGAAGACCTGCTGGTAATGAGCGAGAACGAAATCCTCGCCGTTATCGAAGGCTGATAACCCCGTTCATTTTCCCGCTACTACAAAGTATTTAAGGAATATCGATCATGGCTGCTAAAGAAGTTAAATTCGGCGATTCCGCCCGCAAGAAAATGCTGGTTGGCGTAAACGTACTGGCTGACGCGGTAAAAGCGACCCTGGGCCCGAAAGGCCGTAACGTAATCCTTGAGAAGAGCTTCGGCGCTCCGACCATCACCAAGGACGGCGTTTCCGTCGCCAAGGAAATCGAACTCGAAGACCGTTTCGAAAACATGGGCGCGCAGCTGGTCAAAGACGTTGCCTCCCGTGCCAACGATGACGCTGGTGACGGTACTACCACCGCTACCGTTCTGGCTCAGTCGATCGTCAACGAAGGCCTGAAAGCCGTTGCTGCCGGCATGAACCCGATGGACCTCAAGCGCGGTATCGACAAAGCGACCATCGCTGTCGTTGCCGAGCTGAAGAAGCTGTCCGCGCCATGCACCGACACCAAAGCGATCGCTCAGGTTGGCACCATCTCCGCCAACTCCGACAACTCCATCGGCGACATCATTGCCGAAGCCATGGAAAAAGTCGGTAAAGAAGGCGTGATCACCGTTGAAGAAGGCTCGGGCCTGGAAAACGAACTGTCGGTTGTAGAAGGCATGCAGTTCGACCGTGGCTACCTGTCCCCGTACTTCGTCAACAAGCCGGACACCATGGTCGCCGAGCTCGACGGCCCGCTGATCCTGCTGGTCGACAAAAAGATCTCGAACATCCGCGAAATGCTGCCAGTACTGGAAGCCGTTGCCAAAGCCGGCCGTCCACTGCTGATCGTTGCCGAAGACGTTGAAGGCGAAGCCCTGGCGACTCTGGTCGTGAACAACATGCGTGGCATCGTTAAAGTCGCAGCCGTCAAGGCTCCGGGCTTCGGCGACCGTCGCAAGGCCATGCTGCAGGACATCGCCGTTCTGACCGGCGGTACCGTGATCTCCGAAGAGATCGGCCTGAGCCTGGAAAGCACCACTCTGGAACATCTGGGTAGCGCCAAGCGCGTGACCCTGTCCAAGGAAAACACCACAGTTGTCGATGGCGCTGGCAACCAGGGCGACATCGAAGCCCGTATCGCCCAGATCCGTGCTCAAGTGGCCGAGACTTCCTCGGACTACGACCGTGAAAAACTGCAAGAGCGTCTGGCCAAGCTGTCCGGCGGCGTTGCAGTGATCAAGGTTGGCGCCGGTTCCGAAGTTGAAATGAAAGAGAAGAAAGCCCGCGTTGAAGACGCCCTGCACGCTACCCGTGCAGCCGTTGAAGAAGGCGTGGTGCCTGGCGGTGGCGTTGCGCTGATCCGCGCTCTGAACGCGATCATCAACCTGAAAGGCGACAACGCTGACCAGGACGTAGGTATCGCTGTTCTGCGTCGCGCTGTTGAAGCACCGCTGCGTCAGATCGCTGCCAACAGCGGCGACGAGCCAAGCGTTGTGGTCAACGAAGTCAAGAACGGCAAAGGTAACTTCGGTTACAACGCTGCGACTGGCGAATACGGCGACATGATCGAAATGGGCATCCTGGACCCAACCAAGGTAACCCGTTCGGCACTGCAAGCTGCATCGTCGATCGGCGGTCTGATCCTGACCACCGAAGCTGCTGTTGCTGACGCACCGAAGAAAGAAGGTGCAGCTGGCGGCGGCATGCCAGACATGGGCGGCATGGGTGGCATGGGCGGCATGATGTAAGCCAGCCTTACCCAGTAACGAAAAACCCCGTCTGCGAGAGCAGACGGGGTTTTTTTTGCCCGCGTTTCAGGGTTCAGGCGTTGACCGGGCGGGCCCGCGTGTTGGTTTCAGCCTTGGCTGCGGGGCGATACAGAACCCAGTAATACGAGCCCAGACAGATCAGCCAGCAGAAGATCGCCGTCCACACGTTATGAGAAAAGAAGTGCGCGCCCTGCATCATCCGGCTGATCGAAAACACCGAACCCAGCGCAAAGGCGAAGATGAATGCCTGACGGGCCAGTCGCGGGCGACGGTCGCGCAGCACGAAGAACAACGCAAACAGGGTGAAGCCCGTGGCCGCATGACCACCCGGCCAGCAACGACCAGGCTTGTCGGTAGGCGGGCGATGATCCAGCAGCTTGCTGTAGGTTTCGTGGCCGCCGAACTGTTCGAGGCTCCATGGGCATTGCACCGCTGTCACCGCCTTCACTGGCGTGACAAACGAGGTGGCCAGACCCAGCGACAACACCAGACAGCCCAGCTCACGCTTGAACGGTTTGAGCCGCTCGATGAAAAACGCACCGATGAACCCGAGGATGGCAAACACCGAAAAGGCGATCACCACTTGTTTGGCGCGGTCATGAAGGATGTCTTCGAGAAAAAAACTGTGGCGGCCGATGAAGTCGCCCGCAACCGGGTCGTAAAACAGTCGGGCCAGATCCATGTCCAGGTCGGTCAGTTCCAGCAACACCAGAATGACCGCCGCGACGGCGGGAATGCCCAGGCAAAGCCCTAAATTCAAAGGCCTTGAAGCAGGGCGGGCAGAAATCGAAACCATGGCAATTCCTTCATCGGTAAGGTCTTCAGAGAAGCACAACCGTGTGAGTCTGCGCCCGGTTCTGTCGGCGATTTGTCGGCCGCTCGTGAAAAACTCGTAAAGTCCGGCCATGCATGCAATTAACTCAAATCAATCTACCCGGCGCCTAGCCGTGAGCCACACTTGGCCGTAAGCTGCGCGGGCCAAGACGGCCGCTACCGTGTACGGAGGAGGTGCCCATGCGAATTCTATTGGTCGAAGACAACCGCGATATCCTGGCCAATCTGGCCGATTACCTGGGGCTCAAAGGCTATACCGTCGATTGCGCCCAGGACGGTCTGTCGGGCCTGCATCTGGCGGCCACCGAGCATTACGATCTGATCGTGCTCGACATCATGCTGCCGGGCATCGACGGCTACACCCTGTGCAAGCGCCTGCGCGAGGACGCCCGTCGCGATACGCCGGTGATCATGCTCACCGCTCGCGATCAGCTCGATGATCGCTTGCAGGGCTTCAAGTCCGGGGCCGACGATTATCTGGTCAAGCCGTTCGCGCTGTCGGAACTGGCAGCCCGGGTCGAAGCCGTGATGCGCCGCACCCAGGGCGGCGGCCGGCGTGCCCTGCAGGTCGGTGATCTGAGTTACGACCTCGATACCCTTGAAGTGACCCGCGAAGGCAAATTGCTCAAGCTCAATCCGGTTGGCCTCAAGCTGTTGGCGGTGCTGATGCAGAAGAGCCCGCATGTCCTGCGCCGGGAAATTCTCGAGGAAGCGCTGTGGGGCGATGACTGCCCGGACAGCGACAGCCTGCGCAGCCATGTTCACCAATTGCGTCAGGTCATCGACAAACCATTCGCCAAACCATTGCTGCACACCGTGCACGGCGTGGGTTACCGCCTGGCCGAGGGCCGCGATGGAGTTTAAGCAAAGCCTTGCCCAGCGGATCATCATCGCCTTTGCATTGATGAGCGCGCTGGTGGCCGGAGCGTTTGCGATGGGCATCGTCGCGACCGTACACCTGGTCGAGGAAAAACTGATTTCCGCCGGGCTGGGCGGGGACCTGCAACGCCTGCTGCTGATGGACAACGTCTCGGACTGGAGCCACCGGCCGGAGCCGGATCAACTGTTCTACTTCAGCGGCGGGCCGGGCGACTTCGAGCTGCCCAAGGACCTGCGGCACCTGGATTCGGGTTTCCATGAAGTCTTTCGCGAGCAGCTGTCGTATCACGCGATGGTCGAGGTGGTCGATGGTCGCCGCTATGTGCTGCTGCAGGATCAAAGCGATTTCGAAGAGCGCGAGCGCGTGCTGTTCGCCGTAGTGCTGGTGGGCTTCGTACTCAGTCTGGCACTGGCGGTGTTCCTCGGCTGGGTGCTGGCGCGCAAGGTGATGGCGCCGGTGGTAAGGCTGGCGCGCCAGGTGCGCCATCGCGACCAGTTGCTCGGGCTGGCCCCTCCGCTGGCGCCGGATTACGCGGCAGACGAGGTGGGCGAACTGGCGGTGGCATTCGATGCTACCCTCGGGCGCCTGCGTCAGGCCCTGACGCGGGAGCGCTTGTTTACCAGCGACGTCAGCCACGAGTTGCGCACACCGCTGATGGTATTGGCCAGTTCCTGTGAACTGCTGCTGGAAAACCCGGGTATCGATCAGCGCGGCAAGGCTCAGGTCCAGCGCATTGCGCGTGCCAGTGAGGAAATGCGTGAGCTGGTGCAGACCTTCCTGATGCTCGCCCGTGCCCAGCGCGAAGACGCGGGTGCCGCCCCCCGGCACACCCTCGCGCAAGTGGCCGACAGCTTGCTTTGTCTGTGGCGCGAGCCCATCGAATCCAAGGGCTTGCAGCTGATTTTCGAGCCGGGCAATCCGCCCGACACCTGCTACAACGCGACGCTACTCAATGCCGTGATGGGCAACCTGCTGCGCAACGCCTTGCACTACACCGAGCAGGGTTTCATTCGCCTGACGCTCAACGAAAACGGTTTCGTGGTCGAGGATTCGGGCGTAGGCATTCCCGAGGAAAAACGCGAGGCGATGTTCCAGCCCTTTGTACGCGGCAACGAAAAACGCGGCGAAGGATTGGGGTTGGGTCTGTCATTGGTTCAACGCATCTGCGAGAACCAGGGCTGGAGTGTCACGTTAAGCACGATGGAGCCCAATGGCTGCCGGTTCGAGGTCGTTCTGGGCAAGCAGTGAGGATCAATCAATTGATGGGGGGACTCCCGCCAACCTGTCTAATTCCTGTATAACCTTGAAATAGTTTGCCGATTTACATGACGTTTTTTTCACAAAGGGATGACCTGACGCTGACACGCCGCTGCTTAAGGTGGCGTCATCAGTAATTCAGGAGTCCTGGTGATGGCCGGCCCGATCAAACTCGATTTTTCCGAAAAGTACGACGACAACCATGCGCAGAAATATCTGCGCAAACACCAGGAAGGTCTGGGGCGTCGTTTGTCCAATTGGCGGGATCAGCAGTTGGCCCGCAAGGCGTTGACCCTCGTGGGTGAGCCGGGACTGGTGCTGGACTTGCCCTGCGGTGCAGGACGTTTCTGGCCATTGTTGGCGGAAAAACCCAACCGGGTGATCATCGGGGCGGACAACTCCGAGTCGATGATCAAGACCGCCATGCAGGCCCAGCCGGCGGATGTGGTGAAACGGGTACAACCCTTGCACACATCTGCGTTCGACATTGCCTTGCCTGATAACGCCGTCGACAGCATTTTCTGCATGCGACTGTTGCATCACATTGGCGAAGCCGAGCACCGCCGGACGATTCTGCGCGAGTTCGAGCGTGTCACCCGGGACAGCGTGATCATTTCGCTGTGGGTGGACGGCAATTTCAAGGCCTGGAAACGCAAGCGCGCCGAGCGCAAGCGTGGGCAAAAGGGTTACCAGAACCGGTTTGTGTTACCGGCCGCAACAGTTGAAAAGGAATTCGAAGAAGCAGGATTCCGGATCCAGGAACAACTGGACTTTATTCCGCTCTATGCCATGTGGCGAGTCTACGTATTACGCAAGAGGTAAGAGGATGGCAGTGCAATTTGCAGCAGAAACGGAAGTCGCTCCCGAGGATCGCTTCGACTACTACTGGAACCAGCGTGGCGAATGGGTCGAGGAACCCAATGTGCGCCGTGGGGGCGAAAGTGGTGTGCAGCGTGTGGTGGGACGCGATGGTCAACTGCTGTATGCCAAGCGTCAGACAGGCCATATCTATCGCAGTTGGCTGCACCCGTTCGGACGCCCGACCGTATTGCGCGAGCTCGATGCGCTGACCGGGGTCTCCCGTCTCGGCGTCCGGGTACCCGAAATCGTGTTCTGCGGTGCCCTGCCAGACCCCAAATTCAAATGGCGTGCGCTGTTGGTAACCAAATCCCTCGACGGCTTTCAGGAGCTTGAGCAATGGGAAGCCGGCGGCGGTCGCGAGCAATATGGCGAAGCCGTCTATGAGCGCGTGCTCAAGGACCTCGCCGAAAACCTGGCGCGCATGCACAAGGGCCGTTGGCAGCACAGCTGCATCTACATCAAGCACGTATTTGTGCGGGTGACCGGCGAAGGTGATTCAGCCAGGGTCGAAGTCGCCCTGATCGATCTGGAAAAATGCCGTCAGCGTCTGACCGCTTACCGCGCGGCTGCCCATGACATGAAGCAATTGCGCCGCCACTCGTCGTTCAGCGCAACGGACTGGAAAAAACTCGTCTACTTTTATGAGACGGCGTTTGGCAGCGCTATCAAAGGTTTATAGCGATGAAACTAGAAATTGCACGAGGTTTGTTTCTGGTAGGAGCCTTGGCAGTTGCGTCATTGGCGGTGGCGGCCTGGGAACAGCCACGCATGCAGGTGATCGGCGCCTCGGCGAGCGATCCCCATTGCCCGATGCCACGGGTGGCGAAAGCCGCCGTGGCCACTCAGCCGGATCATGATCTGTTGCTGTTCATGTTCGGACTTTCTCAAGGGATGAGGCCGCAGAGTTGAATCGATTGAAATCTCTTTCTACAAGAGCCAAAGGCCTCGCTGATGCGAGGCCTTTTTTATTGCGTCACGCCTTGGGATCGGGTTTCGCCAGCACGGTGTAAACGCACGGTAGAACAAACAGCGTGAACAGCGTCCCGATCGACATCCCGGTCGCGATCACGGTACCGATGTCGAAACGGCTGACCGCACCGGCGCCGGTGGCCAGGATCAGCGGCACCATGCCGAACACCATCGCCGCGGTCGTCATCAAGACCGGGCGCAGACGAATCGCTGCCGCTTCCTCCACCGCCTCACGGGGTGTCAGGCCCTTCTCCTTGCGCAACTGGTTGGCGAACTCGACGATCAGGATCCCGTGCTTGCTGATCAGCCCGATCAGCGTCACCAGCCCGACCTGGGTGTAGATGTTCATGCTCGACCAGCCGAGGAACAACGGAATCAGTGCCCCGCAGATCGACAACGGCACGGTCACCAGAATCACCAGCGGGTCGCGGAAGCTTTCGAACTGCGCCGCCAGCACCAGGAAAATGATCGCCAGGGCCAGGGCAAAAGTTACCCACAGCGCACTGCCTTCCTGGACGAACTGCCGGGAGGCGCCGCCGTAATCGAAAGCAAAACCGGCCGGGGCTTCTTCCCGGGCGATCTGCAACACGCTGTCGATGGCTTCGCCCATGCTCACCAGCGGGAAACCGGACAGTTTCGCCGCGTTGAGTTGCTGGAACTGGTTGAGCTGTCGCGGTCGTGCGCGGTCGGTCACGGTGATCAGGGTCGACAGCGGAAGCAACTCGCCCTGGGTATTTTTCACGTAGTAATTGTTCAGCCAGTCCGGGTTGTCGCGGTAGGCCCGCTCGACCTGGGCGATGACCTTGTAGCTGCGGCCTTCGATGGTGAACCGGTTGATCTCGGCTTCGCCCAGCAGAGTGGCGAGGGTGCCGCCCAGATCCTGCATCGACACGCCCATCTGCGCCGCCTTGGCGCGGTCGATGTCGACCACCACTTCGGGTTTGTCGAAAGCCAGATCGAGGTCAACGAAGGCGAACTTGCCCGACGCCATGACGCGTTTCTTGATCCGGTCAGCCACTTGCAGCAACAGCTCGTAGTCGTTGGCGGTGTTGATCACGAACTCGAACGGCAGGCCTTCGCCGGTGCCGGGCAGGGATGGCAGGTTAAAACCAAAGATCTGCAGGCCGGGAATGCCCTCGAGTTTGCCCTGTACTTCCGGGAGGATTTCCATTTGTGTGCGACTGCGCTCGTTCCACGGTTTGAGCAGGAAACCGCCGATGCCGGTCTGCACGCCGTTATAGCCGTTGATCTGGAACGATGAGTAGTACTCCGGAAACTCCTTGAAGATCTTGATGAACTCGTCGGTGTAGGTGTTCAGGTAATCGAGGTTGGTCGGCTGCGGGGCGTTGGCCATCATGAAAATGATGCCCTGGTCTTCGTCCGGTGCCAGTTCCGACTTGGTGAACTTGAGCAGCACCGGAATCAGGCACAGCACGATCACCGCGAACACCAGCACCACCGGCCGGGTGTTGAGTGTGCCGTGCAGCATGCTTTGATAGCGGCGCTTGAGGCTGTCGAAAATCCGGTCCAGTCGATGGGCCAGACCCGTGGGGTTTTCATCGTGGCGCAACAGCACGGCGCACATCATCGGTGACAGAGTCAGGGCGACGATCCCGGAAATCACCACTGCCCCGGCCAGTGTCAGCGCAAACTCCTTGAACAGCGCTCCGGTCAGCCCGGTCAGGAAACCGATCGGTGCGTACACCGCCGCCAGGGTGATGGTCATCGACACCACCGGCATGGCGATTTCCCGAGCGCCCTGGAGCGCGGCGTCCAGCGGTGTCTTGCCTTCCTCGATGTGCCGGTGAATGTTTTCCACCACCACAATCGCGTCGTCCACCACCAGCCCGATGGCCAGCACCATTGCCAGCAGGGTCAGCAGGTTCATCGAATAGCCCATCATCTGCATGAAGAACATCACGCCGATCATCGACAGCGGAATGGTCACTACCGGAATGACCACCGAGCGCAGGGCGCCGAGGAACAGGAATACCACCACGATCACGATCAGCACCGCCTCGAACAGGGTTTTCACCACTTCGTCGATGGAGGCCTGGATGAACAGCGTGGCATCGTAGGCGATCTCGCTCTTGAGGTTGGGCGGCAACTGGGCCTCCAGCTCCGGCATGATCTTGCGCACTTCCTTGATCACATCCAGCGGGTTGGCCCCGGGCGTGGCCTTGATCCCGATATACACCGAAGGTGTTCCGCCGAACGAACTGATCGAGTTGTAGTTTTCCGCGCCCATCTCGACCCGTGCCACATCGCTGAGCAACACCCGACTGTCGCCACTGACCTTGAGCGGGATCTTGCCGAAGGCTTCGGCGGACTTCAGTTCAGTGTTGGCATTGATGCTGGTGACCACGTACTCGCCTTTCACTTCGCCGGCGGCGGAGAGGAAGTTGTACTGGCGCACCGCGTTGGTCACGTCGCTGGCGCTGAGGCCGAAACCGGCGAGTTTCACCGGATCGATCCACAGGCGCATGGCGAACACCTGGTTGCCGAGAATCTCCGCCTCGGCCATGCCCGGTAAGGTCGCCAGCTTCGGCTGGATCACCCGCGACAGATAGTCGGTGATCTGCGGGTTGTTCAGTTCCTTGCTGAAGAAGCTGATGTACATCAGCGCCGAGGCGTCGGCGGCTTCCTTGCTCAGTACCGGGTCTTCGGCGTCCTGAGGCAGTTTGTTCTTCACCTCGTTGGCCTTGGCCAGCAGTTCGGTGAACAAGCGGTCGCTGTTGGAGCCGATGCGCGCGTAGATCGAAATCACCGAGAAGTTCTGGCGACTGACCGAGGTCATGTAGTCGATGCCCTCGGCGCTGGCCAGACTCTGTTGCATCGGCTGGGTGATGTAGCCCTGGATGGTTTCGGCGTTGGCCCCGGGGTACGCGGTGGTCACCGTGATCAGGGCGTTTTCCATTTGCGGGTACTGACGCAGCGGCAGTTTGCTCCAGGCCTGGAAGCCCAGCAGCACAATCAGCAGGCTGACCACGGTGGCGAGCACCGGGCGGCGGATGAACGGATCGGTAAAAGCCATGGGATTTCCTTGATCAGTCGGCGCGGGGCGGACTGTTCTGCTCGCCGAGGGTCTTGTCGTCGCTGATGGCAATGTGGGCGCCGTTGTCCAGTTTGATCTGGCCGGCCGTCACCACCTGTTCGCCGCTCTGCACGCCCTTGTTGATCACTACCTGGCCATTGCGGCGTTCGCCGGTCTCGACGAACCGACGCTCGGCGATCAGTACCGGTTGGCCCTTGTCGTCCTTTTCGACGGTGCCGTCTTCGGCTTTCTTCTGGGTGACCACGTACGTCGAATTGCCGTAGAGGGTGTAGGTGATCGCGCTTTCCGGAACCACGATGTGTTTCTGCGGATCCGGCAGCAGCACCTCGACGCTGGTGAACATGCCCGGCAGCAACTTGCCGTCGGGGTTGGCCAGGGTGGCGCGCACCAGGATATTGCGGGTGGTGCTTTCGACGATCGGGTTGATGGCGCTGATGGCGCCGGTGAAGTTCTGGCCGGGATACGCCGCGACCGTGATCTGCACCGGCTGACCGATGGCCAGTTTCGGTACCGACTGTTCGGGTACATAGAAGTCGGCGTAGAGGCTGCTCAGATCCTGCAGGGTAGCGATCTTGGTGCCGCTGGCGAGGTAGTCGCCGATATCGACGAGGCGGATGCCGATGGTGCCGCTGAAGGGCGCGACGATGCGTTTTTTGGCCAGCGCCGCATTGAGTTGATTGACCGTGGCCTTGTTCTTTTGCAACTGCGCCGAGAGCCGGTCGAATTCGCCTTTGGAGATGGCGCTGCTGCCGACGAGCTGGCTGCCGCGACCGTAATCCAGCTGCGCGAGACCGAGATCGGCCTTGGCGGTTTCGAGGAAGGCGGCTTCGACGGCGCTGTCCAGTTGCAGTAATGGTTGGCCGGCCTTGACCTTCTGCCCCGATTCGAATTTCAGCTCGGTGACGGTGCCGGCGTTCTCCAGACTCAGGTCGACGCCTTGCAGCGCCTTCAGCGTGCCGACGGTGGGCAAGCGCATTTGCCACGGGCGCTCGACGGCCGTGGCCACGGCGACGCTGATCGGCGGTTTCGGTTTGGCAAAGCCCTGGATCATCGTGTAGATCGAGAAGGCCTTGTAACCGGCGAGTAGCAGAACGATCAGCAGTACAACACCCAACATGATCAGCATGCGGCGACGCAGCATATTCCAGTTCCTTGGAGAAAATCAGGTGAGACAGGCGGGCACATTACCCTGAGTCCGGCAGGGATTCCAACTGCCAGTTTTTATCGGGTATCAGGGAGGAAGGTGGAGTACAGCGGGGCCGCCGACCGAGCGGTCGGCGGCGAATTTCAGGCCATCAGATGAAGATGGTTGTCCCAGAGCCCTGCGGGCAAATCCAGCGGTTTGGCCAGCAGATCGTCCTGACGGCAATCGTAGTAGCGGCAGCGTCCCTGACCGGAGGTCACGACAAAACCGTCCTTCACTGCACCGACGCCGGCGCAGTCAGGCAGCGGTGCGTCGAGGCGCACTTCGCCGCTGTCCAGATCCCAGATGAAGAAGCGGTTGCCGCGCGGTGCGGTCAGTGCCACCAGACGCAGGTCGCTGTGCACGGCGACGCTGGCGGTGTAATGACCCATCGACTGCAACTGATGCTCCGGCACCGGGAACGCCACGAATGGCTGACCGGGACGTTTGATCGCCAGCAGCTCCGAGCGCTCGTGGGACGGCCCCATGAATTGCTGGCCGGCGACGATGGTGCCGTCGCTGGCGATCCCCAGGTGGCGCACGCTGTTCATCTGCTGGGCGAGGGTTTCCTTGCTCAGCAAGGTGCCGTCGCGCTGCATCAGCACCAGGCTCGGTTCCATGGCGTCGAGGTTCATGTCGACCCGGCTTTCGGCCTCGGTGCGGATCCCGCCGTTGGCCACCACCAGGGTTTCACCGTCGGGCATCCACGACACCTGATGCGGGCCGAGACCGTGGGTGGAAATCTCGCCGCTGTGGACCAGCCGTTCGCCTTCGAATTTGTACACCCCGAGCAGTCCACGGCCCGGATCGCTGGTGTCGTTTTCGGTGGCGTACAGGTAGTCGCCGCTGTGGTGGATCACCGCGTGGCCGTAGAAATGCCGGTTCGGCTGCGAGGTCACGGTTTGCAGCAATCCACCGTTGCGCAGGTCGATCAGATAGCTCTCGGTGCCCGGCCGGCGGGCGACGAACAGCGCGATCGGCAGCGTCGGGTGATTGATGATGTCGTGGCAGCGCTGGCCGACTGCGGTGGCGAACACTTGAGTGCCGTCCAGCCGATAGCCGACGGCGTAATGCTTGCCGTCGGCGTCGTCCCGCGCCGACAGCAGCAGCGGGCTTTGGTCCTTGCGTTTGAACAGCGTCCAGCCGCCCAGAGTCACTGCTCCCAGCAGCAAACTACCTAAAGTCAGAGCCTGGCGTCGCAGCATGGCACGTGCCCTCATCAGTCACCGTCGTTGGCGTTGAAGCCCAGTTGGATGCCCAGCGCCTTGGCCAGCTCGCCTTCGTGCAGGCGGTGGACGACGTTGAGGCTGTCGTAGATGTCGTTGAGCTGCTGGCGACCGGCGTCGTCGTTGAGCATTTCGGTCAGCGAGCGCTGGGTGCTGGCAAACAGTTTGAGCGACGCCGCGTAGGCTGCATCGATCTTGTCCGCCAGCGGCTTTTGCTCGGCCGGCAGCAGGCCGCGCAGGCCTTTGTTGTCGACGCCTTCCCAGACGGTTTTCGCCGCCGCGAGGCTGGCTTCCAGCGACTCCATGGACGACTGGCTGCGCCATGCATCGGCCTGGAACGGCTGAGGCACGCCCTTGCTCTGACGGCCCATCGGCGTGCCGAGTTTTTTCTTCAGGGTGTCGAGGGCAGTGACCTGTACCCGCAGCAGATCGGCGATCGCTTCGTGCGAGTCTGCGTAGCGCTGGTTCGGGAATTTGCTCATCTGCGCGAGCATGCCGTCGGTGTTGTTCCAACTGCTGAGGATCTCTTCGGCCAGTTGTTTCTGACGCTCGCCGATGGCCACCAACAGCGGGCAGTATTTGGCTTTCTGCGCATCGTTGGCCACATCCGGCTTGGCGTCGAACAGGATGTACTCGTAGGCGGACAGGCCTTGAACCACGACGCTGGACTTGGCCAGGGCGGCCGCATCGATCTGCGGTTGCGCGGTGACCAGTTGCTCGACCTGACGGCCGACCAGGTTTTTCTTGTCCGGCCAGAACTGCACCTGCCACGAACGGTTGCCCTCGGCCAGCGGGCCGATCAGCAGCGGTTGCAGCTCGGCCCAGGCTTTCTGCGCATGCAGGAAGTCGGCACGGGCGGTGTCCAGGGACTCTTTGCCCTGGCAGTAGGCGAGGGCGCTGATGGCCAGTTGCTTGTCGGCTTCGACCCAGCGCGTGTAGGTCGGCAGGATCACCGATTTGGCGATGGCTGCCGAAGTGACGGCTTGCGGGTCCTGCGGCGAGCACGCGCCGAGGGCCAGTGCGGCAAGGCTGGTGAAGAACAGCTTGGGACGGAACATGTCGGGCTCCCGATTCTTTTAGGTGTTTAAAGTGAGTTCAAGAACGCCAGCAGCGCGGCACGCTGCTCGGCGTTGAAAGACAAAACCTGTTGCTGCGCCGCCTTGGCTTCGCCGCCATGCCAGAGCACGGCTTCGAGCAGGTTGCGGGCGCGGCCGTCATGCAGAAACTGGGTGTGGCCGCTGACCGCCTGCGTCAGGCCGATGCCCCACAGCGGCGGGGTGCGCCAGTCGCGGCCGGAGGCCTGGAATTCAGTGCGGTTGTCCGCCAGACCTTCGCCCATGTCATGCAGCAGCAGATCGCTGTACGGGCGAATCACTTGATTGGCCAGTTCAGGTTCGGCAGCGTTCGCGGCAGTGGTGTACTTCGGTGTGTGACAGGACTGGCAGCCAGCCTGGAAAAACAGATTCTTGCCGGCCAGCACCTGCGCATCGTTGACCCCTCGACGGGCGGGAACGGCGAGGTTGCGGCTGTAGAACAGCACCAGACGCAGGATGTTGTCGCTGACTTCCGGCTCACCATCCGGGCCGTTACCATTCGGCGCCTGTTTGCAGGCGGTTTGTGCGTCGGTGCAGTCATCAAACGGTCTGAGGCTGGTGGTGAGGCCCATATCACCCGAAAACGCGTGAACATTCTGTTGATTGAGGTTTGGTTGGCCGGCTTTCCAGCCAAATCGACCCATGACGGTCTTTTGCTGCGCGTCGTCCCAGACCCGGTTTGGCCGACCGTTGACGCCGTTGTTCTCTTTGGCCTGGGCGGTGGCGTTGGCGAGGATCGCTTCTTCGGGGATCGCTTCGAGCAGACCGAGGCCGATCATCGGCGGTGCAACGCGGGCGGAGAAACGCGTGTCCGGGTGCATCGGGCCGTAGCCGAGCTGGGTAATCTGCAAAACCGGTTTACGCAGCTCGACTTCGGTGCCGTCCTTGAAGCGAACCGGCACCGGCGTGTAATCGACCCGCACCTTGCCTTCCGGCGCGACGCCGGGGACAGCCATGTCCTGAAACTGACCGCCGTAGACGGGTTCGGGCACCACGCCCACCTGTTCGATCACCTTGGCATAGGCCGGCGCATCTGGAATCGACAGGCGCACCAGCATCGAAACAGCGTTGGCTGCATCCGGTGTCGGCGGATGACCGCGGCCGTCCTTGATGTGGCAGTTCTGGCAGGCGTTGGTGTTGAACAGCGGGCCGAGGCCATCGCGGGCCGTGGTGGTCGACGGCGCGATCACCCACGGGCTGCGAAAGAAACTGTTGCCGACGCTGAAGTCCACCCGGCGCGAGGGCGGCAGGTTGGCGGACGGCAGGGAAAACGCGTTCTGATCGCTCTTGCGCACGGTCGCCGCGCCGCCGGAACGGGCCTCACCCGGCTCGGCCTTGGTGAAACGCGGGGCGTCATCGCAAGCACTCAGGCCCAGGGCCAGACACAGTGCGGACAAGCGAAGAGGCAGCGAGGGCATCAGACTTCCTGCGGACGGGCAAAAATAAAGGCGCAAAGTCTAACAGGGCGAGGGGGTTTGAATAAGAGGAATTATCGTTTGCTTGATGTGGGGCGACAGACGCAAAAGAGCCGCGCTCATCGCGGCTTTTTGCATTCAGAGTGCCGGGAAGCCAGCCCGTCGACGTCTCCCGCCAAACCTGACTGTTTTTGATCAGAGCCAAACCCACTGCAGGGCCGGCCTCAAGCCAGCTCTCTTTCTACCAGCGCAGCGAGTTCAGCCTCGCGCTGGGCGATGGCGCCCTCTAGTTCAGGGGAGCGTTTGGCCCATTGCTCGGGAGGGAGGGGTTTTGACCATTCGATGATGTCGGGATGGGGCAATTCCGGTGGATGGGAAAGCTTCCAGTCCTGGAGCTTTTCCGCCAGATAAGTGCCCAGAATCGTAATGCAGAATATTCCCCACAAAACGCTCAACATGTCCCCTTTGCGCAGATCAACGATGAGCGATCCGATTTGGGTTTCTTCATAAGGAGCAATACCAACCCGACTTTCAGGCACTGCCTCTGGCCCGATTTCCATGTAACTACGGGTGCACTCCCACAACGCCATCGCCGTCGTACCACCGCCGCAGTTGAAGCCCAGTGAAAAATGCTGGTTGTCTTGGGTGGCATCCGGGTCGGGGTTTTCGAAACCGATGACCAGTAAGCCCATGGTGTTTTTACCGGCCTGACTGACCGACGACTGCTGGGTGGCGGCCGCTGTCACGCTTTCCCAAGGGACGATCCAGTATTCGCCGTTGTCGCGGGGGACGCAGACTTCCCGGCGTTGGCGGTTGAAGCGTATGGGTAATGGGACTTCGCGGAAGAGGCCTTGTATTAAAAAGAAGGTTGGCACTCCAATAATGAACGTCGTCATGACTGCAAAAATATGCATCTCGTCATGATCATTGCGGAACAGATATCCCATGAAGGCGAACAACATCACCATTGGCCAAAGCACCATCACTGCCGAGCCAATGCTGTAGTTACCAATGTCGAGAAACACCTCGTTTTTACGCCAGATGGTATTGAGCACGTCACAAGGCTTTTCCCCGGTAGGAACAGGCAACGGCGCCAAATAATCATTGCGGGAAAAAATCCCGTTCTTCGTAGTGCCTGCGGTTGGCTTGCTCACACCTGCGCCTCAACTCGTCCGGCCAGCTCGGCTTCTCGTTTGGCAATGGCAACTTCCAGCTCCTGGGAGCGTTTGGCCCATTGTTCGGGAGGGAGGGGTTTTGACCATTCGATGATGTCGGGATGGGGTAAGTCGGGGGGCGGATTCAGTTTCCAGCGCTCCAGGACATCAATCAGCAACGTGTTGAATATGAAAATCCCGCAAAACCCTTCCCAAAGAGCAGTAATGAACCAGCCTCTCAACTTCGCAGCCTTGTTCAGATCCTCCAGATAAGTTGCCCAGATTCCCTTTGATCTGTCGAAACGAGCAGTTTGATCCTCAACAACATCTGGCCCGATCTCCATGTAACTGCGCATGCATTCCCACAACGCCATCGCTGTCGTGCCACCGCCGCAGTTGAAGCCCAGCGAAAAATGCTTGTTGTCTTGGGTGGCATCCGGGTCGGGGTTTTCGAAACCGATGACCAGTAAACCCATGGTGTTTTTACCGGCCTGACTGACCGACGACTGCTGGGTGGCGGCCGCTGTCACGCTTTCCCAAGGGACGATCCAGTATTCGCCGTTGTCACGGGGGACGCAGACTTCCCGGCGTTGGCGGTTGAAGCGTATGGGTAAGGGAACTTCGCGGAAGAGGCCTTGTATTAAAAAGAAGGTTGGCACTCCAATAATGAACGTCGTCATGACTGCAAAAATATGCATCTCGTCATGATCATTGCGGAACAGATATCCCATGAAGGCGAACAACATCACCATGGGCCAAAGCACCATCACCGCCGAGCCAATGCTGTAGTTACCGATATCGAGAAACACCTCGTTTTTACGCCAGATGGTATTGAGCACGTCACAAGGCTTTTCCCCGGTAGGAACAGGCAACGGCGCCAAATAATCATTGCGGGAAAAAATCCCTTTCTTCGAAGTGCCTGCCGGTGGCGTGCTCATTCCTGCGCCTCAACTCGTCCGGCCAACTCGGCTTCGCGTTTGGCAATGGCGACTTCCAACTCAGGGGAGCGTTTGGCCCATTGTTCGGGAGGGAGGGGTTTTGACCATTCGATGATGTCGGGATGGGATAAGTCGGGGGGCGGAGATAACTTCCACTCTTGCAACATCATTGCCAGCGGAGCGCCCAGAAAAATGGCCCCGATTATCAACCAGGCAGCCTTACCGACTTCCTGTGCAACCAGATGGTGTCTGATGCCGTCCAGATATTCACATGTAATGCCCCAAACAACGCTTCTACCTCGCAGTTTTGCCCGCCCGCCCTCAAAATCATTGGTCTGTGGCAAAACATGCAGCCCGATCTCCATGTAACTGCGCATGCATTCCCACAACGCCATCGCTGTCGTGCCACCGCCGCAGTTGAAGCCCAGTGAAAAATGCTTGTTGTCTTGGGTGGCATCCGGGTCGGGGTTTTCGAATCCGATGACCAGTAAGCCCATGGTGTTTTTACCGGCCTGACTGACCGACGACTGCTGGGTGGCGGCCGCTGTCACGCTTTCCCAAGGGACGATCCAGTATTCGCCGTTGTCGCGGGGGACGCAGACTTCACGGCGTTGGCGGTTGAAGCGTATGGGTAATGGGACTTCGCGGAAGAGGCCTTGTATTAAAAAGAAGGTTGGCACTCCAATAATGAACGTCGTCATGACTGCAAAAATATGCATCTCGTCATGATCATTGCGGAACAGATATCCCATGAAGGCGAACAACATCACCATGGGCCAAAGCACCATCACTGCCGAGCCAATGCTGTAGTTACCAATGTCGAGAAACACCTCGTTTTTGCGCCAGATGATGTTGAGCACATCAGAGGGTTTTCTACCGGTGGGAATAGGCAACGGCGCCAAATAATCATTGCGGGAAAAAATCCCCTTCTTCGTAGTGCCTGCGGGTGGCGTGCTCATCGCTTGTCCTTGGGTTGCAGGTAAATGGCGCCGGGGTGGTCCTCACCGAGCGGGTAGTTCGGTACACGATCAAGCTCGGGCGTCGGGTCGTTTCTCAGGGCGATGACACCTGTGGAGTTGTTCAAGGTGAACGCCAGTCCTCGTTCGCCGCCGATGAAGCTTCGAGCACCGAGTATCCCGGTCAATGGCGTGCGATAACGCAACCTGAGCGACAACGTGCCAGGGGGGGTGCGCAATACGTCTTTCACCTCTTTGAATGGGCCGCTTATACGCAAACCCCGACCTTCTTTGATCGGTATCCACTGGCAACTGCTGCTGGACAACCAGAAGGGCGTCATATCGCGCCAGGGACGGGGAGGCCTGAAATAGTCGATCGGACTATTCTTGATCAGGTAGCGGTTTTCGAGTGTATCTACCGGGTCACCGACCATGCTCAGCTCCAGGTAGACACTGTGTGGCTCGGCGCCTGGCAAGTCGATGGTCAGGGAATCAATGGCGCTGACGTAAGTCAGGCCGGAACGGCCATTATCAGGTGCCTGCCTGGCGCTGCTTTGCATGGAGACCCGAGGGGTATAAAGGATGAGGTACAAACGGTCGAGTTCTTCCTGTTGGGCTTTTGGCGCGATGGGCCCCAGATCAAAAGCCCGCGCTTTAGACCAGCAGCAGTTGTTCAGGAAGTTTTGCAGCGGCGTCTTTTCGAAAATCCAGGCCGTCAGATACAGCAGGCCCAAACCGGCAATGATCCAGTTCAATGGCCCCATGTAGAGCGTGTAACGCAAGATGGCGATCTCGGTCGTTATTGAACCCGCCAACACTCTCATCGTGTAAGAGGCGCCCAGTAATGCCTGAGAGCCAAAGGCAGCAATCTGTCCTCCAACCGCCATTTGACGCATTTTCAGCCAGGGATCTATCTGACGCTGGGAGTTTTCTAACTGCTTCTGCAGGGATCTGAACTCCTGATAGGCAGCGCCCACCGACAACCCACCAATCACTCCACCAAACAAAGTAAGCATTGGAGCACTTCCCATCCTTCCACCTGGAAGCTTGACGGTCATTTCCTTGACCCCCAACCCCACCCTCACCTGACTATCCACCACCGCCACCAACGCCGCCGCCCCGTAAAGACTCGCCGAAATCGTGTCATTCACCCGGCGCCCTTCCATCCCCTCCAGCACCCCGGCCTCTTTCAAGTAGTTCTGCACATTCACCACGTTCACCAGCAGCGCCGCCATCGGCACAACGCCCCCGCTGTTGACCACCACCGGCGAATTGACGATCCGTTCCACCCGCCCGACGCCAATCGCCTTGCCTGTCTTGTTCACCCATTGGGCCAGTGCCTCGGCCCGTTGCCCCAGCAACGCCCACACCTGTCGCCCGCCCTCGAACACTTGCTGCAAACGGCTTTCACCCCCCAGCCTCGCCGCGACGAAGATGCTCATCCACGACGCACTGAAGCCGTTGTCACCCTTGAGCAGCAACAACGCCGCTCCCAGCCGGTTGACCAGCACACTCCATTGGCTGGCGGCGTCCCGGGCCATGGTCGCGATGTCATCCAGCACCACTGCGCTCAACGGCGCCAGCGCCTGATGGGTGGCGTTGATGTTGTCGGCAGATAGCGCGGCCATCAGCTCGCTGAGGCGCGAGGCATTGTTGACGGCCGCTTCGAGTGAGGGCGTCCAGGCGTTGAACAGTTGCCGGAGTGCGCCACCGTCGGCGGCGCGTACATAGTCGGCGTATTGCTCGGCGCCCTGGGCGCGGATGCACTGGGCGGTCAGGCAGCCGGTGGCCAGCTCGGTCAGCCACTGGCGCGCCGCCAAGTCGTTGAAGTCGACAAACCAGGTGCCGCTGGACGAGCGTTTGAGGTACAGCCCCCGGTCAGCGAACAACGCCGCGTGCCGCTCTTCGAGTTGTTGAAAGTGGGCGGCGGCCGTGTCGCTGAACCAGGTGTTCATCGCGTCGAGATCGATGTACTCGCCGACCTTGGCGCCGAACGGATGATTGTTCAGGTTGGCGAGTTTTTCCGCGCGATATTCGCGGACAAGGACCTCGGCCTCGCGGTACAGGTCTGCCGGAATAAACGCCCGCACCGGCGCGACAATCGCTGCGATGCGGGCATCGCGGGCGGCGGACTCTGCATGACTCGGCTGACCGCCATACTGCCGGGCCCGGGTTTCAGCCTTGAGCTCTTCCTCCAGTCGATGCTGGGCGTCGAGCATGACCCGGCCCTGCGCCGGCGTGAGGCTGATGTCTCGATCCTTGTAGCGGTAGCTGAGATTGCCGGCCAGCTCTGCACCGTCCTCAGTGATCAGGCTGCGCACAAACCCGCCGATGCTCAGGCGCAGGTTGTTTTCGCCGAGCCATTGCTCGTGGCCGGATTCCAGCCATTCCTGTTCATGGTTGATATCGCGCAGCACGCCAGGATCGTCATCCAGACAGGCGAAGACGGCGAACAGGCCGTCGCTTTGCGCCCTGGCGTTGTCCAGCCAGTCCCGGGTGCCCTGACCGTCCCATGGCTCGGCGCTCCACTCGCCGGGCGGCTGGTCGCTGGCATCGGGGTGTTGAGCGAGCACCTTGTTGCGCTCGCGGATACGGTGCATGGCATCGGTGTAGGCCTTGATGTTGGCCACAGTCGGATCCTTCAGCAGTGTCGCGCCGAGGGCGTCGGTGTCCTCGGCATTTTTTTGCTGATCGGCTTTCATCGACCGGGCATAGGTGTTCGGCAGAAGTTCGGCCATGACCTCATCGGCACGCTCCAGGGGCGGGCAGTGCGGGGCCTGTAATTCGTCGGCCACTGTGCGCAGCGCAATACATCGCATGTGCTGAGTGCGTTTGGCGCTGTCCTCGCTCAGTGCCTGACAGTGCTCGGCACCCAGGGGGAATTCGCTGTAAAGCATCCAGGCATCGTGAGCTTTTGGCAGCGACAGGCCGGCCAGCGTTGCGTCGGCCACAAGGGCGGGCCCCGCGTCCAGCGGCTGCGCCTGCAACAGCCCTTCGGCTGAAACGGCGTAGCGCTTGAGCGGCCCCTGATGCTGCCAGACGTACACAAACCCCGCCCGCAAGCGACGCGTTGCCATCGGGCGACTCTCGGGCGCGATACCGGGAACGCAACAGGCGTGTTCGGCCTTTTCGTGCGCCAGCGCATAGCGCACCGGTACCACAAACAGATCAGGCTGACTGGCGGGACACGGATGCACCGTGCTGTTGATATCCACATGCGGCTGGGCTTTGGCGGCCCGTTCGGCCTGCGCGGCCTGGTCGACCATGGCCAGTTTTTCGGCGCTCATAGGGTGAGGTCCTTGTCAGTCAGCGACTGCCGGTAGGCGCCGTGCGTCGGGCAATCGGGAAAGTTCACAGCCTGGACGACCCGCGTGCCGCTCGTCGTGGTGCTGTTGCCGCTGATGCTGACCAAGTCGTCGGTGGTGTGCGGCGAACTGTGGCTGTGCGGCACGGTTTTGGTCTTGTGCTCAGGCAGGGGGCAGGGCACTGAGGTGACCAGCTCAATGTGAATGCTGTAGAGGGGGCTGATCGTTTCGGTGCCGCTGAAAGCCACTACCTTGAAGTCGTGGCGGATCGCTGGAATCCGAAACGCGAAATGTGCCGCATTGGCCGACCGGAACATACGCTTATCCTTAAGCAAAGAGGAAAAGTGCGCGATGTCCAAACCGTCCGTGGTTCGTGCTCGCGAAAATTGGCGGGCACGCTATCAAGAGCGCTTTGTGGGATATGTAGGCAGCTTCTTCAAACGAAGTAGGAAGGGTCGCTTATGCGCGATGGCCTGCTCAACAATGCTCCTTGAACACAGCAAACAAAAAAGGCGACCCGAAGGTCGCCTTGTTCAGTCAGACAGTGTCAATCAGAACTCGTGATCGGCGTTGTCCGGGTTCAGGTCGCTGATGCCCAGCTTGCCGGCTGCGGCCTCGATTGAACCGGTCTGCTTGACCAGCGAAGCGATGGCGTCGCGGACGATCTGGTTGCCGGCGGTGTTGCCGGCCGCGATCAACTGGTCGTAGTGCTCACCCTTGTTGGCGTGATCGACCATGACCTGGATCTTGGCTTCGGTAGCGGCCAGATCGTTTTTCAGGGCGGTGTCGGCAGCCGGGTCAACCTTGGCCACCAGCGACGACAGGCTGGCGCCGGTCATTTTGGTGCCGTCGACGCGGGTGTACTCGCCCAGGTAAACGTTACGAATGCCCTTGGCATCGTAGAAGTGCGAGTTGTGGGTGTTGTCGCTGAAGCAATCCTGTTCGTCTTCCGGGGAGTTCGCTTCCAGGGACACCTTCATGCGCTCGCCGGCCAGCTCGCCCAGGGACAGGCTGCCCATGCCGAACAGCATTTTGCGCAGGCCGCTTTCAGCCGGTTCGGCTTCCAGGGTGGCGCGGTAGTTGTCGGCCACGTTCGGTTTCCAGTTGCCGACCATTTCTTCCAGGTCGCTGACCAGCAGCTGGGTCACGGCTTTCAGGTAGGCACGACGACGGTCGTTATGGCCGCCGGTAGCGCCGGCGCCTTCCAGGTAGTCCGACGCAGGACGGTTGCCGGCGCCAGGGCTGGTGCCGTTCAGGTCCTGGCCCCAGAGCAGGAATTCGATGGCGTGGTAGCCGGTGGCGACGTTGGCTTCGGAACCGCCCAGCTCGTTCAGGCTGGCGAGTTTTTCCGGGGTGATGTCCTTGACGTCGACCTTGTCTTCGCCAACCTGAACTTCGGTGTTGGCGATGATGTTGGCAGTGGCACCCGGGTTGCCCAGTGCGTGCTCATAGGATTTGTCGACGTAGTCGATCAGGCCTTCGTCCAGCGGCCAGGCATTCACCTGACCTTCCCAGTCGTCGATTATGGTATTGCCGAAGCGGAACACTTCGCTCTGCAGGTAAGGAACGCGGGCGGCTACCCAGGCAGCCTTGGCGGCTTTCAGGGTGTCGGCGTTCGGCTTGGCAAGGAACGCGTCGATGGCGGTTTGCAGGGTTTTCGCGGTGGATTCGGCATCGCTGTAAACGGCGAAGACCATGTCGGCATAGTGCGAGACAACGGCTTTGCCGGCGGCCTCGTCGACTTTGCCGGCAGCAGCAGGCGCAGCCGGTGCGGCAGTGCTCGCAGCTGGAGTCGGCGCAGGAGCGGCGGCCTTTTCTTTGTCTTTACCTTCGCCGCAACCGGCGAGGGAAATAGCGATGGCCAGCAGACTGGCGGTAGCCAGAGGCATACGAATCATGGCGAACATCCTGCTTCGGTAATTGAGTGGACAGGCGCGGGGCTGCGCAAAAAGCTGCGACATAATGCAAATCTTTCGCATTATGTGTAAAGGGTTGTAGCTGGAAATATTTCCTATTTGCGCGAGGCTTGCGCTGGATCAACAGCGGAGACGATACCCGGCGGATCGAGGGTTTTGCCGGGCTTTGCAGGAAGATTTCAGAGGATGGCCGCGTTGCTGCGCTGGGCCTGCTTGAGATAAACGCTCAGCTCGCGCGCCGGCAGCGGCTTGCTGTAGTGGTAGCCCTGACCTTCGTGGCAGCCTTCGGAGATGATGTAGGTTTCCTGTTCGGCGGTTTCCACGCCCTCGGCGATTACCTGCATGCCCAGGCTCTTGCCCAGCTGAATGATGGCGCGAACGATGGTCGCGTCATCGTCGTCATCCAGCAGATCCTGGACGAAGCTCTTGTCGATCTTGATCTTGTCCAGCGGCAGACTCTTGAGATAACTCAGCGACGAATAGCCGGTGCCGAAGTCGTCGATGGCAATCAGGGCGCCGGAGCGGCGCAGGCTCAGCAGGTGCTGGGCGGCGGTACTGATGTCTTCCATCAGGCCGGTTTCGGTGACTTCCAGCTCCAGGCTGCGCGGTGGCAGGCGGTACATCTGCAACAGGTTGTTGACCACCCGTGGCAGCTCGGCGTGGTGCAACTGCACGGTGGACAGGTTGACCGCCATGCGCAGGTCGACGAAGCCCTGATCGTGCCAGTCGCGCAGTTGCTTGCAGGCCTGATCCAGCACCCATTCGCCGATGGCGATGATGGTGCCGTTCTGTTCCGCCAGCGGGATGAACAGGTCCGGCGGCACCAGACCATGTTCCGGATGCTGCCAGCGGATCAGGGCTTCGACGCCGACCACACGATGATCGCGGTAGCTGATCTGTGGCTGGTAGACGAGGTAGAACTGGTCGCGCAACAGCGCATCACGCAGGTCTTTTTCCAGCTCGCGACGTCGGCGCATTTCGCTGTCGACGCTGGCGATATAGAACTGATAGCGGTTGCGCGAGCGGGTCTTGGCCAGGGTCATGGTCTGCTCGGCTTTCTGCAACAGCTTTTCGGTGCTGTCGCCATCCTCCGGGAACAGGGTGATGCCGATGGTCGCGCGCAGGCGAATCTCTTGATGATCGAGGGCGAACGGTGCTTCCAGGTCATCAAGAATGCTTTGCGCCAGTTCCGCCGCTTCGTAAGGCTGTTCGATATCGGCCTGCACCAGAGCGAACTGATCGCCGCCGAGACGGGCGAGGGCGCCGAGGCGACCGCTGTGGGCGCGCAGGCGGTCGGCGAGTGCCAGCAGCAACTGGTCGCCGGTCTGATAGCTGAATTGTTCGTTGATGCTTTTGAAATCGTCCAGACCTACGCAAAGGACGGCGACCCGCCGTTGCAGCTTGCCGGCGTCCACCAGAATCTTGTCCAGTTGCTGCTGCAATTGCTGGCGGTTCGGCAGACCGGTGAGAAAGTCGTACTGGGCCATGCGCAGCAGGCTGTTTTCCGCCTCGTGGCGCAGGTGGGTATTGCGTTCGATGGATTCGAGCAACTGGTTGGCGGTATTGATCCAGATCCCCAGTTCGTTTTTTTCGTGGCCCTTGAGCTGCGGAATCTTGTGTTCGCTGGGGCGGTCGGGGTTGATCTCGGTGAGGTGTTCGATGATCCGCGACAGCGGTTTGGTCAGCAGCCAGTGATAGACCAGATACAGCACCAGCCCCATGGCCAAAGCGCGCAACACGCCGGAAATGAAGATGATCACCGAGCTGACGATGAAACCCTGACCGTAGGTGGCCGTGTCGAGGGTGATGCTCAGGTCGCCGTAATATTCGCTGTAGGGGCCGCGTCCCACCAGTTGGGTGGTGAACGTGCGTTCCTGACCAAGGATCAGGTCGGTCAGCCAGCGACTGTTGGAATGCTGCAGTTCGCGGGATTTCTGCGCGAGCATCGCTTCGTTGGGATGGCCGATGGAGGCCTGGCGCACGGCGTCGTCCTGGAACAGGCCTTCGATCACCTGCATGCCCATCTCCCGGTCCAGGCTGTAGACCGCCTGGGTGGAGGGATCGCGGAACATGTCGAGGATGCGTTCGGCATCATTGGCGACAGCCTGGCGTGTTTTATACGCATCGAAAACGATCTGCGCGCAGCTCAAGACCACGCCGACGATCAATGCCGACAGGAGCACGACCCGGAGCAACTTCACCGACAAGCTGTTCTTGAGTTCCAGCTTCAAAGGGTTATTCCTTGTTCCGTGCGGGTAGCGTCAAGTTGCCATGAGTATTGGCAATCCCGTGTTGGCAGTCAAAGGGACAATCGAGCCGCGGAAAATTTGTCCGTGGCCTTGGCCGAAATGCTGCTGTCTGGAGTATTTGCCCTATTTGTACTGTGTCGGTAGTTCTGGCCTCCAACTTGAGGGGCGTCGGACAATTTTTCCTCTTTGATGTTAGTTCGCGGTGGCTTGTGAGCAAGGCGAGAAGGGCTGCTTTGCGTGTGGGAAAAGGCTCTGTTTGTTATGCGGCGCACCCACGAGGATTTCTGCGGGCAGAAAAAACCCGGCAATGGCCGGGTTTTTGTCTGGCGTGCAGCTTAAGCGGTGAAGGTCTTGCCTTCGAACTGCTCGGCCACGAACTTCCAGTTGACCAGGTTCCAGAACGCCTCGACGTATTTTGGACGCAGGTTACGGTAGTCGATGTAGTAAGCGTGTTCCCACACGTCGCAGGTCAGCAGCGGGGTGTCGCCGCTGGTCAGCGGGTTGCCGGCGCCGATGGTGCTGGCCAGGGCCAGGGAACCGTCAGCCTTTTTCACCAGCCAGCCCCAGCCGGAACCGAAGGTGCCGATCGAGGTTTTGCTGAACTCTTCCTTGAACTTGTCGAACGAACCGAAAGCCGCGTTGATGGCTTCAGCCAGTGCGCCGGTTGGTTGACCGCCGGCGTTTGGCGCCAGGCAGTTCCAGTAGAAGGTGTGGTTCCAGACCTGAGCGGCGTTGTTGAAGATGCCGCCCGAGGAAGTCTTGACGATTTCTTCCAGGGTCTTGCCTTCGAACTCGGTGCCTGGCACCAGGTTGTTCAGGTTCACGACGTAGGTGTTGTGGTGCTTGTCGTGGTGGAATTCCAGGGTTTCCTTGGAAATGTGCGGCTGCAGGGCATCGTGTGCGTAAGGCAGCGGCGGCAATTCGAAAGCCATGATGATTCTCCTAATCAGGTCTGTTGCGGTGAGCGCAAGGCCGATCACGGGCGGCCAGAAATGCACCGGCGAGTTTTTACTCTTTGCGGCGCAGGGTTCGGATCATAGCACCGGGGGTGCGGCTTAACCACGCAACAACTGTGTGGGATAGAGGTTCCAGAGCTGTTTGGAATAAATCATGAAGCCAATATCAATTGCCCTGCCACCGTGAACATCATTACCGCGACCAACAGATCGAGAATCCGCCACGTACTCGGCCGTGCCAGCCACGGTGCAAGCCATGCCGCGCCGAACGCCAGGGTGAAGAACCACAACAGCGAAGCACTCGCCGCACCGACGACATAAGCGCCAGGCACCGACTGTTGTGCGCCGAGAGAACCGATCAGCAGAACGGTGTCCAGATAGACGTGCGGGTTGAGCAGCGTCACTGCCAGTGCGCTGAGCATCACCGCGCGCAGCGAACGAACGGTCTGGTTTTCTCCCTGTTGCAGACTTTGCTTCGAGCAAGCCCGGCGCAACGCCTGGCTGCCGTACCAGATCAGAAACACCGCGCCGCCCCAGCGGGCGACCGCCAATAGGGTCGGATTCTGCGCCAGCACGGTGGCCAGACCGAAAACACCTGCCGCCACCAGCAACGCATCACAGGCGACGCACAGCGCGGCGACCGGCAGGTGATGCTCACGCCGCAGGCTCTGCGCCAGGACAAAGGCATTCTGCGTGCCGATCGCCATGATCAGCCCGAACGCCACCAGCAAACCGTTGGTATAGCTTTGCCACATGATCGTTACTCCGCGTTGGCTGCGAGATTGCGCAGCACTTGCATGGCGCGTTCGGCGTCGGCCTGACCGACGAACAAATGATCGTGGTAGTAGCCGGCAATCACGTTGCAACTGATGCCGGCCCTGCCCAGTGCGGTGGCGAACGCGGCGGTCAGGCCGACGGCTTCCAGCGCCGAATGCACGTTCAACGTGATCCACGCCGCGACATAGTCAAAGCTGAAACCGGCGCGCTCGGCGTGGGAGCGTTCGAGAATCACCGTCAGGCCTTCCTGTTCACGGAAACTGCCGACGATTTCCAGGCCGCTCGGCAAATGCCCGTCGCGCAAGGTACAGAACACGTATTCGCCAGCGTTGAGTTGCGGGCTCATGCTGCGCAGCAGGGTGGTCAACGAGGTTTCGCCAGCCATGGAGGTGGTCCTTGATAAAGAGTGCTTGCTGGCTATTCTCCCGGTTGACGCTGTATAAGAAAAACCAATAGTGCTGATCGCTCATTAGGAAAACTGATGTTCGACTACAAATTGCTTTCCGCTCTGGCCGCCGTGGTCGAGCAGGCCGGATTCGAACGGGCGGCGCAGGTGCTGGGCCTTTCGCAATCGGCGATTTCCCAGCGGATCAAACTGCTGGAGGCGCGGGTCGGCCAGCCGGTTTTGGTGCGCGGCACGCCGCCTTCGCCGACCGAAATTGGCCGGCGCCTGCTCAACCATGTGCAGCAGGTGCGCCTGCTCGAACGGGATTTGCAGACGCTGGTGCCGGCGCTGGACGAAGAAGGCCTGCCGGAGCGCCTGCGCATCGCCCTGAATGCCGACAGCCTCGCCACCTGGTGGGCCGAGGCGGTGGGCGATTTCTGCGCCGAACAACATCTATTGCTGGACCTGATCGTCGAAGACCAGACCGTCGGCCTCAAACGCATGCGCGCCGGTGAAGTGGCCGGTTGCCTGTGCGCCAGCGAGCGGCCGGTTGCAGGCGCGCGTAGCGTGTTACTTGGCGCGATGCGTTATCGGGCACTGGCCAGTCCGGCGTTCATTGAACGGCACTTTCCCGACGGCGTGCAGGCCGAGCAATTGCCGCGCACCCCGGCGCTGGTGTTCGGCCCGGACGATTTTCTGCAGCATCGTTATCTGGCTTCCCTCGGCGTCGATGGCGGTTTCGAACATCACCTGTGTCCGTCGTCCGAAGGCTTCATTCGCCTGACCGAAGCCGGACTCGGCTGGGGACTGGTGCCGGAATTACAGGTGCGCGAACAACTGGAGCGCGGCGTGCTGCGCGAACTGTTGCCAGATAAACCGATCGACGTGCCCTTGTACTGGCATCATTGGCGCAATGGCGGTCAGTTGCTCGGCCTGTTGACCGAGCAATTGGTGCGCTCGTCGGCGCAATGGCTGGTGCCGTTGGACTGACGGCCAGCGTCAAGACTCACGAATCAGGCAAACGAAAGACAGCGGAGCTTTACATGAAAATTCTGGTCACCGGCGCAAGCGGCTTCATTGGCGGACGCTTTGCGCGTTTCGCCCTGGAGCAGGGCCTGGACGTGCGGGTCAACGGTCGCCGGGCCGAGGGTGTCGAGCATCTGGTGCGTCGCGGTGCCGAGTTCGTTCAAGGCGATTTGAGCGACCCGGATCTGGTGCGTGCGCTATGCAGTGATGTCGAAGCCGTGGTGCATTGCGCCGGCGCGGTCGGCTTGTGGGGCCGGTATCAGGACTTCCATCAGGGCAACGTGCAGGTCACCGAAAACGTGGTCGAGGCCTGCCTGAAACAACGGGTTCGGCGGCTGGTGCATCTGTCGTCGCCATCAATCTACTTTGACGGTCGCAACCATCTCGGCCTGACCGAAGAGCAAGTGCCCAAGCGCTTCAAGCATCACTACGCAGCGACCAAATACCTGGCCGAGCAAAAGGTTTTCGGCGCCCAGGAATTCGGCCTCGAAACCCTCGCCTTGCGCCCGCGTTTCGTCACCGGCGCCGGCGACATGAGCATCTTCCCGCGCTTGCTGAACATGCAGCGCAAGGGCCGTCTGGCGATCATCGGCAACGGTCTGAACAAGGTCGATTTCACCAGCGTGCACAACCTCAACGAAGCGTTGCTCAGCAGCCTGCTGGCCGACGCCTCAGCGCTGGGCAAGGCCTACAACATCAGCAACGGCGCTCCGGTGCCGCTGTGGGATGTGGTCAATTACGTGATGCGCAAGATGGAAGTCCCACAGGTCACCAAATACCGTTCCTACTGCCTGGCCTACAGCGTGGCGGCGCTCAACGAAGGTGTGTGCAAGCTCTGGCCGGGGTGTCCCGAGCCGACCCTGTCGCGCCTGGGCATGCAGGTGATGAACAAAAATTTCACCCTCGACATCAGTCGCGCCCGGCATTATCTGGACTACGATCCGAAAGTCAGTCTGTGGACGGCCCTCGATGAGTTCTGTGGCTGGTGGAAGGCCCAGGACATTCGTTGACACGAATCTGCCGGCCGGCACTGAACCGCGCCACGGCTTGAGGGTCAACCCCAGCGGCCGCGGGGTTTATACTTCGCCCCAATCTGCCATCACCGCGTTTCACAAAGGTTGCCTCAATGTCCATGCGTAACGATGCCCACGACGATTTCGACGATGTACCGAGCCTGCGCGCCGATACCCTCGATGACGACGATTTTCCGGCCACCGCCCGCACCTCCGTGCATTCGCGCACGCCGCCGGTGGTCAAGGTCAAGGCTGCCAGCACCGGGCCGTTGTGGGCACTGGTCGGCGCATTGTTCTTCGCGTTCATTGGTCTGGCCTGGTGGAGCTTCCAGCAGATTTCGCTGATGGAGCAGCAACTGGTGGCGACCCAGGAAAGTTTTGCGCGCATCAGTGAGGAAGCGGCGGGGCGCTTGCAGGACATTTCCGGCAAGGTCGTAGCCAGCCAGACCAACGTCACCACCGACAGCGAAGCCCTGAAGCTGCAGATCAAGCAGCTGCAAAGTGCGCTTCAGGATCAGAGCAAACAGCAGCAGGGCGTGGCCGGGCAGGCGACGGATCTGGACAAGCGCCTGGCGCAGATGACCGCCCAGACCACCGAGCAACAGAACGCCAACACCCAGTTGCAGGCCCAGGTCAAAGCCCTGAGCGCCGAGCTGGCGACGCTGAAAAGCACGCCGGCCGACACCAGCAAGGTCGATGCCCAGCTCAAGAGCTTCGATGCACAGGTGAAAAGCTTCGACGCGCAGTTCAAGAGCCTCGGTGCCGACATCACGGCCCTGAAAAAACAGGGCGGTTCTAACGCCGCCATCGAGCGTCTGGAGCAGGAAATCGTCATTCTCAAGAGCGAGCAGGACAATCGTCCGGCCGCTGCGCAGGGCGGCACCAACACCGCCGAGTTCGACGCATTCCGTGGGCAGATGACCCGCAACATCAACACCCTGCAAGCGCAGATCCAGAATCTGCAACAGCAAATCAACGCCCGTCCGTAAGCTTGTCGCATGGCGAGGGCGCGAACACCCTCGCCGCAGCAACATTCAGAAGCTTTCTGAATATCCATACATGCCTTCAGGCCGTCTACGCTCTTGAAACACCAACAAGAACGAGGGATGCGTCATGGGGTTTGTGCACAAGCTGGCCTGGCTCGGCGCGGTGCTGCTGTTGAGTTTCGGTCAGGCCAACGCGGCCACCACGGAAAAAGATGACAGCAAGGCCGCCATCGCCCTGCTGGAAAAGGCTCTGGCCTATTACCACGACAACGGCGACAAGGCGTTCGCGGCGTTCAGCCGTCAGGGCGAATTCGTCGACAAGGACCGTTACGTGTTCGTGGTCGACACCAAGGGCGTGATGCTCGCCAGCGGCGGGCCGTCGTCGGCATTGATCGGCCGTGACGTCAGCGAAGTCCTCGGGCCGGACTTGCAAAAGTCCTTCAGGGACGCCCTGAAAGTGCCGGAGGGCAACGGCATCCAGCAGGCCGAGTACCGCTGGCAGAACTGGTCCGACGGCAAGATCGAGCGCAAGCACGTTTACTATCAACGCATCGGTCAGCGGATTCTGGCAGTGGGTTATTACTTGCCGCGCGCGTCGGCTGAACAGGCGAAAGCGTTGCTCGACAAAGCGGCCACCGACCTGACCAAAGACGAGAAGGGCACGTTGTCCGCGATCAACTCGCTCAAGGGCGGTTACTTGCAGGACGACCTGTATGTGTTCGTCGTCAATCTCGACAACCACCGCTACGTCGCCCACGGCACCAACCTGCGCCTGATCAACACCGATTTCGCCAAGGTCGATGACCCGGAGGGCAAACCGGTGGGCGAACCGATTCTGGCACTGATTGGCAAACAGGATGAGGGTGAGTACGAGTACCGCTGGAAAAACCCGGTGACCGGCAAGGTCGAGAACAAACATGCCTACCTGAAGAAGGTCGGGAACATGCTGGTGGCGGTCGGTTATTACAGCGCTTGAGTGCACATCCCTGTGGGAGCGGCGGTGTTCGTTAGTCAGCGGGCGTCGTGTTCACGCCCGCGCAACAACCGGTTCGGCATCGCGATCGCCGCCGCCAGCCCGAGCAGCGACACCGCCGCGCTGACCATCAGCAAATGCCGGAATGTCACCAGCAGCTCGGCGCGCAAGGCGTTCTGCGCATCGCCGGGCGCCGCGTTCAGGCCATCGAGCAGCACGTTGCCGGAATGCCCTTCGCTCATCAACGAACTGCCGGCCAGATGGGCGAAACTGGAGTCCTGCAACAACGCCAGCAACAGCGCCGACATCAACGCCACACCCACCGCGCCGCCCAGGGAGCGGAACAGGTTGGTGGTGCTGGTGGCGACGCCGATGTCCTTTTGCTCGACCGAGTTCTGCGTGCCGACCAGCGAGGTCGGGAACTGCATGCCGCCGGCGATACCGCTGAGCAGCATGAACAGGCTGCTGATCAGTGTCGCATCAGGCGGGCTGAAGGCCATGCCGAGGATCGAGATCGGCATCAGCAGCGCGCCGGTGAGAATCTGCGGTTTGTAGCGCCCGGTGATCGAGGTACGACGGCCGGCGAAATACGCGCCGATCGGCAAACCCATCGCCAGCGGCAGCAAGTGCAACGCAGCGCTGTCAGCTCCCGCGCCCGTCACGCTCTGGAAGCGCAGCGGCATCAGCACAATCAGCGAAATCGCCTGGAAGCTGCAAAAGAAAATCGTGCACCAGCACAGCAGCGCGCTGCGGTTGGTGAACAGATGCATCGGCAACAACGGCTCCCGGGCGCGCCGCTCATGCCAGACGAACACCGCCAGCACTGCCACCGCGCACGCGAACAGACCGAGCACTTCACTGCTGCGCCACGCGTGGCCCTGGCCGACCTCAGTGATCGCCAGTAACAGCGCGGTCAGGCCGATGATCATCAGCAGTGTGCCGAGGTAATCGATGATGGGCTTGCGCTGCGGAATCGGCAGGCCGATCAGATTGCGTCGCGCCACCCAATACGCGCCAAGGCCCAGCGGCAGGTTGATCAGGAACACCCAGCGCCAGGACAGGTACTCGGTCATGTAGCCGCCGAGCACCGGGCCGGCGACGCTGGCCACCGCGTACATGCTGCTGAAATAACCCTGATAACGGCCGCGCTCCCGTGGCGGCACGATGTCGCCGATGATCGCCTGGCTCACCGAAATCATCCCGCCGGCGCCGATGCCCTGGAAAATCCGCGCCAGTACCAATTGCTCCATGCTCTGGGCCATGCCGCAAAACAGCGAGGCGAGGGTGAACAGGCCCATGCCGAACAGCATTAGTTTGCGCCGCCCGTACAAATCGCCGAGCTTGCCGTAAATCGGCACCGCCACGGTCATTGCCACCATGTATCCGGAAATCACCCAGGCCAGCAGGCTGACATCCTTGAACTGTGCAGAGATGGCCGGCATGGAAACGGCGACGATGGTCTGGTCCAGCGCGCCGAGAAAGATCGCCAGCATCAGCGCGACCAGCACGCTGCGAATGGCCGGTTTGGGCGTTTCGGGGTGGTTGACAGTGGTCACGGGCAAACCTGTGGGCAGAGATGATATCCGCCGTGGCGAGCGGATCAGTGCTCGCCAGTGTAAGTCGATAGCAGGCTATTCGATAGCCTCATACGGAAGCCCGACGTAATTTTCTGCAATGGTTTTTTGCCCCGCTTCCGAGCTGACAAAGTAATCCAGTTCAGACGCGCTGATGCGCTGACTGAAATCGTCGTGCTCGTCGAAACGGTGCAGCATGGAGGTCATCCACCAGGAAAATCGCTCGGCCTTCCACACCCGGCGCAGGCAGATCTCTGAATACTTCTCCAAAAGTCCGGTGCGACCTTCGCGATAGACCTTCAGCAAAATCCTGAACAGCGTGCTGACATCGCTGGCCGCCAGATTCAGCCCCTTGGCGCCGGTCGGAGGAACGATGTGCGCCGCGTCCCCTACCAGAAACATCCGCCCGTATTGCATCGGCTCGACCACAAAACTGCGCAGTGGCGCGATGCTTTTTTCAATCGACGGACCGGTCACCAGTTGTTGCGCCAGGTCCTCCGGCAGACGCTTGCGCAGTTCATCCCAGAAGCGTTGGTCCGACCAGTCGTCGACGTTTTCCTCGGCCGGCACTTGCAGGTAATAGCGGGTGCGGGTCGCCGAACGCATGCTGCACAGGGCGAAGCCGCGCTCGTGGCGGGCGTAGACCAGTTCGTCGTGAATCGGTGGCGTATCGGCGAGAATGCCCAGCCAGCCGAACGGATAAACCCGCTCGAAGACTTTCAGGCAGTCCTCGGGAATCGACTGCCGGGCCACACCGTGGAACCCGTCGCAACCGGCGATGTAGTCGCAATCGACGCGCCAGGTTTCGCCGTCCTTTTCGAAGGTGACGTAGGCCTCGTCGCTTTTCATGTCACAGGGAACGACATGGCTGGCTTCGTAGATGGTTTGTCCGCCGGTCTCCCGACGAGCGGCCATCAGGTCGCGGGTGACCTCGGTCTGGCCGTAGACCATCACGGTTTTTCCACCGGTCAACGCCTGCAGATCGATGTGTACCCGACGCCCGTCCAGGGCCAGTTCGAACCCGCCATGCACCAGCCCTTCGGCGTCCATCCGCTGACCCACGCCAGCCTCGCGCAATAGCTCTACCATGCCTTGTTCAAGCACACCGGCGCGGATTCGGCCGAGTACATAGTCAGGTGTCTGGCGCTCCAGAATCAGGGTGTCGATGCCGGCGTTATGCAGCAGTTGGCCGAGCAATAAACCGGAAGGACCGGCGCCGATGATGGCGACTTGGGTTTTCAGCGTTTTCATTGTTTTTATGACTCGCAAGCTTCACGCGACAACGGCCGGTGAATGATTTTCAGGATTCGAGTGCTTGCATTTTTCCCTTGCGGGTCTGTCAATTGAAGGTGAAAACTGAGCCGATACCTGTACATTCTGCCAATCGGTGCGATTATCGCCCGCAAACCTCGAGGCCTGGATTGAAGTGATGAACAAGCCTGACCTGCCTTCGATTCCGGTGTTCAAGCTCTACGGTGAAAGCCTGGACTGGCCGACCCCTGACTTGCTGCACTGTGAAACCATTTCCAAACGCAGCCGCGAACACCAATGGGAAATCAAACCCCACCGTCATGCCGATTTGTGCCAGTTGCTCTTCGTATTCAAAGGTCAGGCAGAGCTTGAAATCGAAGGCCAACGCACGCAACTGAAGGAAGCCGCGATCCAGATCCTGCCGCCGTTATCGGTGCATGGATTTCGTTTTTCCGAGGACGTCGAAGGATTTGTCGTCACCCTCGCCACACCGTTGATCAACCATTTGCAGGCACAACTGGGCAGCGCGGTGCAGGCCCTGGCCCAGGCCGAAAGCTATCCGGCGGGCAAGGACGCGGAGTACCTCAATAGTCTGTTTGCCGCATTGCAGGCCGAGTACAACGGCCATCAACCGGCGCGGGAAATGCTCATGCATTCGCTGGTCAGCGTGATCATGGTCTGGGTCAGCCGTCAGGCGATCCGCCGTCACAACGCCACGCAACGCCCGCAGCGCCAGCGTGAATATCTCAATGGCTTTATTCAATTGGTGGAGGAGACGTACAGACAGCACGTCAAGGTCGAGGACCTGGCCCATCGTCTGGGGATTTCCGTCTCGCACCTCAACGGCACCTGCCGCGAACTGGCGGGGCAGCCGGCGTTGCAGATCATGCACGAGCGTCAGTTACTGGAAGCCAAGCGCCTGCTGACTTACACCAGCATGACCATTTACGAGATGTCCGAGGTGTTGGGGTTTTCCGATCCGACCAACTTCACGCGCCTGTTCCGGCGCCGGGTGGGGATCTCGCCAAAGGCGTTCCGCGACCGACTCAAATCCGAACAACAAGAGAGTCAATAGGTGGGAGCGAGCTTGCTCGCGAAGAGGGTGGATCAGCCGGCAGTTTTGCCACCTGACACGCCGCCTTCGTGAGCAAGTTCACTCCCACAGACGTCCAGTATCAGCGCAGGGCGTTGAGGGTGGCGTTGTGAGGAATGCAGCGCTCGAAGTTGCAGCTCGCGTATTCACGGGGCAGTTGCCGCAACTGCTCCACGCGCCATGCTGCGGTGCCGTACAGCGCCAGCGTGGCCGCGCAGGTGATGAAAATCGCGAAGTATCTTCTTGTTCTGGTGTTCATGGCGGTGACCTCTGAACGAATACCCTTGGGTACTGCTTTCAGCATAGGTCAGCGCCGTGGAGTTGCCAGCGGCTGCGAACGGCTTTACAGCCCTTCATCCCATTGCGGGTTTTCGGGAAAACGCTGCACCAGGAAATCCAGCATGCAACGCAGCGCTGCCGGCATGTGCTTGCGCGAGGCATACACGGCATAGATGTTCATCTGCCGCGGCTCGGCGTGGGGCAGCAGGCGAACCAGTTCGCCGCTGTGTACATGCACCCCGGCCTGATAGGTCGGCAGCATCGCCACCCCGGCGCCGGCCAGGGTCGCGCGCAGCAGGGTGCTGGCCTCGTTGGCGCTGATGTTGCCTTGCACCGGCACTGAAACCGGTTCGCCATCTTCTTCGAAATGCCACAGGCTCTTGCCGAAGTAGGAATGGGTCAGGCAGTTGTGCCGGCTCAGATCTTCTACGCGTTGCGGCTGCGGATGTTCTTGCAGATAGGCGGGCGCGGCGCAGACCACCGAGCGGCACACCGTCAGGCGCCGGGCGATCAGATTCGGATCGAGGTCATTGCTGGTGCGAATCGCCAGGTCGATGCGTTCGTCCACCAGGTTTACCGTGCGATCGAGCATCTGCAGATCGATGTTCACCCCGGATACGCTTTGACGAACGCCGCCATGGCATCGGCCAGTTGCGCCTGGCCGAACGAGGTGCTGACGCTGATCCGCAACATACCCCGTGGCGCATCGGCAGGTTCGCTGACCGCGGCCTGCATGTCACCGGACAGCTCCAGCATCTGCCGGCAGCGCGGCAGGATTTCGTTGCCGGCGGCGGTCAGGCTCAACTTGCGGGTGGTGCGGTGCATCAGGCGCGCGCCGACCCAGTCTTCCAGTTCCGCCAGATACCGCGACACCACCGGCCTCGACAGGTCCAGGTGGTCGGCCGCCGCCGACTGGCTGCCCAGATCCACCACCGTGACAAACACCCGCATTGCTTGGAGACGATCCATGATTTGCCCGCTTTCAGAAACAAACTATGTTCAAGCATCGCATTTTTTGTAACGAGTCTGGCAACTAAGCTCTGCCCCCATCGCCAAGCACGGCATTCGAACAGCGGAGCAACTCATGATCGGCTTCACCACTCTCAAGCGCGTTTTACTGGCCACCGCCACCCTCGGTTTTGCTGCCCACGCAGCGGCCGCGAACCTGACCCTCGACGTCTACAACCCGGGCACCAAGGCGATCTTCCCGGTGACTTCGGTGCTGGTCAGCGGCGAGAAAGACGCGATTCTGGTGGACGCCCAGTTCGGCAAATCCCAAGCCGAGCAAGTGGTGGAAAAGATCCGCGCCAGCGGCAAGCAATTGACCACCATTTACATCAGCCACGGTGACCCGGATTACTACTTCGGTCTCGACACCCTGACCAAAGCCTTCCCGCAGGCAAAGGTCTTGGCCTCGCAACCGACCGTTGATCACATCAAGCAAACCGTCGACGGCAAACTCGCCTTCTGGGGCCCGAAAATGGGCGCCGACGTGCCGGCCAAAACCATCGTGCCGGGCGTGCTCAAGGGCAACAGCCTGATGCTTGAAGGGCAAAAGCTGCAGGTGGTTGGCCTGGAAGGCAAGCAGCCGGATCGCAGCTTCGTGTGGATTCCTTCACTGAAAGCCGTGGTCGGTGGTGTGGTTGTCGCCGAGAACATCCACGTATGGATGGCCGACACCCAGACCGCGCAGTCCCACGCCGACTGGCTGGAAACCCTGCACTCGATCGAAACCCTGAAACCGAAAACCGTGGTGCCGGGTCACTACCTGGGTGACAGCGCCCGTTCACTGGCGGCCGTGAAATTCACTGCCGACTACATCAAGGCGTTCGACGAAGAAACTGCCAAGGCCAAGGACTCTGCCGCACTGATCGGCGCGATGAAAAAACGCTACCCGAAACTGGGCGAAGAAAGCTCACTGGAGCTGAGCGCCAAAGTCGCCAAGGGCGAAATGAAGTGGTAACCCGATTCTGAAAAACGCAGCACTCTCAAGCCAACTGGAGAATGTCATGAGCAAGATCGCAATCATTGGTGCCACCGGCCGTGCCGGCAGCCAACTGCTGGAAGAAGCCCTGCGTCGCGGCCACAGCGTCACAGCCATCGCTCGGAATACCTCGAAAATCGGCGCCCGTGCCGGTGTGGTCAGCAAGAATGTCGACGTGCTGGACTCCGCCGCGCTGCAGGACGCCGTCGTCGGTCACGATGTGGTGATCAGCGCCGCACATTTCGCCACGGTGCCGGCCAGTGCGCTGATCGGCCCGGTGAAGCAGGCCGGGGTGAAACGTCTGCTGGTGGTCGGCGGTGCCGGTTCGCTGTTGCTGCCGGACGGTACTCGTGTGATCGACAGCGCCGGTTTCCCCGCCGAGTACAAGGCCGAGGCCAGCGCCGGTGCAGCGTTTCTCGATGCGCTGCGTCAGGAGCAGGAGCTGGACTGGACGTTCCTGTCGCCGTCGGCGCTGTTTGTCGAAGGCGAGCGCACCGGCAAGTTCCGTGTCGGCAAGGATGACTTGCTGGTGAGTGCTGAAGGCCAGAGCTCGATCACCTTTGCCGACTACGCGATTGCGCTGCTCGACGAAGTGGAAACGCCGAAGCATTCGCGTCAGCGGTTTACGGTCGGTTACTGAATCTCGACACCGATCCAATGTGGGAGCGAGCTTGCTCGCGAAGAGGGCGTGTCAGTCGACATCAACGTTGAATGACGCACCGTATTCGCGAGCAAGCTCGCTCCCACAGGATATTGGGGTGTTCACCGCGTATGAGCCTGCTCCACCAGCCACCCCATCAATTCCTGCAATTTCGCCGACGGCTCCGACGCCGGCGCGACGATGTAATAGCCCAGTCCCGTCTTCACCTTCAGATCGAACGGCATCACCAGTCGCATGGCGTTCAAGTCATCGCCGATCAACGACCAGTCGCCGATCGCCACCCCTGTCCCGTGGGACGCCATCGACATCGCCTGATCCAG
Source organism: Pseudomonas sp. IAC-BECa141 (assembly GCF_020544405.1). NCBI lineage: Bacteria > Pseudomonadati > Pseudomonadota > Gammaproteobacteria > Pseudomonadales > Pseudomonadaceae > Pseudomonas > Pseudomonas sp. IAC-BECa141. The sequence goes on along the minus strand of NZ_CP065410.1, from coordinate 4,862,361 downwards.
CGTTTCGAAATGCTGACCGCTGGCGATGTTGCTCAATTGCAGTTCGGCGGCTTCGAGCCAGAGTGTCCAGTCGTCATCGGTGTGGGTCGGGTGCAGCAGCAGATGTTGTTGCAGGTCTGCCGGTGTGTGCAGGGCCGGACCGCCGTTGAGCAGCGTCGGCGAGCAGACCGGCGTCAGTTGCTCATCGAACAGATGCAGGGTCGCGGGTGAGTCGTGGGGCGCGGTGCCGTAGATCACCGCCGCGTCGAACTGCTCGCGATGAAAGTCCACGCCGTGTTGCAACGACGCCGTGAGTTTCACCGGCACGTCCGGGCGTTCGCGCTGCCATTGCAACAGCCGTGGCAACAACCAGCGCATCACGCAGCTCGGGGCCTTGAGTTGCAGGGTCTCGCGCTTGGCGCCGATCTGCTCCACCGAGTCGCCGATCAGGCTGAAGATCTGCTGCACCCGTGGCAGCCATTCGCGACCTTCGGCCGTCAGCTCCAGGCCCCGGGCCAGGCGAATGAACAGCTCATAACCCAGATGTTCCTCCAGCCCGGCGATCTGCCGGCTCACCGCACCCTGGGTGATGTGCAACTGTTCGGCGGCCCGGGTGAAGTTGCAGCACTGTGCGGTGATCAGAAACGTGTGCAGGGCGGGCAGGGGAGGCAGTCGTTTCATGTGGATCCAAGCCATGACGTGAGGACATGGCTAGTATGAGCTTTTATCGATTGTTGCGGCTACACGCCGCCCGTTTCAATGAGGCCAATCACCGGTTCCTTTAAAGCCCGGTGCCTCAACGAACAAGAAGGGCAAAGACATGGCGACGTGTGGCGAAGTACTGGTCAAGTTACTCGAAGGTTATGGGGTCGAGCAGGTGTTCGGCATTCCCGGTGTACATACCGTGGAGCTGTATCGCGGGCTGGCCCGTTCGAGCATCAACCACGTCACCCCCCGGCATGAACAAGGCGCCGGCTTCATGGCCGACGGCTACGCCCGCACCAGCGGCAAACCGGGTGTGTGCTTCATCATCACAGGTCCTGGCATGACCAACATCACCACCGCCATGGGCCAGGCGTACGCCGATTCGATTCCGATGCTGGTGATCTCCAGCGTGCAGTCGCGCAGTCAACTGGGCGGTGGTCGCGGCAAGCTGCATGAACTGCCGAACCAGAGTGCACTGGTCGGCGGCGTGGCGGCGTTCTCCCACACCCTGATGTCGGCGTCCGAATTGCCGGGCGTGCTGGCCCGTGCGTTTGCGCTGTTCCAGGCCGGGCGTCCGCGTCCGGTACACATCGAAATTCCGCTGGACGTGCTGGTCGAAGAGGCCGACGAACTGCTGGCCAGTGTGCCGGTCAACATCGACCGCGCCGGAGCTGCGCCGGCCGCCGTGAACCGCATGACCGAACTGCTGGCCGGCGCCCAGCGTCCGCTGATCCTCGCCGGTGGCGGCGCCATCGATGCGGCTGCCGAACTCACTGAACTGGCCGAACTGCTCGGCGCACCCGTGGCGCTGACCATCAACGCCAAAGGCATGTTGCCGTCCAGTCATCCGCTGCTGATCGGTTCGACCCAGAGCCTGGGAGCGACCCGCGCCCTGGTGGCCGATGCCGACGTGGTGCTGGCAATCGGCACCGAGCTGGCGGAAACCGACTATGACGTGACCTTCGCCGGCGGCTTCGAAATTCCCGGCAAGTTGCTGCGCGTCGATATCGATCCCGACCAGACCGTGCGCAACTACCCGCCCCACGTGGCGCTGGTCGCCGACTCGCGCAATGCCGCACAAGCGCTGCTCAGTGCGCTGTCGCACAAACCGCTGGCCGAGCGCCGCAACGACTGGGGCCAGGTGCGAGCCGCCCGTCTGCGTGAAGACTTGGCAGCGACCTGGGACGCGCCGACCCTGGCCCAGACCCGTTTCCTGGAAACCGTGCTGCACGAACTGCCGAATGCAGTTTTCGTCGGCGACTCCACCCAACCGGTGTACACCGGCAACCTCACGTTCAACCCGGAGCGCCCGCGCCGCTGGTTCAACTCGTCCACCGGCTACGGCACCCTTGGTTACGCCTTGCCGGCAGCGATTGGCGCGTGGCTCGGCGGCAACCTCGAACACGGCGCACGTCCGCCGGTGCTGTGTCTGATCGGCGACGGCGGTCTGCAATTCACCCTGCCGGAACTGGCCAGCGCCGTGGAAGCGCGTACGCCGGTGATCATTCTGCTGTGGAATAACCAGGGTTACGAAGAGATCAAGAAATACATGGTCAACCGCGCCATCGAGCCGGTGGGCGTGGACATCTACACCCCGGATTTCATCGGCGTGGCCAAGGCCCTGGGTTGCGCGGCAGAAGCGATCAGCTCGGCCGAACAACTGCGCGGTGCACTGCGCGCCGCCAGCGATCGGCAGGGCCCGACCCTGATCGAAATCGACCAGACCCAATGGATGAAGGCGGTGGCCCAATGATGATCTTCCCGACCACACTCGACGGCCTGTACATCAACGGCCAATGGTCCGCCGGCCGCGAACACCTGCGCGTCATCAATCCGGCCACCGAAGCGTTGCTGACCACGGTCAATGGCGGTGACGAAAGCGCCGTCAACCAAGCGGTCACGGCAGCGACCGAAGCTTTCAACGGCTGGTCGAAAACCACTGGCGCCGAGCGCGGAGCGATCCTGCGCAAGATCGCCGATGGCGTGCGCAACGGCCGCGAACATTTGATGAAGTTGCAGTCGAGCAACAACGGCAAACCGCAGTTCGAAGCGGCAATCGATGTCGACGACGTGATCGCCACTTTCGAGTACTACGCCGAACTCGCCGAAGGCCTCGACGCCAGACTCGACAGTGACGTGCCGCTGCCGAGCGACGATTTCAGTGCACGTCTGCGCCGCGAGCCGTGCGGTGTGGTCGGGCTGATCGTGCCGTGGAATTTCCCGATGGTCACCACCGCGTGGAAACTCGCCCCGGCCCTGGCCGCCGGTTGCTGCGTGGTGCTCAAGCCGTCGGAAGTCACGCCGCTGCCGGAGCTGGAACTGGCGACCATCATCGCCGAATCCGGCCTGCCCAAAGGCGTGTTCAACCTGGTGTGCGGCACCGGTCCGGCAGTCGGCGCGCCGCTGTCGGCGGATCCGCGCATCGCCAAGGTTTCCTTCACCGGCAGCAACGCCGTCGGTGTGCAAGTGATGCAGCGCGCCGCTGAATCCGTGAAGGGTGTGAGCCTGGAACTGGGCGGCAAATCCTCGCTGCTGATTCTGGAAGATGCCGACCTTGACCTGGCGGTGGAGCTGGCCTGTGGCGGCGGTTTCTTCAACGCCGGGCAGATGTGCTCGGCCACCAGCCGGGTGCTGGTGGCCGATGAGCTGGCCGACGAATTCCTGATTCGCCTGAAGGCCCGCGCGGAAAAAATCCGTGTCGCCGATCCGTTCGATCCTGAAGTCGAGATGGGCGCACTGGTCAATCAGGCGCAGTACCAGCGGGTGCTCGGTCATATCGACCGTGGGCTGAGTGCCGGGGCCAGGCTGATTTGTGGCGGCAATCGTCCCGCCGATCTGCCGCGCGGCTATTTCTTGCAGCCGACGATCTTCACCGAAGTGCCCCTCGACAGTGCGCTGTGGTGTGAAGAGATCTTCGGCCCGGTGATCTGCGTGCGCAGTTTCGCTTCGGAAGCCGAGGCGATTGCCCTGGCCAACGATAGCCAGTTCGGTCTGGTCGCCAGTGTCGTCACGCGCAATGCCGAGACGGCGGATCGGGTCGCCAACGCCTTGCAGGCGGGGCTGGTATGGCTCAACGCGCCGCAGGTGATCTTCCCGCAGACCGCGTGGGGTGGTTACAAGCAGAGCAGCATCGGTCGCGAGTTGGGGCCGTGGGGTCTGGCGGCATTTCAGGAAATCAAGCACGTGATTCGCGCGCTCTGAATGCCCGAAAAAGGTCAGCGCATGCCTCGCAACGAGGCATGCGCCGGCGTCATGGCTCCAATGAGTTTTTATCGATAGTCAGGTGTTTTGCACGACCTCAGGATGAACCCGCAGACCACGCTCAAGCCCTTTGAAACCGGGCGCTTGGGCAACATCGGTCAGGCAGATGCAAGGGTTGCGATCAATCTCATACTTAGAAGAATAATGGGAGTCCTAAATGGGCGAGCACGATCTGAACAGGCGTCAATTCATCAAAACCGTCGGCGTGGCCTCGGTGGCTGCGGCGGCCATGAGCATGCCCTTCATCCGGGCCAGTGCCAGCGACACCCGCTTTGCCGGCAAGACCCTGCGCCTGCTGACCTGGTCCGATGACACGGGCCTGGCCGCGCTGCGCAACATCGCTGCAACGTTCGAAGCCAAGACCGGCGCCAAAGTGATTGCCGACCGTACCGGCAGCACTTCGGAAATGGTCGCCAAACTCAAGGCCGGCGGTGACCGTCCGCAGTACGACATCATCACCCTGGCCGGGGTCGGCGCCGAAGGTCTGGCCGCTGCCGGACTGCTGGAAAAGCCCGATCTCAACCGCATTCCCAACCTGATCGACGTCCCGGAAAAATACCGCACCGGGGCCAACGGTCACGGCATCGGTTACCTGCTGTGGTGCAACAGTCTGGTCTACAGCACTCGCACCCAGACCACCGCGCCGGACAGTTACGCCGCGCTGTGGGACGCCGATCTGGCGCCGAACATTTTCCTGCCGCCGCCGAACTGGACCGAGGCCATGGACCTGATCATCATCGCCGCCAAACTGGCCGGTGGTGACGAGCACAACATCGAACCGGGCTTCAAGAAACTCGCCGAGCTCAAGGAGCGTGTGGTGACCCTGGGCGAAAACCCCAACCAGATCGCCGAGCTGTTCCGCACCGGCTCCCTGGACATGGGCGGCCTCTACGCCCCGGCGTTCTTCCCCAAGCAGATCCGCGATCCGAACTATGGCCTCGGCGCCACGTTCGGCATGAAGGAAGGTTTCTATACCGACCTGATGCTCTCGGTGATGCCGAAGAACCGTCCGGGCGACACCGATCTGGCCTATGCCTTCATCGACCACTCCCTCGACCCGCTGGTGCAGGGCAAGATGGCCGAAGACATCTTCAACGGCCCGGTCAACGCCAAGGCGATCATCTCCGCCGAAGCGCGCAAGAGCCCGTTCATCCTCACGCCGGAGCAGATTGCGGAGAAGGCGATCATGCACGACAACGCTTTCCTGGCGACCGTGCATGACCAGTGGATTCGTCGCTACACGGAAATCTTTTCTTCCTGATCGAGTGATGGACACAGGTTCTTCAAACACCGAAGTACCTGTGGGAGCGAGCTTGCTCGCGATCGCGGACTGACATTCACCGACAGTGTCGACTGACAGATTGCTATCGCGAGCAAGCTCGCTCCCACAGGTTTCTCGGTGAATTTGAAGGCAGTGTCTGTCAGTTGTTTTTCCATTGACGAGATCATTGCTATGGAACATCAATCCCTGACCCAACCGGTCGGCACGGGTGACGTGCGCCCGGCGCGCGGTATTTCGCCGACGGCGCGGGCGTGGTTTTTTCTCACGCCGTCGATGCTGTTTCTCGGCGTGCTGATTGCCGCCAGCCTGCTGGTGCTGCGCATGAGCGTCGGCACCAAGGGCGCGGAGTGGTCCGGTTTCAGCCTGGCCAGTTACGCGCAGTTGCTCGAACCCTACTACCTCAAATCGTTGCTGCTGACTTTGCGTCTGGCGCTGATCAGCGCGGTGATTGCCGTGGTTTTGGCGATCCCGGTGGCGTACACCATGGCGCGCCTGACCTCGCCGTTCGTGCGACGGATTTTCCTCGCGGCGGTGCTGCTGCCGTTGCTGGTCAACCTGCTGCTGCAAAGCTACGGCTGGCTGGTGATCCTCGGCCCCGGCGGCATGCTCAACCAGACCCTGATGGGACTCGGTCTGATCAAGCGCCCGATCATGTTGCTGTACAACCAGAACGGCGTGTTGATGGGCCTGGTGCAGACGGCGTTTCCGCTGGCCGTGCTGCCGATTGCCAGCGCCATGCGCGGCGTCGCACGCAGCTACGAAGAAGCCGCCGCGACCCTCGGCGCCAGCCGCTTTCAAGTGTTCCGCCAGGTGGTGTTGCCAATGAGTCTGCCGGGAATCATCACCGGCGCGACGCTGGTGTTCGCCTACAACGCCAGCAGCTTTGTGGTGCCACTTCTGCTGGGTGGCCGTCGCGTGCCGATGCTGGCGGTGATGGTGCATGACCAGATCGCTCCGCTGATGAACTGGCCTGCCGCCTCCGCCGCCGGGGTGGTGCTGATCGTCACCACGCTCGCCATCATGACCTTGTCCGAATACATCACCGGCCGCCGTCGCCGTCTGCTGGAGGCTTCGCAATGAGTGCCCTGATCAAGAAGCGTCAGTCGCTGCTGCCGGGCGACACCGGCAAGTTTGCGGGCATCCTTTCCGGGATCATTTTGTTCCTGGCCGTGTTGCCGATCCTGACCATGATCGTGATGTCGTTCAGCGGCGCGTCGAACCTCGACTTCCCGCCAAGCAGTTACAGCCTGCAGTGGTACAAGGCGGCGTGGCACACGTTTGTGTCGCCGGACGCCAGCGATGTGCTGAGCCTCGGCCAGGCCATGGGCACCAGTTTGCTGGTGTCGTGCCTGACGATGATTTTCGCCACGCTGATCGCGGTGCCGGCGGCTTACGCGCTGACCCGTTGCGAGTTCCGTGGCAAGGCTGTGGCGCTGCAATTGATGTCGCTGCCGCTGGTGTTCCCGATGGTGGTGCTCGGGCTGGCGTTGCTGCTGGTGTTCGATAGCCTGCCGTTTCACATGACCACATCGCGGCTGGTAATTGCCCACGTAATTCTGGCGCTGCCGTTCGTGGTGAAGAACTGCACGGCGGCCATGCTTTCCATCGGCAGCGAAGTCGAAGAGGCCGCGCAGATGCTCGGCGCTTCGCCTCTACGCGCCATCGTCGACGTGGTGGTGCCGTTGATGAAATCGGGGATTCTGGCGGGGATGCTGCTGGCGTTCATCGTTTCGTTCAACGAGTTCACCGTGACCTATTTCCTCTACACCATCGACGTCATGACCGTGCCGATCTGGATGTACAGCCGCACCGTGTCATCGCTCGACCCTACCGTGTTCTCGTTTGCCGTGCTGATCGTGTTGATCGACTTCGTCCTGATCTGGGCGCTGGAGAAGCTGGTCGGTGAAGGCGGCGTGTCCTTTTGATTTCTTGAGGTGATTTTATGTCTGGTCTGATTCTGGAAAACGTCGAGAAACACTACGGCTCGGCCTGCGCGGTGAAAGACGTCAACCTGCATTTGCCCGAGGGCAAACTGGTGTGTTTTCTCGGCCCTTCGGGTTGCGGCAAGACCACGTTGCTGCGAATGATCGCCGGGCTGGAAACCCTCACCGGCGGCGCGATTCGCCTGGACGGCGAGGACATCGGCCACACGCCGGCGCACCTGCGCAACTTCGGCATGGTGTTTCAGTCGCTGGCGCTTTTTCCGCACATGACCGTGGGCGAGAACATCGCCTATCCGCTGAAGCTGCGCGGCGTGAGCAAGGCCGATCAACAGGCGCGGGTGGTGCAATTGCTGGAGCTGATCCAGCTGCAACCGATGATCGATCGTCCGGTGGCGAAACTCTCCGGCGGTCAGCGTCAGCGGGTGGCGATTGCCCGGGCGATTGCCTCGCACCCGAAAATCCTGCTGCTGGACGAACCGCTGTCGGCGCTCGACGCCAAGTTGCGCGAGTCGATGCAGGTGGAAATCCGCCAGCTGCAACAACGCCTGAACATCACCACGATCATGGTCACCCACGATCAGCGCGAGGCCATGACCATGGCGGACATCGTGGTAGTCCTCGGTGAGCATCGGGTGCAGCAGGTGGGCACGCCCATTGAAATCTACCGGCATCCGGCCAACGAATTCGTCGCGGACTTCATCGGCTCCGGCAATATCTTCCCGGCAACGGCCCTGGGCGATGGCAAGGTTGTGCTGCCGGGCGGCGATGCCCTGCAAGTGCCGATCTGCAGCAGCATCGTGGTCGGGCAGAAAGTAAAAATGCTGATCCGCCCTGAAGATCTGCAACTGTCGGCGCCCCAGGCCACGGCGGGCAATCGCCTGCTGGGCAAGGTGACGTTCGTGCGCGACATCGGCGCGACCATCGAGACTACGGTGGAATGTTCCGGGGTGACCTTCACGGCGCTGAGCACGCCGTGTCAGGGCATCGGTCTGGGGATCGGGCATCCGGTGTCGGTGACGCTGCCGAGTGAGGCGTGTCGGGTGCTCGGCGCCTGATCCAGATCAGACGGTCAGCCGCAAGCGCGCCAGATCCCTCAACGGTGGCGCGCCGAACAGGCGGCTGTACTCGCGGCTGAACTGCGAAGGGCTTTCATACCCCACCCGATACCCCGCCGCCGACGCCTCCAGCCCCTCAGCCAGCATCAAGCGCCGCGCCTCTTGCAGGCGCAGTTGCTTCTGATACTGCAACGGACTCATCGCCGTCATCGCCTTGAAGCGGTGATGCAAGGTCGAGACGCTGAGGTTCACTTCCTTCGCCAGATCATCAATGCGCAGCGGCTGTTCGAAGTTGCCGTTGAGCCATTTGATCGCCTGGCTGATGCGGTGGCTCTGGCTGTTGGCGATGGCGATTTCGTACAGCCGATGGCCTTGGGGACTGCGCAACAGGCGATAGAGAATTTCCCGGCGGATCAGCGGTGCGAGCATGGCGATGTCTTTCGGCGCGTCGAGCAGACGGGCCAGACGCAGCACCGCATCGAGCATCGCGCTGTCGATCTTTTCCACATACAGACCGCGCCCGGTCGGACGGGTCGGCACGCCCATCGGGCCGGCGTCGGCGATCAGCGCGGTGATTTCCGCCGGGTCGATGTCCAGGCGTACGGCGAGAATCGGCTCTTCGGGCGAGACATTCACGACTCGACCGCTCAACGGCATCGAGACCGACACCACGAGGTAATTCAACGGGTCGTAATTGAAGAACTCGTCCGCCAGCCGTACCTCTTTGCGACCCTGGGCCATGATGCACAGCGCCGGTTGCGCGAGCACCGGAGCGAAGTCATGGGATTGGGTGTGGCGCGACATGAACAGCGAACCGACGGCAGTGGCATAACTGCCATCTTCGGACGTGTTGCGGCGAATGATGGCCGCCAGTTCCGCGCGCTGCTTTTCCATGTCGGCTTCCATATCGGCATCGCGCGGCGCCTGAAAACGATCGAACGACGTCATGCACAGCCTCCTCGGCAAGGGATGGAATGGGAGCAGAGCTTAAGTTTGTGCAAGCGCGAGCGGTAGACACATCCTGCGAAATGCTTGCCTGATCCTGCATGGCGTTGCGTGCCTGCCCGGACATGAAGGGGCGAAGCCCGGAAAACTTGCTCGAAACCGGTGTGACAGGACAGTGACAACAATTCACGACTTGTTACAGGTCTGCAAGACAGTCTCGCAGGATTGTGCAACGCGACGGCAGGAATCGACTAACGGCGAGCGATGCCCGGCCCTTAACCTTTGATCCTGTCGCAGCCCGTCCCCGGCTGCCACACGACTCCCTGGGAGGGTTGAACATGTCCAAGCAGATTCCCGTCAGTCATATGGCCTTCGTTCGAGCGCGCGCCGGGCGCTCGGCGGAACTCGGCATGCGCCTGAGCGCGCTGATCGAGCCGTCCCGTGCCGCCGCCGGTTGCCTGAGCTTTTCCTTGCAGCATTCGCAGTGTGATCCGGAGTTGTGGCTGGTCTCCGGTTTCTGGATCAACCAGCAATCGATGACCGCCTATTTCAGCAGCCCGTCGATGGAAATCTTTGCCGAGCTGGTGCAGGACCTGGTGGTCAATAGCCTGGATTTCCACACGTTCAAGGAAGTCTCGGCCGCACAGGCCGTAGGCCAATGCACTGCGCCGATACACAAACTCGCCGGTTGAATGTTTAATGGCCGGCCTATCTGACTGAGCCAGGACCTGCGATATGGCACGTAAAGAGTTCGAACACTTCGAAGCGGTTTCCGCTGTAGTCCCCGTCGAGTTGGGCGGCAACAAGGGTTATCACGCGGCAATCGCCGTCAAGGCGCTGGTCGACGGCGGAGCACCGCGCTTTCACAAACTGCTGAACGATCAGGTTTTCCCCGGCGCCATCGCGGCCGATGAAGCCGCGATCAATGAACTGGACAAGCTCAAGGGCGTCACCGACGACGCCGAGCTGATCTGGTAAGCGCTTACTTCGTAGCCCCCGGGCGCCACATCTTGAACAACGCCTCCGGCCCCAGCTGGAAATAGTCCGCCGGTCCGCCGCCCCGCAGTATCGGTTCGGCGGCGGCGGTGTCGTAGATCCCGTCCTTCAACAGCCATTTGGCGATGTGCACGGCGACCACTTCGCCCAGCACCAGCCAGCTCGGTACGGTCTCGCCGTCGGCGCGCTGCAACTGAATGATCTGGGTGACCTTGCATTCAAAGGACACCGGGCTTTCGGCCACGCGCGGCACGGCAATCACCTTCGACGCCACCGGCGTAAGCCCCGCCAGTTCGAACTCGTTGACCTCTGGCCCGACCATCGCGCAGCTCTGGTTCATCTGCTCGGCCAGCGGGCGGGTGGCGAGGTTCCAGACGAACTCACCGGTCTGCTCGATGTTGTTCAGGCTGTCTTTGCGCCCGACGCTGGAGAAGCCGATGATCGGCGGAATGTAGTTGAACGCGTTGAAAAAGCTGTAGGGCGCCAGGTTCAGCCGGCCCTCGGCATCCTGCGAAGAAATCCAGCCGATGGGGCGCGGGCCGACGATGGCGTTGAACGGATCGTGTGGCAGGCCGTGGCCGTTGGCCGGTTCATAGAAATGGATGTCATCGGGCATGGCGGGTGTTCCTGAAGGCGTTTGTCAGCGGCCAATAGTGCAAGGACGGTCCGCGAAGATCAAATGCCGACCTTTGAAAATGAACAAGCCCGGCAATGGCCGGGCTTTGGTGTCTGCATTCTGCCGATCAGCTGATAGCTGCAGCAGTACCGGTTTTATCGAAACCGTCGGCAGCGATGGCGTTGGCGGTGCCGGTTTTGTCGAAACCGTCGGCAGCGATGGCGGACGCAGTGCCGGTCTTGTCAAAACCATCAGCAGCAACGGCTTTGCCGACGTTGGTCTTGTCGAAGCCGTCAGCGGCGTAGGTGCCGGTGTGGCTGGTTTCGATGGCAGCGCTGGCGCCGGAAATGAAGTCGGCGGATTTGGTTTTGTCCGAACCGTCGGCGGCAAAGGTGTTGGCGGCCAGGACGGACAGGGTCAGGGCGAGGATCAGTTTGGTTTTCATGGTCGTTCTCCAGATTCGTTATTCGTTGGCGATGTGTTTCGCATGGGATTCATGCTACGCCAACTAAATTGATTAAAAAGCGCAAAACAATGCTAAAAACCATCGATTAATTTGATATTAAGGGCGACGCATTCAATTCGCTTTCGTCTTCGTAGCGAGCGTCGCGCGGTTAATCGATCAGGTAGGTGCAGAATGCGGAGGGGGCATTAACCGGTGATTAATCGCCGCTTTTTGCCTGTGTGACAGATTTTTCATGGATTCCCGACCGGTTTTTCACCCGCGCAACGCCAGTCTGCCCACGGCCATAAAGCCAAAAACGGCCGTCACACACAGGAGCGTTGCCCGCGATGAACAAACTGCCTCAAATCACCCTGGCCTTCTGGGTCATGAAAATCTGCGCGACGACCCTGGGGGAAACCGCGGGGGATTTGCTGTCGATGACCCTTAACGTCGGCTACGCCATCAGCTCGCTGATCCTGATCAGCGTGTTTGTCCTGACACTGATCACGCAGCTGATGTCCAAGACCTACAAGCCGTTGCTGTACTGGATCGTGATCCTGTCGACCAGCACCGCCGGCACCACCATGTCGGACTTCATGGACCGCACGCTGGAGCTGGGCTACGCCACCGGTTCGCTGATCCTGATCGCGATTCTGCTGGCGATCTTCGCGGCATGGCGCCTGAGCGGCGACTCGCTCAACGTCACCAGGGTGCAGAGCTTTCGCGGCGAGATGTTCTACTGGATGGCGATTCTGTTCTCCAACACCCTGGGCACCGCGCTCGGCGATTACCTGGCGGACGACTCGGGCCTGGGCTTTGCCGGTGGCGCGCTGCTGATCGGCTCGGCGATTGCTGTGGTGGTGCTGCTCAAGTACTTCACGAAGATTTCGACCGTCGTGCTGTTCTGGGTGGCGTTCGTGCTGACCCGGCCGTTCGGTGCGACGTTGGGCGACTTGATGACCAAGTCCCATGAGAAGGGCGGGCTGGACTTTGGCACCATCGGTTCGTCGGCAGTGCTGGCGGGGATTTTGCTGGTGATGATCGTGGGCGCGTCTTATGCGCAGAAGCGTTATGGCAAACAGCCGGTTGCCGAGTTGACCTGATACCGAGGTGACTTCAATCGTGAGCAAGCTCGCTCCCACAGGGTCAGTTGTATGCCGATCCAATGTGGGAGCGAGCTTGCTCGCGATGGGGCAGAACAGCCACCGTTGCAGTGGCTGAATGAATCCGGTCAGTCAGTGACGATGCGCGAGTGTTTCTGGGTGTCTTTCATGGTGATGTACACCAGCAGGGACACCGCGATGCACGCGGTCACGTACCAGTAGTAACCGGTTTCCATGCCGATGCTCTTGAACCACAGCGCGATGTATTCGGCGGTGCCGCCGAAGATCGACACGGTCAGTGCGTACGGCAGGCCGACGCCCAGGGCGCGGATTTCGGTCGGGAACAGCTCGGCCTTCACCACGGCGTTGATCGAGGTGTAGCCGCTGACGATGATCAGCGCCGCCATGATCAGGAAGAACGCGCCCCACCAGGTCTGGATGGTGTGCAGGGTCATCAGGATCGGCACGGTGAAGATCGTCCCCAGCACGCCGAAGGCGATCAGGATCGGGCGACGACCGATTTTATCGGACAGGCCGCCGATGATCGGTTGCAGGCACATGAACAGGAACAGCGTGGCGGCGGAAATGGTGGTGGAGTCGGAAATGCTCATGCCGACGGTGTTCACCAGGTATTTCTGCATGTAAGTGGTGTAGGTGTAGAACGCCAGCGTACCGCCCATGGTCAGGCCGACCACGGTCAGCAATTCCTTCGGATGACGCAGCAAGGTGCGCATGGCGCTTTCCTTGGATTTCTCTTTTTTCACGAAGGATTCGGTTTCTTCCATGCCACGACGCAGGTACAGCGCCACGATTGCGCACAGCGCGCCGATGGCGAACGGGATGCGCCAGCCCCACGCGTACAGTTGCTCAGTGGTGAGCATCTGCTGCAGCACGATCAACACGCCCAGCGCGATGAGCTGGCCGGAGATCAGGGTCACGTACTGGAAGCTGGAGAAGAAGCCGCGACGTTCCTTGGTCGCCATCTCCGACAGATAAGTCGCCGAGGTGCCGTACTCGCCGCCGACCGACAGGCCTTGCAGCAGACGGGCGAATACCAGCAGGATCGGCGCGCCGATGCCGATGGTTTCGTAGTTCGGGCTGAGGGCGATCAGCAGCGAGCCAAAGCACATCAGGTACACCGAGGCCATCAGTGCCTTTTTACGGCCGACCTTGTCGGCGTACAGACCCATCAGCCAGCCACCGATCGGACGCATCAGAAAGCCCACGGCGAAGATCGCAGCGGTGTTCATCAACTGGGCGGTGGTGGAACCGGCGGGGAAGAAGGTCTTGGCGAAGTACAGCGAGAAGGCGGCATAAACGTACCAGTCGTACCACTCGACCATGTTGCCGACGGAACCGCTGAAGATCGACTTGATGCGACTGGCGGTGGTTCGTTCTTTGACCGGCACGGCAGCCGACCCAAGAGGCAGGGCGTTGGAGTTATCCATTGAAGGATCCTTCGTTTAATTGTTTTTGTGGAGCGCGCAGAAACGCAGCCTGCGAGGGCTATAGCAGGAGCTGTGCCAACGGGGAGAGGGCCGGTTTAGAGGGGTTGGGGAGATGGGTTGAGCGGGATTTTGCCGATGAGCCGGAATGAATGAGCGGATTTCCGCTCATTTGGCTGTGATCGTTCCCACGCTCTGCGTGGGAATGCCTCAATGCGGGGATCAGTCGGGCACGAACATTTCCCGGGTCAGACCATGGCGCTGCATCTTTTCATTGAAGGTTCGGCGCGGCAGTTGCAGTTCTTCCAACACGGCTTTCACATCCCCCTTGTGCCGGGTCAAAGCGGCCCGCAGGCACTGCGCCTCAAACGCCTCTTGCTGCGCCGCCAGCGACTGCCCCGGATCGATACCTTGCACCGGTTCATCCAGCCCCAGCACCTGCCGTTCGGCGACGTTCGCCAACTCACGAACATTACCCGGCCAGTCATGGCTCAGCAGGTGACTCAATTGCGCACCACTGAGCGGCGGAAAAGACCGCCCCAATCGCTGAGCGGCGCTTTGTGCGAAGGACTCGAACAACAACGGAATGTCCTCCCGACGATCGCGCAGCGGTGGCAGGCGCAATTCGGCAACGTTCAGGCGATACGCCAGGTCCTCGCGAAAACGCCCGGCCCGGGCCTCATCCAGCAAATCGGGTTTGGTCGCCGCGACGATGCGCAAGTCCACGCGAATGCTCTGGTTCGACCCCAGCCGTTCCAGTTTCTGCTCCTGCAACACCCGCAGCAGTTTCACCTGCTGGGCCAGCGGCATGCTTTCGATTTCATCGAGAAACAGGGTGCCGCCATCGGCGTATTCCAGTTTGCCGATGCGCTTGCCGGAGGCCCCGGTGAACGCGCCGCTCTCATGCCCGAACAATTCGGCTTCGAACAACTGCTCGGGGATCGCCGCGCAGTTCAGTGCCACGAACGGCTTGTCGGCGCGCGGGCCGAAGTCGTGCAGGCAGCGGGCAACCAGTTCCTTGCCGCTGCCGGTTTCGCCACGGATCAGCACGTTGACCGGCAATGTTGCGAGGTCAAGCACCTGCCGGCGCAGGGTCTGCATACCACGGGACACGCCGAGCAGCGTCGCATCCAGTCTGGCGCGGTTGTCGGCCTGTTCGTGCAGGGCGCGGTTTTCCAGCACCAGCCGACGCTTGTCCAGCGCCCGGCGCAGGCTGCCGAGCAGGGCCTCGGGGCTGAAGGGTTTTTCCAGAAAGTCGTAGGCGCCATCGCGCATCGCTTCGACCGCCATCGGCACATCGCCGTGGCCGGTGAGCAGAATCACCGGCAGGTCGGCATCCCGGCGCTGCACTTCGGCCAGCAGTTCAAGACCGCTGAGACCGGGCATGCGCACATCGCTGAGAATCACCCCGGCAAAGTGCTTCGGCAGCGCCGCCAGGCATTCCTCGGCGCGGCTGAACAGCTGCACCTCGAACCCGGACAGGCTTAGCCATTGCTCGACGGCGTTGCGAATGCTGCTTTCGTCATCGACCACCATCACTGAGTTGAGCATCAGAGGTGCGCCTCCAGATCGATCGGCAAGGTCAGGCTGAACACTGCACCGTTGTCACCATTTTCGGCGCACAGGCGCCCGCCGGATTCATGGACGATGGCGAACGATACCGCCAGTCCCAGACCCAGCCCGTCACCCACAGGTTTAGTGGTGAAGAACGGATCGAATACCTGACCCAGATGTTCTTCGGCAATGCCGCCACCGTTGTCGATGACGCTCAGGCGCCACAGTTGTTCGTCAGCTTCCAGGCGGATTTCCAGACGCTTGCACGGCTTGCCCTGCATCGCATCGAGGGCGTTGCGCAGCAGGTTGATCAGCACTTGTTCGAGGCGAATCGCGTCGCCGCGCACCCAGGCCGGACGGGTCAGGTGCAGCACCAGACTGACCTGTTCATCACGCAGGCGCGCATCGAGCAATTGCAGCGCCTGATCGACCACCGTCGCCAGGTCCAGCCGTTCGCGCAAGCCGCTGGGGCTTTTGCGGGCAAAGGTTTTCAGGTGGCCGGTGAGGGCAGCCATGCGCGTGAGCATTTCGTCCACCGGTTTGAGCGCCTTGCAGGCGTCATCGACCCGACCGTGATCGAGCAGCAGCCTCAGAGTTGCAAGCTGCATGCGCTGGGCGGTCAGCGGCTGATTGATTTCGTGGGCCAGCGCAGCGGACATCTGCCCCAGTGCCGCCAGTTTCGCTGATTGCACCAGACCTTCCTGGGCGGTGCGCAAATCCCGGGTGCGTTCCTCGACCAGTTGCTCAAGCTCTTCGCGGCTGCGCTGGCGCATCTTGGCCAGACGCCAGCGCTGGTTGAGGAACAGCAACAGAAACACCAGCGCCAGCCACACCCCGGCGGCGGCGAGCCCGGCATTGCGCTGGTCTTCGAAGGACACTTGCGGACGCCGCAGCAGGTGTAGCGTCCAGCCTTCGGCGGTCAGCGGCAGCGATTCCCACAGGTAATCCGCCGTGCCTTGCGGGCCTTCGACGCGGCGCAGTTCGCTGTTGTCATCAAAGCGGCGTAGCGACAGATGAGTCAGCGGCACCAGCGATTGCTTGTCGTATTGGCGAGTGCGCTTGATCTCTCGGTAATCGGCCGGGCTCAGCGGGTGCAGCAGGCGGTAGCGCCAGTCGGGCTGGTTGGCAATGAAGATGATGCCCCGGGCATCGCTGACCAGTAGCGTATCGCTGCCCTGGCTCCATTCGCGCTCCAGCTCCGGGAATTCGAGCTTGACCACCATCGCCCCGAGGAACTCGCCGTTGTCGCCGAGCACCGCGCTGGACAGGAAATAGCCGGGAATCCCGCTGGTCACGCCGACTGCGTAGAAACGCCCGGTGCCCTGGGTGCGGGTCTGACTGAAATAGGGGCGAAAGCCATAGTTGTGGCCGACGTAACTGCTGGGCAGACGCCAGTTGCTGGCCGCCACCGCCAGGCCGGTGTGATCGAGCAGTTCAAGCGTCGAGGACTGCGCGGCGCCGTTGATCTTTTCCAGCTTCAGATTCAGCGCAGCCTGCTGTTCGGCATCCACGGGACCTGCCAGCGCCGCACGCAATTGCGGGTCCAGCGCCAGCACGGCGGGCAGGGCGCGGTAACGGTCGATCAGGGTGTGCAGCGAATTGGCGTACAGCGCCAGTTGCTGGTTGGCTCGGGCGGCATCTTCCACCAGTGCCTGGCGTTCGGCGTGACGGATCGCAAGCGTTGCGGCGAGGGCAGCGCCGGCGAGGATCAGCAGGGTGTACAACGACAGACGCAAGGTACGGGAAGTCGGCAGCATGCTGGGCGCATAGAGATAGGAAGTCGGGCCGGCACCATAGCATGGTGTCGGCCCGAACTGACAAGAGGGGCAGAAGTTCTGCCCGGATCGCCTGATCAGAGGTGCGTGTTGGATTTGCGCACGGGGATGCGAGTTATTTTGGCTCTATGAAATACACTCCCGGCAGAACTTTGCGAGGACCCTGAACTGCGACGTGACGATAGGTTGCTTTCACTCTGGTCTGACGGCCGCAGCCCCGTGATTTTTTCGAGCATTGTCATGCTTTGCCAGGAAATTCCGACCAACTCTTCGGCGTCCAGTACTTGCTGACGCAGCGCTTGCTGGGCTTTCACTGACACCTCTTCCTTAAGGCTCTGTTCGGCGATGAGCCTGTCGGCCGTGTCCAGCCATTTTGCCGCCTGAGCCTTCTTGTCCGCCTTGGCCTTGGTGCCTCTCAACTCGTCGACGTAGCCCCCTACGATCGGACCCAATATCATGCCCGCCACGGTTGCTGCCGTGGTAACACCCAGTGTGCTCATGGTGAAGAACCGGTTGGCATCTTGCGTGACATCGGCGGGTGGTACGGCGCCGTTCCCACCGGGGTTCCAGGTGTTGGGCGGTGACCAGCCCGGGGTGAACAGCGTTGCGTGCAAAACGAACTGGGCGGTGGCGGTGAGTAATGTGGAAACTACAGCTGCGTTGGCCGGAGACGAAGTCCCGACGGGCAGCAATGCCAATCCGACTTTCGAATTGACCGCCGCCAGCGCGGCTTGCGTGCCCCATTCGCCCCAGGATTGTTCGGGTTTGGGCGGCAGCTTGCCGGGAGGATTGTTTGCCGGGTCATCCACCAGCGCGGGTGTACCGGTGGATGGCTCGCTGCCGGCGATCGAGTTGGGACGTGACGACGACGTCGATCCGCCTATGTGGACGGAGGTCTGGTCAGGCGTGGCCGGCGTCGGTCTCGTCATCATCCCTTGCTCGTCAATGAAATTGATCGGGTTGTTCGCCGTCATCCGGTACAGATTCAATCCGTCCACGGTTCCTGCCTTGTCCGGCTGGGTCCAGCGTTGCAGCCATGGGGCGTAATAGCGTTGTCCGTAATAGATCAGGCCGCTTTCATCGGTTTCCTTGCCGCTGTAGCGGATGAACTTGTAGTTCACCTCAATCCGTGACCGGGCTCCCAGTGTCGAGGTACTGCCAAACGGGTAGTAGGTCTCCTCACTGATCAATCGCGCCAGTTGATCCACTTCTTTCAGGGACGACCCCAGGTGATCCTTGAGGATATAGCGCATTTGACTCTGATCGATGCCCGTGGGTTTTCCCTTCACCCAGTGGAGACATGTCACGTGGCCTGCGCCAGTGTCCAGCTTGATCACGTGCAGTTCTTCGCCGTTGTCTCTGGTGCGGATCTCCAGATCGGGCAAGTAGCGCACGTCCCGGAAATGGCTGACTGAGGGAGTGTGGGTCTCCAGTCTTTTGTGCACGCGCAGATCCTGACTGTAGCGATACTGCTCCGTATCGTGTGGTCCGGTGGGATGTCTGGCCAGGGTCACGGAGTCCAGTTGATTGCGACTGTTCCACTGCAGTGGGCCGAACGGAAGCGCCAGCTGGTTGCCCGCAGCATCGAACTCGATGGGAAAAACCGGTATCGGATCACCCGTTTTCCAGCGCACCCCCCGGTTGCTGTCCGGATCGATATACACCTGGAAAGTATGGTTGGCCCCATCGCGGACGCGGGTGGTTTTTACGAGGTTGTCGCCATTGTCGTACTCGTATGTTTCCGTGTAATTGCGCCGATCATTGGGGTCGGTCGGCTGTGGCAGACCCGGGTTATCCGTAGGTGGCATCTCGTCGTATCCGCTGGCGTAAATCAGGCGGTACGTTGAGTCATAGCTGAACGCACGGTGGCCATCGACGCGCTGGTTGTGAAAATACGTCGGTGCGTAGCCGCCATCGAGGATGCGAGTGATGTTGCCCATCCGGTCATATTCATACCCGAAATCCTGAATCGATTCCCCTGTCGCCTTTTGTGCGTATTGTCGAAGCAGGCGACCGTCAGCGGCCCGATAGTGCCAGTGACTGCTCACATGATTGCCTGTCCGTTGCAGGGTCGTCTGCCCGGTGGCGTTGTATTGTGCATCCCGCAAGACCGGTTGCCAGGCGAGTAGGTCGTTAACCTTGAGTTGCACCTGTGTGAGCTGCCCGGCTACGTCGTAAGCCAGACGCCGCTGGTGGCCGCCGGCATCGGTCTGCTTCAGTAGTGCGCCAAGGGGGCTGAGATTCTGCTGACTGGAAAAGGACAATCCATCGTGAAAAGTTCGGCTTTCCTGCAGCGCAGCGCCTGTAAGGGCAAAAGAGTGCAGTTTGACGCTGCCCGATGGATCATTGATTTCGACCATTTGCCCGCGCCGGTTGTAGCCTGCGTCGGCCGAGGCATCGGCATAGACGTAGGCCTCTTTATCCAGTCCGGTGTCCTGCGCGACGGACACCAGGCGCAGTTGATTGTCGAATGTGTGCTGCCAGTGGTGGTTGCGTGCGTCCCAGCGTTGCAAGGTTTCGCCTGTCACTCCAGGCAGGCGCCGGCTTTTTCCGGCGTCCACACTGTCTGTTTCAAGCAGCTCTGCGATCAGATTGAAAACGCTGGTGATGGTGGGGCTGGCCAGACGCGGGTCCCACTGTTTCACCACGTGCCCGAGCGCATCGCGTTGCTGGCGTGTGATCAGTGCCTCGGCGGTTGCGCCGGCAACCGAGCGCAGATAGGCCACCTGACGAACCATCAGGCCCCGGCTGTCATAAGCTGACAGCGAAGGTGTGCGCTCATGGGGAGAGGGGAGCATCGTCTTTGTCCTCTGCTGTGTTCATCAAATTCAAAGACCCGACATTACAAGCCTGCGCCGAGCGAGTTGAGGCTTGTTTACCATCGATTCAGGTGTTGGTTTTTCTTGTGGAGGGTCGCTGACCTCCGGCGTCTGCCGGGGCGAAGAGGACGGATCGTTGGCAGCCTTCAGCACTTGGCTCAATGCCTCGAAGTACGGGGCGCCTTCGCCTGGGACCAATTTGCCAATTTCCGCCTGCTGCAGAGGAGTGAGTGTCTTCATTTGCTCAAAGAACAATTCCTGCATCTTTGCCTCATAGGTAGCGGGAGCGGCCTCGGGCTTCATTTCCGTTTCCGGGCCTTCATCCGCTACTGGATTCAGTTGATCGGGTAGTCCAGCAACGGCGCCCAGGATTTCTTCAGCGAGGTCGATGGTGTCGTTCACGGCTTCGGCTTTGCGCAACATGTCCGCCCTGTTCAGGCCTTTCCTCAAGTGGCGGTAACCTAATATCGGTACGAGGGCCATGCCGATAGCCGGCGCGACACTCACGATGGCGGGGGCGGCGGCGGCGGCGGGGGGAAAAATGAGGGCAGCAACGCCGCCGACAACGCCGGCGATAGCCCCTCCCGCAGTACCGCCGACACCTAAGCCTTTTCGTATGGCAGCCCTGCCGTACCGGGACCTGATGTATTTTCCAAACGTGAGGTCTTGGCGAACCTGCTCGATATCGGCGTCTTCAGGAACCAGTTTCTCAAAATCGGATGCGATGTTTTTCATCTGTCCTGCGGCTGTTTGCGCTTTTTTAACGGCGCCAACCCATCTATTCAGCTTATAACCAATGGTTTTTTTGCCGTCACCGGTGTTGCCGGAGGCGCCGGCTTCGTCTTTCGTGTTGCCGGTGTCGTCCACATAGAAAATCGGATTGTTGCCGACAAACGCATACCGATTCATTCCATCCGCATCGCCGCTGGGGTCGGCGCTGATCCAGCGCCCCAGCCATGGCGCGTAATACCGTGCTCCGTAGTAATAAAGCCCGGTGACATCCATTTCCTTGCCCGAATAGCGGGTGAACTTGTAGTCCGCTTCGATCTGCGAGCGGGCCGCCATCGACGAGGTAGCGCCGAAGGCGTAGTAGCTTTCGCGGCTGATCACCTGCGCCCGTTGATCAATCTCCGTAACGCTCGATCCCAAATGGTCGGAATGGGAATAACACAACCGATCAGCATCGATACCAGGTGGTTTGCCGGTGATCCAGTGCAGGCACGTCACCTCGCCGATGCCGGTGGCGACAGTGACCCTGTGCAATTCTTCTCCGCTGCTTCGGGTGCGGATTTCCAGACTCCCCACGTAATGCGCTTCAGCAACATGGTTGACTGTGCCTGTGTGGGTTTCGTGGCGCTTATAGACCCTTGCACCCTGGCTGTAGTGATACAACTCCTGATCGGGCGGGCCGCTGGCGTGCTCCAGGAGGATCAGCGATTTCAGCTGATGGCGGCTGTTCCAGTCCATCGGCTGCCCGGGTTGCAGGGCCAGTTGATTACCGGCGCGGTCGAACAGGGCGTTGAAGTCAGGTGCCGGGTCTCCCGCTTTCCAGCGCACACCGCGATTGCTGGACGGGTCGATGAACATCTCGCGGGTGTAGGTGTTGCCCTCGCGCACGTGGGTCAGTTTTTTCAGGTTGTTGCCGTCGTCGTATTCGAAAGACTCGACATAGTTGCGTCGGTCATCGGGATCGGTGGGTTGCGGCCGTCCGGGGTTGTCCGCAGGCGGGGCGTCGCTGTAACCGGTGGCGCGGATCAGGCGGTACACCGAGTCATAGCCAAATGTGCGTTCACCGTCGACCTGTTGGTTGCGGAAAAACGTCGGTGTGTAGGTGTGATCGATGATGCGAGTGATGATCCCTGCTGCGTCATATGCATACTCGAAATCCTGAACCGGCGGTTCCGAAGCCTTTTGCGCGGACTGTCGAAGCAGACGTCCGTCGGCCTCGCGGTAATGCCAGTGGCTGTTTACACCGTTGCCGTGCCGTTGTTCGGTGATCTGGCCGGCGGCGTTGTAATCCGCGCCATTCAAGATCGGCTGAACATTTTGTCCGCTGAGTTGCAGTTGCACTTGAGCAAGCTGCCCGGCGATGTCGAAGGTGGAAAGTTGAACATGCCCGCCGGCGTCGGTGGTTTGCAGCAGTGCACCCATGGCGCTGAAACGCTGGCGGCCGGTGCAGATCTTGCCGTCCTTGAAGGTGCGGATTTCTTCCGTTGACTGGCCACGCATGTTGAAGCTGTTGAATTGCACCGTACCCGATGGATCGCTCAGCGCTGTCATTTGTCCGCGCAGGTTGTGCGTCGGGTCGGCCGAAACGCTGCCGTAGCTGAAGCTTTCGAATCCGGTTATCCCGTTTTCTGTGACGCTGCTCAGACGAAGTTGCGGGTCGTAGCTCATCTCCCGGTGATTGCCGTTGGCATCCCAATGCTGCAAAAGCTCGTCGCCGAGTCCGGGCAGAAGCGTGTCCGCGCCACCGTCGACGTTCCGGGCCTTGACCGCTATGCCATCTAACTTGAACACGGTCGTTGTATTGGGCTTTGGTAAGCGCGGATCCTGCTGTTCAACCAGATGGCCAACAACGTCATATTGCAGTCGGTTGATGAGCGCTCGCACTTCCTCGCCGGCTACTTTGCGCAGGTAGTCGACTTGTCTGACAGCCTCGCCACGAGGGCCGGATACCGACATCGTTGGTGTGAGGTAGTGCACGCTGGCGTTCATGACTTGATCCGTTTTATGGGCTTTACAGGATGAAACGGCGTCAGACGAATGTTTCGGAATACTGGCGCTGAAGCCTGACGGTTCTCAGGTTTCCTGGTTTTGGCGTTGGCCTTTGCGCGCGGTGCGTATCGCTCACCTCTATCGTTCGAGGGGCGCCACCTCTTGAAATGGCCTGCACCAATGCCCGGTGATTCACCACTGCTGCAAACGCCACCTGTTGTTCTGTAGGGAGTTGCCCGACTTGCCCAAGCAGGCGGCCCATTTCGATGTCCGAAAAGAAATTGCCCGTATTACCTCTGGAGTCATCAGGTAGTTCGGAAGGCAGATCCTGCGGATCAGGGAGGTTTTCACTTATCACGTTGACGATGTCGATATGGTCGGCCAGATTATTCATGGACTCCAGAATGTCTTCCCTGGCTTTTCCCTCGTTTACGTTCTTCTTCATGTACCTGAGCATGATGACGGGCATCGCCACATAGCCGATCACCCCACCCAGGATTGCGAAAATCGCGCCTCCGAGCACGGCACCCAGGACGGCGCCCAGCGGGCCACCGATTATCAAGCCCGCAATTCCACCGATAAAAGTACCCAGCGCCGAGCCTGTTGTGGAGCCAATCTTCACACCGGCCTTCATGGCGGCCCGACCGGACGAAGAACGCAGATACTCGCCGAGCGTAAGATTTTCAATCTGTGCCTTGAAAGCAAGATATCGGCTAAAACCTTTTGGCACCGGCCTGTCGGGAGGGGCGTCATCTACATCCGCTCGACCACGTGGCTCCGGCTTTAGAGGTGGGCCACCGCCACCACCTTCATCTTGCGGTGAAGGTTCAGGCACCATATCTCTGAAAGCTGCTGCCATTCCCTTGAGCTGTCCCGACGCTTTTTTCGATATGTTCACGAACGAAAAGAAGCCCGTGAGCACGTTAAACCACGTACTTTCGTGACCTGTGACATCGACATGGATCAGCGGGTTGTTGCCGACAAACGCGTAAAGATTCAGTCCGTCCACATCTCCCGCCGGATCGGCGGCGATCCAGCGGCCCAGCCAGGGGGCGTAGTAACGCGCACCGTAGTAGTACAGCCCGCCGATATCCATTTCCTTGCCCGAGTAGCGGATAAAGCGGTAGTCCACCTCGATCTGTGATCGCGCCACCATCCAGGCGGTGGTGCCGAAGGGCAAGTAACCTTCATGACTGATCACCTGCGCCTGTTGATCGAGTTCCATGGATACGGACTGCAGGTGATCATTGAGGGTGTAGCGCATTTGATCGGCCGGCATGTTCGGCGGTTTACCGCTGACCCAGTGCAGGCAAACCACGTTTTCGATGCCGCTGACGAGGGAGATCAGATGTAATTCTTCGCCATTGTCTCGGGTGCGAATCTCCAGCCCCGGCAGATAGCGCGCCTCATGGAAGTGATCGATGGCCGCTGTGTGGCTGTCGTGGCGTTTGTAGACTCGCTTGCCCTGACTGTAGCGGTAATGCTCTTCGTCATTCGGGCCACTGCCGTTGCGGTCTACCAGGATGACCGACGCCAGATGATTGCGATTGTTCCATTGCATCGGCTGGCCAGACTGCAGGGCCAGCAGGTTGCCGGCGCTGTCGAACCGAGTGCTGAAGTCTGGTGGCGGATCTCCGGGCCTCCAGCGCAAACCCCGGTTGCTGAGTGGATCTATGAACACCTCGCTGGTGTAACTGGCGCCGTCGCGTGCATGAGTGGTTTTGATGAGGTTGTTGCCCTTGTCGTACTCATAGGTTTGCGTGTAATTGCGCCGATCAGCAGGGTCGGACGGTTGGGGCCGGCCCGGGTTGTCTGTCAGGGGCCTGTCGCTGTATCCGGTCGCGCTGTGCAGTCGGTAGAGTGAGTCATAGGCGAACAGGCGACGACCGTCGAGCCGCTGGTTGGCGAAAAAACGCGGCGTGAAGGTGTTATCGATGAGGGTCGTGATATTGCCCATCGGATCGTATTCATATTCGAAATCCTGAAGCGCCGGCCCTGACCCCTTTTGTGCGTAGCGACGCAGCAGGAAACCGTCGGCGGCGCGATAGTGCGAATGGCTGATCACGCCATTGCCGGCCTGGTGTTCGATGACCCGCCCGGCGGCATCGTACTGTGCACCTTGCAGTACCGTTTGCCAGTCGGGTTGGCCATGCAGCCCGAGCAGCACTTGTACCAGCTGACCTGCCACATCGAACTTCGACTGCTGCCGGTGCCCGGCGGCATCGGTATGTTCGACAAGCATGCCCAGCGGGCTGAACAACTTGTGGCTGGTCAGCGCCAGGCCATCGTGAAAAGTGCGGGTTTCCTGTCGAGCGGGGCCTGTGAGAGCGAAGCTGTGAAATTCGACACTGCCGGACGGGTCGGTCAGCTTGATCATCTGCCCGCGCAGGTTGTGACCAGGGTCGGCTGACAGGGTGGCATACAGCCGGGTTTCGACTTCCGGCACACCGTTCTCTTCGAGCGTCAAAAGGCGCAGTTGAAGGTCGTGATGCCTGCGTCGGTGGTTGCCGTTCGCGTCCCAGGATTGCAGGGTTTCACCGGCCAGCCCCGGCAACGTGACGTTCACGCCGGCATCGACGCTGGCAAGCTTCACGACCTGACCATCCAGCGTAAAAAGGCTGGTTGTATTCACCGTGGACAGGCGCGGATCCTGTTGCCCCACGGCCCGGCCAGCGACGTCATGGAGCCTGCGGGTGACGAGCGTCTGAACAGCCTCACCCGCCACATTGCGCAGATAGGCCACCTGCCGAATCCCGAGTGCGCGCGGATCATGAGCCTGCAGGGCGGGTGTGTTCCCGTGCACATTGGCACTTGTCATTTAGCCTTTTTCAACCTTCTGACAGGTTGTTTAAAAGGGACCTTCGCGGGTTTCGACGGCGGTGTGTCATCAGTGTCATTGAAGTCATAACTGAGCTTGAACCATGGATGCAGGATGTCGAACGCCAGATAATCAAGAGCGTTGATCGTCTGGATTGGCCGGCCCAGGGCGTCGTAGAACATCTGGTCGTGGTAGCCGTGCTTGCGCATCGCACTGTCATTGATGCAGCGATGGGTGTTGAGAAAGTAGGGGCGGTAAACCCGGATGGTCTCGCCGTTGTGGTTGTATTCCACACGCCCCTGGACCCGCCAGCGCTGAATGGCCGGCATTTCGACCGGCTTGCCGTCGGCGCCGGTCACCAGATCGTCTTCGGGCGTGGCGACAAGGGCATCGCCCGGCGGGACGAGCTGTTTGCTTTGCAGCTCGCGGCCAAAACCGTCGGTATAGCTGATCGTCATCTGAATCTGTTGCAGCGGGTCGGTGTGATAGCGGTCGGCAACCAGACTCAGGCTGTGCACCGGCTGCCTGGGAGCGGTGTGAATAATACCGAGCAGGGCCTGTTCGCTGGCCGTGCGTTTTTTGCGCTGGTTCAGCCAGCGCAATGCCGAGGCACGGATGTGGCCATCGGGCAGAATCAGGCCGTTGGAGACCCATTCCTTTCTTTTCTGCGACAGGGTCTGGCGCGAGAGAACGGGCATCCAGCTGAACAGCTCGGTGCGCACTGCACTGGCGGCGGATGCCACTACGGTTTTCGGATGGGCGAGGGCGTATTCGACACTCAGATCAGACTGCGGCGGGTAAGCGGCCAGCGGCTGAAAACCGGCCGGCAGCCCCTCTTCGGTGCCATGAAAACTATGGGCAATCGGTTGGCCGCCCGGTTCGTACAGCACTTCCTGAATGTTCTCGTTGGGATCCGTGATGCTCTGCGGCAACAGGGTGTGCATGTCGTATTTCACTGAAGTCGCACAGCCGTCCGGCAGGGTGATGGCAATGGTCAGCAGATGGTCTGCATCCCATGTTATGTGCGTCACACCATGGCTGGCGGTCTGTTGCACCTCGGTGACGTGGTAGAAACCGCTGGCGCTGGCGTAGGTGAAAAAGCCGCTTTGCGCTGACCACAGGTTTTGCAGCAGATCCTCTTCAGGGTCCTCCGGGAAGAACAGTTTCATGGGCGTGTAGCCGATCTTTGTCAGTTCGTCCCGGATGACTATCGGGACGCCGTCGTAGGCCACCAGGGCCTTTTTGTCGAACACGGCCTGCTCGGTCGGGCCGGCCAGCGGCGGGTAGAGCATCTTGCCCCCTGACTCCAGATACGTGTGTTGCAAGAGTGAGGTCAGTTCCCGCGCGGTCGTCCATTCGGCACTGTCTTTATACCGTTCGAAGTTTTCGAAACTGATGTCCGCCGCTTGCAGCCCGCCCGGGAGTGCGCCTTTGGGCAGCTTCATCGCGTTGCTGCGCTGGCGCCAGGGCAAGCCGAGCAGCCAGTGGCCGTCAGTGGTCAGTTGTAGGTACGCGGCGAGTGTTTCGCTCAGATAAAAAAACTGTTGCTGCTCGTCGTGGCTGTCCACCCAGGCTCGAAGCTGGTCCTCTCGATCGAAGGGCGGTTTGTCCAGTTCGGTGCGACGGCGAGCACAGGCGACCGTGACACTTCGAGTCAACTGACCGTACTCGTTCAGCTCCTGATTGATGGTGTGCTGACAATTGGGGTCGTCCATGAAGCGTTCGTATTGATGGGTACGGGTTTCCAGTTCGAGCACCAGCAGACTGGACGGGTTGTCGTTGACCACCCGCACCCGATAACGGAATTCGCTCAGTGAGAACAGCCGCGCCGGGGCGGGGTCGTCTGCCTGACAGACCTCGCTGCGCAGTGGGCTACCGGCCAGGGCGTAGGCGATTTCGCGATGGTCGTCGGCTGTGTGCTGCGTCCGAACACGCTCCTTTCTGTTCTTGGCATCGAACGTTGAAATAACCGTGGACCCCAGTGGCGTGTTTTCGTCGTCGAGTTCGCAGATGCCGCTCAAGACCAGATCGATGCTTCTACCGGTATGAAACCAATGTGTCACCCGCATCGGCGCCGTGTGGCCACTTTCGGCCTTGCCCGGCTCCAGGTCACTGTCGGTCTGACAGACTTTGCCGAAACCGCGGAATTCACGTTCGTAGCCGTCGTAATAGCCCTCGAAATATTCGTGGAACTGCATCAGATAATTGCCGGTGATTTCATCGTCCTGGCGCAACCAGTGAAGCACCATTTGGGGAAAGGGCAGAAGGCAGACCGGACGCCGGCGCGCCATCAGTTCCAGACGTTTTTCATCCAGCCAGAATTGCGCACTGCTGCGATGTTTCAGGGTTGCGCCGTAGCCCATGTTGTTGTTGCAGCCGGTAAGCAGATAGGGCCGTTCACTGACGAAGTGATAAACCCAGTGCTGCGGCGTCATGTGCGGTTTGGTCAACAGCAGGCTGGCGCAGCCCAGGCCTCGCAGGTCGGCGAAGGTTACCTGGCAGAGGTTGTCGTAGCGAATGCCGGTGGGCCAGTCGACGATGAGCGGGACTTGCTCAAAGGCATTGCCCCCGTAATTCCAGTAGATCTCGAAATGATCGGAGCACAGACGGATCAGCGCCGGTGCACCGGAGCCGTCGAGGTCGGCGAAGCGAATGTGATCGGCGTTGAAATGCTGATACTCAAAAGGCAGCGCGCTGATCGCAATACCTTTGCCGAATCGGCCATGCCCCAGATTCGCCCAGGTTTCGATACTGTCGTGGCGGACTCTGCACAGTCCCGAGAGGTCACTGGCGTGCAGGTTGCCAAACATCACCAGTTCGGTGCGGGCGTTGCCGAACAGCGGCAAGCGATCCGGTGTATGCGGTATCTCCTTGCCGGGCATGAATCCTTTCTCCCGCACATTGGCATACACCCTTACGCTGTTCGGGCCGATCAGAGCGAGGTCGTCCAGACCGGCGCCGCTCCAGTCGCCCATCTGGGCCAGATGGTGGAAAAACTCCACGGGGAACTGGCTGAAAGGTTTGAACAACGACCAGGTGCCATCCGGATTGAGCGTGTAATACCCGCTGCCTCCGGGTTGCGCGACGACCCAGTCCAGACGCCCGTCACCGGTGAGGTCGGTGAGAATCTGCACCACCTGCTTGTTGCTGTCGGCGTTCGGAATCAGCGGTAGCAGTGTCCAGGAACCGTAGACGATTTCGTCTGTACCAGGCGCGCCCCGCAAGGGCTCGCGGTAGTACCAGGCGCCGTCGTACTGGCAGAGAAAATCGCCGTAAAGATCGACGCAATGGTAGGGCTGGCCGTCGTTGAGGCCGCGCATGTGATCGAGTTGCAGGAAGGGTTTGGGGGTAGTGTCGAGTATCAGTGCTTCATAGAAATATTCGAGGGGCGGCATGTGCTTGACGCGACCTGTAGCGTCGAAACTCATGTAGTGCGCGGCTTTCAGATGGTTGTACAGCAGTGGTGTGGATTCGTGTTCCAGCAGCAGGCGATTGACCAGCACCGGAGCGGGACCTGTGTGGTTGAACAACAGAAACTGCCTGCACAGGCGCCGGGTGCCCACCTCGAACCCGAAGCGATGCATGCGAAAAGGGTCGCTGCGTGCTGGCCACACACGAACGGGTTCAAATGTCGGTAGCTCCTCCAGCCCGGTGGCACGTTCGCCGTAGCAGACGATCAATCTGAACAACCATTCCAGATCCTGCGGGTTCGGGTGTTCGAGACATAGCAGCCCGGTGCTGGCGGCCTTGTTGCAGTAGCAGACCTGACGCAGGTAGCGCTGGGCCCGATAGTCAAAGCGTGGGTCGGCGTCGGTGTCGTCGGATTTGTATTCGAAGCAGATGTTTTCCCCGACGGCGTTCCTGATTTCCACCAGCAGCCACACGGCAATACGGGTTGGATCTTCAGGGTCGTAAATGCATGATTCCGGCGAGTTGCCGTAGCAATGTTGCGAGCCGTCGGCACGGGACACCACCCAGAAAGGGTTGCCGTCGGCAGGTGTCCAGAGTTCGTAGCGGTTGAACGTGCTTTCCAGGCGAGGGATGTAGCGCACTACGGAGAATTTTCTGGTGTTCTTGCCTATTCCTCGAGTGCGCCGGGTTGCCTTGATCCTGCCACTGGCCGTCAGTTCGGGCCGCAGGTCGGTGCCGTCGGCCTGCATGACATCGGCGCCTGCGTACTTCGGCACGCCCTTGCTGGTCTTGCGCGAGATCGCGGGCAGCGGCAGATCCCAGCCGAGCCCGTACTTGCCGTTGCCCGCGTTCCCCTCGTAGACAAGCTGCAACTCGGGAGTGAGCGTGCGCGCCTTCAGGATCGGGAGGGGCAGGGTGTAAGAGCGCTGCCCGGTCGCACCCGTCTCACTCCAACTGCGTCCATTCGTCGCAATGGACGCAGTCTTGGAAATGGAGGGAGGAGTGACGAGCGCATCTGCATCCGGGGTCATGGCGTCGCAACCTGAAAATGTCGAGACATCACGCTAGCAAAGCGAAGTGCGCCAGACACCTGTCAGATCTGACAGGTGCCGACTGACGGCAGGCGAAAAAAAACCGGGCGGTCATCGCTGGCCGCCCGGTTTTTTCACAAGCAGATGAAGCGCTTACTGCACTTCCACCGCCAGGCTTTCGCTGATCTTTTGTTGCCAGATCGCAGGACCGGTGATGTGTACCGATTCACCTTTGCTGTCCACCGCAACGGTGACCGGCATGTCCTTGACCTCGAACTCGTAGATCGCTTCCATGCCCAGTTCGGCGAACGCCAGAACCTTGGACTTCTTGATCGCTTGCGCCACCAGGTAAGCGGCACCGCCGACGGCCATCAGATACACAGCCTTGTTGTCCTTGATCGCGTCGATGGCGGTCGGGCCGCGCTCGGACTTGCCGATCATGCCCAAAAGGCCGGTCTGCTCAAGGATCTGACGGGTGAACTTGTCCATCCGTGTGGCGGTGGTCGGGCCAGCCGGGCCCACCACTTCGTCACCGACCGGATCAACCGGGCCGACGTAGTAGATGAAGCGGCCTTTCAGATCAACCGGCAGGGTTTCGCCCTTGTTCAGCATCTCGACCATGCGCTTGTGCGCAGCGTCGCGACCGGTGAGCATCTTGCCGTTGAGCAGGACGGTTTCGCCCGGCTTCCAGCTCTGCACCTCTTCCGGGGTCAGGGTGTCGAGGTTGACGCGACGGGCCGACGGGCCGGCTTCCCAGACGATTTCCGGGTAGGCGTCCAGCGGTGGCGCCTCCAGCGAGGCAGGGCCGGAACCGTCGAGCACGAAGTGCGCGTGACGGGTCGCGGCGCAGTTCGGGATCATGCACACCGGCAGGGAAGCTGCGTGGGTCGGATAATCCATGATTTTCACGTCGAGCACGGTGGTCAGGCCACCGAGGCCCTGGGCGCCGATGCCCAGCTGGTTAACCTTCTCGAACAGTTCCAGACGCATTTCTTCGATGCGGTTCTGCGGGCCACGGGCTTTGAGCTCGTGAATGTCGATGGACTCCATCAACACTTCCTTGGCCATCACAGCGGCTTTCTCGGCGGTGCCGCCGATGCCGATGCCCAGCATGCCCGGCGGGCACCAGCCGGCGCCCATGGTCGGAACGGTCTTCAGTACCCAGTCGACGATCGAGTCGGACGGGTTGAGCATGGCCATTTTCGACTTGTTCTCGGAACCGCCGCCCTTGGCCGCCACGTCCACTTCCACGGTATTGCCCGGAACGATGGAGTAGTGGATGACCGCCGGGGTGTTGTCCTTGGTGTTTTTACGAGCGCCCGCCGGGTCGGCGAGAATCGAGGCACGCAGGACGTTTTCCGGCAGGTTGTAGGCGCGGCGCACGCCTTCGTTGATCATGTCGTCCAGGCTCATCGTCGCGCCATCCCAGCGCACGTCCATGCCCACACGCACGAACACGGTCACGATGCCGGTGTCCTGGCAGATCGGCCGGTGGCCGGTGGCGCACATGCGCGAGTTGATCAGGATCTGCGCCATCGAATCACGGGCCGCTGGCGATTCTTCGCGCAGGTAGGCTTCGTGCATCGCCTGGATGAAGTCCACGGGGTGGTAGTAGGAAATGAACTGCAGGGCGTCGGCAACGCTCTGAATCAGGTCGTCTTGCTTGATCACGGTCATGAGTCGCGCTCCTCTAAAAGACGGGAACATTCAATAAGGTGCCTGCGGCTTGGGTGCATCGGTCGGTCGCAGACACCTTTCAAGGCACGCCGGGGCTGCTGGCGCGACGCTAAAAAGGCGCGGCAGTATACCGCGCCTCGGTGGCGGGCACATCTGCCGGGAGTCATTCGTTGGTCGCATGGCTGCAGGTTTTTGACGCCAAATACCCGGCCCGAAAATCAATGGTCATTTATCGACCGGGCCACTAAAGTGGCAGCCGGTCTGTAGAGTAGGACACTCGGTCAGCCTCTTATCGCACGGTGAGTCAACGATTGACCCATAACGCCATTCAACGTCTTTTGCTCAAACGCTTCGCCCTCGCTGCAGCCACCTATGGATTGGCTTTGCTGCTGCTGTGGCTGGCGTATTTCACTGGTCACTACAACGATTCGCTGGCCGGCGTCGCCGTCGGCAGCGCGCTGGTGGTGATCAGCCAGGCGACCCTGTTCGCGGTGTTTTTCTCGGGCGCCAACCTGCGCTTCTCCGATCCGAGCCTGACTGAAGCACAAGTAATGCTCGGCCTCGGCTGGCAGACGTGGCTGATCGCGCATCTGGAAGAAGCCCGGGGCGAGTTCCTGGTCTTTTATGTACTGATCCTGTTGTTCGGCCTGTTCCATCTGTCACGCCGGGCATTCGTGCGCTGCGCGATGCTGGTGTTCTTCAGTTTCTGCGCCATCACTTTGTGGGACGGCTATCACTTCCAGTTACCTGACCCGGCGCTGGCCGCGTTGCAGGTGTGCCTCCTGCTGATCGTGCTGGTGTGGCTGGTGATCTATGCCCGTTTCGTCCAGACCTCGCGGCAACGCATGCGCCAGCGCCGGTTCGCCTTGCAGGCGCATCAGGACACCCTGCGCGGGATGATGCGCCAGCTCGAAGATCTGGTCGCCACCGACGAACTGACCGGGCTGTTCAATCGCCGGCATTTTCTGCGCCTGGCCACCCGCGAGCTGAACGCGATGGAGGCCGACGTGGTACATGGTCTGGCGCTGATCGACCTCGACCACTTCAAGCGCATCAACGACCTGCACGGCCATGCCGCCGGCGATCAGGTGCTGCAAGCGTTCGCCGGGGTGGCCGGTGCCTGCCTGCGCGACGGCGACGTGCTGGCGCGTTATGGTGGTGAAGAATTCGTGGTGCTGCTGCCCGATTGCAACGCCGAGCGCCTGACCGCCTGTTGCGAACGCCTGCGCATCGCCTTCACCGACGTTGAACTGGTGGGCCTGAATGTGAAAAACCTGAGTCTTTCGGCCGGCATGACCTTGCTGGAACTGGGCGATGATCTGGACGAAGCCTTGCAGCGCGCCGATCAGGCGCTGTACCGGGCCAAGCGTGACGGGCGCAACCGTTGCGCAGCGGCGTGGGAGAACGTCGATGCCTGAACTGCGGGTCGGTGAGCGACAGTGGTCGGTGGCGGCGGGCAGCAATCTGCTCGATGCTCTCAATCAGAACGGTGTAGCGGTGCCTTATAGCTGCCGCGCCGGCAGTTGCCACGCGTGTCTGGTGCAATGCGTGCGGGGTTTGCCTGCTGACAGTCGTCCGGATGCCCTCAGCGCGGAGCAACGTGATCAGGGCTGGCGCCTGGCCTGTCAGTGTCAGGTGATCGAGGATTTGCAGGTGCACACCTTCGATCCCGTCACCGATGGTCGCCCGGCCACGGTCGAAGCGCTGGACTGGCTCGGCGACAGCGTGTTGCGATTGCGCCTGACACCCCAGCGGCCGTTGCGCTACAGCGCCGGCCAGCATCTGGTGCTGTGGGCCGGTCACATCGCGCGGCCGTATTCGCTGGCGAGCCTGCCGGAGGAAGACCGCTTTCTTGAGTTTCACCTTGATTGCCGCGAGCCCGGCGAATTCAGCGATGCCGCGCGCCGCTTGCAGATCGGCGACCCCATCCGCCTCGGCGAACTGCGCGGCGGTGCGCTGCATTACGACCCTGACTGGCATGACCGGCCGCTGTGGCTATTGGCCGCCGGTACCGGGCTCGGCCCGTTGTTCGGGGTGTTGCGCGAAGCCTTGCGTCACGATCATCGGGGCGCCATTCGTGTCATTCACCTGGCCCATGATGCCGACGGGCATTACCTGGTCAAACCCCTTGAGGCACTGGCCGCGCAGCGGGAAAACCTCAGCGTCGAATGCTGGACGGCGGCCGAGTTGCCGGGCGCTTTGGCGCAACTGCGCCTTGTCTCCCGACAAACCCTGGCTTTAGTCTGCGGCTCGACTGCCAGCGTCGACGCGTTTGCCAAGCGTCTGTTCCTGGCCGGACTGCCGCGCAATCAACTGCTGGCCGATGTCTTCCTCAGCCGTGATTGAGCGCTGAATTCCCAGACGCGAGACCTGCCATGCCCGAAGCCATCCTGCTGCACCGCGAACGCGGTTTGCTGACCCTGCGCCTCAACCGCCCGGACAAGAAAAACGCCCTGACCCGCGCCATGTACAGCCAGTTGGCCGAGGCGCTGAAACAGGCCGGCAGCGACCCGGAAATCAACGCCGTGCTGATCACCGGCAGCACCGAGTGCTTCACCGCCGGCAACGACATCGCCGACTTCATCCAGCAACCGCCGAGCGACCTCGACAGCCCGGTGTTCCACTTCATGCTTGAACTGCTCGAATGCCGCAAACCGGTGATCGCTGCCGTGGCCGGGGCGGCGGTGGGGATCGGCACCACGCTGTTGCTGCATTGCGATCTGGTTTATGTGGCGCGGGATGCGCGGTTGCGCATGCCGTTCGTCAATCTCGGGTTGTGCCCGGAGTTCGGTTCCAGCCTGATCCTGCCGCGATTGCTCGGGCAGGCCAAGGCGTCGGAACTGTTGCTGCTCGGTGAAGGTTTTACCGGTGAGCAAGCGGCGCAATGGGGGATTGCCACCGAAGCGCTGGGCAGTGGCGAAGCCGCATTGGCCAGGGCGCGGGAAATGGCGCTGCGGTTTGACGAGCTGCCGGCGGAGGCGGTACGCATCAGCAAACAATTAATGCGCGCGCCGGATCGGGAATTGATTCGCAAGGTGATCGAAGAGGAGGGGGCGTTGTTCACCCAGCGGCTGCGCTCGCCAGAGGCGTTGGCGGCGCTGACCGGGTTCATCAAACGGCATTGAAATATTTGCCGACTGCCGACTGCCGACGCGCACCTGGCGCTCGCACCCCGAACACTGATCGTTCCCACGCTCTGCGTGGGAATGCAGCCCGGGACGCTCCGCGTCCCATGCCGAAGCGGACGCGGAGCGTCCATTGAGGCATTCCCACGCAGAGCGTGGGAACGATCAACAAAATCCAACCCAGAAATGAAAAAGCCCCGCCATTCACATGGCGGGGCTTTTCGTTTTCAGCAACCGGTCACTCAGACCTGCGGGTCGCCCACGTGCAGGATCTTCATGCCGTTGGTGCCGCCGGTGGTGTGGTAGCTGTCGCCCTTGGTCAGGATCACCCAGTCGCCTTTCTCCACCACGCCGCGCTTGACCAGCTCGTCGATGGCTTTCTGACTGACTTCGTTCGGGGCCAGCGACGCCGGGTCGAACGGCACGGTGTACACGCCACGGAACATTGCCGCGCGGGCCTGGGCTTCGCGGTGCGGGGTGAAGCAGTAGATCGGCACCGACGAACGGATACGCGACATGATCAGCGGGGTGTAGCCGCTTTCGGTCAGTGCGATGATCGCCTTGACGCCCGGGAAGTGGTTGGCGGTGTACATGGTCGCCAGCGCGATGCTCTCGTCGCAACGCTCGAATTCCTTGCCGATGCGGTGGCTGGACGTCTTGCTGGTCGGGTGCTTTTCAGCGCCGACGCAGATGCGCGCCATCGCCTGCACGGCTTCCAGCGGGTAAGCGCCGGCAGCGGATTCGGCCGACAGCATCACGGCGTCGGTATAGTCGAGCACGGCGTTGGCCACGTCGGACACTTCGGCGCGGGTCGGCATCGGGTTCTGGATCATCGACTCCATCATCTGGGTCGCCACGATCACCGCCTTGTTGTGGCGGCGTGCGTGCAGAATGATTTTCTTCTGGATGCCCACCAGCTCGGCGTCGCCGATTTCCACGCCCAGGTCACCACGGGCAACCATCACAGCGTCGGAAGCCTTGATCAGGCCGTCGAGGGTTTCGTCGTCGGCCACGGCTTCGGCGCGTTCGATCTTCGCCACCAGCCAGGCAGTGCCGCCGGCTTCGTCGCGCAGTTGACGGGCGTAGTTCATGTCGGCGGCGTCACGCGGGAAGGACACGGCGAGGTAGTCGACTTCCATTTCAGCGGCGAGCTTGATGTCGGCCTTGTCTTTTTCAGTCAGGGCCGGTGCGGTCAGGCCGCCACCGCGACGGTTGATGCCTTTATGGTCGGACAGCGGGCCGCCGATGGTCACGACGCAGTTCAGCTCGGTGGCGGTGGCGGTTTCAACGCGCATGACCACGCGGCCGTCGTCGAGCAGCAGCTCGTCGCCCACGCCGCAGTCCTTGACCAGGTCCGGGTAGTCGATGCCGACAACCTGCTGGTTGCCTTCGGTCAGCGGATGGCTGGTGGAGAAAGTGAACTTGTCACCGATCTTCAGCTCGATGCGCTTGTTGGCGAATTTGGCGATGCGGATTTTCGGGCCTTGCAGGTCACCCAGCAGGGCGACGAAGCGGCCGTGCTTGGCAGCGAGGTCACGCACCAGCTTCGCGCGAGCCTTGTGCTCGTCGGGGGTGCCGTGGGAGAAGTTCAGACGGGCGACGTCCAGGCCAGCCAGAATCAGCTGTTCGAGAACTTCCGGCGAGTTACTGGCCGGGCCAAGGGTAGCGACGATTTTGGTACGACGGACGGACATGCAAAGACTCCTCAAGTTCAAGCGCCAGCGAAGGCTACTATGCTCTTGGGGTGTAGTCATTGTTCGTTTGCACTACTTAATACTTTCTTTATTGAACACGGCAACTTTGGGACAAACGCGCCTGAAGATTTCCGACCAGGGGTCGATACAGAGCACAAGACAGGAGAACCCCCCATGCGATTCGTGCCCATTGCCGCCCTTGCCCTCAGCGTCCTCGCCGTCACGGGCTGCACCCGTTGGTCGATGAACCATCATTTGAACAACGCTTACAGCGCCTATGACCGGGGCAACTGCGAGCAGGTGATGCTCGAGCTGTCCAAGGTCGAACGCGCCAGCCGCGCCCGGCCTTACGTGTGGCCGGAAGTCTCGATGATGCGCGGCCAGTGCCTTGAGCGGCAGAAAATGTTCGTCGATGCGGCGCAGACCTACCAGTTCATCATCGCCTCGTACCCCAACAGCGAATACGCCTACCGCGCCCGTGCGCGTCTGGAAACCCTGCAGAGCCTGGGTCACTACCCGACTCGCAGCGCAGCCGCCGTGGTGCGTCCAACCCGATTCTGATGGCGGTTGTCATACAAAAGCTGGCTGCCTGTATAGGGTGAGCTATAGTCCAATGACACCGGTTTAGAGCCTGGACTCCAGACCGGCGCAACACCTGCGACTGGCATGAGCAATACGTGGCGAGCGCCACACCGGGAGCGGGGAGAGCGGGCCTGTCGGACAGGTTCGTTCCGAAGCACAGTGCGGCCCGTTTGCCGGGCCATGCATGGCGATACGCTCATGTTTACCGACCGTCGAATCGAACGGCACCAGTTGCCGTATTTTCTGCGAGTGTTCAACAGCGTCACCGACAAACCCATCGGCTTTCTGGGCAACGTCTCCGAAGACGGGCTGATGCTGATCAGCCAGTTGCCGATGATGATCGGTGCCGAATTCAAACTGCGTCTGAAAATCCCCTTGGGCGATGGCTGCCAGCAGGTGATCGACCTCAGCGCCTGCTGCCTGTGGTGCCATGAAGAGGCCACGCCCCGGTATTACGATGCCGGCTTCAGCCTGTTCCGCACCCCGCCGGAATACGGGCAACTGGTCGAGGCATTGAAGCAGTACTTCAGTTTTCAGCCGTTGCCGGCTTCGGCCTGATTCAAATCCCCCCCAAAAAAAGCATCGCGGGCAAATCCGCTCCCGCCTGGACGCCACTGATCCCGGTGTGAGTGGGCTTGCCGGGTGCGATCCGACGAATGCAATAACCAAACGCCAGGCCGTCGCATTGATCGATGAGGCAGGCTGCCGTCTGTCGGGACTGTCAGATATTACAGGTGTGCCCGCCATGAACTCTGGCGCTGAATGGGATCAGGCTTGGTCACGATGACCGAGCAAGTTCAACCCATCACCGTTGAGGAGTGGACCATGTCAGGCAATCAAAGGAACGTACAAGCCAATCTCGCTGCCAACGAGCATGTGCTATTGGGATGTGAGCAGGAATTATGCGCAGAGCTTTATGTGACGGCGGAATTTGGGCCCGACGGTAAAAACTTCAGTTTTGAAGTCAGCAGGTATTGGGCGACCCAACTTCCGGAAGGAGTCGGAACCATTCGGTTGAAGGTGGGTGATGACTTTGATGAACAACTGACCGACGCTGCAATTACGGATGGCCGGGAGCATGCGGTTCAAGGGACGGGCGTTATACCGACACCGTTTGGCAAGGCTGAGATGACGTTCACATTTATCTTCAATGCTCCGGACAAGACCGTAACCATGGAAGCGAAGAAGACCCTGACTCATCCTTTGTCGTGAATCTGCGTCGTGCAAAAGGGTCGCCATCTGCCGGATGTGGCGACCCTGTAGTTTTTACGCGCCTATCGCAATCGCCCGCTCGTTATCCAGCGTCCTCTGCGCCAGCAGCAATCCCATCTCGCTCAACTGATAGATCGCCATCGCCAGATGCCGCGGCTTGTCGTCCAGGCTGTCGGCCAGGTCGAGCAGCAGAATGCTCACTGAAGAAAAGGTCTCGTAGGTCTGGATGGCGATTGCCTCGGGGTTGATCTCGGGATCGACCTTGAACATCTGCATGCCGCGATCCACGGAATTGCGCGGTTTTTCGGCCTTGGGATTGAGGTAGAAATCGAGGGCCTTGTGGGCCGCGTCGTGGAGTTTCTTTGAATCGATGGAAGCGTAGGGGGAGACCGTATCGGGTTGATCGGTCGGGTCCTTTGGATCGGTGTCCGAAGGAGGATTTGGAACTGGTTTTTTCATGTATTGCACTCTTCTCGTTGGGGCTACCACTTGGCTCGCGACTAAACGAGATGGGTGGCGGCTGTAAGCAGGTTAGTCGACCGGGAGTGCATAAACCGGCGCGCCCTAGGGCGCCCTGCGAACAGCCACCATCGAGTGCGGGGATAGGGAATACCCGACTGGATGACGCTTATACGCAATGCACTTTGCTCCCGGGCGACTAAACCCGGCCGCTGATTGGCAGCGACGGGGATCAAGTTACGGGGCAACGCCAAGGCGCACAAGCCGGCGGATTCTGAGGGATTTGTAGGCAATGGCACAAGGCATCGTAGCCCGCTGTTACGACTTGCAGGACGCTGCCGGACCGGGCTGTGGGAAGAGTTACCGTTTGTCGGGACTGTCAGAAATGTCAGGTGTATGGAGCAGATGCAATGTCATTGAATGGGTTCAGTACTTGAACATCAACTCGCAGGAGACTGTGATGAGCAACAGCGAAAATGATGAAAAGCCATCGCCTGATGGGGCTGTCGACGACAAGCCAGGTTTGACGACGTTGCTCACATTGAGGGCTTACGAGGGAGATTATTGGGCAGACCTTGACCTGGAGTGTACCTACAGTCCATCAGGCGATACGTTTACCTGCCAGGCAAAACGTTACAGGGCGAGGAACAATGGGGTCAGTTCTGGCAACGTGCTTCTTGAATTCTCTGAAGTGGGACACTGGGGTGAAACTCAGTTGACGGGTAGTGCGACGCAGAATGGGAACTGGCACGACATTTCCGGAGGAGGCACCGTAACTGCCAGACCCTATTACGCGATGGTCAAGTTCCATTACATATACGACAGGAGTGGTGTTTCGGATGTCCATCTAAGATCCTCCAATGTTGTCTTTTTTGTTCCGCAACCACCACAAATTGACCCCATCGGCATTGTTACTCAACGAGCGTTTGATGTAACGGGGACGGGGATGCCCGGTGCAACCGTGTCCATTTTCAACCTTTCGTATGAGCTGCTGGGGAGCCGGGTCGTCGAAAGTAACGGGCGCTGGACCATCAGGATCACCATGCATCCTTCAGAGCCATCAATTACCTTTTACGCCACCCAAAAAGCTCCAAACGATGAAGTTTCCGACAAATCATCAAATGTCACTGTGACTTTTATGGGACGCGCTGAAATCACAAGTCCGAAAGCCAATGACATCATTTCAACGCCCAAACCCACGATTTACGGAATCGGCCAGAATGGCGCGACCATCCGCATTTACGAATCTGGCAGCGGTGTAGTTCTCTACGGTTCCGACACCGTCAATGGCGACAGTTGGAGTATTCCTCTGACGGAGCCGTTGCCGAATCGTCGAATTACACTCGTCGCCGGACAAACGTTCCATGGAATCGAAACGTGGTCCAACGAAGTACCACTCAACGTTCGGCTCAAACCCGGCACCCCGCTCATCACCAACCCTCCAGCCAATGCCATTGTGAACCGTACATTTGATATCAGCGGAACCGGAGGGGTCGCAGGGGCCGATATCAGGGTCCTGCTCGATCTTCAGGACAGGCTGGTCGGCACTACTCAGGTACAAGGCAATAGCTGGAACGCATCTGTCTCTCTCCCGAGCGACATCCCGCCAGGGGAAGTCCGCCTTGCTTGCGAGCAGTTACTCAACGGGGTGCCTTCCGATCGAAGTCTGTATCGTCCGTTCAAACTGAAACCCGAGAGGGTCACGTCACTGGCGGCGACCGTCGATGACGATGCAAAGGTCACCATTACAGGGACGGGAACAGTGGGGGCCACGCTGTACATTAACTATGTAGGCAATGATGTCCCCATCAAGACCTTCACTGTGCCCAGCAATCCCTGGAGCATGGATTACCCTGACTGGTTACCCGGAGTTGCGCCATACAGAATCGGAGCCCGACAAAGCGTGACCGGATCTGATGGACAACCGATCTATTCGGACTGGGCGGACAGAGAAGGGACGTTCACCGTCAATGTACCGTTACCGACATTGACTCATCGCGTCAGCCCGGTAGGCATTCCCACCTTTTCGGGGACCGGCAGAAACTGGCCCGGCCAAACGGCGTCCAGGATCGAAGTCCGCTTGAACAATACCAATGACCCCATCGTGCCGATTGTTGACGTAAGACCGGATCGATCCTGGACAAGCGCGGCAGCGGCACGATGGGCGCCGGGTACTTTTTCGGTGACTGCGCGACAATCCTTCCAGGCACTTTCGTCAACCTGGCTGCAGCCACCTGTAACGGTGATCATTCCCGCGCCCCCGGCGGTTATCGAAAAAGTGACCCCGAACGGCTTGTTTGCAACGGTGACTGGCCAATGCTGGCCAGGAGCTGCGTTGACGATAAGCTTCAGTGACGATTCTGCCTCCCATCCGGTTACGGATACGGACCAGAACGGGCAATGGGATTTCCAGCGCTCCACGGCGTTTCGCCCCGGCAGGCACACGGTCACGGTCACGCAGACGTTTGGTGGCCAAAGCTCAAGCCCGGTGACCCTGTCTTTCGAAATTGTGCTGAGCGCCCCCGTTATCACTCCGCCAGCCAATGGGCAAACGGATCATTTGCCGGTGCTACAAGGCACCGGCGGGATAGCGGGCTGCACGATCAGCGTGTACGACTTCGTGACCCGAGAGCTGTTGGGAGAAACGATTGCCTCGGGGAATGAGTGGTCGGTGCAGCTCACGGAACTCGAATATCAGACCCACACGGTTTTTGCCGTGCAGGTACTGGGGGATCTGCAGTCGCAACACAGTGCTTCAGTCGTTTTTACTGTGGTGTTGCTTGCACCAACGATCGACTTTCCAAAAAACGGAACATCAGTCCCTCGGACCTTCAAGGTAGAAGGCTATGCCAGGGCGGGGAAAGGATTCGACCGCACGGAGGTCGACGTGTACATCGATGGCGTTGCCCATCGTGTCTATCCGCGTTTTGGCGATGGATTTTTCCAGCAGTATTTCCCCCGGCCGTTGGGGCCATGCGTCGTGACAGCCAGGCAGTACTTCAGGGATCAGGCGTCACCGAATGCTCAAGAGGTACTTGTCACGATCGTTCCCGACAAGGCGCTCATTGAAACGCCAGGTGAGAGTGAGGCGGTCGGACAGAGCGCGGTGATCTGCGGGTTCGGGTACCCGCAAGATACCGTCGTCGTTGCCCTGCCAGGCGGCACTGAACTGGGACAGGCCGAGGTCCGGGAAGACGGGACGTGGTCCTGCGGGATCGAACTCCCTGAGACCCCTGCCGACCTTTCCCTTCTCACCGAGCAGCGCAAGGGCGGGTTCCACTCGGGTTGGTCTAAACCCAGAGCACTGCTGCGTCTCGCGCCCCCTCCTTCGTTTGACGAGCCGGCGGAGGGCCAATGGGAGGGAAAAACGCCTGGATTCGCCGGTGGTGCTCTGACGGGGTCGCAGGTTGATGTGGCCACCTGGTTCGACGCCGACGACAAGCATGCAAAAGCGCTCGTGACCAACGCTGAACGTTGGGACGGGGTATCCGAGCGAAATCTGCCTGCTGGCCCGCATTGGGCCCGTGCCGTGCAGATCCTGGGTGGAAAACGTTCCGTACCAGCGGACAGCAAACGATTCGAAGTCGCGCCCTCAGACGAGTCGTCACGCCCGGACTAATCCGACCAAAGGCGACGTCTACTGTCATTTCTGACAGTAGACGACGTCGGCTCAAACACGCCAGATTCACGGTATATGCCACGCAAAATTTGCTTGTCCATAACCGGAAATCGTTTCGAAGCCAGGAGCATCAACATGACCCGCTCTCCCGCCCAGATCGCTCAGCAGATGTTCATTGAGGCGGTCGGAAAACCCAAGCGTTCATCCACCACGGCCCTGAAACGTTTCTTCACGGCTGGAGGATCGGTCGCCGTTCTGGCAAACAAGGGCGTTGACGGGTTGATGCAAGACCTTGGCCTGGACTGGCACCAGGCCAGCATGTTTCAGCAGCGTCTCAATGTGCTTTCGAGCGTGGTATTGCGGCAGTTCATAGAACACCAGTTGACCACGAAAGATGCCACGCCTGTCGCGCGTGCGGGACTCAATAACGGTCCTACTTACGCTTTGTTGTTCAATCCGAATTTCGATGCGTTGTGCCCGCCGGGTGCCATTGAAGCCATTCATTCGCCGGCAGCGTATCTCACGGCTCTGTTGCATTGGGCAATGCATCGGCTGGGTGTGACCGATGGCAAGGGCTTTGCACTGGTGGAGCGGCGGACGGATCTCGAAAAGCTGTTGATCGATTTCAATGCCGTCCATGGCACAGTGTCGTCAGTGAACGTGATCAGCCACATCATGGAGCGCTTCATCACTGCCACACTGGGGGCCACTCAGAATCTCGACGAAGAGCTGAACGAGAAGGCATTTCCCCGCGAGCTGCCCTTTCACTGGCCTTGGGTCACCCTCGATCATGTACTGAAGGGGCATCACGAATCGGTGGGAAGCGTGGTGCGACTGTGCGATATGCAGTATCCGTACTTTCTTCGTTCTGCGCCCTGGAGCAGCCAGTCTGACGCGGCATTGATCCAGGCTTCGCGATCCAGTTCTTCTCAGCGTGCCTTGCTGATCGAACCCGCCTATTTTTCGGGCGGAGGAGGGGCGGGAGATTTCTACCCACGGTACTTCGGCCTGGCGGCAGTGGAGGGGCCAAACCTGGCGAATGTGGGGCTTTTCAACGAAAGAACGAAACTCGACAACACAAGCCTTGAGGCCTTGCTCTGCGTCGAGGCATTTTTGCCCTGGCTGTCTGAAAACGCACAGAGTCAACATGCGGGTCCCGTGAATGGCAAGGACCATGGGGCTGTTTTCATTCATGAGGC
This sequence comes from Pseudomonas sp. IAC-BECa141, assembly GCF_020544405.1. Taxonomy (NCBI): domain Bacteria; kingdom Pseudomonadati; phylum Pseudomonadota; class Gammaproteobacteria; order Pseudomonadales; family Pseudomonadaceae; genus Pseudomonas; species Pseudomonas sp. IAC-BECa141. The sequence continues at coordinate 4,818,893 of NZ_CP065410.1, read as the reverse complement.
AAAGGATCCTCCCATTGCTATCCAACACCGGGAAATTGACGGCCTGAACCGTTTCGAGCAGATGACGCCTGACCGGATTGACCGTATCAATCGAATCGTGCGGTTGAGCGCCTGGATGGACCTGCAACACCACCAGACCGACAGGCTCATTGTTGCAGCGATGCTCGCTGAAACCCCGTCACCGGCCCCTTCTCGCTATTGGATAACATCGAATACCTTGCGAGCGCTCGGCCTGTTTCAGGAGCTGCGGGAAGTCTTTGAATGCACCGCAGAGGATTTCGCCGCTTTCATCGGGTCGCTTTCCGTTTTCGGGCGGGGCACGGAGCGCGCTCAGTTCGATCGAATCTTCAACAGCGCAGCCCCCGGTTTTCGTCCCCTGGTGCTGGATGATCGAGCGTTCCCGATTATTCCGGTGTCCGCTGCCGACCAGCTCACGGTCCAGCAGTTGTGCGGTGGCCTGGGCATTGATCTGGAAACCTATTTTTACCTCGCCAACCTGATTGCTGCCGCCCACGGCCTGACTCAGCTCAAGTGCAGCCTGCCGATCGTGTCCGGTTTTTATCGCATGGTCAGGCTGCCAAGGTTACTGGGGATCACTCCAATCGAAAGCGTCTTGTTGTTGAACGTGATGGGTGGTCAGGTATGGGTGAACGCGTTGGCAGGCATGCCACAGATCAACGACAGCAAATCACCCGAAGAACCGGATGTGCTGAGTGTGATGCATGCCTTGATGGATTGCGTGCGATGGGCTCGGGTCGCGCAACTGCCCGTGCATTGGGTGGTACAACACGCAATGGTCTGGCCACCGGCACAACCCGATGCCGGACAACTCACGCTGTTCGATCAGTGGCGCCATCAGGTTACGGCGGCTCTTGTGACGGAGGACGCACTGAGAATGGCCGGTGTCCTGCCCTTGTCGAACGATCGGCGGTGGTTACGGGCGCTGGCGCCATTGGTCGACGAGCGAGGTCTGATTGGTGATTTCGTCGAGTCAGCGGATCAGACCTTTGAAGCCCATGCCCGGGAGGTGATCGAGCGGGCCGTGCTGTCGGAGACGGGCAGCATCGATACCGGTCTGGTCGGGCTGATTCTGGCTGTCGTGCTGCGTTGCCGTGCCAGTCAAGGCAGCGTGGTGCAGGAGGGGCTGGCGTCGTATAGCGGTCTGAAGCCTGATCGGGTGCTGCAGGTGCTTGGCTGGTCTGGCGGGAGTGTGCATTACGTACTGGCTCAAGTGCTCGGATTGCCGCAAGAGGCTAACGACGACAGCCTTGAACAGCAGCGGGAGAACCCGTCGAGCGACCTCGTTTTACAGGTGTTGGCCGAGTTTTCGAGACGCAGTGCCGTGGTCGCAATGCTGGAACTCAGTGGAGAGTTTCTGACTCATTTCATTGCGTCGGGTGCACCTGAGGACAACGCGTTCGATCTGTCAACACTGTATGAACTTACGGTCTATAAACGTGCCCTGAGCATGATCGATCAGCCCGAAACGAGGCTGGTCGATTATCTGCGCCGGATGCTGGCGCTGCCCGCCGATCTGAGCCACCACGGTCTTGAACTGGTTCAGGAACGGGCCGCGAAGTGGCTTGCAGAGCTGTTCAACTGGAGTGTGGATGAGGTGCGCGCCTGCGCCGCTCACGTGAATCCCTCGAAAGGTTTGGTCGTGACGTTACAGCACCTCGATGTGCTGACACGTCTGCGCTTGCTTGCCAAAAAAACCGGACAGAGTGCCAGGACGCTACTCAAGCTGGGGACGCTGCCACCGGACAGCCCATATCCTGACTATGACTACGTCGCGGACCTCGTCAGAGCCAGCCTGACGATCAGGACCGAACCAACCTATACAAACGACGTCATGGCTGTGGGGCTGGACGTGGTCGTGCGTTGGACGACTGTGCCGGATCCTGTGAGGTTGATCGCCAACAAGCCCGGTGAATCCGCCGAATTCACAGTCACCGTAGAGAACCGCGAAGGTCAGGCCCGAGTGAACGTCAATGTTCACTGCGCCACTGCGCTGGGCCGGTTCGAACCGTCAATGATCACTACCGGTATCGACGGCACGGCGACGGTCAAGTTTTTCCCGGATGGCCGGATGGGCAACGTCACGCCGACATTCCGCCTCGACCTTGGTGAAGATGCAGCCGCGCCCGGCATCGAGATCGGCCCGGATATGGCCACTCTTCATGCGAAGGCCGAAAACCCTTTCCCTCTGCCAGACAGTACGGTGCTGGTCGGAACGCAGGTGACTTACCGTGCCATCGTCCAGGACGACTGGGACAACCCTGTCGCAGGCGCATCGTTGACCTGGAAACTCGATCCGTTGCCTCAGGGCGAGATCAAAACCGTCACTGATCACCAGGGACGTACCGACGTGACATTCACCAGTGACATGCCGCTTACCGTGAAGGTCAGGGCGACAGCTGAAAATTCGACCAGCGCTACTTTCCGCGATGTGAACTTTGTCGCGGACCTTTCCAGCGCTCCCGCGAGTGTCGGCATCTCGCAAGCAACCCAAACAGTGAGGGGAGACGGCGATGAACAACAATAAACAGACAGGTGAACTCTCGGCCCTGCGCCGTAATGCGTTGATCGATTTCTGCCTTCTCGCCAAGCATGAAAAAGCCGGGCTTCCGTTTCCAATGAGTACCCAATCGGCAGAAGACCTCTGGGAATGGTTGCGCTCCGATCCGCTGGACGGCGATGAGATTGAAACCTCCTGGGTGGCGGAGGCCGTGAGTTGTCTGCAGGCCTACATTCATGCGGTGTTTCAGAAGCTTGAACCAGGATACGACGGACGCGAGTTCGATCCCGACCTGCTGGAAGAGTGGGGCATCGCCGGCAGTTACGGACCGTGGTCAGCAAGCATGCTGCTGCTGTGCACCCCGGAGGACTACATCACGCCTTATGTACGCATCCGCAAAACCGAGTTGTTCAAAGTGCTTGAGAGTCATTTGAACCAGACCTCGATCACCGACGATTCGGTACTCATGGGCGTACAGCGTTACCTGCGCAGCTTTGAAGAAACCTGCAATTTGAATGTCTTGACCGGTTACCTGGACGGTGCCAATCCGCTGAACACACGTTATTACCTGGTGGGCAGGCAACGCGTTGCGCCTTATGACTGGTTCTGGCGTGCGGCGAATATCGAACTCACAGTGGATTCGCCATCGGTCAATCCGACAGCATGGCAAGAATGGAAGCGGGCCGACATGCCCACCGATGACACTGTGCTGGACTGTCGGATGGTTTATTGGGAAGGCCGGCCGTGCATGGTCTGGGTCCAATGGCGGCCAGGCGTTTTCGATAACGCGGGTGAACTGCAAAGTCCTCATGAACTGGAGGTCATGGTGGCGTTCATCGCGCTGGACGATAGCTGGTCGCCCCCCATCCGCTTGCATCTGCTGCAGACGGACAAGGACGTTTCGAAGGGTTGCCGTCTGGTCGCGGTGATATTGCGCGACGAGATCGATACCTCGTATCCCAAGGGCCGGCTGGCGGTGCACGTGACCAATGTCCAGCCTCAGGCAACGACAGCGTCAGTGCTGTCGGTGGCTATCTATGAAACCCGTGACTCGCTGTTTCGCAAAGTGAAGGACGAGACGGCGGTCATGGATTACCTGGCCAATCACTTGTTTGTCGAGCGCCGTACGCTTCAGCAAAAAATGCGGCCACAGTTGTTTCCGGCCGTTGACAGCCAGATCAGTCAGCCCGGCACGCTGGCCGATTCCCTGGGGATCAAGGCTTATATCGTGCGTAACAGCGCTACCGAGCACTCGCTCTGGGTTCAGGGGCATTGTGCTCAGGTCTCGCGTGGCAATGGCACAACGATGGATTTCACGCTTGCCGTCAAGTCCTCCACCGGTAGCGACCCGCAGCCATTGACTGACAAGTACCCGTCTTCAGGGGGATGGGCAACGAAATGGCTGGAAATCAAGCGGTCGGCGTTCAATGGCAACACGATCACCGTGACGCTGACAGGTTCGGCCAGCGCGGGTGAGCGAACCCTTGTCCTTACCGTCCCTGCGAGCCTCGCAGAGCACGGGCCGCTGCCTTATATCCATGACACCAATGAAAAGGGCGGGCAGTTTCTGGCCTTCAACCAGTTGGCAAATGTTCTCAAGTTGAAATACGTCCGGCTCAACACGTTGATCGGTCACGAACTGGTGCTGCGTTCCAGTGTTTCGATCAGCGCGCTACTTGACTGGGCGACACAGTTTCCGAAAGAGCCGCCTCTGCCTGAAAACCAGAGCGAGCCGAACGGGCCGTTCGATGGCGCCAATGGTCTGTTTTTCTGGGAGCTGTTTTTTCACTTGCCGCATCTGATTGCCGCCCGGCTGCGAGATGAAAGCCGATTTGAACAGGCACAGCGCTGGCTGCACTTCATATTCGAACCTCAAGCACCTGCGAAGCCGGAGGAAGGTGATATCCCGGCAAGACCGCAATATTGGCATTGCCGACCTCTGAACACGAAAAAGCCCGACGTTGCCTACGAGGTCTTCTCACCGGGGGATCCGGATGCCATTGCCTATTCATCGCCCTGGCATTACCAGGTCGTGATATTCCTCGACTACGTGAACAATCTCATCGCCTGGGGCGACTGGCTTTATCGCCAGATGACACGAGACAGTCTGACGGCCGCCAAGCTGCAGTATGTCCGCGCCAGATCGCTGATGGGCGCGAGACCGCATACGCGCAGCGTCAATCGCTGGGTTGCCAGAGAGCTTGGCGATCTTGTGAAGGAGATGCAGAGCCGAACGACCCTCGCGGAATTCGAAGCGACATTGCAGTTGCGAGAAGAGGATCTACCGGTCAGGGCTTTGCGCACTCAGCATTTGGGTGTCTACGGCACGACTTCTTTCAAGATACCGGTCAGCCCGCGTCTGCTGTCGTTCTTTGACCTGCCGGATCAGCGGATCGACAACATTCGTAATGGTCGGACCATCGATGGCAAGTTGGCGTCCATCCCGCTCTTTACTGCCATGGATCCACAGGACCTGTTGAACCGCCTGGCGGCTGGTAACGCCGGCCCCGTGCGGCCGATGGGCGGACAGTTGCGGGTGGCGGCCTATCGCTGGATCGTACTGTTCGATGCAGCGTTGCAGATGGTGCAGCATTTACAGGAGCTGGGAAACGAAGTGCAGCGCCTGCTTGAACAGCATGATCGGGTTCAGCAGGAAATCTTGCAGCAGCGTCATTTGACCGAGTTGGGCGATTTCTCTCGTCGGGCTCAGGAAGAATCCATCACGCGTGAGGTCGAGCTTCTCACGGCGTTGCAACACAGCTGGACCATGGCCGAGGAGCGCGAACGGCATTTCGCCGACCTGTACGAAAAAAACATTTCTCCGAGTGAGTCCACTGTCATGAAGCAGATGGAAACTGCTTCGATCCTCTCGACTTTTGCCAGCGCTTTTTACGCGGGGGCGGCGATCGTCCATGCGTTCCCCAACATTTTCGGAATGGCCAATGGCGGCCATCAGCCAGGTTTCCTGTTAAGCGCCGTGGGGAATGGTATTCAAATCAATGCAGACGCGTTGCGCGCCAATGCAGACAGAATAGCCGTCTCCGAAATCTATCGTCGCCGCCGAGAGGAATGGCGGCTGCTGCGTAATCAGGCCACTTCTGAAAAGAATGCGATCAGTGCCCAGATTGCAGGTCAGGAACGGGCCATCAACGCAGCAAGGATCAATCTGGAATACACCCTTGCCGCGAATAGCCAGACGCTCAAAATGTTCGAGTTCCTGCAGACACGGGCGACCAATTCGGAGCTTTATCAGTGGTTGATAGGGCAACTGCAAACCTTGCATTTTCAAGCGTACGACGCTGCTGTTGCTCTGTGCCTGAGTGCTCAGACAGCCCTGCGCGCGGAAACCTGCGAGTTCGATGCCTATCAACTGGACACTGATGTCTGGCGAGACCAGCGGCGCGGCTTGACCGCTGGCGCTACCTTACAGGCCGGCCTGTTGCGAATGCGGTCGGAATTTTTGCAACGACGGGAGCGACGCCAGGAGATCCTCAAGGTCGTTTCGCTACAACAACTGTTCAACGATCCGGCGACCCGGCAAAAGGGTTATGAAAACTGGGCTGATGCGCTGCAACACTTGCTCTCAAGGGGGGCTCTGGATTTCGAGCTGAGCCAACTGCTGTTCGATCGTGATTACCACGACCATTACTGCCGCCAGATCATTCGTGTCGAGGTCACGCTGCCGGTGCTCATGGGGCCCTACGAAAATGTGGTGGCGACGTTGTCACAGGTCGGCAGCTATATCGCCATGAAACCGTCGAACGAGTCTTTGGAGTATCTGCACTCCGGTGAGGGCGTTGCGCCTGCCGATGTGCTGATCAATCTGAGCAGCGGGCAGCAGATTTCTCTGTCCACCGGACTGGACGATACCGGTTCGGCTTTCCTCAGAAGTGACGAAGGCTTGACGATGCCATTCGAAAACACTGGCGCCGTCTCGCGCTGGCAGATCGTATTTCCCTGGCACCAGAAGCAACAGCCGATGTTGCTGTCGCTGACCGATATCGTGATCAAGGTGTTCTACACCGCCAAGGTCGGGGATCTGGCGTTTTCCAGAAAAGTACAGGAACTGGTGAACGAGGCTGAGCTCAAGGTCGAAGCCAAGGGAGCGCAATCATGAGCGCAAAAGAAATCGAAACGGATCACAACTTCGTGATGAACGGCGACATGACTGAGGCCTATGACCACTGGGACGATGTGGCCAATCCGGGCGGCGTCGGTATCCGGGACGACCGATGGGGCGAAGACATCGTCTCGATCATGACGCTGACTCACGGTGCGGCGGTTCGGCAAAGGTTGTTCGTGCCGATCGAACAGCAGGCGGAGGCCCTTTATAGCCTGCGTTTTCTCTATGAAAACACTTATCCGTCTTCGGTCGGGCTGGTGGTGATCAACAAAAGGGGCAGTGACGAAAAGTTTGAAATCGAATTGCCGGCGAAGGCGGGATTTTCCGATCCTCTGGCGGTTGATCTGCTTGAGGTGCGGGAGGAATTGCCGGACAGGCTGGGGTTGCAGGCGGGTGATGAGCTGGAGATCAATCTGAGCAGCCCGAGAAGGGCGGCGGGCGAACCCAGCTCCGTGGAAATCCGTCTGACCGGAATAGAGATAAAGCTGAATCTTCCGGCGCTGGCGTTGGAGGCCGTCAGCAATGATGGCAAGCGCTTCGAATCGGGGAGCGTTTTGCCGATCTGTCTGGGCGCAACGGGTGACCAACGCCACAGGGTTTCTTTTGTGGTTGATCCGCAGAGTGTCTGGAAAAACCTCGAGGCCAGCCTGTGGTTTGAAGATAACCCGCTGGAGGCCATTACCGCTGAACCCGAATTGGGGCAGCCCCAGCTCATCGAGCTGGACTGGTTGCTGGATTGTCCGGAGCCGTCAGGTAAAGAACCTTATGAACTGAACGCGAAAATTCATAGCAAATACTCGGCGCCCCCTTATTCGCTGTCGGTTAACTGGGGGCATCATCGCTTGGCGTTGCGCGCACTCAAGCAGGCCGAAACGTGCCCGGTCATCGAGTACAACCAATCGGTGGAGCTGCGGGTTCAGGTCATATCCTTCTACACCCAGGCACCGGTAGCGAGAGAAGTGGTCTGGCGGGTTGAAGGTAAAGAGGGGAAGGTTCTGCACCGGGCACACACCGATGCTCAAGGTTGCGCGACCTTCCAGTACACACCAACCGAAGAGGGGGAGAGCCAGGTCACTGCCTCGGTTGCCAGTCTTCTGTCCGACAATGGCGAGGCGACGCATACATTCAGGGTCTGGGCGTTTGCTATTGATCCGTTCAAAACCTTGCAGGCTCGCTTCGATGGCGGAGCACCGGCCCTCTGGGGGGCGAAAACCCGCTATCCGGAGCGCGGTGAGCGCTTCCTCGTCAATCTGGACTTGCCTGCGGGACATCCTCTGAGCGCCGCCGGGTTTTTCCTGATTTGGGCCAATGGTGATTCTCAAGAGGATGTGGGCGCAACCGCTCAGCCGGGCTTCGGTACTCCTGCGCCTGTTGTTGACGGTACGGTCCTCTGGACGACGCACTTCGAGGACAAGCGAGATGGCCTGTTTGATTGGGCTCTCGGTTGTACAGGCTTGCAGCATGTATCGTCAGGCAATGCTCTTTCGCTGGCGCACAACAGAATCGAGATCGGCGAAATCTGGGGGCCGAACAAATCACCGGTGGTGGACGAGCGCGATGTCGTCACGTGCATGGTGAAAGTACAAAAACGCGACAGGCAACCGGTCGGTAATGTGGCAATCGAGTTTGTTACCCCTGCCGGTACGGTCAAATCTTTCACGGGTGTAGATGGCTGGGGAAGTGTCGATCACACACCGACCGAGGCCGGAGATTACGAAATCGTCGCGCGGGTTCAGCGCCATGAAGATGCTCCTGTGGATGAGCGTTCATTTGCCGTCAAGGCTCTACCCACCAGCGCATGGGAAGGGCAGGTCAACGTCTCTCTGGACGGGAAACCGGTCGATCGGCTGATTCAGGGGATGGTCTGCCGGCGTGGCAGACCGCACAAGCTGCGGATTGATCCCGTTGCGGGCAGCAGCTTTGTCGGTCAATCGATTGCTCTGAACTGGAACGGAAATACACCCCCTTTGCCGGGATTCCAGCTGAGTCCGGCGGTCGGCGTTGCCCGGGAGCTGAGCATTTCCGGCCTTGAGTGGGACATTGTTTCAGGCTCGGACAAGAGTGGATTCTCGACCCTGGCGTTCAGCAGTTCTCATTTGCCGGAAAAACGCGAGTTTGCATTGCGGCTGCTGGCCGCCGATCTTGCCAGTGAGGCCCGTGCGATGCTTGATCATGTTTCGGCAGAGCCGGGTAAAGACACGCTTTACCCCTGCCTTTGGGCTACCCACAAATCCGCACTTATGCCAAACGGGGTCAGTGCGTTGCACGGACTGACGGTGAACTCCGCCATTTCACCGATTCCACCTGGTCTGGTGATCGATCCGCCGCTGTCAACCGATCTTGTCATGACGGCGGGGGGGGCACGCAGGGAACTGAATTTTTCCAATAGCTCGGCCAATGCAGTGATGACATTGACCGAGACCGTCATGGTCGGTGATGAGCCTCTGACGGCGCAGACTCAATTGAAGCTGGGTCACAATAAAATCAAATCGGTGGCCGCTCTCGGGCCGGCGATTGATCCGGTTTTGAGCAAGGGGCAGCGTGCGCGAGTGCAAGCACAGTTCTACTCGGCATTTGCTGATCGGCCGGTTGAGTCTTCGTCGATTGCATGGCATGTGGAAAGTGCAGATCCGGTCAATGCCCTGACAGATTCGGATGGCTGGTCAACGTATGACGCAAAGCCGCAAAGCGCGGGTATCAGTACCGTAAGCGCGACCGCTCTCAATCTGTACGATCAGACAACGGCCGAGCAGCATTTCGAACTCAAGACCTTGCCGGACGATCCCTGGAAAAGTCTGCGGCTGGTCACCGAGTCATTCGATGGTCTTTGGGGGCAACGTGCTTTGTTCCCCAGACGTGCTGAGCCGTTCAGCTTTCATCTGCAGGCCGACGATACCCATCCCTTGCGCAATCAACAGCTGGCTGTCGGCCTGGATCATCCTGTGCCGAGCGAGCTCGGGCTTGAATTCAGCGAGGTGTTGGGTGAGTTCCGGGATTGGACGGGTGAGGAACTGACATGCTCGTTCAATGCCGGCGATATCAAGGACGGCAGCATGGCCGTTCGATTGGCCGCCAGTCGTTTGCTGGAACTGTCTCCTCCTCAACCTATGTCATTGGGTAGTCAAGCCATTGCTGCGCACATCAATGCGAGTGCCGGTGTGTTTCAGACTGTCAATTGGGGGGAACCGGTTGTTTGCGAAGTCAAGTTGACGAGTGCGTTGACCGGAAAGTCGATGGCAAACATGCGGGTCAAGTGGGAGCGGCCAGAACATGAGGCGATGTTTACGACCACTAATCATCGGGGCATGACGCGAATCAGCTTCGTCCCCGACTTTGCCGGCCCGGGTGCAGTTCGTGCGTCGGTGGCGGGCGGCACTGACTCGGCGTATGTCGATTTCCAATACTTCATGAATGAACCTCGCCGGATTGAAGCCTTGTTCTCCGATGTAACGGAGGGAACACCGGGGACGAGGGTCACAGCACACATCATTTTGGTGTCGGCCAGCAGCGGCAGGCGTTTGAAAGGCGTCCAAGTTGAATGGAAGTTCCTTGATCTTTCCATCCCGCCGACGACGACTGACGACAAAGGGGAGGCTGAGACTGTGTTCAGATTACCTGCCTTCAACACAGCTGTTCTTCGTGCAACTGTGACAGGCGGGATTGCCGGTTGGAGTGTCAAACAAATCGAGTTCAAGGGGGTGCCTAATGTCTAATATTTCCGTAAGTTCTCAGACCTGGTTGCAGAATTTCAGACCCTACGTGAATAGCACAAAAGTAAAATGGCCTGACCTGTATTTGTATCTGATGGCGGGAGAGTGCATCGATCTGACGCTGGAGTTTGAATACAGCTATTTGATTGGCGATCCGGAGTCCCCTTTGAAGTTGTGTTGTGAGCCGGACGCGGAGTCGTTGGGGTTGGAGTGTGATCCGCCTTTTGGGCAACTAGTGGAAATGAAGGAAGGGCTTATCGAACTGACTTGGCATATTTCTGCTCACAAGACATCCGGTGCACCGTTTGAACTGCATTTTGAGATGCCTTTGTATCAGGGGATGCCGCCTTCACCGTTGGTACCGGGAAAAATAGAGGACGTGCTTATCGACTCGCTCAGGTGCGATCGACCTGTGACTTATGTTGGATATGAAGTCAATGCTCAGGCCTTGGTGCTGGCTTCCCCAGCGGTCGACCTGTGCCGGGAGTCACTCTGAATTGGACCTACGCAGGAAGGCCGTTGCCTGACTCCACTTCAGACAAAAATGGCATCGCATCATCTGTTTTCACGGTAACTGACATTGGCGAGCATGATTTGGAAGTCTCTCTGGCGGGAGACTCTTCCAGTCCCAAGATCCAGCGTATCGTAGTCAAGGATCAGCTACTTGCAGTCATTAAGCTGGAAGTTGATAAGTACGAAGTGCCCGTCGGAAAGTCTTTAGAAGTCCGAGCACTCTTGCAGTCTTCGCTTACTCAGGAACCCATGGAAGGGGTAAAAGTTGATTGGGAGTATCGTCACTATGGGGATGATGTGAGCTACTCGAATGCCTTGGGCAGGACGTCAACGTGTGTGCTTGCTACTCAAGAAATGTTTGAACGCCCACCTTTATATATTTGGGCCCACGTTCATGGCCCTAATTTCACCGTGTCCAAGGGCATGACTTTGCTCGTTGTTCCGAATGCCAATATTTGAGGAAATGGAGTGGAGATACATGATCATTGCAGCACGCCTGATTTCTTCCAGGCCAGATACCGAGTGACAAGCTCATGATTCAACTTTTCTGCACGCGTATCCAACACCGGGCATCCATGAGTGCTGAGTCGTTCCTGGATGTTGGCTCGTGTGTTCAAGTAATCAACCGCACCGCAGTAGGACAATGCCTCTTGCAAAGTTTGTACTGATGAACGGCGCAAAAGGTCAGGAGCCATTTCGCGCAGACTCACTAAAAGAACAGGATGATGTTGGCTCAAGAGTTTAACGGCGCTCAGTACCCCCTCATCATCCTCTTCGCGAAGGTTGCTCATCAATACCACCAGCGCCCGGCGCGTCTGTCTGGCCAGTAACCGGTTCACCGCTGCCGGGTAATCGGCCGTGCGTTGCGTGCTATCCAGATCATAAACACTGTTTAGCAGTGCCTTGAGCTGTCCTGCTCCTTTGACCGGTGCAATAAACCGTGGCTGATCACTGGCAAATGTCATCAACCCCACCGCATCCCCATGCCTTAACGCCACATAACTCAACAACAGACACGCATTCAACGCATGATCGAAATGCGACAGCTCCCCATCCTGACTGCGCATGTTCCGCCCGCAATCAAGCATGAAAACAATCTGCTGATCCCGTTCGTCCTCGTACTCTCGGGCAATCGGCGTGCGGTGGCGGGCGGTGGCTTTCCAGTCGATCTGGCGCAGGCTGTCGCCTTCGCGAAATTCCCGCAGTTGATGGAATTCCATCCCCTGCCCACGGCGTTGGCGCTGGCGTATGCCGAGCTGGCTGAGCCAGTTGTCGACCGCCAGTAACTGGCCGCCGTAGAGGCGGGCGAAGTCGGGGTAGACGCGGGTGTGGTCGGTGATGTTCAGCAGGCGTTTGCCGGACCACAAACCCAAGGGGCTCGGCAGGTTGAGCTCGCAGGTGTCGAAGGTGAAGTGGCCGCGTTTGAGCGGGCGCAGGCGATAGCCGATCAGGCTGCTCTGGCCCGGTTGCAGCTCGGTGTCGAGTGGCAGGTTTTCGAAACTCAGGCCATCGGGTACGTGATCGAAGATCTGAATGGCCAGTGGTTGGTCGAAATCATGTTCTACCTCCAGCCGCACTTCGCTCCAGCGACCTAATGCCAAGCTGCCGGGCATCTGTCGTTGCACGCGGGGCGAGGGCAGGCGCCTGAGGCGCAGCGCGTCCAGCAGGCTCAGCGCGAACAGCGCCAGCAGCAAACCCCAGTTGATCGACAACAGGCTCGATGGCACTTCCACATCCAGCGCCTGTAACGCGCCCAGGACAATGCCGATGGCCAGCAGAATTGCCAGCCAGATCAACAAACGACGCGAGGGTTTCACAGGCGCGGCGCCGGTACTTGGTCAAGCAGTTGCTGAAGGACTTGATCAACTTGCAGTCCTTCGATGTCCAGTTCCGGTGCGAGGCGCACCCGGTGACGCAGCACCACCAGCGCGCAGCCCTTGATGTCGTCCGGGATCACGAATTCGCCACCGCGCAACAAGGCCCGGGCGCGGGCGCAGCGCACCAGTGCAATGGAGGCGCGAGGTCCGGCACCGAGGGTCAGCCCCGGCCAGGTACGGGTGCTGCGCGCCAGGCGCACGGCGTAATCGAGCACTTGATCGTCCAGCGGCAAATCACTGGCGATGCGTTGCAGGGCTTGCACGTCCTTGGCCTGCAACACGGTGCGCAGCGGCTGCACGTCGAGCATGTCGGCGCGGGTCGAGCGGCTGACCTGCCGCACCATGTCCAGCTCCTGATCGGCGTCGGGGTAATCCATGCGCACCTTGAGCATGAAACGGTCGAGCTCGGCCTCGGGCAGCGGGTAAGTGCCTTCCTGTTCGATCGGGTTTTGCGTGGCGAGCACCATGAACGGCTGGGCTATCGGCAGGGCGCGACCTTCGAGGGTGACCTGACGTTCCTGCATCGCTTCGAGCAGGGCGGCTTGCGTCTTGGCCGGGGCGCGGTTGATCTCGTCGGCCAGCAGCAGGTGGGTGAACAACGGGCCTTTGCGCAGTTTGAACTGCTCGGTCTGCAGGTCGTAGACCGCGTGGCCGGTGACGTCGCTGGGCATCAGGTCCGGGGTGAACTGGATGCGCGCAAACTCGCCGCCAAAGCACTTTGCCAAGGCGCGTACCAACAAGGTTTTGCCGAGACCGGGAACGCCTTCGAGCAGCACGTGGCCACCGGCGATCAGTGCGGTCAGCACGTCGTCGATCACCGGGTTCTGGCCGATCAGCGCTTTCTGCAATTCGCCGCGCACTGCTTGGGCCAACTGACTGGCTCGCTGGCGTTGCTGGGCCGCGTGGCCGGGCGAGCCGGGTTCTATGTGTTCGGTCATAGCGTGTTCCTCAAGGCTTGCAGGTGGGCGACCTGACGGCAGAATTCGGCGTCGGACATGCGCCGCTTCGGTGCCGGGCTCAGGGCCTGGCTGATGGCACGGGTCGGCTGGCGGGTCAGACGCGACAGCACCAGCCATTGTTCGGCGACATTCAGTTGATCGAAACCGGGATGACGGTGACGGGCGCGGCGCAGGACGTCCTGCTGCAACGCTTGCAGCAAGGTCTGTTGTCCGTTGTGACGCAGGTTGAAACCGGCACTGGCGCGCAGGTGTTCCATCAACTGCCGACGACTGCGCGGGGCGGGCGCCTGCACCGGGCCGTGACGCACGCCGACATGCCACAGCCACAGACCGATCAGCGCGAGCAGGGCGACGATGGCTTGTGGGAAATAGCGCCAGAGCAGGGTCGGCAGACTGTCGTGTTCAGTGTTGTACAACAAGGTCACGACGGTGTCGGCGCTGAGGTACCAGAGCAGCCAGGCATTGTCGTGTTGCGCAATCGCCGGGGTTTTCCACAGGTCGGCATCGGTGACCACGGTGATCGTGCCGAGGCCGAAAGCCAGTTGCATCATGTGCGTGGCTTTCGCGCTGTTGGCCCAGGCCTGGGCGAGGTTTTTCGGGTCGTCGAGGTGGAACGCGGTGTCGAATCCGGCATAGGCCGGGGCGTCTTCGTCTTCCAGGTAGAGCTTGGTCAGATTGGGGTATGGATCTTCGGCGGCATCCGGTGGCGTTCCCTCGAGATCCTTGGTGAAGGATTGATGCAGTTGCACGCGGTCGAGCAGCAGGTCGTTGCTCTGGCCGGTCTTCTCATCCCAGATCGATTCGGCGACGAACACCAGCCTTCCGCCGGCCCGGGCCCAGTTCAGAGCCTGATCGACCTGACGCGGAGTCATTTTCGAGCGGTCATTGAACATCAGCAGTGTGTGCTGGCGCGGATCGATGTCGGGCAACACGGCGAGGCTTTCGGCGTGAGTGACCTCGATTCCGCGTTCGCGCAGAAACATCTCCGCCGCCAGATAAGGATTGGCTTGCGCGGCGGGGGACGGGCCATGATCGACTTCGGCCTGGTAAGGCGTGGCCATGAGGTACAGATAAATGCCCAGCGCACCGAGCAGGGCGACGATAAGCGTGCCACCCGAAAGCCAGAGCGCACGCCGGTTCAACGGGCGACTCCCTGGCCAAACAGGGACCGCCAGCCATCACACAATTGCTGTTGCAGATGCGCCGCCGGTACGCGGTGCCCGTAGGCCATGTTCTGCCAGTGGCCAGTGAGGTGACGGCTGTAGGCGAGCAAGTCGGGACGCTGCAACTGTTCGATCCGGGCCAGCACTTCGTTTTCGGTGTCCGCAGGTTTCAGGGTCAGGTTGAAGTCGTGCAACAGATGACTGAGCAGTGCCCGGTACAGCAGGCCCAGTGCTGCGCGCGGCTCGGTTTGCCAGAGCTGTTCCGCGTGGCTGGCGATGTCATCGGGCAGGCTTTCCTTTTGCAGATCCAGCCCGAAGGCCTGTTGCGGCAAAGGCCTTTTGATCTGTTTGGGCAAGCGTGGACGGCGGCCGACGAACCCTTGCAGAAAATCCCGATAGCGCCAGACCAGCCAGCCAATTCCGGCGATCAGCGCGCCCCACAGCACGACTTCGATCGCCTTGGCGAGGCCCTCGAGGTGTCGGCCGTCCAGCCAGTCGAGCAGGGTTTTCAACCATTGCGGTGCTTCGCCTTCCTTGTTTTTTTCGGCAGCAGCGGGATCGTCGCCGAAGCGATAACGGGTGACGGTTTCCTTGTTCTTGAACGGCGGTTGTTCGAGCAAGGCCTTGATGCTGTCACGGGATGTCTGACTGGTCAGTGGCTGATTCAGGAGCCGGGGCGCATCCGGCGCGGTGTCAGGTTCGGCGGCCCATGCCGAGGGCACACCCGGCAGCAGCAGGCACACCACCAGCAGCAAGCCGATCACGCTGCTGTTCAAACGCTGGCGCAAACGGCGGAACACCAGTTCGATGTCCCAGGCTTCGAGGACGGTGCGGCGGTTCAGGTAAAGACTGAAACCGCAGGCGACGTAGATCGGTTCCCAGATCACCAGGATCAGCGCATAGAACGCATTGGTCAGATGCTCCAGCCAGCGCCATTCGTAGTCGGGCGCGAAGATCAGGCTTTGCCAGTCCCAATCGGTTTCGACCTGTTGCGGCAGTAGCAGGTAGAACAACACCATCAGGCCGATCCACAGCGCCGTTTCCAGATGCACACCGATGATTGTCAGCCACTGCGCGGCGCCGGCGTTGCGTTGCAACAGCACCTGCAAACGCTGCTGGCGGGCGTTACCGTCGAGGCCTTCGAGTTGCAGCACGGGCAGCAGGAAGCTGCGACTGAGGCTGAAGCGGCGCCAGGTCAGACTGGCGAGCAATTGTGGTTTGAGCAGACGCGGCCATTGGCGCAAGGCCTGTTTAAAGGTGGGTGTTTCGCCGAACAGCGCCTTGGAGAGGATGTACAACGGCAAGCGTTCGTACGCCGGTTTCAGCCACCAGAAGATGAACACGGCCAGCGACGGTGAATCCCACAACAGCAGGCTGAGCATCGCAAACAGCGGCAGGGTGACGATGGCCCAGCTGGTCATCAGCAGGCGCCGATGTTGCTGGCTCATGAGCACGCCCAGATCCATGGCTTCCCAGGTGGTGCGCGGACGGATTGCCACAGTTGCGTCACTCAGGCGCATGGCGGGTCCTTCCGGCGAACAGCAGATAGATCGCCACGCCGAGCCAGAGCCCGGCGCCGACCAGGTATTTGGTCTGCGGCGAAACCCCGATGCGTGACGACCAATACGCCTCGATAAACGCGGCGATCAACAGAAACAGCATGACCCCACAGATCAGCAGTACGCTCTGGCGCGCCGAATGTCTCAAGGCCTCGCCGCGCGTCAGGCGTCCCGGTGCTATCAGCGCCCAACCCAGTTTCAACCCCGCTGCACCGGCCAGGACAATCGCGCTGAGTTCAAATGCGCCGTGGCCGATCACGAACGGCCAGAAAGTCTGGCCAAAGCCGATCTCGGTGAGATGCCCGGCCACCGCGCCGATAGTCAGACCGTTGTAGAACAGGAAGAACGCGCTGCCCAGGCCCAGCAGCAAACCGCTGGCAAAGGTCTGAAAGGCGATGCCGATGTTGTGCATGATGTAGTAGCCGAACATCACCCAGTTTTCACTGGCGGCGCGCTCGGCCGAGCGCCCGAGGTGGCCGGCGACCGGATCGTACATGCCTTGCATCTCGCGCACCTGCTCGGCGGGGATAAGGTTGTAGATCAATTCGGGATTCAGATACACCAGTACCCCGAAACCGGCCAGGCTGCCGAGGAACAGCAGCCCGGCCACCAACACGAAAGGCCATTGCGCGCGAACCAGCCGGGGGAACCCGGCGAAGATGAAGCTCAGCAGGCTGGAACCAGTTTGCCGGCGATGACGGTAAAGCTGTTGATGGCCGCGCAGCACTTGCTGTTGCAATGAGTCGACGAGAAAACTGCTGTAACCACGTTCCTGCGCCAGCGCCAGATGCTGGCAGATTCGGCGATAGGCCTTGGGAAATTCTGCGACCTGCGACGTGTCCATGCCTCGTTCGAGACGTTCGAGGGCGAGGGTGAAACGCTCCCATTCGGCCTTGTGGCGGGTTTCGAAAAGGCTTTGCTTCATGTCGGACCCAACAGGCCGCGAGCGATGCCGTTAAGTTCGCCAACGGCTTTCGGCGCGCTGATGTGCAGCGGTTGAGCGAGCAATGCAGCAAGTTCATTGACTCGCGCCGTCGATAGTTCCGCCTGGCGTTCGGCGAAAGCGAGCAGGGCGCGTTGTTCAGTCAGGGTCAGCGGAATCGGCGAGCGGCGGGGTTCGGCATCGGGCAACTGCGGGCGCTGGAGCGAGCGTTCGCTGTAGATCACCAGCGTGCCGGCAGCGATGTCGCCCAGGCGTTTGAAAGTCGGGTGTTGCAGGCAACTGATCGCCCCGAGGAAATAGCCGAAGGGCATCAGGTCGACAAAACGCAGCAGGTTGCGCAACAGGGAGGCTGACCAGCCGATCGGCGTGCCATCGTCGTGCACTACCCGCAGGCCCATCCATTGCTTGCCCGGCGAGCGGCCCTGACGCAGCACTTCAAACAGCACCATGTACCACCAGCTCACCCCGAACAGCAACAGTGATCCGAGGCCCATGCCGAGTTTGCCGAGCAGCGCCAGTAACATGAAAAGCAGTCCCAGGATCAGCCCGCGCAACCCCAGATCGATGGTGAACGCCACGGCGCGCACCATCAGGCCGGCGGGGCGCAGCGGCAGGTCGATGCCTTCCGGCGTTTCGACCTTGTGCCGCGTGTCCAGTGGCGGGGCCAGCGATGCTTTCCTTCGCGGTGCTGTGGTCTCGAGCATGGGCTACCTGATGTTGCCGGATCGGGATGCAAGTGCGTCCGATGCTAGCAGCCTCTCGGGGGGAAACGACATAACTATGTCATACACATTCTTCAACCAAAGGTGACTGAATGATGCGGTGCTGGCCGCGACGACGCTTGAACGCCTAGACTTTGCCGATCTTCAGTTCAGGAACCGCCCGTGACTTCCATTTTCTGGTACGACTACGAAACCACCGGCATCAATCCCCGATGCGATCGCCCCTTGCAGGTGGCCGGGATCCGCACCGATCACGAACTCAACGAAATCGACGCGCCGGTCAATCTCTACTGTCAGCCCAGCGAAGACATCCTGCCGCATCCGGCGGCATGCGCGATCACCGGCATCACTCCGAGCCGCCTCGCCGAGCAAGGCTTGAGCGAAGCCGACTTCATGACCCGGGTCCATGCCCAACTCGCAGCTCCTGGCACTTGCGGTGCGGGATACAACACCTTGCGCTTCGACGACGAGATGACCCGCTACAGCCTGTACCGCAACTTTTTCGATCCCTATGCCCGTGAATGGCAGGGCGGCAACAGCCGTTGGGATCTGATCGATGTGGTGCGTGCCGCCTACGCATTGCGCCCGGACGGGCTGGTGTGGCCGACCGACGACGAAGGCAGGGTGACGCTCAAGCTGGAACGCCTCACCGCCGCCAATGGCATCGATCACGGCAATGCCCACGAAGCCTTGTCGGACGTGCGCGCCACGATTGCCCTCGCCCGGTTGATTCGCGAGAAGCAGCCGAAGTTGTATGACTGGCTGTTCCAGTTGCGCAGCAAACAGAAGGTCATGGACCAGATTCGTCTGTTGCAACCGATGGTGCACATCTCCGGTCGTTTCTCCGCTGCGCGCAGTTATGTCGGCGTGGTGCTGCCGCTGGCCTGGCATCCGCGCAACAAGAACGCGTTGATCGTTTGTGATCTGCACCTGGATCCGCAGGGTCTGCTCGACCTGGATGCCGAAACATTACGTCAGCGCCTGTACACCCGGCGTGACGACCTGGCCGAAGGCGAGTTGCCGGTACCGCTCAAACTCATCCACATCAACAAGTGCCCGGTGGTGGCGCCATTGTCGGTGTTGCGTGCGAACGATCAACAGCGTCTGGGTCTGGACATGGCGTTGTATCAGGCGCGTGCGTTGCGACTAAGTGACGCACAACAAGTTTGGAAAGATAAAGTCTCGGCGATTTATGCCAGCGAAGATTTCACCTCGAGTGACGATCCCGAACAGCAGTTGTACGACGGATTTATCGGTGACCGTGATCGTCGTTTATGTGAGCAAGTGAGAGCGACCGATCCTGCTCAATTGGCGCGAGAGCAATGGCCGTTCGATGACGAACGTTTGCCTGAATTGTTGTTTCGATATCGAGCACGTAACTTTCCCGATACGTTGAGTTTCGAAGAGCAAGAACGCTGGAAAATCTTTTGCCGGCAACGCTTGTCCGAGTCGGAGTGGGGTGCCCCTAATACCTTGCAATCTTTTGCCGAGGCGATGCAGCAATGGTTGCTTAGTGCTGCGCCGATGCAGGCCGAGGTGTTGGTTGAATGGCAGAACTATGTCCAGGCACTGCGCAAACGTTTGGATCTTTGAAATCGAACATGTTCGGCGCTTGAATGCCGGGCATAAAAAAACGCCAGCATTCGCTGGCGTTTTTTTGTGTCACAGAAGCGCTCTGCGACGAGGGTTGCGGCTTAGCCCAGCAGGGTAGCCCAGCCTTCAACCACGTCACCGCCCCACTTGGCTTTCCACTCTTTCAGAGTTTTGTGGTTGCCACCTTTGGTTTCGATGACTTCGCCGTTGTGCGGGTTTTTGTATTGTTTAACTTTGCGAGCACGCTTGGTGCCGGTAGTTTTGGCTGCGCCGCCACGTGGTGCCTTGGTTTTGGACTCTGGATCCAGCAGCGCGATGATGTCGCGCAGGGATTTGGAATATTCGCCCATCAGTGTGCGCAGTTTGCCTTCGAATTCCAGCTCGGCTTGCAGTTTGTCGTCTTGCGACAGGTTTTTCAAACGGGCTTGCAGCTCTTTGATAGCTTCTTCGGTGGCACGATATTCGTTGATCAAGGACATGATTACTACCTTATGTGGGAGTGCGCGATGGCAGGGGACAGTGCGGCAATAATAGTCAGGCTGTTTCATCAAGTAAACATTTAACCGGGGTTTTTATTTGAATTAGTTACGTTGAAAAGCCCGGAATTGAATGTTCAGTTAAATATTGTGATGGAGTCTTCGCAGATATTCACACAGGTCTGCACATGCAGGGCTATTGCTACGCCATCATTCTGGCGTTTGCAGGCGTCAAAAAAATTGCGGCGGGCTGTCGTGAGGCTCCGAGGGTCATCAATACTGCAGTTTTCCCGCGCAGTCGCTAGAATGGCCGCCTTTGCGAAGTTCTGGAGTTTCCCCCTCATGCGCACTTTTCGGTTGGTGATTTCTTGCCCGGACCGCGTTGGCATCGTTGCCAAAGTCAGTAACTTTCTGGCGGCCCACAATGGCTGGATCACCGAAGCGAGCCACCACTCGGATAACCAGGTCGGCTGGTTCTTCATGCGTCACGAAATACGTGCCGATTCCCTGCCTTTCGGTATCGAGGTGTTGCGCGAGAAGTTTGCACCGATCGCCGAAGAGTTCTCGATGGACTGGCGCATCACCGACACCGAGCAGAAAAAACGCGTGGTGCTGATGGCCAGCCGCGAATCCCACTGCCTGGCTGACCTGCTGCACCGCTGGCACAGCGACGAGCTGGATTGCGAGATCTCCTGCGTGATCTCCAACCACGACGACCTGCGCAGCATGGTCGAGTGGCACGGCATTCCTTATTACCACGTGCCGGTCAATCCGCAGGACAAGCAACCGGCCTTCGACGAGGTGTCGCGTCTGGTCAAGCAGCACGACGCCGAAGTGGTGGTGCTGGCGCGCTACATGCAGATCCTGCCGCCGGACATGTGCCGCGAATACGCGCACAAGGTCATCAACATTCACCACAGCTTCCTGCCGTCGTTCGTCGGTGCCAAGCCGTACCACCAGGCTTCGATGCGCGGTGTGAAACTGATTGGTGCGACCTGCCACTACGTGACCGAAGAGCTGGACGCCGGCCCGATCATCGAACAGGACGTGGTGCGCGTGAGCCACAGCGACAGCATCGAAGACATGGTGCGTTTCGGTCGTGACGTCGAGAAGATGGTGCTGGCCCGTGGCCTGCGTTATCACCTGGAAGACCGCGTGCTGGTGCACGGCAACAAGACCGTGGTGTTCTGATTCAGGTTCGCTCCCGCGCAGAGCGCGGGAGCGATCCATGGACCGTGAGGAATGACCGATGAGCGATCCACTGGACAAAGCCACTTCCAAGGCCCCCGCCACCTTGGGTGAGGGCTGCCTGAGCCGCTATGACCCGGATGACCTGAGCCCGGAGGACGGCACGGAGTTTCCCGGCGCTGCCGAACTGTGGGAACAGCTCAAGGACGAAGAGGATGACCTCAAGAAGCCTGTCTGACGCTCAGCAGCTTTTTCAGCAACGGCCGGCCCAGCATCAATAGAAACACCGGGCCACCGACCAGCAGATAGAAGTAATACGTCACCACCCGCCAGATCAGGATCGCCGCCGCGGCGGTCGATTTGCCGACCATCGGCGCCAGCAGCGCCGCCGAGGTCAACTCCGCCGCACCGGCACCGCCCGGCAACAGGCTGAATTGCCCCGCACCCAGCGAAAGCATCTGGATCAGAAAGGTCCAGGCCCATTGCACATCCGCCCCCAGACCGCGCAACGCCAGATAAAGCACGCTGTATCGCAACGACCAATGCACGCAGGTCAGGACGAACACCTTGATCAATGTCTGCCAGGGCAATTTCAGCGCATCGGTGAAAGCCGCCAGAAAGTGCAGCAACTGCCGCGCCCAGCGCCGTCGGGTACGCGGTTCGACGTTCATCCCCGCCAGCAGGAGCCCGCTCAGGCGGATCAATCGACGGTGATAGCGCGCGACCAGCACGCAACTGAACAGGCCGCCGGTCAACGACAGGGCACTGACGATCAACAGCCACTCCATGCGGTCGCTGAGATGCTGGAACAGCGCGTAGATCAGAATCCCGCTCAGGGCGCAGAGAAAGAACAGCAGATCGCTCAATTGATCCATCGCAAACACGGCGCTGCCCCGGGCCGGACGAACGCCGCTGCGCGCCAGCAGCGCCATGATTGTCAACGGCCCCCCGCTGCCGCCGGGCGTGGCGCACCAAGCGAATTCGGCAGCCATCACCACCCCGAGACTTTTGACGGGCGTGACCCGGTCACGCTGATCGCCGAGCAGCAGCCGCAGGCGCAAGGTGTTGATGCCCCAGCACAACAGAACCATGGCGAACATGATCAACAGCCAACGCAGTGGAAATGCCTGCAGGCGCTCCCAGGTTTCGCCGCCCCCGAGCAGGACGGGAACCGCCACGGCCACCAGCAGGCCGATCAGCAAAAGAATGCCGCGGCTCAAGCGGCACGCTCGGCTTGAGTGCGCTGGCGCGTCAGCCAGTCGATTTTGGTCATGGGCACGCGTCCCTCCGCCAGCAGTCGTTCAAGGGTGCGCCACCAGTAATCCCGGGAAAACCGGTGGCGCATGTCCACCGGGTGCAAGCCTAGACGAATCACCGGCGCCTGACGCCAGCGCTGCTCACGCTGTTCGCTGATGATCTTCGACACCCCGCGACGCCAGGCACTGCGCGCGCTCCACACCAGTCCGGGGGCCTCGACCGCGGAGAAATCCGGCAAGTGATAAAGATGCTGCGGAGCGCTGGTGTAGCGCAGCGGCAATTCGCGCAGTGCCTGGCGGGTGCCGGTGCTCATCAACCAGGCCGGGGCCACGAAACCATGCAGTGGCCAGCCGTGGCGTCGAAACAGATCGATGCCCGGGAGCAGGCGGGCGAGGGCGGCTTCACGGGACAACTGATAGAACTCGCCTTCATGGGTGTAGATCCGGCGCATGAACCAGTCGCGCGCCGTGTGCGGGCCAGGCTCGGTGTCTTCATGAAAGTGGCCGTGCAGGGCCAGTTCATCGCCGCGAGCGACCCGCTCGTCGAGCATCCGACAAAACGCCGGATCGGCTTCAAGTGCATCGTGTCGATGGAAGTCCGGGACCACCAGCCACGTGATCGGAACATTGCCCAGCCGGTCAACGGCTTCGACGAACCCCCGATAATCAGCCCACGTGGAGGGCGCCACGTCATGCAGCACCAGCATCAGCGCCGGGCGCTCGCGAAATTCAGCCATTGGCCACCCACGGAGCCGAATCGCCGAGCACGGCGTGGTAATGGCCCAACAGGCTATCGACCACCGTGTCCCAGGCGTAATGTCGTTCGACGTGTTGGCGCGCCTGTTGACCGAGTACGCCAGTCCCGCGACTGAACAGTTCGCGCACCGCATTGGCCATGGCTTGCGCATTGTTCGGCGCGCAGAGCAGGCCGCAGGATTCGCTGACGATTTCCTCGAATGCCCCGGCCGCCACCGCCACCACCGGAATGCCGCAGGCCATGGCTTCCAGAATCACCAGGCCGAAGGTTTCCTGATCGCCGGCGTGCAGCAAAGCGTCGGCACTGGCCATCAGTCGCGCGACCTGTGCGGCCGGGCAGAACCGGTCGATCACGCTGACGTTGTCCGGGACGGACGCCGGCATCGACGAGCCGACCAGCAACAGGTGATAGCGCGGGCCCAGGCGTTTCATGCAATCGAGCAGCACCGGCAGATTTTTTTCCTTGGAACCGCGACCGGCAAAGATCAACAGGCGCGTGTCCTCGGCTATCCCCAGTTCGCTGCGCAACCCGGTATCGCGGGCATCAGGGTGGAAGGTGTGCAGGTCAACGCCCAGCGGTTGCACGTAGACGTTGCGCACACCCAGCCCGCTGAGCTTGTCGGCCATCACCTGGCTGGGCGCCAGCACCCGGTCGAAATTGCCGTACAACTTGCGCACATAGGCGTCGACATTCGGCGTGACCCAATGGCCCATGCGGTTTCCCACCAACAGCGGCAGGTCGGAATGGTAGAAACCGATCACCGGCACATCGAGTTGTCGACGCGCATCGAGCGCGGCCCAGGCGGTGAGGTACGGATCGCCGACTTCGATCAGATCCGGCTGCAGATCCTGCAGCACCTTGCGCCAGGGGGCCAGGCGCACGGGGAAGCGATAGCCTTTGCCGAAAGGCAGGGCGGGGGCAGGAACGGTGTAGACGCCGTCACGTTCGCCGAAATGCGCGCCGGGAATCAGCAGGCTGTGGCGGATGCCGGGTTTGACCGCCAACCGACGGTGCTTGGCATCCAGATAGGTGCGCACGCCGCCGCTGGCCGGGGCGTAGAACATGGTGATGTCGGCGATATGCACGGTGAACGGCCCTCCGCGTTGATCTCCCTTGGTTGACCCTTATCAAGAATAGATGTTCGGTCGGGGTTTCGCGGTGAGGCGCAAGGCCGGTTGCGGAGGGTTGTTGGTCGTCTTCGTCAGATGGCAACGAACCGATGAAGACGACCGACAGAACGGCTTTAAATACGGAAACTACCCACCAACTGCTTCAGTCGCGAAGCCTGCTGCTCCAGATCCGAGCAAGCACGCAACGTCGCCTGCAGGTTCTCGACACCTTCCTGGTTCAGCGTATTGATCTCGGTGATATCCACGTTGATCGATTCAACCACGGCAGTCTGTTCCTCGGTCGCGGTCGCCACCGACTGGTTCATCCCGTCGATTTCACCGATGCGCTGGGTCACGCTGTTCAAGCGCTCGCCGGCAAGGTTGGCGATGTCCACGCTGTCCTGGCTGTGGCGCTGGCTGTCGCTCATGGTGCTGACGGATTCGCGGGCGCCGACTTGCAACTCCTCGATCATGGTCTGCACCTGTTGCGCCGATTCCTGGGTGCGGTGGGCGAGGTTGCGCACCTCGTCCGCCACCACCGCAAAACCGCGCCCGGCTTCACCGGCCCGCGCTGCCTCGATGGCGGCGTTGAGCGCCAACAGGTTGGTCTGCTGGGAGATGCTGGTGATCACTTCCAGAATCTGGCCGATGTTCACGGTCTTGCTGTTCAGCGATTCGATATTGCTGCTCGATGCGCTGAGCATGCTCGACAGCTGATTCATCGCCTTGATGCTGCGATCCACTACTTGCTGACCGTCTTCGGCCAGGTTGCGGGCATCGCTGGCCTGGGTCGAGGCCTGGGCTGCGTTGCGGGCGATTTCCTGGGCGGCGGCGCCGAGCTGGTTGATTGCCGCGGCCACGCTGTTGGTGCGCGAGGCTTGCTGGTCGGAGTTGTACATCGACGAGTTCGAGGCCGCGACCACGCGTAGGGCGACTTCGTTGACCTGGCCGGTGGCCGACGACACTTCGCGGATGGAGCCGTGGATACGCTCGACGAAACGGTTGAATGCGGTGCCGAGTACGCCGAATTCATCCTGGTTCTGGATGGTCAGGCGCTTGGTCAGGTCGCCTTCGCCGTCGGCGATGTCCTCCATCGCGCGGGTCATCACGTGCAGCGGCTGGATCAGGATACGGATCAGCATGCCGAGCAGAGCGATGATGATCGCCACTGCAATTACGGTGGCAATCACGGCCGAGGTGCGGAATTCGCTGAGCATCGAGAAGGCTTTGTCTTTGTCCACCGACAGGCCGATGTACCAGTTCACCGATGGCAGGCCCTTGATCGGGGTGAAGTTGACGATGCGGGTCTTGCCGTCGACGGTGATTTCAGTGAAGTCGCTGCTGATGCGCGGGGTGTCCTGCGGATAGGCTTCCTTCAGTGACTTCATCACCAGGGCCTTGTCCGGGTGCACCAGAATCTTGCCGTCGGCGCTGACCAGGAACGCGTAACCCATGCCGGAGAAGTCCCGGGCGCTGAGGGTGTTGATCAGGGTCTGCAGGCTCAGGTCGCCGCCCACCACGCCCACGCTTTGGCCGGCCTTTTTCGCGGCGGTGGCGATGGAAATGATGGTCTGGCCGGTGGCCGCGTCGATGTACGGTTCGGTCAGGGTCGACGTGCTGCTGCTTTCCGCGCCTTTATACCAGGGGCGAACGCGTGGATCGAAACCGTCCGGCATCTTCGCATCCGGGCGGATGGTGAAGTGCCCGGTGGCATCGCCGAGGTAGGAGGCCATGAAGGTCGACGTCAGGGCTTTCTGTTCCAGCAGGCTGGCGACGGCGGACGGCTCGGGGTTGATGGCAATGTTCTGGGCAGCGTTCTCGATCAGCAGGATGCGGCCGCTGAGCCAGGTCTGGATGTTGTCGGCTGTAACCTCGCCCATCTCGTTGAGGTAATTGTCCAGGTCTTCGCGGATCGCATTGCGCTGCAACCAGTCGTTGTACAGCGTGAACGAAGCGAAGGCGGCAATGACAATGAGGGCCGCGGCAAGCAAAATTTTATGGCTGAAACGCAGATTTTTGTTCATGGCTTGGGGTTCCGCTAAGGTCTTAATGTCCAAGGCGTGCTTTTATAAACGCGCGCAGAATGGGCAGGGGTGAAAGCGCACTGATATTTCCTTCTTTCCTTAGGGAAATCTCAGACCGGACTTTTGATCGGGTCTCTCACTCTCTCTATCGGCCATGCTCGACAAAGATTAATCATTGGGTGACCAAATGCCTGACTCCTTGCAACTCGTAATCGGCGCCGATCTCGCCGGGCAACCGATCGCTCAGGCGATGCGCCTGGCCAACCGTCATGGACTGGTAGCCGGGGCCACCGGTACCGGTAAGACCGTTACTTTGCAGCGTCTGGCCGAGGCGTTCAGCGACGCTGGGGTCGCGGTGTTCGCCGCCGACGTCAAGGGCGACCTGTGTGGTCTCGGTGCCGCCGGCAATCCCCAGGGCAAGATCGCCGAGCGCATCGCCGGCATGCCGTGGCTCAAGCACACGCCTCAGGCGTATCCCGTGACCTTGTGGGACATCCACGGTCAGTCCGGTCATCCGTTACGCACCACGTTGAGTGAAATGGGCCCTCTATTGATCGGGGCCTTGCTGGAACTGACCGACAGCCAGCAATCGGCGTTGTACGCGGCGTTCAAAGTGGCCGATCGCGAAGGGTTATTGCTGCTCGATCTCAAAGACCTGAAAGCGCTGCTCAACCACCTCAAGGACAATCCGCAACTGCTGGGCGATGACGCCGCGCTGTTCACCACCGGCTCCAGCCAGGCGCTGTTGCGGCGTCTGGCGACGCTGGAACAGCAGGGCGCCGAAGCGTTGTTCGGCGAGCCGGCGCTGCAACTGGAAGACATTCTGCACCCGGCCGCCGATGGTCGCGGGCGGATTCATTTGCTGGATGCCAGTCGTCTGGTGCATGAGGCGCCGAAGGTCTACGCGACCTTCCTGCTGTGGCTGCTGGCCGAGCTGTTCGAGCAACTGCCGGAACGAGGCGATGCCGACAAGCCGCTCCTGGCGCTGTTTTTCGATGAGGCGCATTTGTTGTTCGGCGATACGCCGAAGGCTTTGCAGGAACGGCTGGAGCAAGTGGTGCGTTTGATCCGCTCCAAGGGCGTCGGCGTGTATTTCGTCACCCAGTCGCCGGGTGACCTGCCGGATGATGTGCTGGCGCAACTGGGGCTGCGGATCCAGCACGGCCTGCGCGCGTTCACCGCCAAGGAACAGAAATCCCTGCGGGCGGTGGCGGACGGCTTCCGGCCGAATCCGGCGTTCGACACGTTGTCGGTGTTGACCGAGCTCGGGATTGGCGAGGCGCTGGTCGGCACCTTGCAGGAAAAGGGCACGCCGGAAATGGTCCAGCGCGTGCTGGTGGCGCCGCCGCAATCGCGGATCGGGCCGTTGACCGAGACCGAGCGCACGATGCTGATTGCCGGGTCGCCGTTCAAGGGGCGGTACGACAAACCGATCGACCGCGAGTCGGCCTATGAAATTCTGATGGGCCGCAAGGGGCTGGCACCGGAGGCTGAAGCGGCGCCGGGTAAACCGGCGGTTGAGGAGCCAAGTCTGGCAGACAGGGCCGGAGAGTTCCTCGGCACGGCGGCGGGGCAGGCGCTCAAATCGGCGATGCGTCAGGCGGCGAATTCGCTGGGCAAACAGTTGGTGCGCGGTCTGATGGGGTCATTGCTGGGTGGCAGCAAGCGCCGCTGATCAATAAGGCTCAGGTTTTGGGTTTGGCGTGGGCGGCCAGTCGTTCCAGGGCCGCTCGCAGATTTGGATCGCTGATCCCTTCGGCGGTGGCCTGGATGGTCGCCGCCGCATCCGTCGACAGATCGATCGTGGATCCGCTCGTCTCGCGCTGGAGGGTCGGTGGCCGCACGGCGAACTTGATCCGCGTCAGATTGGCGAACTCGTCGAACATCTGCAGTTGTCGTTGCAGACGTTTCTGCTGATAGCGCAGACGCGTGGCCCAATGGCCGTCGGTGACAATCAGCAACAGCTCGCCTTCGCGCCACTTGGCCACGTGGCAGTGTTCACGGGCGGCGGGTTGCAGCTGGCTTTCGAGCAGACGTTGCAGATGGGCCAGACGTTGGGCATGACCGAGGATGGCTTTCAACGGCCTGGCTTCGCGTAGCAGAACGGCGGGCGCTCTGGCTGTGAGAGGGCGAAATGCCATGATCTAGGACCTGAAGTTGCAGAGGCGCCATGGTAGCAGATGGCACCCATTTCACTCGCCCATTGCTTTTGTCACTGCTTTGCCCATTAAATCAACGACTAACTTCTTCGCTGTACGGCTTGAAGTTGAGCAAAACGCCCCTATTTTAAGTGAGCCCCGTCAAAGCGCAGTGCCAGCATCGTGGAATATCCCCACTTTCCTCACCACCGTTTCCGGGTAGAATGCTCGTTCGCATGCGGCCATGAGGGCTGCACGGGCGACTCACGGGGCCGCCCTCCATCCCTTTAGTGTGGAAGATCCTGCCGATATGTTTGCGCCTTTGTTAAAGAAACTTTTTGGAAGCAAGAACGAGCGTGAAGTCAAGCGCATGCTCAAGACGGTGCAGCTCGTCAATGCCTTCGAAGAGAAGATGGTCGCCCTCTCGGACGATCAACTGCGCGCCAAGACCGCAGAGTTCAAGGACCGCATTGCCAAGGGGGAGACCCTCGACAAGCTGTTGCCGGAAGCCTTTGCGGTCGCCCGCGAAGCCGGCAAGCGTGTCATGGGCATGCGCCACTTCGACGTCCAGCTGATCGGCGGCATGACCCTGCACGAAGGCAAGATTGCCGAAATGCGCACCGGTGAAGGCAAGACCCTGGTGGGTACCCTGGGCGTTTACCTCAACGCGTTGTCCGGCAAGGGCGTGCACGTTGTGACCGTGAACGATTACCTGGCCCGCCGCGACGCCAACTGGATGCGTCCGCTGTATGAATTCCTCGGTCTGAGCGTCGGCATCGTGACGCCGTTCCAGCCGCCGGAAGAGAAGCGCGCCGCCTACGCTGCCGATATCACCTACGGCACCAACAACGAATTCGGGTTCGACTACCTGCGCGACAACATGGCGTTCAGCATGGAAGAGAAATTCCAGCGCGAACTCAACTTTGCCGTGATCGACGAAGTCGACTCCATCCTCATCGACGAAGCGCGTACCCCGCTGATCATTTCCGGTCAGGCCGAGGACAGCTCCAAGCTGTACATCGAGATCAACAAGCTGATCCCGAAACTCAAGCTGCACGTCGAGGAAGTCGAAGGCGAAGTCACCCAGGAAGGCCATTACACCGTCGACGAAAAGACCCGTCAGGTCGAACTCAACGAAGCCGGTCACCAGTTCATCGAAGACCAACTGACCAGCATCGGCCTGCTGGCCGAGGGCGAGAGCCTGTACTCGGCGCATAACCTGAGCCTGCTGACTCACGTTTACGCCGGTCTGCGTGCGCACAAGCTGTTCCACCGCAACGTCGAATACATCGTGCAGGACGGTCAGGTCGTACTGGTCGACGAACACACCGGCCGTACCATGCCCGGCCGTCGTTTGTCCGAAGGCCTGCACCAGGCCATCGAAGCCAAGGAAAACCTGAACATTCAGGCCGAGAGCCAGACCCTGGCATCGACCACGTTCCAGAACTACTTCCGCCTGTACGAAAAACTGGCCGGCATGACCGGTACCGCCGACACCGAAGCGTTCGAATTCCATCAGATCTATGGTCTGCAGGTCGTCGTGATCCCGACCAACAAGCCATTGGCCCGTAAGGACTACAACGACCTGGTGTTCCTGACTGCCGAAGAGAAATACGCGGCAATCGTCAATGACATCAAGGAAAGCATGGCCGCCGGCCGTCCGGTGCTGGTGGGTACTGCGACCATCGAAACCTCCGAGCACATGTCCGCATTGCTCGTGAAGGAAGGCATCGAACACAAGGTCCTGAACGCCAAGTTCCACGAAAAAGAAGCTGAAATCATCGCGCAGGCCGGTCGTCCGGGCGCACTGACCATCGCTACCAACATGGCCGGTCGTGGTACCGACATCCTGTTGGGCGGCAACTGGGAAGTTGAAGTCGCGTCGCTGGAAAACCCCACCCCTGAGCAGATTGCCCAGATCAAGGCCGACTGGCAGAAGCGTCACCAGCAAGTGCTGGAGTCCGGCGGTCTGCAGGTGATCGCGTCCGAGCGTCACGAATCCCGTCGTATCGACAACCAGCTGCGTGGCCGTGCCGGCCGTCAGGGTGACGCCGGTTCCAGCCGCTTCTACCTGTCGCTGGAAGACAGCCTGATGCGCATCTTCGCCTCTGACCGGGTGAAGAACTTCATGAAGGCCCTGGGCATGCAATCCGGTGAAGCGATCGAGCACCGCATGGTGACCAACGCCATCGAGAAGGCGCAGCGCAAGGTTGAAGGCCGCAACTTCGACATCCGCAAGCAACTGCTTGAGTTCGACGACGTCAACAACGAGCAGCGTAAAGTGATCTATCACATGCGCAACACGTTGCTGGCTGCGGACAACATCGGCGAAACCATCGCTGATTTCCGTCAGGATGTCCTGAACGCCACCGTCAGCGCGCACATTCCGCCGCAATCGCTGCCAGAGCAGTGGGACGTGGCGGGTCTGGAAGCGTCGATCGCCAGCGACTTCGGCGTGAAGCTGCCGATCCAGCAATGGCTCGACGAAGACGATCACCTGTACGAAGAAACCCTGCGCGAGAAGCTGATGAACGAGCTGATCGCCGCCTACAACGAAAAAGAAGACCAGGCGGGTGCCGAAGCCCTGCGCTCGTTCGAGAAGCAGATCGTGCTGCGCGTACTGGACGACCTGTGGAAAGACCACCTGTCGACCATGGATCACCTGCGTCACGGCATCCACTTGCGTGGTTATGCGCAGAAGAACCCGAAGCAGGAATACAAGCGCGAGTCCTTCACGCTGTTCTCCGAGCTGCTGGATTCGATCAAGCGCGACTCGATCCGCGTGCTGTCCCACGTTCAGGTTCGCCGCGAAGATCCGGCCGAAGAAGAACAACGCCTGCGTCAGGAAGCCGAAGCACTGGCCGCCCGCATGCAGTTCGAACACGCCGAGGCTCCTGGCCTGGAAGCGCAATCGGAACTGGTCGGTGAAGAGGTCGATGTGGCCCTCGCCGCCGCCCCGGTTCGCAACGAGCAGAAGCTGGGCCGCAACGAACTGTGCTACTGCGGTTCGGGCAAGAAATTCAAGCATTGCCACGGGCAGATCCAGTAAACCCCGTTTCAATCGCTGAAATACCCGCGCCGCGACCGGCACCAGCCGTCGCGGCGTTTTGCCATTTACACCACCGCCACTACGCTTGGCGGTGCTGACATCATTGAGTAAGGAGCGCATTCATGGCTGTTGGTCTTGGTCCTTTGCCAACGTTGCACCCGGTTGCCGGTTTTGAACTCGGTATCGCTTCGGCCGGCATCAAGCGCCCGGGGCGCAAGGATGTCGTCGTGATGCGTTGCGCCGAAGGTTCCACCGTGGCGGGCGTGTTTACGTTGAACGCTTTCTGCGCAGCGCCGGTGATCCTGGCCAAGAAGCGCGTGCAGAACCCGGTGCGCTACCTGTTGACCAACACCGGCAATGCCAACGCCGGCACCGGCGAACCGGGCCTGGCAGCCGCCGAGCGAACCACCGCCAAACTGGCTGAACTGACCGGTGTGGATGCCAGCCAGATCCTGCCGTACTCCACCGGCGTGATCGGCGAGCCGCTGCCGGTCGAGAAGATCGAGGGCGCCTTGCAGGCCGCGCTGGACGATCTGTCGGAAAACAACTGGGAAGCTGCCGCCACTGGCATCATGACCACCGACACGCTGCCCAAAGGCGCCAGCCGCCAGTTCCAGCATGACGGCGTGACCATCACCGTCACCGGCATCAGCAAAGGCGCGGGGATGATCCGTCCGAACATGGCGACCATGCTCGGCTACATCGCCACCGACGCCAAAGTCTCCCGCGACGTGCTGCAAAACCTGATGCTGGACGGCGCCAACAAGTCGTTCAACCGCATCACCATCGACGGCGACACTTCGACCAACGACTGCTGCATGCTGATCGCCACCGGCAAGGCTGCGCTGCCGGAAATCACCCGTGCCGAAGGCGAGCTGTTCGCCAAGCTGAAACAGGCCGTGTTCGAAGTGTGCATGGATGTGGCCCAGGCCATCGTGCGTGACGGCGAAGGCGCGACCAAGTTCGTGACCGTTGAAGTCAACGGCGGCGGCAATCACCAGGAATGCCTGGATGTCGGCTACACCGTGGCCCACTCGCCGCTGATCAAGACGGCACTGTTTGCGTCCGACCCGAACTGGGGCCGCATTCTCGCCGCCGTTGGCCGTGCCGGCGTGCCGGATCTGGACGTGAGCAAGATCGACGTGTTCCTCGGTGACGTGTGCATCGCCAGCCGTGGCGCCCGCGCCGCGACCTACACCGAAGCCCAGGGCTCGGCGGTGATGCAGCAGGAAGAAATCACCATCCGGATCGAGCTGGGTCGCGGCGATTGCAGCGAAACCATCTGGACCACCGACCTGTCCCACGAGTACGTGAAGATCAACGCCGAATACCGCACCTGATCCCTGCCGAAGAGGGAGGTCTGCGGACCTCCTTTTCTTCTGTCCCATGAAAGGACCCGAACATGAGCCTTCACCTGATCATTGGCGACAAACTGCTTTCCTCCTGGTCCCTGCGCGCGGCGCTGGCGCTTGAACTGACCGGCGCGCCCTACACCGAAGAACTGGTCAAACTCGGCAAGCCCGACACTCGTGAGCGGCTGCTGGCGCACTCGCCGACCGCCAAGGTGCCGCTGCTGAAAACTGCCCGTGGCACCATCGCCGATTCTCTGGCGATTGCCGAATACCTGGCCGAACAGTTTCCTTCCGAACAACTCTGGCCGACCGATATCGCCGCCCGTGCCCAGGCCCGCTCCGCCTGCGCGCAGATGCACAGCGGCTTCTTCGCGATGCGCAATCACATGCCGTTCAACCTGAGCCACGATGCGCCACTCAATCCGGTGCCGCCTGAGGTGAAGGTCGACATCGAGCGCATGCTCGCGCTATGGGCCGAATGCCGCGCCGTTGCGACTGAGCCAGGACCTTACCTGTTTGGTCGGGTGTCGCTGGCCGATGCGTTCTTTGCACCGATTGCCGTGCGCCTGCGTACCTATCAGGTAAAGCTGCCCGCCGAAGATGAAGCCTATGTTGAAACCGTCTACCAATGGCCGGCCTTCAAGGCCTGGCAAAAGGCTGGACTGGAGGAATTGCAGTCGTGAAACGTGTACACGTCGCCGCCGCCGTCATTCGTGACGACAGCGGCAAGATTCTGATCGCCCGGCGTGCCGATACCCAGCATCAGGGCGGCCTCTGGGAATTTCCCGGTGGCAAGGTCGAAGCCGACGAGTCGGTGCAAACCGCGCTGGCCCGTGAGCTGCACGAAGAATTGGGCATCGTCGTCGGCGCCGCGCGGCCGCTGATCAAGGTGCGCCACGATTATCCGGACAAACAGGTGTTGCTGGATGTCTGGGAAGTCTCGAGCTTCACCGGCGAACCCCATGGCGCCGAAGGCCAGCCATTGGCCTGGGTTTCGGCCAAGGAGCTGACGGATTACGAATTCCCGGCGGCGAACCAGCCGATCGTCGCGGCGGCGCGTCTGCCTGCCGAATACCTGATCACCCCGGAAGATCTGGAAACCCCGGCCTTGCTGCGCGGTATCCAGAAGGCGATCGCCGGTGGGATCAAGCTGATCCAGTTGCGTGCGCCCAATGGTTATGACCCGAAGTACCGCGATCTGGCGGTAGATGCGGTCGGCCTCTGTGCCGGCAAGGCGCAGTTGATGATCAAAGGCCCGTTCGAGTGGCTGGGCGATTTCCCGGCCGCCGGCTGGCACATCACCTCGGCGCAACTGCGCAAGTACGCGGCTGCGGGGCGGCCGCTGCCGGCGGAGCGCTGGTTGGCGGCGTCCTGCCATAACGCTGAAGAACTGGCGCTGGCCGAGCAGATGGGCGTGGATTTCGTCACCCTGTCGCCGGTGCAGCCGACCCTGACTCACCCGGATGCCCAGCCGTTGGGCTGGGAGCAGGCTTCGACGCTGATCGAAAGCTTCAGCAAACCGGTATTTCTGCTGGGCGGTGTCGGCCCGGCGGAGCGCGAGAAGGCGTGGAATGCCGGGGCTCAGGGTGTGGCGGGGATTCGGGCGTTCTGGCCTGAGGCTTGATTCTTTACTGAGGCTGATGTCCCCTTCGCGGGCAAGCCCGCTCCCACATTTGATTGCATTCCAACTGTAGGAATACATTTCCCTGTGGGAGCGGGCTTGCTCCGGGCGGCGTTCCGACGAAGGCGTTCTGACAGTCGCTACTGCTGTGAAGGTTTCGCCGCCGGTTGCCACAGAATCTCGGCAATACCCTGGCGCCGCGCAATCAACCTCGCCGCGACAAACAACAGATCCGACAAGCGATTGATGTACGCCAGGCCAACCCCGGCCAACGGTTCGATCGCATTCAAATGCTGACAACGCCGCTCGGCACTTCGCGCCAGGCTGCGGCACACATGGGCCTGGGCAATCAGCATGGAACCGCCGGGCAGAATGAAGTTCTCCAGCGGCCCCAATTCCTCGTTCCACACATCGATGGCGGCTTCCAGCCGTTCGATTTCTGCTGCGTTCAACGCCTGATATTCCGGCATTGCCAGCTCGCCACCCAGGTCGAACAGTCGATGTTGGCAGGGCGCCAACACGTCGATCAATTCATTGAGTCCGGGGCAGTTTTCGCGTTCGGCGATCAATCCGGCCAGCAGCACGCCGACCTGGCTGTTCAGGGTGTCGACTTCGCCAATGGCCTCGATGCGCGGGTGATCCTTGGGGACGCGGCGACTATCGCCGAGGCCGGTTTCGCCCTTGTCGCCGGTGCGTGTG
The DNA here is from genome assembly GCF_020544405.1 of Pseudomonas sp. IAC-BECa141. Lineage (NCBI taxonomy): Bacteria > Pseudomonadati > Pseudomonadota > Gammaproteobacteria > Pseudomonadales > Pseudomonadaceae > Pseudomonas > Pseudomonas sp. IAC-BECa141. The sequence continues at coordinate 4,783,544 of NZ_CP065410.1, read as the reverse complement.
TAGATCTTCGACAAGCGAAAGCCCATGGTTTACCTCGGTAGTTGATTGGTTTCGGCGGCGATGGGCGCCGGTTGTGCCAGTGGCAGACGCAGGGTGAAGCAGGTACCTTGCCCCGGCGCTGACTGCACTTCCATCTGCCCTTTGTGGTTGTTGGTGATGATGAAGTACGACACTGACAAACCGAGTCCCGTGCCCTGGCCGATTTCCTTGGTGGTGAAGAACGGCTCGAAGGTGCGCTTGCGCACGTTCTCGCTCATGCCGATGCCGTTGTCCTCGACCTGGATCTCGGCCCAGGGTGGATTGAGCCGGGTACGCAGAGTGATCCGCCCCGGCTCGCTGTCATCTTCACGCTGGTGAATTGCCTGCGCGGCGTTTTTCAGCAGATTGAGCAGCACCTGCTCAAGTTCGTTGGCGGTGCCGGGCACCGGGCCCAGCGCCGGGTCGAACTGGCGAATGATCGCCTGACCCTTGAAGTCGAAGCCGATGGCCAGATCGAAGTCGTTACCGGCGATTTCCACCGCTTGATCGATCAATGCCGGCAAATCGCACGGCGCCATCTGGCGGTTGCTGCGACGACTGAAGCTGAGCATGTGGGTGACGATTTTTGCCGCCCGGGCGCCGGCCTGCTGGATGCCATCCAGCAATTGCGGGACTTCCCGGCCTTGCAGGTAGCGGTTGACTGCGTCCAGCTCGATGCCCAGTTGCTCGGCCTGTTCGAGGTTTTTCGGCAGGTCTGGCGACAGACGTCGGCGAATGTTCTGCACGTTGTGCAGGATCGCCCCCAACGGGTTGTTGATCTCGTGGGCCATGCCGGCGGCGAGGCCACCGACCGACAGCATTTTCTCCGACTGCACCATCATTTCTTCCAGCGACAGGCGCTGGGTGATGTCGTCGATCCGGATCACCACGCCGCGTCCGGCACCGCCCATCAACGGGTAGAAGGTGAGGGCGTAGTGTTTGGGCTCGTCGTCCTTGAACCATGTCACCCGCTCGATTTTCGCCACCGTGTGTTGCTCGACGGTCTGCTTGAGTTGCGGCAGGAACGGCTTGAGCGGCGCGAAGGCGAGGAAGATCGGCTGATTCAGCGCTTCGTCCAGCCGTGTACCGGAGAGGGCGCTGGCTTCCTGGTTCCATTGCGTGACGTAGAGCTGTTCGTCGAGTGCGATCAGCGCCGAGGGCATGGAGTCGATGATGCTGTTGAGGTAGTTCTGGAAACCGGTGAGCTTCTTCTCGATCTTGCTGCGCACCTGGACTTCCAGTTCCAGCTTGCGGTTGGTGTGGCGGGTTTCTTCGGCCAGACCCTGGGCCTGATCGTAGGCTGCCTGGGAATCGTCACGGGCGCGTTTGAGTTGCTGCTCCCGGGCCTCGATGCGCGAGAGCATGGTGTTGAACGCCTCGGCCAGACTGCCGATTTCGTCACGGTTGCCCCGTGAGGCGCGCAGGGCGTAATTCTCTTCGCGGGTCACCTGGCGGGACAGTTCTTCGAGTTGATGGATCGGCCGGGTAATCAGGCGCTTGATCTGCCGCGCGATGACCAGCCACAGCAGCACACTGAAAATCAGGATCCCCAGACTGGCCGTGAGTGTGCCGGTATAGAACGCTACTGGCAGTTCGCTGCTGGCCACCAAAAGCAGGTGGCCTGGTGCAGTGCCGGGGCGGGGCAGGGTGATGAGTTGATTGCTGCGAAATTCGGTCAGTTGCCAGGCTTCGATGTGTCGATAGCGCTCTGGCAATTTGAGTTTGTCGCCGTGTTGCAACTGCGCCAGACGTTCGCCTTTGCCGTCGTATAAAGCGGCCGCGCGCAGCGGGGAATAGCTGTCGAGTTCCTTGAGCAGCCGCTCGGCGCTTTGCGGCGACTGCAAGGCTTCGGCCACCAGGCTCGGGTTGGATACCAGCCGGCCGATGGTCTGCAACGCCTGAGGCGCCATGCTTTCCTGGGAGATGTAATAGGCGGCGCTGATAAAGGTCAGGTTGGCGACCAGCAGCACGGTGGTCAACAGCACCAGCAGGGCAGCCAGCAGTTTCTGGCCGACCGGCAGGTTTTCAAGACGCTGGCGCAATGGCATCAGGTTTATCGCAGAAAAGGAACAAGTGGCCAGCGTAGCCGCTGCTCAGTCGACGGGCAATCCGAGACTGTTCAGATGGGCGCTCAGGCGCTGCTGCAATTGCTTCAAATGCGGCAGGTTCAACTGATGACGCTCGGCTACCTTGCAGGCATGCCCGAGCAGATAGCTGATTTCGGTGCGGCGTTTATTGGCCATATCCTGATACATCGACGAGAAGTTCGCCGCCGTGGCCTGGATCACCCGTTCAACTTCCTGTTGCAGGTTGTCCGCCGCTGCCGGTTGCCCGCAGCATTCGAGCAGTTCGGTCAGTTCGCCGCACAGCGTCGCGACTTCGCAGTGATGTTGCTGGAGCTCACCGTTGCGGCAATTGTGCAGCACCGTCAGCGGATTGATCGCACAGTTGAGCGCCAGTTTTCGCCACAGGCGGGTGAGGATATCGGCGCTCCATTCATGGGGGATTTTCGCTGCCTCAAGATCGTCCAGCCAGATGGGTGCCACGGGGTGACCGGCGTCGCCGAGCCAGGTGTAACCATGACCGGCAAACACCACGCGCCAGTCGCCATCGCGAAACGCGCCCTCGGTGCTGGAGGCGCTGAGGCAGCGGGCTTGCGGGACACGCGCGGCGACCGCTTCCTGGCTGCCGAGGCCGTTCTGCAAAAGAATCAGTTCGGCGTCCGGCGCCAGACGATGGGCAAGTGCGGCCACGGCTGCTTCGGCGTCGTAGGCCTTGCAGGCCACCAGCAGGCGGCGAATCGGCCCGGGACTGTCCGGCGTTTCGCCGGGGATCGTGTAACGGCTGGCCACGCCTTGTTCGACGAGGGTGAGGCCGCCCGCCGTTGCATAGTCATGCAGACGGTCGACGTCGCGCAGGATCAACCGGACCGGCAATCCGGCCCGGGCCAGACGCGTGGCCCAGAGCGTGCCGAGACTTCCGGCGCCGAGGATGTGCCAGGGGGTGGACATCAGTTTTTCACTCGGTAAGGTACAGGCATGCAAGGCTCGCGGTGTCGGTGGGAAAAGACCCGTTATAATGAGCCCGATTTTAACCGCAAGCCAAGCGCGCCACGTCCTGAACGAGCGCGCCTTTTTATTGGAGAGATTACATGCCGTCGTTCGACGTGGTATCCGAACTGGACAAACACGAGCTCACCAACGCGGTCGAGAACGCCGCGAAGGATCTCGATCGTCGTTATGACCTGAAAGGCAAGGGCAGCTACGAGTACAAGGAAAAGGAACTGACCGTCAACCTGACCGCTGAAGCCGAGTTTCAGCTGGAAGCGATGATCGAAATCCTCAAGCTGGCACTGGTCAAGCGCAAGATTGATGTGCAATGCCTTGAGGTCAAGGACGCTTACGCATCGGGCAAAGTGATGAAACAGGATGCCGTACTTCGGGAAGGCATCGACAAGGAGCTGGCGAAGAAGATCGTCGCTCATATCAAGGACGCCAAGCTCAAGGTGCAGGCCGCCATTCAGGGCGAGCAGGTACGTGTAACCGGCAAGAAGCGTGACGACCTGCAGGAAGCCATCGCGGCCCTGCGTGCCAAGGAATTCGGCATGCCACTGCAGTTCAACAACTTCCGCGACTAAGCTTTCCGGTCGGGAACCTCTCGGCGTTTACAGCGTCCGAGGCCCAAGCAACGGCAGAAACGATTGAGCCATTTACGGCCCGGTCTTTCTGCCGCTGGTTTTTTTACAGCCCGGGAAGCCGGTAATCAGGAGATAAAAGATGGATTTGAATGCTGAGGTAGACAACCTGGTCAAGGCATCCCAGGCGTGGATTCCGATGATCATGGAATACGGCAGCCGTGTGCTGCTGGCGGTGATCACCCTGGCCATCGGCTGGTGGCTGATCAACAAGGTCACGCAAAAGCTCGGCGGCCTGTTGGCTCTGCGCAACGCCGACCTGGCCCTGCAAGGTTTCATCAGCAGCCTGGCCAACATCATTCTCAAGGTGCTGCTGATCGTCAGCGTGGCGTCGATGATTGGCGTCGAGACCACTTCGTTCGTCGCGGCGATCGGTGCGGCGGGTCTGGCCATCGGTCTGGCGTTGCAGGGCAGCCTGGCGAACTTCGCCGGCGGCGTGCTGATTCTGCTGTTCCGTCCGTTCCGCATTGGTGACTGGATCGAAGCCCAGGGTGTGGCGGGTACCGTCGACAGCATCCAGATCTTCCACACCGTGCTGCGCACCGGCGACAACAAGACCATCATCGTCCCGAACGGCAATCTGTCGAACGGCATCATTACCAACACCAACCGTCAGCCAACCCGCAAGGTTGTGTTCGACGTAGGTGTGGATTACGAAGCTGATCTGCAAAAGGCCCGTCAGGTGCTGCTGGATCTGGCCAAGGATGAGCGCGTTCTGCAGGATCCGGCGCCGCAGGCCGTTATTTCGACACTGGGTGACAGCTCGATCACTGTTTCCCTGCGCGTGTGGGTTAAAACGGCGGATTATTGGGATGTGATGTTCATGTTTAACGAACAGTCGCGTGATCGTTTAAAGACTGCAGGCATTGATATTCCTTTCCCGCAACGAGTGATTCGTGTGGTTCAGGAATCGGCGGTGTAATGATAGGTTGCTAATTAATTGGCTGACTTATCGGTCAGGCATCTATTACAAGTGACAGGCAATAAAAAAGGCCCATCGGAATATGGGCCTTTTTGTTGTTACCGCAAACTAAATGTTGGCGATTACAAGATCGACAGTGGGTAGTCGACGATCAGACGGAACTCGTTGATATCACCTTCAGCCTGGTCGGTGTTGCCACGGTGCCATGCCTGACGAATACGGAAGGACAGATCTTTGGCCGGGCCGGTCTGAACTACGTATTTGGCTTCCAGGTTGGTTTCATGATGTTTGCCATCTTCACCGTAACCGTACGAGCGGTAAGGGCTGTCAGCATCCATTTTGGTACCGTCGATGTCCCAGCCTTTCACGTAACGGGTCATGAAGCTCAGGCCCGGAATGCCGTACTCGGCCATTTTCAGGTCATAACGAATCTGTGCAGATTTCTCGTTAGGACCGTTGAAGTCGGAGTACTGGATGGAGTTGGCGAGGAAGATCGAGTCGCCACCGCGGTTGTTGTCACCTACGCCGACGTAGTCGAACGGGGTGTCGCCGTCGACTTTCTGGAAGGCCAGAGTCACGGTGTGTGCTTTCAGGAACGACAGTGCGGTTGCCAGGGAGAACGTGGTGTTGCTGATGTCGCCGGCTTTGGCACTACCGGTGTCGTTGGTGCGGTAGATGTTGAAGTCGGTGTTCAGCGAAGTGTCACCACTGATTGGGGTGGTGAGGTTCACGTTGGCGTAGTACTGGTTCCAGATGTCCTTGAACTTCGAACCGTAGAGCGAGACGCTCAGATTGTCGGTGATGCCGTATTTACCACCGGCGAAGTCCATGGTTCTGCCAGTGACAGGATTATCGGTGGTGCTGGCGTACTGCGAGTGCAGTTCACCGTTGCTATTCATCTCGTCCTGGCTGGAGGCCGAGTAGAAGTGGCCTGCTTCCAGATCCAGATTCTGGATTTCGCTGCTCTGCAGTTGGAAACCGGTAGCAGTCTGAGGGATCAGACGGGAGCCGCCGACGGCGAAGACTGGAGCTGTGCTTGGCTGGAACTCACCGAATTTCAGCTCGGTTTTGGAGATGCGGGCCTTGATCGCTGCGCCTGCTTTACCGAGGGAGTCGTGGGCATGGCCTTGGGAGTCGAGGCTGGTGTTGCCCGAACCGGTGGTGCCGTCGCCACCATCCAGTTTGATACCCAGGTAACCGAATGCATCAACACCAACACCCACGGTGCCTTGGGTGTAGCCGGAGCTGAAGTTGCTCAGGAAACCCTGGGTCCAGTCTTTCTGGTCATTGGAGGTGGTGTTCTTCTTGTCGCGGTTGAAGTAATAGTTGCGCAGCAACACATCAAACTTCGCGTCTTCAACAAAGCCTTTCGCTTCAGCCTGGTCACTTACAAACGGTGCGGCCGTAGCCACTTGAGTACTGGCTGCTGCTGCAACTGCCAGTGCGATCATGCTCCACTTCATCACGCGCATCGTGATTTGCTCCTTTGGTTTTAGAAGAGTACTGCCGTCCCACCTGTTTTATTATCTGGGCGGCTCTTTCTTTTTGTGTCGGCGCAAACTTATATCACGCCGACCATGTTGGCGATACTTGCGAATCCAACCTTTCAGCTTCTTTACGAGCGTGTCGCAATCGGCTTGGTAGATGTCGCAAATTTACAGTCCAAATGCAATGGGACTGACAACTTCAGCGCTGTTTTACAGAGCTTGAGCATCGGTAAAAAGAGTCCCTTGGCAAAACGCTTGAATCTCCATCGGGCAACCCTGCCACTGTTTTTATGGGGCTCAAGGCATCCACTTCGTGTGGTGCGCTTATAGCCCATATGGGTATGAATGCAACAAGCGTGCACAAACCGCTGAATTGTTCCGGTTTTTTTCAAGGTGCTCGTCTGACGCCGTGAAAACCTCATAAAACCGGGGGCCTCGAGGGCCTTTCATACAGGCTTGACGCCATCCTTCGCATGGTGTTGCTCCTTCAGTTTCGCTGCGCGACAACCAAAAACGTTACCGGTTCACCCCGTGAGTGAGTATTCGGCGGATGCCCGACGCATTGAGCGTAGACGCACTGTGCGGTTTTGGTGCAAAAAAATTCAAAGGCTGTACTGAATTCATACAGTTGGGACGCTGGATGAACGTGAACACTGAGGTGTGTGCGGGTCATTTTGCTCTGCTCATTCGCACTCCCGGTTCCGTCCTGGTGCGCTCAAGTCATAAATGTCACATCTCGGGGCGTGGAGGAATTCTTTCGGCAATGCTGTTCGCCGTGAAGGTCTCTCCAATCGCAGGTATGCTGCCATCCAGTCGCTTGGCTCGCCGCGTTCGTGGCGGGGCGCTAAGCTGAAAAAACAGGTCATTCGCCGGGAGTGCGCGCAGTGTTTGCTTTAGATTCACGACTTCAACAGGACACGCTGACCATCGGCGATTTCCCGCTTTGCCGACTGCTGTTGTCCAACGACGCCAACTACCCATGGTTCATCCTGGTGCCACGCCGCGACGATATCAGCGAGTTGTTTCAGTTGGATGTCGCCGACCAGCAGCGCCTGTGGCAGGAAACCACCGCCCTGGCCGAAGTGCTCAAGGATTCCTTCGACGCCGACAAAATGAATGTTGCGACCCTGGGTAACGTGGTCAGCCAACTGCATATGCATGTGATCGTACGTAAACGCGACGATGCCGCCTGGCCGGCACCGGTCTGGGGCAAACATCCCGCCAAGCCTTACAGTGCCGGGCAAGTGGCTGCGATTCGCGAGCGCCTGCGTCTGGTGCTGGACGAAGACTTCACTTTTCTGGAGGGCTGAGTCATGAGTTTCGAACAACGTGTTACCGAACTGGAAAGCCGCCTGGCGTTTCAGGACGACACCATTCAGGCATTGAACGATGTGCTGGTGGAACAGCAGCGAGTGGTCGAGCGCCTGCAATTGCAGATGGCAGCCGTACTCAAGCGCCAGGAAGAGATGGTGGGGCAGATCGGATCGTTTGAAGAAGATGCGCCACCGCCACACTATTGAAATGTGTGCGGGCATGCTTCCGTGCTCCCATTAAAAAACCGCGAACAGCCAGGCTGTTCGCGGTTTTTTTTAGTGCGGGGACGTGGATCAGCGGCGCGGCAGGGCAGCGATCACGTCTTCGGCCTGCAGGCCCTTGTCACGGTTCATCACCGAGAACTCCACGCGCTGGCCTTCGACCAGGACGCGGTGGCCTTCGCCACGGATGGCGCGAAAGTGCACGAAAATATCATCGCCGGAATCCCGGGAGATAAAGCCGAAGCCCTTGGAGGTGTTGAACCACTTGACGGTGCCGGTATCGCGATTGCTCATGTCGTAGCTGGTGGGAGCGGCGGCCGGGGAGGACTTGTAGAAGCTGATGGCCAGGTGCAGGACCACGGCAACCAGAGCGATCACCAGGCTGAACAGCACGGCTGGCTGGCCGGCGATGACAGGCATCGGCGCGATCAGGGTCAGGGTTTGCAGGACGACGGTCAGAACCAGCAAGGCGCTGACCAGATTTTGCAGATGCTGGCGCGGACCTTTGTTCCAGTAGGGAATAACTGGCGCAAGGATCAGGTTCAGCAGGCCGAAAAAGGCCAGGTAAAGTGCATCGGGTTGTTGCAGGTAAGGTACCGCTTCGGACTTCAGGCTAGGTATGAAGGACAGCAGCAAGGCTGCTGCGCCCATTAGCAGGTGGACGATTTTCAACATTTTTATTGACTCACGTTATGACGGCTCACAAGGAAGAGCTGAGAGCGCACGGTTCGCTTCGGAACAATAAGAGGCGTTGGACACGTGCACGGCATCAGCCTATGCGCAGGCCCGGAAAACGGGGCGTAGCGACACACTGCCTATTTAACAGTAAAGCCTGCGGCTACTCAAATCACGCCGGCCAGCGGCAGGTACCGGACGATTTGTCGCGTCTATCGGGCCCATGCGGGGGCTGCGGGGCGGGGGTGGCCTTGCTACAGTGAACCGACACCTGCTGGATGAATTTCAATCGCCGTTAGGGGGTAAGCATGGCAATCGATATCGGTATCAGTGAAGAAGACCGCAAATCCATCGTCGAAGGGCTCTCGCGCCTGCTGTCGGACACTTACGTGTTGTATCTGAAGACCCACAACTTCCACTGGAACGTCACCGGGCCGATGTTTCGGACCCTGCATCTGATGTTCGAGGAGCAATACAACGAACTGGCCCTGGCAGTCGACTTGATTGCCGAGCGCATCCGGGCGCTGGGCTTTCCGGCGCCGGGCGCGTACGCGACCTACGCTCGCCTGTCTTCCATTAAAGAGGAGGAGGGCGTGCCGAGTGCCGAGGACATGATCAAACAACTGGTCGAGGGGCAGGAGGCGGTCACGCGCACGGCGCGGGGGATTTTCCCTCTGCTGGACAAGGTCAGTGACGAACCGACTGCCGACCTGCTGACCCAACGCATGCAGGTTCACGAGAAAACCGCGTGGATGCTGCGTGCATTGCTCGAGGCCTGATGACGGGAGGCGCACGGATGTTCATGGTTCGTGCGCTCTTCTTTCCCCTCGGAAACTTCACCCGTGACGGTAGGAAACCAGGAAGACGACCCGCCGCTCCATGATCCTCCGTATCGTGTTGGCTTATCCTACGTGGATGGTCAATAAGTCGTCTGGATCCGCCTTTGCACCTGCGCTTTTAATGAGGTCACAGGATTTCGCCTTGAACACAGGCGCAAAATGGCAAAGGAGTGTCAGCTATATGGAAGGTGGAGGCAGGCGACGAGATATTGCAGTCGATTTGCAGCAGGAAAAGTTCGGGGAGCCGTTTCTCGGCGGGTTCGACATGGAGTTGATCCGGCCACTGTCCCGATCGGTACGCTTGAACGGGTTCGCGACCTGCATGCGGCTGGAGCAGGTTTACTGGAATATTCTAGGCCGGATGGCCGAAGACAATTGCTGTTCGGTCGGCGCGCTGTTGTCCCGTGTCGATCGTGAAGTGCACCTGCGCCATGGCGGGGTGAAAAACTTCAGCGGTCTGGTGCGGGTGGTGTGCGTGGTGCATGGCCTGCGGGATTCTCCGGGGACGCCCGCCGCGGGTTGTCACTGACAAGACGGCCTGTGCAGTCTTCCGGCTGCACAGGCCGCATTTAATGGATATAATCCCGCTCTTTCGCCGCACAGCCCTGCGTGTGCTGGCAATCTGATTGCCGAGACAACCCCATGCCGATGTACGATTACCAATGTGCTTCCTGTGGTCATCAGTTGGAAGCCATTCAAAAGATCAGTGACGCACCATTGGTCGATTGCCCTGCCTGCCAGGCGCCGGAACTCAAGAAGCAACTGTCGATGCCGGGCTTTCGCCTCAGTGGCAGCGGCTGGTACGAAACCGATTTCAAGACCGGCGCGAAGAAGAATCTGGCCGGTGGCGACAAATCTGACTAGGGTTCAAACCCAGGTCGAACGACACGCGCGAGTTTCCACAGATTGCACATTGCTTGAGTGCAACCGGATCTCCACCGAATTTCGAATTACGAGAAGCGAACCACTACCATGATGCGCAGCCATTATTGCGGCCAACTGAACGAAAGCCTGGAAGGCCAGGAAATTACCCTTTGCGGATGGGTTCACCGTCGTCGCGACCACGGCGGGGTGATTTTCCTCGATATCCGTGATCGTGACGGTCTGGCCCAGGTAGTGTTCGATCCGGATCGCGCCGAGAGCTTCGCCGCTGCCGATCGCGTGCGCAGCGAATACGTCGTGAAGATCACCGGCAAGGTTCGCCTGCGTCCGGCCGGTGCCACCAACGCCAACATGGCGTCGGGCATGATCGAAGTGCTGGGCTACGAGCTGGAAGTGCTGAACGAGTCGGAAACCCCGCCGTTCCCGCTGAACGAGTTCTCCGACGTCGGCGAAGAAACCCGCCTGCGTTATCGCTTCCTGGACCTGCGTCGTCCGGAAATGGCCGAGAAGCTGCGTCTGCGTTCGCGCATGACCACCAGCATCCGTCGCTACCTGGACGAAAACGGCTTCCTCGACGTCGAAACGCCGATCCTGACCCGTGCCACTCCGGAAGGCGCGCGTGACTATCTCGTGCCGAGCCGTACCCACGCTGGTTCGTTCTTCGCGCTGCCGCAATCGCCACAGCTGTTCAAGCAACTGCTGATGGTCGCCGGCTTCGACCGCTACTACCAGATCGCCAAGTGCTTCCGCGACGAAGACCTGCGTGCCGACCGTCAGCCTGAGTTCACTCAGATCGACATCGAGACCAGCTTCCTCGACGAAAAGGACATCATGGGCCTGACCGAAGGCATGATCCGCAACCTGTTCAAGGAAGTGCTGGATCTGGAATTCGGCGAATTCCCTCACATGACTTTTGAAGAAGCCATGCGCCGTTACGGTTCCGACAAGCCGGACCTGCGTAACCCGCTGGAACTGGTCGATGTGGCCGATCAGCTGAAAGAAGTTGATTTCAAGGTCTTCAGCGGTCCTGCCAACGATCCGAAATGCCGTATCGCCGCGCTGCGAGTTCCAGGCGGGGCGAGCATGCCGCGCAAGCAGATCGACGACTACACCAAGTTCGTCGGCATCTACGGTGCCAAGGGCCTGGCGTACATCAAGGTCAACGAGCGCGCTGCCGGTGTTGAAGGTTTGCAATCGCCGATCGTGAAAAACATCCCGGAAGCCAACCTGAACGTGATCCTCGATCGCGTCGGCGCAGTCGATGGCGATATCGTGTTCTTCGGTGCCGACAAGGCCAAGATCGTCAGCGAAGCCCTGGGCGCGCTGCGTATCAAGCTCGGTCACGACCTGAAGCTGCTGACTTGCGAATGGGCTCCGATGTGGGTCGTTGACTTCCCGATGTTCGAAGAGAACGACGACGGCAGCTTCTCGGCTCTGCACCACCCGTTCACCGCGCCGAAGTGCTCGCCTGAAGAGCTGGAAGCCAACCCGGCAGGCGCTTTGTCCCGTGCCTATGACATGGTGCTGAACGGCACCGAACTGGGTGGCGGTTCGATCCGTATCCACCGTAAAGAGATGCAACAGGCGGTGTTCCGTCAGCTGGGCATCAACGAAGCGGAACAGGAAGAGAAGTTCGGCTTCCTGCTCGACGCCCTGAAATACGGCGCGCCGCCGCACGGTGGCCTGGCCTTCGGTCTGGACCGTCTGGTAATGCTGATGACCGGCGCCCAGTCGATCCGTGAAGTGATCGCCTTCCCGAAAACCCAGAGTGCTGCCGATGTGATGACGCAGGCGCCGGGTGTTGTGGATGCGAAGGCATTGCGCGAATTGCACATTCGTTTGCGCGAGACGCCAAAGGCCGAGTAAGACGGGCCTGAAGGCGCATCTTCGGATGCGCCTTTTTTCTTTCTGCAGTGATTGAAAACAAGTTTTTTTGCTGGCCGATGCACCTGCATGGCGGGCATTGTTCAAGAGAATTCGGAGCGAGTTATGGCAGGTCATTCCAAGTGGGCGAACATCAAGCACCGCAAAGAACGCCAGGATGCCAAGAGAGGCAAGATCTTCACCAAGTGGATCCGCGAACTGACCGTGGCGGCCCGTCAGGGCGGCGGTGATCCGGGCTCCAACCCGCGTCTGCGTCTGGCCCTGGACAAGGCGCTGGGCGCCAACATGAGCCGGGACATCATCGACCGTGCCGTTGCCCGTGGCGCCGGTGCGACCGAAGCCGACAACGTTGAAGAGCTGACCTACGAAGGTTACGGCCCGGGTGGCGTGGCGGTGATGGTCGAGTGCATGACCGACAACCGCAACCGTACCGCAGCGGCTGTGCGCCATGCGTTCAGCAAGTGTGGCGGCAACCTAGGTACCGACGGTTCGGTAGCCTACCTGTTCGAACGCAAGGGCCAGATCAGCTTTGCGCCAGGCGTCGACGAAGACGCGCTGACGGAAGCGGCGCTGGAAGCCGATGCCGACGACGTGGTCAGCCACGAAGACGGCTCGATCGACGTGTTCACCTCGTTCACCAGTTTCTATGCGGTGCGCACTGCCCTGGAAGCCGCAGGTTTCAAGGGTGATGACGCGGAAATCGTCATGCAGCCGACCACCAGCGCCGAACTGGATCTGGAGGGGGCCGAGAAGGTGCTCAAGCTGATCGATATGCTGGAAGACCTGGACGACGTGCAGAACGTCTACTCCAACGCGGACATTCCGGAAGACGTGGCCGCTCAGCTCGGTTAAGAGCGGCTAGGCTGCAATGTGGGAGCTGGCTCGCCAGCGATGGCGTCGGCACATCAGGTAATGATGGTGCCTGACACACCGCCATCGCTGGCAAGCCAGCTCCCACATTTGTTATGCGTTATCTCGAATTCAGTGCTTTTACCGAACCTGCAGGCGTTATGACTTTAATTCTTGGTATCGACCCCGGTTCGCGCATTACCGGTTACGGCATTGTTCGCGATACCGGACGCGGCGGTTGCATCTATGTCGCCTCGGGTTGCATCCGCACTGGTGCCGGCGAGCTGCACGAGCGCCTGCAGATCGTCTATCGCGGCGTGCGGGAAATCATTCAGACCTACGGCCCGGTGACCATGGGCATCGAAAAGGTGTTCATGGCGAAAAACGCCGATTCGGCGCTCAAGCTCGGGCAGGCCCGTGGGGCCGCTATCGTTGCCGGCGCCGAAGAGAGCCTGGAGATTGCCGAGTACACAGCTACTCAGGTCAAGCAGGCCGTGGTCGGCACCGGCGCCGCCAATAAAGAGCAGGTGCAGATGATGGTCATGCATATGCTCAAGCTCACCAGCAAACCGCAAATCGACGCATCGGACGCCCTGGCCATCGCCATTTGTCACGCTCACACCCGCTCCAGTCTGTTGCCGCACGGCCTGGGAACGGCACGCAGTCGTGGCGGGCGCCTGCGTCTCTGATAGCATCAGCAGTCAATTTCACGGAATTTGGATTTCGCGCCTGGGTCGTCGGCCGTAAATCCATGTTCTGTCGGTCGCCAGCCCACGGCTGGCCAACGCTCAAGGATCTGAAACGTGATTGGACGCTTGCGCGGCACTCTGGCTGAGAAACAGCCGCCGCACCTGATTCTGGATGTAAATGGCCTCGGGTATGAGCTGGAAGTGCCCATGACCACCCTTTATCGTCTGCCGTCGGTCGGTGAACCGCTGACCTTGCACACCCATTTGGTCGTACGCGAAGACGCGCAGTTACTCTATGGTTTTGCCGGCAAGCGTGAGCGAGACTTTTTTCGCGAGTTGATCCGTCTCAATGGTGTGGGGCCGAAACTGGCCCTGGCCTTGATGTCGAGTCTGGAAGTCGATGAGCTGATCCGCTGCGTGCAGTCCCAGGACACCTCGGCGCTGACCAAGGTGCCGGGCGTGGGCAAGAAAACCGCCGAGCGTCTGCTGGTCGAGCTCAAGGATCGCTTCAAGGCCTGGGAAACCTCGCCGGCCATGTTTGCGCTGGTTCCGAACCAGCCGGACGGCCCGGCGCCGGTCAATACCGCCGAGAATGATGCGGTCAGCGCGCTGATTTCTCTGGGTTACAAGCCACAGGAAGCGAGCAAGGCGATTTCCGCAATCAAAGAGAAAGGCCTGAGCAGCGAAGACATGATTCGACGCGCCCTGAAGGGAATGATTTAAGTGATTGAAGCTGATCGTCTGATCGCCGCCACGCACAGTCCGCGTGAGCGCGAAGAAGTCCAGGATCGGGCGATACGTCCCGTCAGTCTGGCCGAATACATCGGCCAGCCGACCGTTCGCGAGCAGATGGAACTGTTTATCCAGGCCGCTCGTGGTCGTAGCGAATCCCTCGACCACACCCTGATCTTCGGTCCGCCGGGGCTGGGTAAAACCACCCTGGCGAACATCATCGCCGAGGAAATGGGCGTATCGATCAAGAGCACTTCCGGTCCGGTGCTTGAGCGTCCGGGGGACCTGGCGGCGCTGTTGACCAATCTTGAACCGCACGATGTGCTGTTCATCGATGAAATCCATCGTCTGTCGCCGATTGTTGAAGAAGTGCTGTACCCGGCCATGGAAGATTTCCAGCTCGATATCATGATCGGTGAAGGGCCGGCGGCGCGTTCGATCAAACTCGATCTGCCGCCGTTCACCCTGGTCGGTGCAACCACGCGGGCAGGTATGCTGACCAACCCGTTGCGCGACCGTTTCGGCATCGTCCAGCGCCTCGAGTTCTACAGCACAGCTGATCTGGCGACGATTGTCAGCCGTTCGGCGAGCATTCTCGGTCTGCCGCTGGATCCGGAAGGGTCTTTCGAGATCGCTCGCCGCGCTCGGGGCACGCCGCGAATCGCCAACCGATTGTTGCGCCGGGTGCGGGATTTCGCCGAAGTCCGGGCCAAGGGGCACATCACCAAGTCCGTCGCGGATCTGGCGCTGAACCTGCTGGATGTCGACGAGCACGGTTTCGATCATCAGGACCGGCGTCTGCTGTTGACCATGATCGAAAAGTTCGATGGCGGCCCGGTGGGCATCGACAGTCTGGCGGCGGCGATCAGTGAAGAACGCCACACCATCGAGGACGTGCTCGAGCCGTACCTCATTCAGCAGGGGTACATCATGCGGACGCCGCGCGGCAGGGTGGTTACTCGCCACGCGTACCTGCATTTTGGTTTAAACATTCCGACACGAATGGGCGAAATGCCCGTGGCAGACGAGTTTCTTGATGCCGTGGACGATTGATACACATTTAATGGCGATTTATTCAGCGTTTGTACTGTCTCAGGACGGTACTTTTGCGGTAAAGCCTTTGAACATTGAAAAACAGTTGCCTGGCCGGATTGGCAACCCGAGGAGTAAGCACTAGAGTATGCGCGCGCAAAACGGGCTTGAGCCGTTCGCACATCGTTGTCGCGTTTATTACGAGGACACCGATGCGGGCGGCATCGTGTATTACGTTAATTACCTCAAGTTTATGGAACGGGCTCGAACCGAGCGGCTCCGGGAGCTGGGCTTTGCCCAGTCGGCGCTGGCAGGGGAGGACCTGTTGTTCGTCGTGCATTCCAGCGAAGCGCGTTATCACGCGCCGGCGCGACTGGACGACGAGCTTCTGGTAAGCGCTGATGTAATCGAATTGAACCGTGCCAGCCTGCGCTTTCGACAGCAGGTCAGGCGGGCAACGGATAATGTGCTGCTCTGCGAAGGGCAGTTTCTGGTGGCCTGTGTGCGCACTAACAGTTTGAAACCCCGGGCCCTTCCCGAAGACCTGCGTGCGGCCTTTGCCGACGCGGTCGGCACGGGTACACACTCAAAGCAGGAGATAAAGCGTGGAAGCTAACGTCGTCGACCATTCCTCCATGTGGAGCCTGGTCAGCAATGCCAGCATCGTGGTGCAGTTGGTAATGTTGACCCTGGTGGCCGCATCGGTGACCTCATGGATCATGATCTTTCAGCGCAGCAATCTGCTGCGCGCCGGTCGACGCGCCCTGGAGAGCTTCGAGGAGCGCTTCTGGTCGGGTATCGACCTGTCCAAGCTCTATCGTCAGGCCGGCAGCAACCCGGATCCGGATTCGGGCGTCGAGCAGATCTTCCGCGCCGGCTTCAAGGAGTTTTCCCGTCTGCGTCAGCAGCCAGGTGTCGATCCTGAAGCGGTGATGGAAGGTGTGGCCCGTGCCATGCGGGTCGCCATCTCCCGCGAAGAAGAAAAGCTCGAGCAGAGCCTGCCGTTCCTCGCTACCGTGGGTTCCGTCAGTCCGTACATCGGTCTGTTCGGTACCGTCTGGGGGATCATGAACTCCTTCCGTGGTCTGGCCAGCGCACAACAGGCCACCCTGGCCACTGTGGCACCCGGCATCGCCGAAGCCCTGATCGCCACTGCGATCGGTCTGTTCGCCGCAATCCCGGCCGTTATCGCTTACAACCGTTTCTCTGCCCGCAGCGAAACCTTGCTGAGCCGCTACTACACCTTCGCCGATGAATTCCAGGCGATCCTGCACCGCAAAGTGCACACCAGCGAAGAATAAGCAGGTATTTCCCGATGGCTTTAATCACTCGAGCCCGACACAAGCGCAAGCCGGTCGCCGAGATGAACGTAGTGCCTTACATCGACGTGATGCTGGTGCTGCTGGTCATCTTCATGGTGACTGCGCCGATGCTCAATCAGGGCGTGAAGGTGGATCTGCCCAAGGTTTCCAGCGAAGCCTTGCCGCAGGACAACAACACCCAGGTGCTGACCATTTCGATCAAGGCTGACAAGACCTACTACTGGAACCTTGGCAGCGAAGTCGACACCGAGAAGCAACAGGACCGGGCCATGACCCTGCCACAGATGACCGACGCGGTGACCAAGATCATTCGCGCCGGCACTGAAGGCGGCAAGCGTACCCAGGTCTTCATCCGTGGCGACAAGTCCGTCGATTATGGCTCCGTCATGGGCGCCATGGGCGGGTTGCAGAAAGCCGGGGTCGGTAACGTTGGCTTGATCACCGAGGCGCCCTGATGCAGCAACAGCGAGAGCCGTCCGCCTCGGAAAGCTACTTCTGGCCCAGCGTCTGGGCGATTGGCTTGCACGTGCTGGTGTTCGGCATGCTGTTTGTCAGTTTCGCCATGACGCCTGAGCTGCCGCCGGCCAAGCCGATTGTCCAGGCGACCCTGTACCAGCTGAAATCGAAAAGTCAGGCGACCACCCAGACCAATCAGAAGATTGCGGGTGAGGCGAAGAAATCCGCCGCGCGCCAGACCGAAGTCGAGCAGATGGAGCAGAAAAAGGTCGAGCAGGAAGCGGTGAAAGCTGCGGAACAAAAGAAAGAAGAAGCGGCTCAAAAGGCCGAGGAAGCCAAGAAGGCCGATGAGGCGAAGAAAGCGAACGAGGCGAAGAAGGCTGATGAAGCCAAGAAAGCCGAAGACGCGAAGAAAGCCGCCGAAGCCAAGAAGGCAGAAGAGAAACAATTGGCTGATATAGCCAAGAAGAAAGCCGAAGAAGAAGCCAAGAAGGCTGCTGAAGAAGAGGCCAAGAAAGCGGCCGCTGAAGAAGCCAAGAAGAAGATCGTCGAAGACGCGAAAAAGAAAGCCGCCGAAGACGCCAAGAAGAAAGCTGAAGCTGAAGAGGCGAAGAAGAAAGTCGCCGAAGACGCGAAGAAGAAAGCTGCTGCCGATGCTGCGAAGAAGAAAGCGCAGGAAGCGGCACGTAAATCCGCTGAAGACAAAAAGGCTCAGGCCCTGGCAGATTTGCTTTCCGACACGCCGCAGCGCCAGCAGGCTTTGGCCGATGAGCAGGGCGATGAAGTCGCGGGCAGTTTCGATGACCTGATTCGTGCGCGGGCAGCGGAAGGCTGGGCACGTCCACCTTCGGCACGCAAAGGCATGACGGTTGTGCTGCAGATCGGCATGTTGCCGGACGGTACGGTGACTTCGGTCAGCGTGGCGAAGTCCAGTGGCGACGGTCCGTTCGATGCGTCTGCAGTGGCAGCGGTCAAGAATATTGGACGTTTGACGGAAATGCAGGGAATGAAGCCGAGCGATTTCGCTCCGTATCGTTCATTCAAGATGACATTCACACCTGAGGATCTAGCCTTGTGAGAAACCTTCTTCGAGGAATGCTGGTCGTGATCTGCTGCATGGCAGGGATCGCGATGGCGGATGAAAAGAACATTCTGGTCACCAGCGGCAGCGATCGGGCGACTCCGATCGCCGTCGTGCCGTTCGGTTTCCAGGGCGGTGCCGTCCTGCCGGATGACATGGCTGAAATCATTGGTAACGATTTGCGCAACTCGGGCTACTACTCGCCGATTCCGAAGCAAAACATGATCAGCCAGCCAAGCCAGCCGAGCGAAATCATCTTCCGCGACTGGAAGGCGGTGGGCGCGCAATACATGATGGTCGGCAGCATCGTGCCGGCCGGCGGCCGTCTGCAGGTGCAGTGGGCTTTGTTCAACGTCGCCACCGAGCAGAAAGTGGCTGACGGCAGTGTGTCCGGCACCACCGAACAGCTGCGCGACATGGCGCACTACATCTCCGATCAGTCCTTCGAAAAACTGACCGGCATTAAAGGTGCATTCTCGACTCGCCTGCTGTACGTCACAGCCGAGCGTTTCTCCGAGAAGAACACCCGTTACACCCTGCAGCGCTCGGACTATGACGGCGCCCGCGCCGTGACCTTGCTGCAATCGCGTGAGCCGATCCTGTCGCCGCGTTTTGCACCGGACGGCAAGCGTATCGCCTACGTGTCGTTCGAGCAGAAGCGTCCGCGCATCTTCATGCAGAACATCGACACCGGTCGCCGCGAGCAGATCACCAACTTCGAAGGCCTGAACGGCGCGCCAGCCTGGTCGCCGGACGGCAATCGCCTGGCGTTCGTATTGTCGAAGGACGGTAACCCGGACATCTACGTGATGAACCTCGGTTCGCGTCAGATCACCCGCGTGACCGCAGGTCCTGGCATCAACACCGAACCGTACTGGGGCAAGGATGGCTCGACCATCTACTTCACCTCCGACCGTGGCGGCAAGCCGCAGATCTACAAGACCAGCGCCGGTGGCGGCGGTGCCGAGCGCGTGACGTTCGTGGGCAACTACAACGCCAACCCCAAGCTTTCGGCAGATGAAAAGACCCTGGTGATGATCCATCGTCAGGACGGTTTCACCAATTTCAAAGTGGCGGCCCAGGATTTGCAGCGCGGAAGTGTAAAAATCCTCACTGATAGCACTCTGGACGAGTCGCCTACTGTTGCGCCCAACGGCACCATGGTAATCTACGCCACCCGCCAGCAGGGCCGGGGAGTCTTGATGCTCGTGTCCATTAATGGACGCGTGAGGCTCCCGCTTCCTACCGCTCAAGGCGAAGTCAGAGAACCGTCCTGGTCCCCTTACCTGAACTGACGCGGCGCTTTACGTTTTACTTAACACACTGGGGTTCATTAGGAGTTTCACGATGGAAATGCTGAAGTTTGGTAAATTTGCTGCGCTGGCTCTGGCCATGGCTGTAGCTGTAGGTTGCTCGTCCAAAGGCGGCGACAACGCCGGTGAAGGCGCTGTTGATCCAAACGCTGGTTACGGCGCAAACACTGGTGCAGTTGACGGTTCCCTGAGCGAAGAAGCTGCTCTGCGCGCAATCACCACCTTCTACTTCGAATACGACAGCTCGGACCTGAAGCCAGAAGCCATGCGCGCTCTGGACGTTCACGCCAAAGACCTGAAAGCAAACGGCGCTCGCGTTGTTCTGGAAGGCAACACCGACGAACGTGGTACTCGTGAGTACAACATGGCACTGGGCGAGCGTCGTGCGAAAGCCGTTCAGCGCTACCTGGTACTGCAAGGTGTTTCCCCAGCTCAGCTGGAACTGGTTTCCTACGGCGAAGAGCGTCCAGTTGCTACCGGCAACGACGAGCAGTCCTGGGCTCAAAACCGTCGCGTCGAACTGCGTAAGTAATTCGATATGCGAACGTGCCGTCGTGCTGTAACTGTTCTGGCTCTCAGCCTCGCGCCGCTTGCGGCGTGGGCTGCGGTTCCTGTGGTCGATGACAACTCCGGTTATAACAATAGCGGGAGCAGTTATCCGCCTGCAGGTTACGGTACGAACGGCGCCTATGCCGGGGGAGCGGCTTCGGCCCCTGCCTCGGCACAAGGCATGCTGTTCAACCAACTGCAACAAATGCAGGATCAACTGTCGCGCCAGCAAGGCGTGATCGAAGAACTGCAGAACCAGGTTTCGCGCATGAAACAGGAATCCCTGGAGCGATACCAGGATCTCGATCGGCGCATAGGGTCCGGCGTTGCACCTGCCGCGAATCCCGAGAATTCTTCTGCCGGTGGCGATGCAAGTGCTGCTGCCGGTGCCGCCGCTGGAGCCGGGGCCGCTGCTGCCGCCCAGGCACCTGCTGCGGGTGGCGAACCGGCTGATCCGGCCAAGGAAAAGCTGTATTACGATGCAGCTTTCGACCTGATCAAGGCCAAGGATTTCGACAAGGCCAGCCAGGCGTTTGCCGCTTTCCTGCGTAAGTACCCGAACAGCCAATACGCGGGCAACGCCCAGTACTGGCTGGGTGAAGTGAACCTGGCCAAGGGGGATCTGCAAGGCGCAGGTCAAGCTTTCGCCAAGGTTTCGCAGCTGTATCCCAAGCACGCCAAAGTGCCGGATTCGCTGTACAAGCTGGCTGACGTAGAACGCCGCCTCGGTCATACCGACAAGGTCAAAGGCATTCTGCAGCAGGTGGTGGCCCAGTATCCGGGCACATCCGCCGCTCAGTTGGCCCAGCGCGACTTGCAACGCATGTAACAGCGTTTGACCCGTTTGGAAGAAACCCGCGCTTGTCGCGGGTTTTTTCGTTAGAATTCACGCCCTTTTATGAAACACGCTTCTGGTGATCTACGCGTTGGCGGGGTTGCCTGAAGTGCCTGACGGAGGCGGACAGCCTGTTTAGCTGTTACGCCCGTGGCGACTATGCAAGACACATTGAGAATCACCGAAGTTTTCTACTCGTTGCAGGGGGAAACGCGGACTGCCGGGCTGCCCACGGTTTTTGTGCGCCTGACCGGTTGCCCATTGCGTTGCCAATACTGCGACAGCGCCTACGCATTCAGCGGTGGCACGATCCGCACCCTCGACGACATCCTCGAGCAAGTGGCCGGCTTTCGCCCGCGCTACGTCTGTGTCACTGGCGGTGAGCCGCTGGCTCAGCCCAACGCCATCCCTTTGCTCAAGCAATTGTCCGATGCCGGCTACGAAGTCTCGCTGGAAACCAGCGGCGCCCTCGACATCTCGGCGGTCGATCCGCGGGTCAGTCGGGTGGTCGACCTGAAGACGCCTGACTCCAAAGAAGCCCATCGCAACCGTTACGAGAACATCGAACTGCTGACGCCCAACGATCAGGTGAAGTTTGTCATCTGCTCGCGGGAGGACTATGACTGGGCGGTATCGAAGCTGATCCAGTACGGTCTCGAGCGACGTGCAGGTGAAGTGCTGTTTTCCCCAAGTCACCACGACCTGAATGCTCGGGATCTGGCGGACTGGGTGGTGGCGGATAACCTGCCAGTGCGCCTGCAACTGCAGCTGCATAAATATCTATGGAATGATGAGCCGGGGCGCTGAGATGACTGAACAACTGAATACTAGCCAAAAACGTGCGGTAATCCTGCTTTCGGGTGGGCTGGACTCGGCCACGGTCGTGGCGATGGCGCGCGCTGAAGGCTACGCCTGCTACACCATGAGTTTCGATTACGGTCAGCGTTCCCACGCTGAACTGCATGCTGCTGCTCGCGTTGCTCGCGATCTGGGTGTGGTCGAGCACAAGGTGATCGGCCTGAACCTGAATGGCATGGGGGGGTCGGCCTTGACCGACACCAGCATCGATATTCCGGAAGAGTTGGGCGAAGGCATTCCGGTGACCTACGTGCCGGCGCGCAACACGGTTTTCCTTTCGCTGGCCTTGGGCTGGGCTGAAGTGCTCGGCGCCAGTGACATCTTTATCGGCGTCAACGCAGTGGATTACTCCGGATACCCGGATTGCCGTCCCGAGTTCATCGAGTCGTTTGAGCGCATGGCCAATCTGGCGACCAAGGCTGGTGTGGAAGGCAATGGTTTCCGCATCCAGGCACCACTGCAGAACCTGAGCAAGGCGCAGATCGTCCAGGCTGGCGTGAAGCTGGGCGTCGATTACGCGCTGACCGTTTCCTGCTATCAGGCCGACGATGACGGCCGCGCTTGTGGCAAATGCGACAGCTGCCGACTGCGTGCAGAAGGCTTCGCGGCGGCCGGAATCAGCGACCCGACACCTTATTTTTGATTTTTTTCAAATTAGGTGTTGAATAGTCCTTAAAAATCAGTATTATACGCGCCACCACACAGCGGGTCGTTAGCTCAGTTGGTAGAGCAGTTGGCTTTTAACCAATTGGTCGTAGGTTCGAATCCCACACGACCCACCATTTTTGCTGTTTTTAAAAGTCTGGAAGGCCCACGAAAGTGAGGATTTCCGGATTTTTTTTTGCCTGCGATTCAGGCATCCGACCCTTCGTTTCTTCCCGCCGTGACGCAGGTCAGAATCATCTTTTGTATCACCGGGATATTCTGTAGCCTTGCGCAGCTCCAACGCTGTCCGTGCCTGATAATACTCACTTTCCCGGCGGTACCCTCAAGCGGTCCGGAGCCGGGTGTATACTCGACTTTCGCGCGAATGCGCCTGCAGGTCTTGCGAACATGACGCAGATTTCCGAACGCCTTCTGGTACAAGCCCACCTCGACGCCAAGCAGCCCAAGCCGCTGACGGCCGAGGAAGAGGCCTATTACCGTTCCGCCATCGCCGCCGAGCTCAAGGCTCAGGACGCGGTGCTGGTTGCCCACTTTTATTGCGATCCGATCATCCAGGCCCTCGCCGAAGAAACCGGCGGTTGCGTTTCTGACTCCCTGGAAATGGCCCGCTTCGGCAACGCCCATCCGGCCAAGACCGTGGTGGTCGCCGGCGTGAAATTCATGGGTGAGACCGCGAAGATTCTCAACCCTGAAAAACGCGTGCTGATGCCGACCCTGGAAGCGACCTGCTCGCTGGATCTGGGTTGCCCGGTGGACGAGTTCTCGGCGTTCTGCGATCAGCATCCGGAACGCACCGTGGTGGTGTATGCCAACACCTCGGCTGCCGTCAAAGCCCGGGCCGATTGGGTAGTGACCTCCAGCTGCGCACTGGAAATCGTCGAAAGCCTGATGGATAACGGCGAAACCATTATCTGGGGCCCGGACAAGCACCTGGGCACCTATATCCAGCGTCAGACCGGCGCCGACATGCTGCTGTGGGACGGTGCCTGCATCGTCCACGAAGAGTTCAAGTCCAAGCAGCTGGAAGACATGAAGGCGCTGTACCCGGACGCTGCCATTCTGGTGCACCCGGAGTCGCCGACCTCGGTGATCGAACTGGCGGACGCCGTCGGCTCCACCAGCCAGCTCATCGCCGCCGCTCAATCGCTGCCGAACAAGACCCTGATCGTCGCCACCGATCGCGGCATCTTCTACAAGATGCAGCAGCTGTGCCCTGACAAGGTCTTCATCGAAGC
Source organism: Pseudomonas sp. IAC-BECa141 (assembly GCF_020544405.1). Classification (NCBI taxonomy): domain Bacteria; kingdom Pseudomonadati; phylum Pseudomonadota; class Gammaproteobacteria; order Pseudomonadales; family Pseudomonadaceae; genus Pseudomonas; species Pseudomonas sp. IAC-BECa141. The sequence goes on along the minus strand of NZ_CP065410.1, from coordinate 4,759,991 downwards.
GCCAACCGCCGGTAACGGCGCGGCGTGCCGCAGTTGCGCACATTGCCCGTGGATGGCCATGAACACCCTTGAGCGTACCCTCAAGTGCCTGAAGGAAGGCTCGAACGAGATCTTCGTCGACCCGGCCCTGATCCCACAGGCGATCCGCCCGCTCAAGCGCATGCTCGATTTCACTCAGGCTGCGCGGATGAAGCTGGCCGGCAACGCCTGACTCTGAGCTGCAAACAAAAACGCCCCGATTGGATCGGGGCGTTTTTGCATCTGGAGGATTATTTGGTCTTTTTCGGGATTCGCACGAGCTGCGTGTCGGAGTAGATGTCATGCCAGGTGCGTTTCTGTTTGTCGAACAGCGACCAGAAGAACCCAAGGCCCAGGCACAGCCACGACGCAATCGATACCATGAACCGCAGCAACGCCTGCCACAGGCTGATCGCAGTGCCATCAGCGTTCTGCACGCGAATGCCCCAGACCTGCATGCCCAGGGTCTGCCCGGCGTGAGTCCAGAACTTGGCGAAGAAGCCGAACAGCACCAGCAGCAGCACTGTGGAATACAGCGGATCGCCATCCAGCTGCCCGGCGTCAGTCAGAACCCGCAGACGCTCCTCGCCGATGATTGCCGCCTGAATCATCTTGTAGACGCCACCCGTCACGATCAGCAGGGCGGTGCACAATAGAAAGTCATAGAACATCGCTGCCAGACGACGACCCAGGCCGACGGTGGGGAAATCGCCCTGGGGAGTGAGCAGGTGTTTCGACATGGCAGCCTCTGGACGGAAAGTGAAGCGCCATTTTACGGATTTGCGCCCACAAAAAAGCCCCTGATATCAATATCAGGGGCTTTTTCGTAACAGAAAATCAGGCTTCTGCGATAACTTCGTCAGCCTGCATGCCTTTCTGGCCTTGCACTGCAACGAAGGTCACTTTCTGGCCTTCTTTCAGGCTCTTGAAGCCGTTGCCCTGAATGGCACGGAAATGCACGAACAGATCCGGACCGCTTTCTGGAGTGATAAAACCAAAACCTTTCTCGTCGTTAAACCACTTGACGGTACCGCTCTGACGTTGGGACATTTCTTATTTCCTTTGACGCAAAAATTGATGACAGTCTCTTCCTCATGAAAGAGTACTGGGGCTGGTTGCAGGAGAGTAAGAAGACGTCGAACGGGATGTAGCTAACTTGTAGGCTACTGCCCAGGTCACGATTCCAAGCTGACCCATGCAAACACAGTGGACAAACTCTACGCCAACTACGGGAGGAAAAACAAGCCCCGTTAAGGCCCCGGGTTTCCTGCGCTTGCCGGCACTTTGGTAGGTCCACTAGACCGGCTTATACGATTAGCTCGTTCAATTGTTTTCGAACGTTATAAACCAAGTTCATATTCGAAACGAAAGTAAACTGAGTGCACTGTTTTATGGCGATTGCGTTACACATTAGTGCACGCATAACGCAATCGCGTTACTTATAGAAACAGTCAATCAACAGCGATAGTAGCGTTGTGGAACAAATGGCATTTTGCTTACAAGCAATGGCACCTTTTTCCCACGAACAATTGCCCAAACTGGCGTATCGAGTGCAACGTAGGCGCTGTCCAGGTAACCCATGGCCAACGGGCCGCCCAAGGTCGGGCCGAAGCCGCCGCTGCACACGCTGCCGACGATCTCGCCCGCTTCGTTGACGATCTCTGCACCTTCACGGACCGGCGTACGCTCTTGCGGCAGCAGGCCGACACGTTTGCGCTGAACACCATTGTGCTGTTGAGCGAAGACTTGCTCCGCGCCGGGGAAACCACCGGCGCGCGCACCGTCGGCACGCCGAGGCTTGGAGATTGCCCACAGCAGGCTGGCTTCTATCGGGGTGGTCTCGGTGTTCATGTCGTGGCCGTACAGGCACAGACCGGCTTCCAGGCGCAGCGAGTCACGGGCGCCGAGGCCGATGGCGGCGACTTCCGGTTCGGCCAGCAGGGCGCGGGCGAGTTTTTCCGCGTCGGCTGCCGGAACCGAGATTTCGAAACCGTCTTCACCGGTGTAGCCCGAACGGCTGACAAAGCAATCCACACCCAGCAGAGTCACGCGGGCGAATTGCATGAAAGTCATTTTCGCCACTTGCGGCGCCAGGCGTGCCAGTACGGTCACGGCGGCCGGGCCTTGCAGGGCGAGCAGGGCGCGTGCTTCGAAGAGCTCGGTAATGGTGCATTGATCGCCGATGTGTTTTTGCAGATGGGCCAGGTCCTGATCCTTGCACGCGGCGTTGACCACCAGGAACAGTTCGTCATTGCCCAGATTGGCAACCATCAGGTCATCGAGGATGCCGCCGGTTTCGTTGGTGAACATCGCGTAGCGCTGCATGCCCACTGGCAGGTCGATGATGTCCACCGGTACCAGGGTTTCCAGAGCTTTGGCGGCATTGGCGCCGGTCAGGCGGATCTGGCCCATGTGCGAGACATCGAACAGCCCGGCCTGCTCACGGGTGTGCTGGTGTTCTTTCATCACGCCCAGCGGGTATTGCACCGGCATGTCGTAGCCGGCAAACGGCACCATGCGGGCGCCGAGTTCGATGTGCAGAGCGTGCAGCGGGGTTTTCGACAGTTGTTCGGTGGACATGCGTGACTCCTTGATTCACACCAACCCTATCCCGGAGGGAGAGGGAGCTCATTACGACCCTCTCCCGTCGGGAGAGGAAATTTATTCATCCCTTTCCCATCGGGAGAGGGCGTCTGTCAGCACTCGATAATGTTGACCGCCAGACCGCCACGGGCGGTCTCCTTGTATTTGCTTTTCATGTCGGCGCCGGTCTGGCGCATGGTGCGGATGACCTTGTCGAGGGAGACGAAGTGCTGCCCGTCGCCGCGCATGGCCATGCGCACGGCATTGATCGCCTTGACCGAGCCCATGGCGTTGCGCTCGATACACGGCACTTGCACCAGTCCGCCAATCGGGTCGCAGGTCAGGCCGAGGTTGTGTTCCATGCCGATTTCGGCAGCGTTTTCCACTTGCTGCACGCTGCCGCCGAGCACTTCGCACAACGCGCCGGCCGCCATCGAACAGGCCACACCGACCTCGCCCTGACAGCCGACTTCGGCGCCGGAAATCGAGGCGTTTTCCTTGTACAGAATGCCGATGGCCGCCGCAGTCAGCAGGAAGCGCACCACGCCGTCATCGTTCGCGCCGGGAATGAAGCGCATGTAGTAATGCAATACGGCGGGAATAATCCCCGCCGCGCCGTTGGTCGGTGCCGTAACCACGCGCCCGCCATTGGCGTTTTCTTCGTTGACGGCGAGGGCGTAGAGGTTGACCCAGTCCAGCACCGACAGCGGGTCGCGCAGCGACGATTCCGGGTTCTTGCACAGTTGCCGGTGCAGCGCCGCCGCCCTCCGCTTGACCTTCAGGCCGCCTGGCAGGATGCCTTCGTTGCGACAGCCGGCAGCCACGCAGTCCTGCATCACTTGCCAGATCTTCAGCAGACCGGCGCGGGTTTCCGCTTCCGGGCGCCAGGCGCTTTCGTTGGTCAGCATCACCTGGCTGATCGACAGGCCATAGGTGGTGCAGTGACCGAGCAAGTCCTTGGCACTTTTGAACGGGAAGGTCAGCGGGGTGGCGTCCTCGACGATGCGGTCGGCACCGGCCGCATCTTCGTCGACCACAAAACCACCGCCGACCGAGTAGTACTCGCGGCTGCGGATCTGCAATCCCGCCGCATCGAAGGCACGGAAAATCATGCCGTTGGGGTGATAGGCCAACGGTTTGCGGATCATTGCCAGGTGTTCTTTCTCGTTGAACGCAATGCTGTGTTCGCCGAGCAGATTCAAACGCCCGCTGCCACGAATCTCCGAGAGACGGGCGGCGACGGTTTCAGTATCCACGGTGTCCGGGTGTTCACCTTCCAGGCCCAGCAGCACGGCCTTGTCGCTGCCGTGACCCTTGCCGGTGGCGCCGAGGGATCCATACAACTCGACCCTGACGCTGGTAGTGGCCGACAACAGGTTTTCCCGGCGCAGGCCTTCGACGAAACGCGCAGCTGCGCGCATCGGGCCGACGGTGTGGGAGCTGGAGGGGCCGATGCCAATCTTGAACAGGTCGAACACGCTTAACGACATGGTTGTTCTCCGGTTTCTTGTTATAGGCACATCAGGCACGCATGAAAGGGGCGGGCGAACCCGCCCCCTCACAGGTCAAGCGTAGCTTTCGATCGACGGGCAGGCGCAGACCAGGTTTCGGTCGCCGAACACGTTGTCGACGCGACCGACCGGCGGCCAGTACTTGCCTTCGATCAACGACGCCACCGGGTACACCGCTTGTTCGCGGCTGTACGGGTGAGTCCACTCGCCAACCAGCTCTGCAGCGGTGTGCGGCGCGTTCTTCAGCGGGTTGTCGTCCTTGTCCAGGGTGCCGTTTTCCACTGCGCGGATTTCTTCGCGGATGCGGATCATGGCGTCGCAGAAGCGGTCCAGTTCTTCCTTGGATTCACTTTCGGTCGGCTCGATCATCAGCGTGCCGGCCACCGGGAACGACATGGTCGGGGCGTGGAAGCCGAAGTCGATCAGGCGCTTGGCGACGTCATCGACGCTGATGCCGCTGCTGTCTTTCAATGGACGCAGATCCAGGATGCACTCGTGCGCCACCAGACCGTTGCTGCCGGTGTACAGCACCGGGTAGTGCTCTTCCAGGCGACGGGAAATGTAGTTGGCATTGAGGATCGCCAGTTGCGAAGCGCGCTTGAGACCTGCGCCACCCATCATGCGAATGTACATCCAGGTGATCGGCAGAATGCTCGCGCTGCCGAACGGTGCTGCGCAGACCGCGCCTTCCTTGCGTTCCATGTGACCGTGGCCCGGCAGGAACGGAGTCAGGTGCGATTTCACGCCGATCGGGCCGACGCCCGGACCGCCACCGCCGTGCGGGATGCAGAAGGTTTTGTGCAGGTTCAGGTGCGAGACATCGCCGCCGAACTTGCCCGGTGCGCAGAGGCCGACCATCGCGTTCATGTTGGCGCCGTCGATGTACACCTGGCCGCCGTTGTCATGAATGATGCCGCAGATTTCGCGGATGCCTTCTTCGAATACGCCGTGAGTCGACGGGTAAGTGATCATCAGCGCGGCGAGGTGTTCGCGGTGCTCGATGGCCTTGGCGCGCAGGTCTTCGATGTCCACGTTGCCACGGGCGTCGCAGGCGGTCACGACCACGCGCATGCCGGCCATGTTGGCGGTCGCCGGGTTGGTGCCGTGAGCGGACGACGGGATCAGGCAGATGTCGCGACGGTCTTCGCCACGGCTCTGGTGGTAGGCGCGGATTGCCAGCAGACCTGCGTACTCACCCTGGGAACCGGCGTTCGGTTGCAGGGAGATCGAGTCGTAACCGGTGGCGGCGCAGAGCATCGCTTCCAGTTCGTCGGTCAGTTGCTGGTAACCGGCGCTTTGCTCGGCCGGGGCGAACGGGTGCAGGGCGCCGAACTCGGCCCAGGTCACCGGAATCATTTCGCTGGCGGCGTTGAGTTTCATGGTGCACGAGCCCAGCGGGATCATGGTGCGATCGAGGGCCAGGTCCTTGTCCGCCAGCTTGCGCAGGTAGCGCATCAGCTCGGTTTCCGAGTGATAACGGTTGAACACAGGGTGGCTGAGGATCGGTGACTGGCGAACCAGCGCGGCAGGAATGGTGCATTGCGCGGCAGCGGCCAGAGCAGCGAAGTCCGGCAGGGTCTTGCCGTCGGCGAACAGGCCCCACAGGGTTTCGATATCAGCCTGGGTGGTGGTTTCGTCGACCGACAGGCCAAGACGCTGGGCATCGATCACGCGCAGGTTGATCTGTTGAGCGCGAGCCTTGTCGTGCAACGCAGCAGTTTGCGCGCCGGTGGCCAGGGTCAGTGTGTCGAAGAAGCTGACTTGCTCGACGGTCACGCCCAGGGCGCTCAGGCCCTTGGCCAGGATCGCGGTCAGGTGATGCACGCGGTTGGCGATCTGGGTCAAGCCTTTCGGGCCGTGGTACACGGCGTACATGCTGGCGATGTTGGCCAGCAGCACTTGTGCGGTGCAGATGTTCGACGTGGCCTTCTCGCGGCGGATATGTTGCTCGCGGGTCTGCATCGCCAGACGCAGGGCCGGCTTGCCGAAGCGGTCAACCGAGACACCGACCAGACGGCCCGGCATGTCGCGCTTGAACGCATCCTTGGTGGAGAAGTAAGCAGCGTGCGGGCCGCCGAAGCCCAGCGGTACGCCGAAGCGTTGGGCGCTGCCGATGGCCACGTCCGCGCCGAATTCGCCCGGTGGAGTCAGCAGGGTCAGGGCCAGCAGGTCGGCAGCCACGGCCACCAGAGCGTTGGCGGCGTGGAAGCGCTCGGTCAGTTCGCGGTAGTCGAACACATCACCGTTGCTGGCCGGGTATTGCAGCAGCGCGCCGAAGAAAGGCGTCACGTCGGTCAGTTCACGCTCATCGCCCACGACCACGTCGATGCCCAGCGGCTCGGCACGGGTGCGCAGCACGTCGAGGGTTTGCGGGTGGCTGTGGATCGAGGCGAAGAACTGGTGGCTGCCCTTGTTCTTGCTCAGGCGTTTGCAGAAGGTCATGGCTTCGGCAGCAGCGGTGGCTTCGTCGAGCAGGGAAGCGTTGGCGATCGGCAGACCGGTCAGGTCGCTGATCAGGGTCTGGAAGTTCAGCAGCGCTTCGAGACGGCCCTGGGAAATTTCTGGCTGATACGGGGTGTAAGCGGTGTACCAGGCCGGGTTTTCCAGCAGGTTGCGCAGGATCGGCGACGGCGTGTGGCAGTTGTAGTAGCCCTGACCGATGTAGGTCTTGAACAACTGGTTCTTGCCGGCGATGCCTTTGATCATTGCCAGGGCGTCGGCTTCGCTCAGACCGTCGTCGAGGCCGAGCACGCTGGTGCCCTTGATGCTTTCCGGGATGACGCTGGCGCTCAGGGCTTCGAGCGAGTCGAAGCCGAGGCTGTTGAGCATGGCTTGCTCGTCACCGGCGCGCGGGCCGATGTGACGGGTGATGAATTCGTTGGCGGTGCCGAGATTAACTTGGGTCATGTCAGGTTCCTCAGGCTTCGGCTTGGGCTTTGATCAGGCGGTCGTAGGCGTCCTGATCCAGCAGCTTGGCGACGGCCGATGCGTCGGCCGGCTTGAAACGGAAGAACCAGCCTTCGCCCAGCGGATCTTCGTTGACCAGTTCAGGGCTGTCTTCCAGGGCCGGATTGGTGGCCAGGACTTCGCCGTCCAGTGGCATGTAAACGCCGCTGGCGGCTTTTACCGATTCCACGGTGGCGGCTTCGGCGCCTTTCTCGTACGCCTGCAATTCAGGCAGTTGCACGAACACCACGTCGCCCAAGGCGTTCTGCGCGAAAGCGGTGATGCCAACGGTGACAGAGCCATCGGCTTCGGCGCGCAGCCATTCGTGATCTTCAGTAAAACGCAACTCGCTCATGGAATCTCCTAGGGGCCAGACTCGTCTGGTGGACGCGGTGGAATACTCGGGCGGCAATGCCCTGATTTTATGAGCGGTTACTTAGCAAGAACGCGGCCAACGTAAAAATATCGTTATAAATCAATGAGTTGATATTTTTCCGATAGGCTTTGAGGGTGGGGCTTGTAGCGAAATCGCTACAGCTCGGGGCGAAGAAAAAAGCTGAAGCGGATCAAAGCCTTGCACGGCGGTGATCGGAGAAGGGTGTAGCGATATCGTTCCGCTGTAGCGCTTTCAGTACAGATGGAGGTCGCTTTTGGGCTGGGACCCTCAACTGGATGGAGAGCCGGCTGGATGGAAAACCCTGTGGGAGCGAGCTTGCTCGCGATGAGGGCGTGTCATTCGACAGCTTTTTGGATGTCGCACCGCCATCGTGAGCAAGCTCGCTCCCACAGGTGATTTGCGGTGAGATCAGGGTTTGTTGGGAATGCCGTATTTGCGCAATCGGTGGGCGATCGCGGTGTGCGAGGTCTGCAGGCGGCTGGCCAGTTGGCGGGTCGAGGGGTAGCTGACGTAGAGCTTTTCCAGCAAGGATTTCTCGAAAGCTTCCACGGCTTCTTCCAGGCTGTCGACGTCGCTGTCGGTCTGACGCGCCACGGAGGTGCCGGCGATGTCGAGGTCGCCGATGTCCACCAGACTGCTTTCGCAGATCGCGGCGGCGCGGAAGATCACGTTCTGCAATTGCCGCACGTTGCCCGGCCAGCGATTGCCGAGCAGCGCCGGGTAAGTGCCCGGGGCGAGGCGGCAGACCGGGCGCTGGATCTGCGCGCAGGCCTGCTGCATGAAATAGCGCGCCAGCAGGAGAATGTCCTGGCCGCGTTCGCGCAGCGGCGGCACTTCGACGTTGAGCACGTTGAGGCGGTAGAACAGGTCTTCGCGGAACAGGCCTTCGCTGACCATTTTTTCCAGGTCGCGATGGGTCGCGCTGAGAATCCGCACGTTGACCTTTACTTCGCGATCACCGCCGACCCGGCGGAAGCTGCCGTCATTGAGGAAGCGCAGCAGCTTGGCCTGCAAGTACGGCGACATCTCGCCGATCTCATCGAGGAATACCGTGCCCTGGTTGGCCAGTTCCATCAGCCCCGGTTTACCGCCGCGTTGTGCACCAGTGAAGGCACCGGGGGCGTAGCCGAACAGTTCGCTCTCGGCGAGGTTCTCCGGCAGGGCCGCGCAGTTCAGCGCCAGAAACGGCGCGCTGTGTCGGGCGCTGATGGCGTGACAGGCGCGGGCCACCAGTTCCTTGCCGGTACCGGTTTCGCCCTGGATCAGCAGCGGTGCATCGAGGGCCGCGACGCGTTGCGCGCGGGCCTTGAGGGTACGGATCGGCGGGGATTCGCCGAGCAGCGCATCGAAACCTTCGGCATGGTCGTGGTGCAGCGCCGAGAGTTGTTCGCCGATGCGGTTCGGCTGATACAGGGTGAGCAGGGCGCCGGCGTCGGTGATCGGCGTGGCGTCCAGCAACAGGGTCTGGCCGTTGACGGTGATTTCCCGCAGCGGCAGGCGGAACCCCTGCTCCAGCAACGTTTCCAAAAGGACCGGATCATTGAACAGTTCCGAAACGCTTTCGCCTGCCGGCTCCCGGCCGTACAAGGCGATCAGCGCCGGGTTGGCCAGCAGCACCTTGCCGGCGCTGTCCAGTGCCAGTACCGGGTCGGTCATTGCCGCGAGCAAGGCGTCGAGCTGCAAGTGCCGGCGCTGGCCGGGGAGAATGTCGACCACGGTCACTGCTTCTACGCCACGCACGCGAAACAGCGCATCTTTCAGTTCTTCGAGCACTTGCGGGCTCAAGGTCGGGGCGTCGATGTAGACGTTGGGCGGGATCATCTCCACCGCATCCAGATTGAGATTGCGTCCGCCGAGGATCGCCAGGACTTCCTGGGTGATGCCGACGCGGTCGATGAAGCTGACGTGGATACGCATGGGGTGGTTCTGGGTTCTGGAGTACGGAGGGTGGCAAGTATGCCTTGGGGCGGGGAAATGGTGAAACCGGGCGCGTTCTTCCGCTGGCTACATACCCTTGTGGGAGCGAGCTTGCTCGCGAATGCGGTGTATCAGCAATGAAGATATGGACTGACAGAGCGCTTTCGCGAGCAAGCTCGCTCCCACAGGGGGTATGGGGTGAGTTCGAGTCACTCGAAATGCTCGAGATTGACCGGATCCCCGGATTGCATGTTCAACTGCTTGCGGATGTCTTCAAACATCAGGTCGTAATGCTTGTGCACCGAGCCGAGCTGGCTGTGGCTCTTGGGGATGCCGTACTTTTCAGCAATCTGCGTCACGTTGCGGGCGAAGTTGTAGGCTTCCTCCTTGGGCAGAAAGAACGGTTCGTTGACCTCTTTGCCCTGCATGCTGCCGTGAAGGGTGAACTGTATCCCTTTGCCTTTCTGAGGGTCGGTGAACACTTCATAGTCGAGGTGCACGTTGTAATTGACGTCATCGTCAGTCAACGCATGCCGCTCAATATGCAAATGACCGGGTTCGAACTGGGCCATGGTTTTCTCCTTTCAAGGCATGGGAGAAGGGCAGACCTGAGGTCTGCCCCCGGAGTTTCTTTTTATCGATAGGTGATGCCCGGCGCTGCCGTGCTGACCCGCGTACCGGCGGTGCCCTGGACGATGGCTTCGATGTCCGAGAGCGAACCGATCACCGCGACCTTGCCAGTATGGCGCGCAAATTCGCAAGCTGCCTGCACCTTCGGCCCCATGGAACCGGCGGCGAAACCCAGGCGGTCGAGTTCGTCCGGATGGGCCTGGGCGATGGCTTTCTCGGTCGGTTTCTTGAAGTCGACGTACGCCGCGTTGACGTCGGTGGCGATCACCAGCAAGTCCGCCTCCAATTGTTCGGCCAGCAGCGCCGAGCACAGGTCCTTGTCGATCACCGCTTCGATGCCTTGCAGCTTGCCATGAGCGCCATACATGGTCGGAATGCCGCCACCGCCGGCGCAGATCACGATGCTGCCCTTGTCCAGCAGCCATTTGATCGGGCGAATTTCGAAGATGCGCTTGGGTTTCGGGCTGGCCACCACGCGACGGTATTTGTCACCGTCGGCCTTGACCACCCAGCCTTTCTCTTTGGCCAGGCGCTCGGCTTCTTCTTTGGCATAGACCGGGCCGATGAATTTGGTCGGGTCTTTGAAAGCCGGGTCTTTGGGGTCGACTTCGACTTGGGTGAGCAGGGTGGCGAACGGCACTTCGAAGTCCAGCAGGTTGCCCAGTTCCTGTTCGATGATGTAACCGATCATGCCTTCGGTTTCGGCACCGAGCACGTCCAGAGGGTAGGCTTCATCGGGTTTATAGGAGAGGCCCTGCAGCGACAGCAGGCCGACTTGCGGGCCATTGCCGTGGGCGATGACCAGTTGATTGCCGGAGTGAATCTTGGCGATTTGCTCGGTGGCGATGCGGATGTTGGCGCGCTGGTTGTCAGCGGTCATCGGCTCACCACGGCGGAGCAGGGCGTTACCGCCCAGAGCTACGACGATACGCATGGTGCATGTCCTTTTCGTGTTGATCGCTGATCGTTCCCACGCTCCCGCGTGGGAATGCATCCCGTGACGCTCTGCGTCACAGCGGACGCGGAGCGTCCGGGGGCGGCGTTACCACGCGGAGCGTGGGAACGATCAGTGCCAAAGCCGGGTTACAGATCAGCCAGAGTCGACACCAGAATCGCCTTGATGGTGTGCATGCGGTTTTCCGCTTGCTCGAAGGCGATGCAGGCAGGCGACTCGAACACGTCGTCGGTCACTTCGATGCCGTTGGCCAGGTGCGGATACTGCTCGGCGATCTGTTTGCCGACCTTGGTATCGCTGTTATGGAACGCCGGCAGGCAGTGCATGAACTTGGTGCGCGGGTTGCCGGTGGCTTTCATCAGCTCGGCGTTGACCTGATACGGCAGCAGTTGCTTGATCCGCTCGGCCCAGGCTTCAACCGGCTCGCCCATCGATACCCAGACGTCGGTGTGGATGAAATCCACGCCCTTGACCGCCGCTTTCGGGTCTTCGGTCAGGGTGATGCGAGCGCCGCTTTCCTCTGCGTATTGCTTGCAGCGATCGACCAGGTCATCGTGCGGCCACAGGGCTTTCGGCGCGCAGATGCGCACGTCCATACCCAGTTTGGAGCCGACCAGCAGCAGCGAGTTGCCCATGTTGTTGCGCGCGTCGCCCAGGTAGGCATAGCTGATTTCGTGGATCGGCTTGTCGGCGTGCTCACGCATGGTCAGCACGTCGGCGATCATCTGGGTCGGGTGATATTCATCGGTCAGGCCGTTGAACACCGGCACGCCGGCGAACTTGGCCAGTTCTTCGACGATTTCCTGCTTGAAGCCACGGTACTCGATGGCGTCGTACATGCGACCCAGCACGCGGGCTGTGTCCTTCATGCTTTCCTTGTGGCCGATCTGCGAAGAGTTCGGATCGATGTAGGTGACGTTGGCGCCCTGGTCATAGGCGGCGACTTCGAACGCGCAGCGGGTGCGGGTCGAGGTTTTTTCGAAGATCAGGGCAATGTTGTTGCCCTTGAGGTGTTGCTGCTCGGTGCCGGTGTACTTGGCGCGCTTGAGGTCGCGGGACAGGTCGAGCAGGTAGCGCAGCTCACGTGGGGTGTGGTGTTCCAGGCTGAGCAGGTTACGGTTGTGAATGTTGAACGCCATGATGATTCTCCTTGGATTCGGTAATCGGCCCGGCCGCGACAGGGTCAGTGCGGCCGGGGAGATGGTCGTTTAGTAGTCGATTGGGTCGCGCACGATCGGGCAGGTCATGCAGTGGCCGCCGCCACGGCCACGGCCCAGTTCGCCGGCGCTGATGGTGATGACCTCGACCCCGGCCTTGCGCAGCAGGGTGTTGGTGTAGGTGTTGCGGTCGTAGCCGATAACGACCCCGGGCTCCAGGGCCACCACGTTGTTGCCGTCATCCCATTGCTCGCGCTCGGCGGCGAAGCTGTTGCCGCCGGTTTCCACGACGCGCAGATTCGGCAGGTTCAGCGAGTTGGCCACGACTTCGAGGAACGTTTTGTTCTCCCGTCGTACGTCCAGACCGTAAGGTTTGCTTTCGTCAGGACGGATGATGAACGGCACGATTTCCTTGACCACTTCCGGGAAGACCGTCACCAGGTCGCGGTCGCAGAAGCTGAACACGGTATCCAGGTGCATTGCCGCGCGGGATTTCGGCAGGCCGGCGACCACGACTTTGTCGGCCGCGCCTTTGGCGAACAGCGATTGGGCCAGTTGACCGATGGCCTGGCGCGAGGAGCGCTCGCCCATGCCGATCAACACCACGCCGTTGCCGATCGGCATCACGTCGCCGCCCTCGAGAGTGGCTTTGCCGTGGTCCTTGTCCGGATCGCCGTACCAGACTTCGAAGTCGGCACCGGTGAAGTCGGGGTGAAACTTGTAGATGGCGGTGGTCAACAGGGTTTCCTGGCGACGGGCCGGCCAGTACATCGGGTTGAGCGTCACGCCGCCGTAGATCCAGCAAGTGGTGTCGCGGGTGAACTGGGTGTTGGGCAGCGGGTCGAGCAGGAAGCTGGAATGGCCCAGGTAGTCGCGATACATCTTGATCACGCTGGCGCCTTCGCTGTCCGGCAGATCTTCGCCGGCGACGCCGCCGATCAGGAACTCGGCGAGCTTGCGTGGCTCCAGGCCTTCGAGCCAGCTGCGCACTTCGTTGGTCAGGCCGACGCCGACGGTGTCGGGGGTGATCTTGCGATCCAGAATCCATTTCAGCGCTTCGGGGTTGCCGACGATGTCGGTCAGCAGGTTGTGCATTTCCAGCACTTCGATCCCGCGCTCGCGCATTTTGGTGACGAAGTCGAAGTGGTCGCGCTTGGCCTGATTGACCCAGATGACGTCGTCGAACAGCAGTTCGTCGCAGTTGCTCGGGGTCAGCCGCTGATGGGCCAGACCTGGGGAGCAAACCATGACTTTGCGCAGTTTGCCGGCTTCGGAGTGGACGCCGTACTTAACTTTTTCCGTGGTCATTTCAGTGATCCTCCAGAGAGAAAACGTTGGGCAATTACAGAGTCAGGAAGCCGTCGTACAGTCCGTAGGCGGCCACGAGGGCACCCACGACCACTGCGGCGAAAATCAGCTTCTCGACGTTGGTGAAAACCGGTTGATTGAGTTCGAGCTTGGCCTTGGCGAACAGGATCGCGCCCGGGGCATAGAGCAGGGCCGACAGCAGCAGGTACTTCACGCCGCCGGCGTAGAGCAGCCAGATCGCGTAGATCAGGGCGATGGCACCGATGATCAGATCCTTGCGCCGTTCGGCCGCGAAGCCTTCGTAGCTTTCGCCGCGCACCGCCAGTAGCAGGGCGTAGGCCGCCGACCACAGGTACGGCACCAGAATCATCGAAGTGGCGAGGTAGATCAGCGACAGGTAAGTGCTGGCCGAGAACAGGGTGATGATCAGGAACAGCTGCACCATCGCGTTAGTCAGCCACAGGGCGTTGACCGGCACTTGGTTGGCGTTCTCCTTGCGCAGGAACTCCGGCATGGTGTGGTCTTTGGCGGCGGCGAACATGATCTCCGCACACAACAGCACCCACGACAGCAACGCTCCCAGCAGCGAGATGACCAGACCGACGCTGATCAGCACCGCGCCCCAGTGACCGACCACATGTTCCAGCACGGCGGCCATCGACGGGTTCTGCAGTTTGGCCAGTTCCGGCTGAGTCATGATGCCCAGCGACAGCACGTTCACCAGCACCAGGAACAGCAACACGGTGATGAAGCCGAGCACCGTCGCCTTGCCGACATCCGAACGTTTTTCCGCCCGGGCCGAGAAGATGCTCGCGCCTTCGATGCCGATGAACACCCATACGGTGACCAGCATCATGTTGCGCACCTGGTTCATCACGCTGCCCAGGTCCGGGTTCTTCGCACCCCAGATGTCGGCGGTGAAGATGTCCAGTTTGAAGGCGAAAAGCGCGATCAAGACGAACAGCAGCAGCGGCACGACCTTGGCGACAGTGGTCACGAGGTTGATGAACGCCGCTTCCTTGATCCCGCGCAGCACCAGAAAGTGCACGGCCCATAGCAGGACAGAGGCGCCGATCACGGCGGCAACAGTGTTGCCTTCCCCGAAAATCGGAAAAAAATAACCGAGGGTACTGAACAGCAGAACGAAATAACCGACGTTACCCAGCCAGGCACTGATCCAGTAGCCCCAGGCCGAAGAGAAACCCATGTAGTCGCCGAAACCGGCCTTGGCGTAGGCGTAGACACCGCCATCAAGGTCAGGCTTTCGGTTGGCGAGGGTCTGGAAGACAAAAGCGAGGGTGAGCATGCCGACGGCAGTGATGGCCCAGCCAATCAATACCGCGCCGACGTCGGCGCTGGCGGCCATGTTTTGTGGCAAAGAGAATATCCCGCCACCGATCATTGAACCGACTACCAATGCAACCAGTGCACCTAGTCGTAGTTTTCCGGAAGCTTCAGACATTGCATGACTCCATTGCAGGAGAGAAGAGTTCACAGCGTAGTTCTGTTGGCTTTTCAAACAGCTGACTTAGATCAGTGCATAGTCACATTCCATTGTTAATGAATGACTTATGAAACGTCTGGAGGCATAAGGCTATTTTCTGGAAGGCCCGTCCTAGAGGCCTTTGTCCGAAGTGGTTAAGAATGGATCCTATTACTTTCGAATTATCACGCTAGTTCCTTTTCAGGTTTTGGCAAATTTTTCATCGTTGTTTTCAGCACAGAATTGATTTATCAGGATTCGCGCACAAAACTAACTGAACGTGCTATGCGTTAGTGCCGATGGCTATATATAACGGGTGTTGATTGGCGTTATTCAATAAACGTCATTACGCTTTATCCATTTAGTTAAAAGCCGGTTGCATAACGGTTTCGCGGCAGTTGCCGCTCTGGAACTTGGAGACGCTGGAATGTCGCAACCGACGCAAAAGCTGCGCCTTGGCGCACTGATCGCCCTGGTGGTGGGGTCGATGATTGGCGGGGGGATTTTCTCCCTGCCGCAGAACATGGCGGCCCGGGCCGATGCCGGGGCCATCCTGATCGGCTGGGGGATCACGGCGATCGGCATGCTCACCCTGGCCTTCGTGTTCCAGACCCTGGCCAACCGCAAACCGGAACTGGACTCCGGCGTCTATGCCTACGCCAAGGCCGGGTTCGGCGATTACATGGGTTTCTCTTCGGCGTGGGGTTACTGGATCAGCGCCTGGCTGGGCAACGTCGGGTATTTCGTGTTGCTGTTCAGCACACTCGGCTACTTCTTTCCGGTGTTCGGCCAGGGCAACACGCCAATCGCCATCGGTTGTGCCTCGGTGTTGCTGTGGGCCGTGCATTTTCTGGTGATGCGCGGGATCAAGGAAGCAGCGCTGATCAATCAGTTGACCACCGTGGCCAAGATCATTCCGTTGATCATGTTTGTGATCATCGCCGCCGTGGCGTTCAAGGCCGACGTTTTTACCCGCGATATCTGGGGCCGCAGCAATCCGAATTTCGGCGGCGTGATGGATCAGGTGCGCAACATGATGCTGGTCACCGTGTTTGTATTTATCGGTATCGAAGGCGCGAGCGTTTACTCGGCGCGGGCGGAGAAACGCACGGACGTCGGCCGCGCCACGGTGATCGGTTTCCTCGGTGTGCTGGCGCTGCTGGTGCTGGTCAATGTGTTGTCGCTGGGGATCATGAGTCAGCCGGAACTGGCGATCTTGCAGAACCCGTCGCTGGCCGCCGTGCTGGAACACATAGTAGGACCATGGGGCGCGTTGCTGATCAGCGTGGGCCTGGCCATTTCGTTGCTCGGTGCGTTGTTGTCGTGGGCGCTGTTGTGCGCGGAGATCCTGTTCGCCACCGCCAGGGACAATACGATGCCGGCGTTCCTGAAAAAGGAAAACGCCAACCATGTGCCGGTCAACGCGTTGTGGCTGACCAACGTGATGATCCAGATTTTCCTGCTGATCACGCTGTTTTCCGCCGGCACTTACACCAGCCTGATCTACCTCGCCTCGTCGATGATTCTGGTGCCGTATCTGTGGTCGGCGGCCTACGCCGTGTTGCTCAGCGGACGGGGTGAAACCTATGAACATGCCTCCGCCGAACGCACCAAGGATCTGCTGATCGGCGGCATCGCGCTGTGTTACGCGGTGTGGCTGTTGTATGCCGGCGGGGTGAAATACCTGCTGCTGTCGGCGCTGCTGTATGCGCCGGGGGTGATCCTGTTCGCCAAGGCCAAACATGAGCAGGGCGAGCCACTGTTCACCACGCTCGAGAAAGGGATTTTCACCTGCGTCATCGCCGGGGCCGGGCTCGCGGCCTACGGGTTGTACAGCGGCGTGTTGTCACTGTGAGATTGCGGCTCCGGGGGATGCGGCGCAGGTGCTGTGGACAACCTTGAGTCGTGCGGATTGATATCCGCACTCCTTCAAAGCCATTGCGCTGGATGTGAGCCCAACTCGGTTGCCGGCAAAGCCCACTGCAACGGCGTTCCAGCAATACGAAGCGGCACTTGCAGCCGATGCGCCGGCCCCCACGGCGTCTGTTCCATTTGCAAACTCTGATCCTTTGCATCCTCCGGACGCAGCACTTCGCCCGTCCCCGGCCCATGTTCGATCAACAGCTTCGCCGTCCGCGCCAGCGACAACCGCCCCGAGCCACCTCGACCACTGCGTAACCGTTCAGCCAGCAACCGAATCACACTCGCCGCCATCAGATACCCCGTCGCATGATCCAGCGCCTGTACCGGCAGCGGTGTCGGTTTGTCTGCCTGCTTCCAGCGCTGCCCGGCCTCGGCGATGCCGCTGCTCATCTGCACCAGACTGTCGAAACCCCGACGGTTCTGCCACGGGCCGCTCCAGCCGTAGGCATTGAGGCAGACATCGATCAGCCCCGGTGCCAGTTGCCGGCGACGTTCGACGCCGAAGCCGAGATGTTCAAGAGCGTCGGCGCGATAGCCGTGCAACAGAATGTCAGCGTCCTGAAGTAACCCTTCAAACACCGCACGATCCGCCGGTTGATGGAGATCCAGCCGCGCACAATGTTTGCCGAGGGTCATTTCCGGCACCACGCCGGGTTCGTTCCAGGTCGGCGGGTCGATGCGCAACACATTGGCGCCGAGCCCTGCAAGAAAACGGCTGGCAGTCGGCCCGGCGAGTACGCGAGTCAGATCGAGCACCTTGAGCCCGGCCAATGGTTGCGCCACCGAGCCTTGCCAGGGTTGATGGCTTTCGTCTTTCCCGTCACTGAAATGCACCAAGGGTTCGGCATTCACCGCCAACCCCTGCGGATGTTTTTGCCACTGCGCCCAATTGCGCATTTCGGCAGCACAACCCTTGGCATCGACCACCGCTTGCTCCAGATCGGCACTGGCCCATTGCGCGACTTTCGCCGCCATCGCCGCCCGGTCGGCGCAAGCGCCGAGCACGCTTTCAGCGGCGGCGCGGTGATGCGGGGCGTTGGTGTGCAGGCGGATCCAGCCGTCGTTGGTCGCGTAGTCGCCGGCCACCGGATCCCACAGCGGCGGCACTGCCCAGCCGATCGGTCGCAGCGAGGTGGCGAACCAGAACGACGCAAGACGTCGGTCGACTTCTACAGTGGGCAAGTCGCCGGTCTGCTGCTGAAGGAGTTCGGCAACCGCTTGCCCGGCAGCGGCAATACTGGCGCAGGCAAGGTCGGTGACGGCAAACACCGAGGGCAGGGCGCCCTCGGCGGTAAATGCAATCGGCGTGGGGGACAAGCCGAGTGCGGCTTGAATGGACGTGAGCAGATCGGTCATCGAAGGCCCTCCGGAACGAGAGGGCAGAATAGTGCAAAACGCTATCGACCTCGATGAAACACACTGTCCCCTGTGGGAGTCAGGGCGAGCGATTACACGCGGAACTGATCCATCAATTTCATCTGCTGGCTGGCCAGGGCGTTGAGCTGGCTGCTGATCGCCGCCGATTCGGTGGCTTGTTCGGTCAGGGTTTCGGTGACGGTACGGATCGCCGAGACGTTGCGGTTGACCTCTTCGGCCACGGCGCTCTGCTGTTCGGCGGCGCTGGCGATTTGCAGGTTCATGTCGCTGATCACAGTGACTGCATCGCTGATCTTGCCGAGGGCGTCCACGGCCTGGCGGATCTGCCCGGCGTTGTTGTGGGCCTGGGTCTGGCTCGAGTGCATGGTCGCGACCACGCCACGGGTGCCGGTCTGGATGCGTTCGATGACCACGCGGATTTCTTCCACCGAATCCTGGGTGCGCTTGGCCAGGTTACGGACTTCGTCCGCCACCACCGCGAAACCACGACCGCTTTCACCGGCACGGGCCGCTTCGATCGCGGCGTTCAGCGCCAGCAGGTTGGTCTGTTCGGCGATGCTGCGGATCACTTCCAGCACCGAACCGATCTGCTCGCTGTTGACTGCCAGCTCTTCGACCTCGGTTACCGCTTTGCTGACTTCGTCGGCCAGTTGATTGATGTCACGAGTGCTGCGCTCGATGATCGACATCCCGTCCTTGGCCGACTGGTCGGCGCCTTTCGCCGCGTTGGCGGCATTCGAAGCGCTGTTGGCGACGTCGTGGGCGGTGGCGCTCATTTCGTTGGACGCGGTCGCCACCTGATCGATCTCGCGGAACTGCACCTGCATGCCTTCGCTGGTCTGGCGGGCGATCTCCGACGATTGATCGGCGGTGCCACGGGCTTCGGTGATGCTCTGTTTGATTTGGGCGATGGTCGGTTGCAGCTTGTCGAGGAAGCGGTTGAACCAGTTCACCAGTTCGCCCAGTTCATCCTTCTTGGTGTAGTTCAGGCGCTGGGTCAGGTCGCCTTCGCCGCTGGCGATGTTCCTCAGCATTTCGGCGACGCTGTTGATCGGACGGGTCACGCCCGAGGCGGTGAGCCAGATCAGTACCAGGCCGATCAGACCGGCGATCACGGCCACCGTCAGCGCGGTCATCAGGCCGGTTTGCTGAGCGTCGTCGAGCACCGCTTGCAGTTTGACCGAGTCGGCCAGCAGCACTTGTTTCGGCAAGTCGATGACCACGCCCCAGGCGCGGGAGTTGCCGATCGGATCGACCGGGTAAACGGCGCGGATCAGATCGCCCTGTTCCAGAATCTTCGGCGTGCCGGCGCTCAGCAGTTGCAGGATGTCCTTGCCTTCGGTGCCGAGGGTTTCGGCGATGCCTTTGCCGACCTTGGTCGCGTCGGTGCTGTAGGCGCCCAACACGCCGCTGCCGGAGACAATCAGCATGTGCCCGGCACCGTTGAACAGTTCGCGCTGGGAACCCACGGCCGCCGCTTGCAGTGCATCAAGGGCGATGTCGACGCCGACCACGCCGATAGCCTTGCCATCCACCAGCAGCGGCACGGCAATGGTGGTCATGAGCATTTCCTTGCCGCCCACGGTGTCGGCGTAAGGGTCGAGCAGGCAGGTGCGCTTGTTGTCGCGAGGGCAGGTGTACCAGCTGTTGTAAGGCGTGCCGCTGACACTGAGGGTGGTCTTGTTCATGTCGTCTTCGACCATGATCGTGTTCAGCGCAGAACCGGCGGCGCGGCTCCAGTAGGTGGCGAAGCGCCCGGCTTCGTTGGACTGGCGCGCGGCGTCATTGACGAACTCGCTGTCCTTGCCGTCGAGGCCATTGGGTTCGAAGGCCAGCCAGATGCCGAGCACCTTGCTGTTGCGCTCGAACGCGGTCTTCAGGCTCAGGTTCAACTCTTCACGCAGGGCGCCGGCGTCCAGCGAACGCTTGGCGGCCATGACGCGCATGTCCTTGATCTGGTCGGCCAGCGCGGTAATCACCAGCAGGCTTTCGCCGAAGGTTTTCTGTACCTGCACCGCCTGTTCGGCAGCCTTGGCCTGCAGCAGGTTCTGCACGCTGGCGGTGAGCATCCTGCTGCTCGACTGGCTGACCAGTTCGTCGTTCTGGTTGGTCTGGTAGATATTGATGCCGACGATCAGCGCAACCACACCGAGCAGGCACAGGCCGGACAGCAGGACGATTTTCAGGCGTATGGATAGAGAGTCGAACATGGGACGTTCTCGCGAATGAATGAACTGTTGGCTGCGGGGCAGGGAGGAGCCCGGATCGCCAAATCCATTCAGCGCCATTCAATGCTCATCGGCGCGAGGCGAGAGTGCATGAGCGACATGCCGACGAACGGTCATGACTAAACGTTTGCGTGGGTAAAAGCCCTGAAAACAAGGGGAAAATCAGGAAATCTTCGGCAGCGTTTCGGGTCGCGACCAGATCCACAGGTTGCCCATCGTCATCCCTGCAATCGCCAGATAAATCGGCCAGCCGTGATCGAGCATCACCAGCATCAGGGTCGCGCACAGCAGCATGCTGACGGTGGCGCTGACCTTGGCCTTGCGGGCGATGATCTTGCCGTTGCGCCAGTTGCTCAGGATCGGCCCGAACAGCCGATGGTTTTCCAGCCAGGCACTCAGGCGCGGCGAGCTGCGGGTCGCGGCCCAGGCGGCGAGCAGGATGAACTCGGTGGTCGGCAGGCCGGGCACGACGATGGCGATCAGGCCGATACCGAGGCTGACATAGGCGAGCAGGCCGAACAGCAGGCGGGCGAGTCGAGAAGAGGCGGGTTGGGGCATGGGCTCGGGGGGAATGCGTGAGGCGAAATGGCAATCTTACAGACTTGTGCAGTTCCCTGTGGGAGCGAGCTTGCTCCGGGCGGCGCTCCTACGAAAGCGGTACGTCAGTCAACGATGATGTTGAATCTGACGGCCTCTTCGCGAGCAAGCTCGCTCCCACAATGGGCGGTCGGTGTCGCTTTAGGCCGGTTCGGCTTCTGTGGCGTAAGCCTGCTCCAGCAGCACGGTGAAGCGGTTGAACGCATCGATCGCGCCCTGCTCCATTTCAGCTTCTTCTTCAGCGCTGAGTTGCAGCGAATCGAGGGTGCGCACGAAGCGCTTCCAGCCTTCGGCGCGACCACCTTCAGGCTCGCCCAGGTGACGGGCGCCGAAGGTTTCACTCAGGTCCAGGGCAACGGCGCGCTTGATCAGAAACGCAGCGCCGAGCTTGGAGCCTTCAGACACGAAGATCCAACCCAGGGCGCGGGCCTTGCTCGGGTTTTTCAGCGCACCGGCGACGGGTACAGGCACTTCGGTGTCGAGGTCCGCGAGGTCTGCCCTGGCCGCTTCGGCGCGGCAGCGGGCCGGCAGGTCAGGGACGATGGCGATCAGTTCGGCATCGTTGTAAAGCGACACCAGTTCCGACTGGAACAGGTACTGCGCGACCACGAAGCGGGCGAAGTTGGCGCGGTTCTCGAACGGCGCGTGGGCCTTGACCAGTGCATCGAGCTTGCTGTGCGGCTCGTGGGTGATCTGGTTCAAGCGTTGCGAACGCAGGGCTTTTTCCTGGGTGCTCATGAGATGTCCTTGAAAAGAAGAGGCGCTTGATAACGAGACGTACGGGCAAGCGCCGGACAGTAAAAAAACCTCACGGCGCGGCAATGCACGCGTGCCGTGAGGTCATCCGGATCAGATATCCCAGACCAGATTGATCGCGAAGTTGCGACCCGGCTGGGTCAGGCGATCGAGGTTGGCCGGTTGTGTCACCGAGGCTTCGCCGACACTGTCGTAACCGCGCACGTCGTCCCATAGCCAGTATTTCTTGTCGGTCAGGTTGTAAATGCCGCCGCTGACGGTGACGTCGTCAGTGACTTTGTAGAACCCGGTCAGATCGAGAATGCCGAAGCCCGGCGACTTGAACTGGCTGCTCACACCGTCCGGCGACTTGAAGTTGCTGTCGTCGACGCGATCCTTCTTCTTGACCACGGTCCAGCTCAGCAGGCCGCCGTAGTTGTCCTGGTCGTAACCCAGACCGAACACGCCGGTCAGCGGGTTGACGCTGTTGAGCGGTTCGCCGGTGTCGTTGTTGCGACCGTAGGCATAGGCAATCGAGCCCTGGGTGTACAGGCCTTGCGGCGCGCCGAACGCGTCGAGATTCAGACGCCCTTTGACTTCGGCGCCCTTGATGGTGGCGTGCTTGATGTTGCTCGACTGGAAGGTCAGCTCGTCGTAGCCCGGAGTGACGGCGTCTTCGTTGATGAAATCGCGGTACTTGTTATAGAACACCGCCACGTCGAACGAGCCTTGCTCGAAGTTGCCGCGCAGGCCGGTTTCATAGCTTTTGCTCTTTTCCGGTTCCAGGTCCGGGTTCGGCGCCACGTTGTAGCCGGTGGTGCTGTTTTCGAAGCGGCCGTACAGCGCTTTTGCGGTCGGGGTGCGGAAGCCTTCGGCGTACTGACCGTACCAGGTGTAGTTTTCGGTCAGGGCGTAGGTCAGGCCGAATTTCGGCGAGACTTTATGCCAGGTCTTGTTCTCGTCGCTGACCGTGCCGTTGCCGTCGGCGGCCACGGTGTTGAGGAACTCCTGGGTGATGTGCGGCTTGAGCCGGGTGTAGTCGTAGCGCAGGCCCGGCAGGAAGGTCCAGTTGTTCCAGCTGATCTGATCCTGGGCGAACAGGCTGTAGGTGTTGATGGTCGGGTCCGGGAAGTCGCTGGATTTTTTCAGCACGTCGGCTGCGCTGGTGGCACCGATGGCGGTGCAGCCGCGACCGACCGCCAGGCACTTGCCGTCGCCGCTGCGCGAGCCGGTGACTTTCTGCTGCTTGAGGGTGGTGCCGTAAGTCAGCACGTGATCGGTGGCGCCGATGCTGAAAGCCTTGTCCAGTTGCGCGTCGAAGACCCACTGTTTCTCCTCGTAGATCGTGTCGCGGGTACGCAGCACTTTACGGGTGATGGGGTAGTAGAACTCGTCGGTGCTCTGGTCGGTCTTGGCGGTCTGGTGGTTGAGGCTCCACTTCACGTTGTCCGCCAGCAGGCTGTCGAGCTCGAAGCTGTGCTCCAGACCGAAACGCTCGCGGGTGATGGTGTCGTTGCCGGTACGCCACTGGTACATGCCGCCGGGCAGCACGCTGTTCGGGATCGTCGGGGCACCGTTGAAGTACGGGCCGCCGTAGGCGCTTTTCTGATCGGTGTCGCGATCATCCTTGTACTTTTCGTAGGTCAGGCCCAGGCGCGAACCTTCGTTGTAGTTCCAGCCGATCTTGGCCAGCACGTTGGTGGCTTTCACGTCTTCCGGGTTGGCGGCGGTGCGCTCAAGACCGGTGGCGTTGTTGCTGCCGTAGGAATCGGTTTCGTGACCGTCGCGCTGGCTGTAGTGCAGCAAACCGTCGAACTGGTCGGCGCGACCGGCGACGGTGGCGGATTTCAGCCAGCTCTCATCGGCGGAGCTGTAGCCGGTTTTCAGGCGGGCACCGACGTCTTTGCCGGGCTTGATGATGTCGTCCGGGTCGAGGGTGTAGTAGCTGACGGCGCCGCCGATGGCGTTGCTGCCGTACAGCACCGAGGCCGGGCCACGGAGGATTTCGACACGTTTGATGATTTCCGGGTCGACGTAGTTGCGTTGGGTCTTGGCGTAGGGGCCGTTGAAGAAACCGTCCGGCACTTCGACACCGTCGACCTGAGTCAGGATGCGGTCGCCGTCGATCCCGCGAATGTTGTAACCGCTGATCCCTCCACGCTGGCCGGCGCCGCCCACGGACACGCCCGGCTCGTAGCGCACCAGATCCTTGATGGTGTTGACGTTGTTGCGGTCCAGATCCTGACGGGTCTGCACGGTGACGGTGGCCGGCACGCTGTTGATCGACTGTTCCTGACGGGTGGCGCTGATGGTCACCTGATCGAGGTTGAGTGCGCCGCTGCTGACGCGTTTTTCCAGCACGACGTTGTTGTTGCTCAGTTTGCGGAAGCTCAGATTGGTCCCCACCAACAGGCGCTCCAGGGCTTTTTCCGGTGGCAGCGAACCGCGCACGCCCGGCGATGAGACGTCCTGACCCAGTTCCGCCGGCAAACCGACCTGCCAGCCGGTGACGGCGGTGAACGCATTGAGCGCCGACACCAACGGCTGCTGGGCAATGGCGAACGAGTAATCGCCCATGTTGCGCGTCGGCTGTTCAGTGGCGGCCATCAGCGGCGCGGTGCCGGCCATCAGGAGGGCGGCGGTCAGCAGCGACAGCACGCGGGAAGGGGAAGAAGTCTGGCGGGTAAGGCGTGAGGACATCGATAGCGCTCCGTGTCGCACGAATCTTTATAGGTGCTGATTGAACTCGCGAGATGCGAATCAATTGCATTGGCTATAACGAGACGAACGAGCTTCGGCTATCGAGTAAAAATAATTCTCATTTAGTTCAAAATCACCAGCGCCGGGAATTCCTGAAGCTTGGCCGAGGTGATGTGAGCGAGCGAACGCACTGCGTCCAGCGGCTGGTCGAGGCGGTAATTGCCGGTGACGGCGACGTCGGCCAACCGTTCGCTGGTGTTGATGATGAAGCCCGGATAGTAGCGGCGCAGTTCCGCCAGCACTTGGCTCAGCGGGCAGTTCTCGAAGATCAGCCGACCCTGTACCCAGGCCAGATCGGTGGCGGCGTCGACCTTGGCCGGGCGGTCGAAACCGTTCGGGCCGATGCGGATGCTTTCCCCGGCGGACAGCCGCACACGGGCATCGTCACGGGTAGCCCGCAGATCGACATCGCCGCGCTGCACGCGCACCTGCGCCACGCCGTCCAGATAACGCACGGCGAATGCGGTGTCGCGCACGCTGGCTTTCACCGGGCCGGCATCGATTTCCAGCGGCTGGCTGCGGCTGGCCGGGATCTCGAAAAACGCTTCGCCCTGATACAGCCGCGCGACTCGCTGCTGATCGTTGATCGTGCTGGAGAACGCGGAATTGGTGTTGAGCAGGACTTTCGAACCGTCCTCAAGCTGCAAGCGCTGACGTTCGCCGACCACGGTCAGGTGATCGGCCTGCAAACGCATCGGCAGGTTGCTGAAATTGAACAGGCCGAGCAGCAGCACGGCGGCGGTGGCCAGCGGTTTCCAGTGCGGACGCAAACGAGTGAGGACGGGGACTTTCTTCGGTTTGGCTGCGAGGTCCTTCGCGCACTGGGCGATCTGCGGACCGTCCCAGATCGCCTGGGCCTTGGCGAACGCCTCGCCATTCAACGGATCGGCCGCCAGCCAGGCATGGAATTGCCGGGTCTGCTCCTCGTCCGGACTGCCGAGCACGATGAGCCAGTCCAGCGCCTGGTCCATTGCACTTGCGGCGTCCTGCGCCGATGCAGGCGAAGGGGAGCGGTGGATGTCCGTCACGGTGTTTCCTCGGCAGTGTCTGTGCACGGCTGTTTTTTTGGTGAAGCGTAAAAGTCGGGCAAGGGTAACAAAGCCCGATGATCAGTGCAGTCGATCCTGTCCAATACCGACAAGGCTGCCGATCAGTCGCCGTTCAAGCGTTCGGCGACACCGATGCAGATGGTCATGATCAGTTTGAGTTCTTTCTGCACCGTGCTGAGGGAAACGCTCAGTTCTTCGGCGATTTCCTGATAGCTGCGCCCATGCAGGCGGCTGAGGATGAAGATTTGCTGCTGGCGGGGGCTGAGTTCACCGAGGCTCACGTTCAGGCGCTCCAGCAATTGTTCGGCGTGGGCGGCGTCTTCGGCGCTGCTGGCGGGGGCGGCGACGCTGTGCACCACGTCCTGCGGCACGTCGTCGACCATGGTTCGCGATTGAATCTTGCGCGCACGCAAATGGTCCAGCGCCAGATTGCGCGCGGTCTGGAAAACAAAGGGTTCAAGGTGATCGATGTCCCGCTCGCTCAGCGCCCGGGTGACGCGCAGGTAGGTTTCCTGCAACAGGTCTTCGGCGGTGCTGTGGTTGTTGACCATGCGTTCCAGCGTTCGCAGCAGTGAGGTGCGCTGGGCGAGGAAAACGTGATTGAACTGCGAATGACTCACGGGAGGACCTGATCCGTTTCGAGCGAATGATAATGCTTATCATCCGCCGGAGTGGTCAAGTGTTGATTTCAGATTGAGATCAAAAAACTGTGGGAGGGGATTTGCTCGCGAAGGCGTCGTGTCAGGCAATTAAATGTCGACTGACCTGCCGCTTTCGCGAACAAGCTCGATCCCACTGGTGGATAGCTGTTTATTCCGCGTTGCACAGCGCCAGGCAGTTATCGAGCATGCGGTTGGAGAAGCCCCACTCGTTGTCGTACCAGGCCAGCACTTTCAGCAGCTTGCCGCTGGATTTGGTGTGGTTGGCGTCGAAGATCGACGACAGCGGGTTGTGATTGAAATCGCTCGAGACCAGCGGCAGGGTGTTGTAGCCGAGGATCTTCGAATGCTGGCTCGCGGCTTTCATCAGTGCATTGACTTCATCGGCCGAGGCTTCGCGCTTCAACTGCACGGTCAGGTCAACCAGCGACACATTGATCACCGGTACGCGCACGGCCATGCCGGTCAGTTTGCCCGCCAGTTCCGGCAGCACCAGGCCCACAGCTTCGGCAGCGCCGGTCTTGCTCGGGATCATGTTCTGGGTGGCGGAGCGCGCGCGGTACGGGTCGGTGTGATAGACGTCGGTCAGGTTCTGGTCGTTGGTGTAGGCGTGAATCGTGGTCATCAGACCGCTCTCGATGCCCAGTTCGCGGTGCAGCACCTGGGCCACCGGCGCCAGGCAGTTAGTGGTGCAAGACGCGTTGGAAATGATCTGGTGCGACTGGCGCAGAATGTCGTGGTTCACACCATAAACGACGGTGGCATCGGCGCCTTTGGCCGGGGCCGAGATAATCACTTTGCGTGCACCGGCGGTAATATGCGCGGCGGCTTTGGCCCGGTCGGTGAACAGACCGGTGCATTCGAACACCACATCAATCTTTTCCGCGGCCCATGGCAGGTCGGCCGGGTTGCGGATGGCGCTGACCGAAATGCGGTCGCCGTTGACGGTCAGGCTCTCGTCGTCATGAGCAACTTCGGCGTCGAATGTGCCATGAACGGTGTCGTATTTGAGCAGATGCGCATTGATCGCGCTGTCGCCCAGATCGTTGATGGCGACGATCTGCAAATCCTGACGATAGCCCTGGGTATACAGTGCACGCAGGACATTACGGCCGATGCGGCCAAAACCATTGATTGCGATTCGAAGAGTCATTGAGCAGCGCCGCCGTCGTTTTGTTGTTGGAATTACAAGATTATTCGCATAAAAATAGAAAACAAGCCTTTTTAGTGGCAATATTTTGTTTTATCTACAACGAGTGACCTGAATCAACTGGTCCGAATGATCAAGAAAACCGCCCGTCATCCCATGCGTGCGGGCTCCTTGATCAGCATAGACAATCAGGTCGCCACATCCGTTAGCCTGGAGTTCTAAACATGCATCCCCGCGTTCTTGAGGTCACCGAACGGCTTATCGCCCGCAGCCGCGCCACGCGTCAGGCTTACCTTGCGCTGATTCGCGGCGCTGCAACTGACGGGCCGATGCGCGGCAAGCTGCAATGCGCCAACTTCGCCCACGGCGTGGCCGGATGTGGCAGCGACGACAAGCACAGCCTGCGGATGATGAACTCGGCAAACATCGCAATTGTTTCGTCATATAACGACATGCTCTCGGCGCACCAGCCGTATGAAGTCTTCCCGGAACAGATCAAGAACGCCCTGCGCGAAATCGGCTCGGTCGGCCAGTTCGCCGGCGGCACGCCTGCGATGTGCGACGGCGTGACCCAGGGCGAGCCCGGCATGGAACTGAGCCTGCCGAGCCGCGAAGTGATCGCCATGTCGACGGCGGTGGCGCTGTCCCACAACATGTTCGACGGCGCGCTGATGCTCGGCATCTGCGACAAGATCGTGCCGGGCCTGATGATGGGCTCGCTGCGTTTCGGTCACCTGCCGACGATTTTCGTTCCGGGCGGGCCGATGGTCTCGGGGATTTCCAACAAGGAAAAAGCCGACGTGCGGCAGAAGTACGCCGAAGGCAAGGCGACCCGCGAAGAGCTGCTGGAATCGGAAATGAAGTCCTACCACAGCCCGGGCACCTGCACGTTCTACGGCACCGCCAACACCAACCAGTTGCTGATGGAAGTCATGGGCCTGCACTTGCCGGGCGCCTCCTTCGTCAACCCGAACACGCCGCTGCGTGAAGCCCTGACCCGCGAAGCCGCGCATCAGGTCACCCGTCTGACCAAGCAGAACGGCAACTTCCTGCCGATCGGCGAAATCGTCGACGAGAAGGCGCTGGTCAACTCGATCGTCGCGCTGCACGCCACCGGCGGTTCGACCAACCACACCCTGCACATGCCGGCCATCGCCATGGCGGCGGGCATTCAACTGACCTGGCAGGACATGGCCGACCTCTCCGAAGTCGTGCCGACCCTGAGCCACGTCTATCCGAACGGCAAGGCTGACATCAACCACTTCCAGGCCGCCGGCGGCATGTCGTTCCTGATCCGCGAACTGCTTGAAGCCGGCCTGCTGCACGAAGACGTCAACACCGTGCTCGGCCACGGTTTGAGCCAGTACACCAAAGAGCCGTTCCTCGATAACGGCAAGCTGGTGTGGCGCGAAGGCCCGACCGAAAGTCTCGACGAAAACATCCTGCGTCCGGTGGCTCGTGCGTTCTCGGCAGAGGGTGGCTTGCGGGTGATGGAAGGGAACCTCGGTCGTGGCGTGATGAAAGTGTCCGCCGTCGCGCTCGAAAACCAGATCGTCGAAGCACCGGCCATGGTGTTCCAGGATCAACAGGATCTGGCCGACGCCTTCAAGGCCGGTCTGCTGGAGAAGGATTTTGTCGCGGTGATGCGCTTCCAGGGTCCGCGTTCCAACGGCATGCCGGAGCTGCACAAGATGACGCCGTTCCTCGGCGTGCTGCAGGATCGCGGCTTCAAGGTTGCACTGGTGACCGACGGACGCATGTCCGGCGCCTCGGGGAAAATCCCGGCGGCGATCCACGTCAGTCCGGAAGCTTATGTGGGTGGCGCTTTGGCGCGCGTGCAAGAGGGCGATATCATCCGCGTCGATGGCGTCAAAGGCACTTTGGAACTCAAGGTGGACGCCGCCGAATTCGCAGCGCGCGAACCCGCCAAAGGCCTGTTGGGCAACAACATCGGCAGCGGTCGCGAACTGTTTGGCTTCATGCGTTTGGCCTTCAGCTCGGCGGAGCAGGGCGCCAGCGCCTTCACTTCTGCCCTGGAGACGCTTAATTGAAACTGGCTTTGGTCGGTGACATCGGAGGCACCAACGCGCGGTTTGCGTTGTGGAAAGATCAGCAGCTCGAATCGGTTCAGGTGCTGGCCACCGCCGACCATGCCAGCCCGGAAGAGGCGATCAGCCTCTACCTGAGCGGGCTGGGTCTGACGCCGGGTGCCATCGGTTCGGTGTGCCTGTCGGTGGCGGGGCCGGTGAGCGGTGATGAATTCAAGTTCACCAACAACCACTGGCGCCTGAGTCGCAAGGCGTTCTGCCAGACCTTGCAGGTTGAGCAGTTGTTGCTGGTCAACGACTTCTCGGCGATGGCGCTGGGCATGACCCGTTTGCAGCCCGGCGAATTCCGCGTGGTCTGCGAAGGCGAGCCGGAGCCATTGCGCCCGGCAGTGGTCATCGGCCCGGGCACCGGCCTGGGCGTCGGCACGTTGCTTGATCTCGGTGAAGGGCGGTTCGCCGCGTTGCCGGGAGAGGGCGGTCACGTCGATCTGCCGCTGAGCAGCCCGCGCGAAACCCAGCTCTGGCAGCACATCTACAACGAAATCGGCCACGTCAGCGCGGAAACCGCGTTGAGCGGCGGCGGCTTGCCGCGGGTGTACCGTGCGATCTGCGCGGTGGACGGGCATGAACCGAAACTCGACACGCCGGAAGCCATCACTGCGGCAGGCCTTGCGGGCGACCCGATTGCCCTGGAAGTGCTGGAGCAATTCTGCTGCTGGCTTGGTCGCGTGGCCGGCAACAACGTGCTGACCGTTGGCGGCCGTGGCGGGGTGTACATCGTGGGTGGCGTGATTCCGCGTTTCGCCGATTTCTTCCTCGAAAGCGGTTTCGCCCGCAGCTTCGCCGACAAGGGCTGCATGAGCGATTACTTCAAGGGCATTCCGGTG
The DNA here is from genome assembly GCF_020544405.1 of Pseudomonas sp. IAC-BECa141. Taxonomy (NCBI): domain Bacteria; kingdom Pseudomonadati; phylum Pseudomonadota; class Gammaproteobacteria; order Pseudomonadales; family Pseudomonadaceae; genus Pseudomonas; species Pseudomonas sp. IAC-BECa141. Next base: position 4,729,673 of record NZ_CP065410.1, on the reverse strand, counting down.
TGGCTGGTGACGGCGCCGTACTCGGGGCTTGTCGGTGCAGGAGTGGCGCTCGAGCAGGAAGGCTGAAGATCGTTCCCACGTCGGGGCGTCGAACCGTCCGCGTGGGAATGCAGCCCGTGACGCTCTGCGTCACTGGACGCGGAGCGTCCCTTGATACATTCCCACGCAGAGCGTGGGAACGATCGGTCTACACATCAGGCATAATCCGCCCAATTCCAACAACAAGGATGCCTTCGAAGTGAGCTCAGTCAACAAGTCGATTTTGTTGGTCGATGACGACCAGGAGATACGCGAGTTGCTGGAAACCTACCTGACCCGCGCGGGTTTTCAGGTACGGGCCACGGCGGATGGCGCCGGTTTTCGTCAGGCGCTGAACGAAGCGCCGAGCGATCTGGTGATCCTCGATGTGATGCTGCCCGATGAAGACGGCTTCAGCCTGTGCCGCTGGGTGCGCCAGCATCCGCGTCAGGCCCAGGTGCCGATCATCATGCTCACCGCCAGTTCCGACGAAGCCGACCGGGTCATTGGCCTGGAACTCGGCGCCGACGATTACCTCGGCAAACCTTTCAGCCCCCGCGAACTGCAAGCCCGGATCAAGGCCCTGCTGCGTCGCGCCCAGTTCGGTCAGGAGCGCGGCGGCAGTGAAGTGCTGGCGTTCGATGAGTGGCGGCTGGATATGGTCAGCCATCGACTGTTTCACACCGACGGCGAGGAAGTGATTCTGTCCGGCGCCGACTTCGCTCTGCTGAAACTGTTCCTCGACCACCCTCAGGAAATCCTCGACCGCGACACCATCGGCAACGCCACCCGTGGCCGCGATCTGATGCCCCTCGACCGCATCGTCGACATGGCCGTCAGCCGTTTGCGCCAGCGTCTGCGCGACACCGAAAAGCCGCCACGGCTGATCCGCACCGTGCGTGGCAGCGGCTACCAGCTGGCAGCCAATGTGGTTGCCGGCAATGGTCACTGAGTTCCTGCGCAACACTGCACGCAAAGTGCCGATGCCGCGTTCGCTGCTTGGACGGATGTTGCTGCTGACGTTGCTCGCGGTGTTGTTCGCCCAGACCCTGTCCAGCGTGATCTGGGTGTCCCAGTTGCGTGCGACCCAGCTCGAAGGCCTGGTCACCAGCGCCCGCAGCCTCGCCCATTCGATGACCGCCAGCGTCAGTTATTTCCGCTCGTTGCCGGTGGCTTACCGGCCTTTGGTGCTCGATCAGTTGCGCAGCATGGGCGGCACCCGATTTGTGGTGACGCTGAACGACAAACCGCTGGGCATGGAAGTGTTGCCGGTTACACCGCGCAAGGCAGCGGTGCTTCAAGCGGTGGACGAAGTGTTGCGTCAGTCGTTGGGCCAGGACACTGACATTCTGGTGACCTTCGTCAGCCCCGATGACCTGCGTATCTTCAACGCCGGGTTGAAACTCGACGAGCTGCCACGCTCCTGGGCGCACTACGCGCTGACCCTGGAACCGGTGAATCCGCCGGTGCTGGTGACCCAGATTCAGTTGGCGCCCGGTGAATGGCTGTACATTGCCTCGCTGCTGCCCGAGCCCTACACCAGTCTTGAAGAGCAAGGCCTGCCGACCCAGCAGGTGTGGTTCATTGTGTTCACCAGCGGATTTCTGTTGCTGTTCATCGGCTTGCTGGTGCACTGGCAGAGTCGGCCGCTCAAGCGTCTGGCGCGGGCGGCGCGGGACTTGTCGCTGGGTGCCGACGTCGAGCCGGTGGCCGAGGGCGGCGGCAGCGAAGTGGTCGAAGTGGGCCGCGCGTTCAACACCATGCGCGAACGGATCAGCCGTTACCTGACCGAGCGCAGTCAGTTGTTCAGCGCGATTTCCCATGACCTTCGTACCCCGATCACCCGCCTGCGTCTGCGGGTCGAACTGCTCGAAGACGAACAACTGCAAACCAAGTTTGGCCGTGACCTGGATGAGCTGGAGCTGCTGGTCAAGGGTGCGCTGCAATGCGTCAAAGACACCGACATCCACGAAAACATTGAGCCGGTGGATCTCAATCATGTGCTCGACTGCCTGGTGGAGCCGTATCTGGCGCCCAACGGCAATGGCCGTGTAACCCAGCAGGGACGGGCATTAGCAGCGTATCCGGGCAAGCCGTTGGCGCTCAAGCGCTGTATCGGCAACCTGATCGACAATGCACTGAAGTACGGGCAGAAAGCTCATCTGCATATCGATGACGATGAGAGTGCATTCGTGCTGCATGTCGATGACGAAGGGCCTGGCGTGCCGGAGCAGCGGCTGGAGCAGGTATTCGAGCCGCACTTCCGGTTGGCGGGGCAGCAGCAGGGGTATGGGCTCGGGTTAGGGATCGCCCGCAACATTGCTCATAGCCATGGCGGTGAAGTGACGTTGCAGAATCTGCGTGAGGGCGGATTGCGGGTGACCCTGCAATTGCCGCGTTCGGCGGATTGATCTGAATGTAACCGATCGGTGACAAAACCCGCCCCCTTCGTTACAAGTCCACCTCGGCCCGTTGTTTAGACTCCCCGCAGTCATAACAACAAAAAAGGCCACCCATGGATCACTTCAATCCGGACTTCAGCAGTTGGCTGAACGCCCCTGCCCACCAGCAATGGCTTGCCGACGAAGGCCTGCGTCTGCTGGCATTTGCCAAGGCTTCACGATTGCCCGAAGGCTTCGGCAATCTTGATGAGCGCGGCCAGCTCCAGGTTGGCGCGCAAGCCGAAACCATGAACACCGCGCGCATGACCCATAGCTTCGCCATGGCCCATATTCAGGGCCTGCCGGGCTTTGCCGAGCTGGTCGATCACGGCATCGCGGCCCTGCGCGGTCCGTTGCGCGATGCGCTGCACGGCGGCTGGTTCGCCGTCGCTGAACATCGTGACGGCAACACCGGCAAGAACGCTTATCTGCATGCTTTCGTCGCCTTGGCGGCCAGCTCCGCCGTGGTCGCGCAACGCCCCGGCGCCCAAGCGTTGCTGGATGACGCCATCGACATCATCGACACCTATTTCTGGAGCGAAGAAGAGGGCGCCATGCGCGAGTTCTTCAATCGCGACTGGCGCGAAGAGGAAGCCTATCGCGGCGCCAACAGCAACATGCACGCCACTGAAGCCTTCCTGGCGCTGGCCGATGCCACAGAAGATCCGCGCTGGCTGGTGCGTGCGCAGCGCATCGTCGAACGGGTGATTCACGGTCACGCCGCTGCCAACGATTACCTGGTGATCGAGCATTTCGACCGCGACTGGCAGCCACTGCGCGAATACAACCAGGACAATCCCGCCGACGGTTTCCGTCCCTACGGCACCACGCCGGGCCACGGTTTCGAGTGGGCGCGGCTGTTGCTGCACCTTGAAGCGGCGCGGGTCCAGGCTGGCATGCTGACCCCCGGCTGGCTGGCCACCGACGCGCAAAAACTGTTCGAACAAAACTGCCGCCATGGCTGGGACGTCGACGGTGCGCCGGGCATCGTTTACACCCTCGACTGGAACAACAAAGCGGTGGTGCGCCATCGCCTGCACTGGACTCACGCCGAGGCCAGCGCTGCCGCCAGTGCCTTGCTCAAACGCACCGGCGATGCGCAGTACGAAACCTGGTACCGCCTGTTCTGGGAATTCTGCGAAGCGAATTTCATCGACCGCTGCGACGGCAGCTGGCATCACGAACTCGATCCGCAAAACCGTCCAAGTGCCGATATCTGGGCGGGCAAACCGGATCTGTACCACGCCTGGCAGGCCGTGCTGATCCCGCGTCTGCCGCTGGCGCCAAGCATGGCCAGTGCTCTGGCACAGCTTTCACGAAGCGTTCCTGTGTAACCATGTGGTGACATTCGCGCGTCCCTTCGTTACCTGCGAGGGGAAACGCTCTGTTTAAACTCGTGTGCAGCGCAAGCACCAGACTTGCATGCATAACAACAAGAAAGGTACATCTCAGATGAATGCGATTTCTCGCCTCGCTACTGTCATTTCTGTCGCCTCCCTGTTCCCGCTCGCTGTGCTGCCCCTGAGTGTTTCCGCTGCCGAATCCAAAGGTTCGGTGGAAGTCGTGCATTGGTGGACGTCCGGTGGCGAAAAAGCCGCCGTCGATGTGCTCAAGGCTCAAGTCGAGAAAGACGGCTTCACCTGGAAAGACGGCGCTGTCGCCGGCGGCGGCGGTGCGACTGCCATGACCGTGCTGAAAAGCCGCGCGGTAGCCGGCAACCCGCCGGGCGTTGCCCAGATCAAAGGCCCGGACATCCAGGAATGGGCGTCGACCGGTCTGCTCGACACTGACGTGCTGAAGGACGTTTCCAAGTCCGAGAAGTGGGACAGCCTGCTCGACAAGAAAGTCTCCGACACCGTGAAGTTCGAAGGTGATTACGTGGCCGTGCCGGTGAACATTCACCGGGTGAACTGGCTGTGGATCAACCCGGAAGTCTTCAAGAAAGCCGGTATCGAAAAAGCCCCGACCACCCTCGAAGAGTTCTACGCCGCCGGCGACAAGCTGAAAGCGGCGGGCTTCATCCCGCTGGCTCACGGTGGTCAGCCATGGCAGGACAGCACCGTGTTCGAAGCGGTCGTGCTGTCGGTGATGGGCGTTGATGGTTACAAGAAAGCCCTGGTCGACCTGGACAACGCTGCCCTGACCGGCCCGGAAATGGTCAAGGCTCTGACCGAGCTGAAGAAAGTCGCGACCTACATGGACGTCGACGGCAAAGGTCAGGACTGGAACCTGGAAGCGGCCAAGGTCATCAACGGCAAGGCCGGCATGCAGATCATGGGTGACTGGGCCAAATCCGAATGGACCGCCGCCAAGAAAGTCGCCGGCAAGGACTACGAGTGCGTAGCTTTCCCGGGCACCGACAAGGCGTTCACCTACAACATCGACTCGCTGGCCGTGTTCAAGCAGAAGGACGCGGGCACCGCGGCCGGTCAGCAGGACATCGCCAAAGTCGTGCTGGGTGAAAACTTCCAGAAAGTCTTCAGCATCAACAAGGGCTCGATCCCGGTGCGTAACGACATGCTCGCCGACATGGGCAAGTACGGTTTCGACTCGTGCGCCCAGACCGCTGCCAAGGACTTCCTGGCTGATTCCAAGAATGGCGGCCTGCAGCCGAGCATGGCGCACAACATGGCGACCACGCTGGCGGTGCAGGGTGCGTTCTTTGATGTCGTGACCAACTACATCAACGACCCGAAAGCCGACCCGGCCGACGCTGCCAAAAAACTCGGCACCGCCATCAAGGCTGCCAAGTAACGTCAGCGTAGAGCAGCTGCAGGCTTGAGGTCGCGCATCGGCCTCAAGCTTGCAGCTTGCAGCGGTCCTTCATTTTCTTTACTGGATCTTCCCATGAGTTCTGTTGCTGTGTTCAGCAAGGCCTCGCCGTTCGACGCATTGCAGCGCTGGCTACCGAAACTGGTGCTGGCGCCGAGCATGTTCATCGTTCTGGTGGGCTTCTATGGCTATATCCTCTGGACGTTTGTCCTGTCGTTCACCACGTCGACCTTCCTGCCGAACTACAAGTGGGCAGGCCTGGCGCAATACGCGCGGCTGTTCGACAACGACCGCTGGTGGGTAGCGAGCAAGAACCTGGCCGTGTTCGGCGGCATGTTCATCGGCATCACCCTGGTGATCGGCGTGACACTGGCGATTTTCCTCGACCAGAAAATCCGCCGCGAAGGCTTTATCCGCACCATTTACCTGTACCCGATGGCGCTCTCGATGATCGTCACCGGTACTGCGTGGAAATGGCTGCTCAACCCGGGCATGGGCCTGGACAAATTGCTGCGGGACTGGGGCTGGGAAGGCTTCCGTCTCGACTGGCTGATCGACCCGGATCGCGTGGTGTATTGCCTGGTGATTGCGGCGGTCTGGCAAGCTTCGGGCTTCATCATGGCGATGTTCCTCGCCGGTCTGCGTGGCGTTGATCAGTCGATCATTCGTGCCGCCCAGATCGACGGCGCGAGCATGCCGCGCATCTACTGGAAAGTGGTGCTGCCAAGCCTGCGTCCGGTGTTCTTCAGTGCAGTGATGATCCTGGCGCACATCGCGATCAAGAGCTTCGACCTGGTGGCGGCCATGACGGCCGGCGGCCCGGGTTATTCCTCCGATCTGCCGGCGATGTTCATGTACTCGTTCACCTTCAGCCGTGGACAGATGGGCATGGGCTCGGCCAGTGCAATCCTGATGCTCGGCGCGATCCTCGCGATCATCGTGCCTTACCTGTACTCCGAGCTGAGGACCAAGCGTCATGACTAGTCTCGCCTCCAAACCGGCCATCAGCCTGAGTCGCATCGCGATCTACGCGGTGCTGATCCTCGCGGTCCTGCTGTATCTGGTACCGCTGGTGGTCATGCTGCTGACCAGCTTCAAGACCCCGGAAGACATCTCCACCGGCAACCTGCTGAGCTGGCCGACCGTGGTCAGCGGCATCGGCTGGGTGAAAGCCTGGGCCACCGTTGACGGCTACTTCTGGAACTCGATCAAGATCACCGTTCCGGCCGTGATCATCTCCACCGCCATCGGTGCATTGAACGGTTATGTACTGTCGTTCTGGCGCTTCCGAGGTTCGCAGCTGTTCTTCGGTCTGCTGTTGTTCGGCTGCTTCCTGCCGTTCCAGACCGTGCTGCTGCCGGCGTCGTTCACCCTCGGCAAGATGGGGCTGGCGAGCACCACCACGGGCCTGGTGTTCATCCATGTGGTCTACGGCCTGGCGTTCACCACGCTGTTTTTCCGTAACTACTACGTGAGCATTCCGGATGCGCTGATCAAGGCGGCACGTCTCGATGGCGCGGGGTTCTTCACGATCTTCCGCCAGATCATCCTGCCGATGTCCACCCCGATCATCATGGTCTGCCTGATCTGGCAGTTCACCCAGATCTGGAACGACTTCCTGTTCGGCGTGGTGTTCTCCAGCGGTGATTCGCAACCGATCACGGTGGCGCTGAACAACCTGGTCAACACCAGCACCGGGGCCAAGGAATACAACGTGGATATGGCGGCGGCGATGATCGCCGGGCTGCCGACCCTGCTGGTCTATGTGGTCGCAGGCAAGTATTTCGTGCGCGGGCTGACGGCCGGCGCAGTCAAGGGGTAATCATGGCTACGCTTGAACTTCGCAATGTAAACAAGACCTACGGTACCGGCCTGCCGGACACACTGAAGAACATCGAACTGTCGATCAAGGACGGTGAATTCCTGATCCTCGTCGGGCCTTCGGGCTGCGGCAAGTCGACCCTGATGAACTGCATCGCCGGCCTGGAAACCATCACCGGCGGCGCGATCATGATCGGTGACCAGGACGTCAGCGGCATGAGCCCGAAAGATCGCGACATCGCGATGGTGTTCCAGTCCTACGCGCTGTACCCGACCATGAGCGTGCGCGAGAACATCGAATTCGGTCTGAAGATTCGCAAGATGCCTCAATCGGCCATCGACGAAGAAGTCGCCCGCGTGGCCAAGCTGTTGCAGATCGAGCACCTGCTCAATCGCAAGCCGGGCCAGCTCTCGGGCGGTCAGCAACAGCGCGTGGCGATGGGCCGCGCCCTGGCGCGTCGCCCGAAGATTTATCTGTTCGACGAGCCGCTGTCCAACCTCGACGCCAAGCTGCGCGTCGAGATGCGCACCGAAATGAAACTGATGCATCAGCGTCTGAAAACCACCACGGTCTACGTGACCCACGACCAGATCGAAGCGATGACCCTGGGCGACAAAGTAGCGGTGATGAAGGACGGGATCATCCAGCAGTTCGGTACGCCGAAGGAGATCTACAACGACCCGGCCAACCTGTTCGTGGCGAGCTTCATCGGTTCGCCGCCGATGAACTTCATCCCGCTGCGCCTGCAACGCAAGGACGGCCGTCTGGTGGCGCTGCTCGACAGCGGCCAGGCCCGTTGCGAGTTGCCGATGGCGATGCAGGACGCCGGTCTCGAAGATCGCGAAGTGATCCTCGGCCTGCGTCCGGAGCAGATCGCTCTGGCGAACGGCGAGGGCAATGGCCTGCCGAGCATCAAGGCTGAAGTGCAGGTCACCGAGCCGACCGGTCCGGACACCCTGGTGTTCGTCAACCTCAACGACACCAAGGTCTGCTGCCGTCTGGCGCCGGACGTCGCGCCGCAGGTGGGCGAAACCCTGACGTTGCAATTCGATCCGTCGAAAGTGCTGCTGTTCGACGCCAAGTCCGGTGAGCGCCTTGGGGTTGCGGGCCTGCCGAAAACCGAGTCGCACAGCGCAAACGTGGCCCAGTTCAAGGGGCGCTGATCAACAAATGCGGGAGCGGGCTCGCCCGTTTCCGCAGGGAGCACGCGGTGCGTGGCCTGTCGCGCGCCGCATCAGATGTAAACCGCGTTAGATAAGAAGAACAGTTAATAACAATAAAACGAGGATGTAGGGATGAAGAAGAACAACAACGCTCAGCGTATCGGCCAGTTGTCGGCGATTGCGGCAATGATGCTGGCCGGTAGCGTCCACGCGGCTGACGCGTTCAGCTCCGATTCGGAGTGGATGACCGGGGACTGGGGTGGCGAACGTACCAAGCTGATCGAGCAGGGTATCGACATCAAGATGGACTACGTCGGTGAGGTGGGCGGCAACCTGCACGGCGGCTACAACAACGACAAGACGGCGCGTTACTCCGACCAGTTCGGTCTGGGCGTGGCGTTGGACCTGCAAAAACTGTGGGGCTGGGACAACACCCAGGCCAAGATCCAGCTGACCAACCGTAATGGCGAAAACATTTCCAACGACCGTGTTGGCGATCCGCGTGCCGGCACACTCAGCTCCTCGCAGGAAGTCTACGGTCGTGGCCACATGGTGCGTCTGACCCAGTTGTGGATCAAACACCAGTTCTTCGACAACAAACTCGACGTCAAGGCCGGTTACTTCGGCGAAGGCGAAGACTTCAACACCTTCCCGTGCGACTTCCAGAACCTGGCGTTCTGCGGTTCGCAAGTGGGCAACTGGGCGACCAACATCTGGTACAACTGGCCGGTCAGCCAGGCGGCCATTCGCGTCAAGTACAACATCAACGACGAGCTGTATGCGCAGATCGGTGCGTACAACCAGAACCCGTCGCAACTGGAACACGGCAACGGCTTCAAGCTGAGCGGCAGCGGCACCAAAGGCACCGTGTTGCCAGTGGAACTGGTCTGGTCGCCTAACCCGAGCGGCCTGCCGGGCGAATACCGTGTCGGTTACTACAAAAGCACGGCCGATGCCGACGACGTTCGCGAAGACGTCAACGGTTTCGACGCGGCGACCACCGGTGATGCCTACCGCACCCACAGCAGCAAGCACGGTTACTGGTTCGTTGCGCAACAGCAACTCACCAGCCACAACGGTGACAAGAGCCGTGGCCTGAGCATCGCTGCCAACGCCACGTTCCACGACAAGGACACCAACTTCATCGACAACTACCAGTCCGTGATGTTTGTGTACAAAGGTCCGTTCGACGCGCGTCCGAAAGATGACTTCGGTATCGGTGCGGCACGTATTCATGTCAACGATGACGTGAAGAAGAACGCTGAACTGCTGAACGTCTCCAACGGTGTTTCGGACTACGACAATCCGGTGTTCTCGCCGATTCGTGAAACCGAATACAACTACGAGATCAACTACGGCTTCCACGTGACCAACTGGCTGACCGTACGCCCGAACCTGCAATACATCACTCATCCGGGCGGTGTGGATGAAGTGGATAACGCTTTGGTCGCTGGCCTGAAAATTCAGTCTACGTTCTGACGCGTCTGCGATAAGCTCCTCTCTATGTGCGCATATTTGCGGACGGCCAAGGCTGTCCGCTTTTTTTGGAAGGGGTGTCGCAGCCCATGAAAGTTGAATCTGGAACCGTGGCCCATGCATGAGCATCCGCTGCAACGCTTCTTCAAATCCCTGCGCGAACGACCGGTGTTCGCCTGGGAGCGCTATCAGATGCGCGATGTGCTGGTGATCGATCATCCACTGTGTCAGGCGGTGTTCAGTCGTCAGGGCGCGCAACTGCTGCATTTTCAGCCGCGAGGTCAGAAACCGTGGTTGTGGTGCGCGGCGAAGTGGCCGCATGTCGGCGCGATTCGCGGCGGCGTGCCGGTGTGCTGGCCGTGGTATGGCCGTCACCCGAGCGAAAACGCGTGGCCGTCCCATGGCTGGGCGCGACTGCTGGACTGGAAACTGCTCGACAGCAGCAGCGCCGATGACGGCGTGCGCCTGCACTGGCAATTGCAACTGTGCGACTGGCAGGTGGACCTGCACGCGCACCTGGGCGAACGCATGGAATTGCGCCTGAGCACCGAGCATCAGGACGACATGCCGTGCCAGTTGAGCCAGGCTTTGCACGCTTACTGGCGTATTGGCGATGTGAGTGAGATAGCGCTGTCTGGGCTCGAAGGCGCGCAGGGTTATGATCAGTTGAACCGTGAGGTCTGCCAGCAGGAGGGCGAGTTACGGGTCGATGGTGGCTGTCAGCGAGTGTTCCAGCACGACGGCGAATTGCAGCTCAAGGATCACGCCTGGCAACGCGAATTGTGCATCGATACCGGTGACAGCGCGGACACCGTGGTGTGGCATCCGGGAGCACGGCCGTTGCTGGGCGTGAGTTGGGACGAGATCTCGGAATTTGTCTGTGTTGAAGCGGCGGCGGGGGGCACCGACAGCCTGCATCTGGCGCCGGGCGAGAAGGCGCATTTGAGTTTGCAGGCTTGGGCTGCTGCTTAGTCATTGCCCCCACGCGCGAGCGTGGGAGCGATCAGCGCGAACTAGTTGAACTCGTCACCCACCGGATACCGGCTCGCGTTCAGGCTCTCTTTGATCTTGCGCAGATGCGGCTGGAAATCCACCCCGCGACGCAACGTCATTCCCGTCGCCAGCACATCCAGCACCGTCAACTGAATGATCCGCGAAGTCATCGGCATATAGATGTCGGTGTCTTCCGGCAACGGAATGTTCAGGCTCAGCGTACTGGCCTTGGCCAGCGGCGAGTTTTCTGCCGTCAGGCCCAGCACCGACGCGCCGTTCTCCCGGGCGATGCGCGCCACTTCCACCAGCTCGCGGGTGCGCCCGGTGTAGGAGATGATCACGAACAGCTCGCCGGTGTGCGCCACCGAAGCAATCATGCGTTGCATCAGCACATCGGCGTGGGCGGTCACCGCCAGGTTGAAGCGGAAGAACTTGTGCTGCGCATCCAAAGCCACCGGAGCCGAAGCTCCGAGGCCGAAGAAGTGGATCTGCCGTGCCTGGATCAACAGGTCGACGGCGCGGCTGATCAGGTTCGGGTCCAATGCCTGACAGGCGCTGTCCAGCGAGGCGATGGCGCTGCCGAAAATCTTCTGCGTGTAGGCCTCGGGATTGTCGTCGGCTTCTACTGCGCGGCTGACATAGGCCGCGCCGCTGGCCAGGCTCTGGGCCAGTTGCAACTTGAGTTCGGGGTAGCCGCTGACGCCGAACGAACGGCAGAAACGGTTGACCGTCGGTTCACTGACCGACGCTGCCTGGGCGAGGGCGGCGATGCTGAAGCGGGTGGCCTGCTGTGGGTTGAGCAGGATCACTTCGGCGACTTTGCGTTCGGCCTTGTTCAGCTCTTCAAGGCGACTCTGGATCTGTTCCAGTAAATTTCGCACGCGGTCCATAAGAATTCCTAGATTCACCGGCGCCGATAAGCGCGCGGCTATGCAAATTGGGCCTTTGATGTGGCCCGTGACGGTGGCCTATCCTACTGATGGCTCCGACCGACCACCACTCGGAATCTGTATTTTGCGAAAATGTTGTGGTTATTACTACATTTTCCCTTGAGTGATGCCTTGAAAAAAGGTATTTGTAGCTTAACTTGATAAAAGAACAAACATCATGCCTTCGATTACGGTTGAACCGTGCACCTTCGCCTTGTTCGGCGCCTTGGGCGATCTGGCCCTGCGCAAGCTGTTTCCTGCCCTTTATCACCTTGACGGCGCCGGCCTGCTGCACGAGGACACGCGCATTATCGCACTGGCCCGTGAGGCGGGTACCGAGCAGCAGCACCTGGCGTTCATCGCCGCCGAGCTGCGCCGTTATGTGGGCAAAGAGCTGGACGAGGCCGTGGCCGAGCGCTTTCTGGCGCGCCTGACCTACCTGCACGTCGACTTCCTCAAGGCTGAAGATTACGTGGCGCTGGCAGAATTGGCCGGCAACACACAACGCATGATTGCCTACTTCGCCACTCCGGCGGCGGTGTATGGCGCGATCTGCGAGAACCTCGCGAATGTCGGTCTGGCAGAAAACACCCGCGTGGTACTGGAAAAACCGATCGGTTCGGACCTGGAATCCTCGCGCAAGGTCAACGACGCCGTGGCGCAATTCTTCCCGGAGAACCGCACCTACCGCATCGACCACTACCTGGGCAAAGAGACCGTCCAGAACCTGATCGCCCTGCGTTTCGCCAACAGCCTGTTCGAAACTCAGTGGAACCAGAACTACATCTCCCACGTGGAAATCACCGTGGCCGAGAAGGTCGGTATCGAAGGCCGCTGGGGCTACTTCGACAAGGCCGGTCAGCTGCGGGACATGATTCAGAACCACCTGCTGCAACTGCTCTGCCTGATCGCCATGGATCCGCCGGCCGACCTGTCCGCCGACAGCATCCGCGACGAAAAGGTCAAGGTGCTCAAGGCCCTGGCGCCGATCAGTCCGGAAGGACTGACCACCCAAGTGGTGCGCGGCCAGTACATCGCCGGGCACAGCGAGGGCAAGTCCGTGCCGGGCTACCTCGAAGAACCGAATTCCAACGCCCAGAGCGACACTGAAACCTTCGTCGCCCTGCGTGCCGACATCCGCAACTGGCGCTGGGCCGGCGTGCCGTTCTACCTGCGTACCGGCAAGCGCATGCCGCAGAAACTGTCGCAGATCGTCATCCACTTCAAGGAACCGTCGCACTATATCTTTGCCCCCGAGCAGCGCCTGCAGATCAGCAACAAACTGATCATCCGCCTGCAGCCGGACGAAGGCATTTCCTTGCGCGTGATGACCAAGGAGCAAGGCCTGGACAAGGGCATGCAACTGCGCAGCGGCCCGCTGCAACTGAATTTTTCCGACACCTGGCGCAGCGCTCGGATCCCCGATGCCTACGAGCGGTTGTTGCTGGAAGTGATGAACGGCAATCAGAACCTGTTTGTCCGTAAAGATGAAATTGAAGCCGCGTGGAAATGGTGTGACCAGCTGATCGCCGGGTGGAAAAAATCCGGTGACGCGCCCAAGCCGTATGCGGCCGGGTCGTGGGGGCCGATGAGCTCTATTGCATTGATCACGCGGGACGGGAGGTCGTGGTATGGCGATATCTGATGTGAAACTGCCCGAGGGCGTGAATGCCCGTGAATTCAAGAGCCCGGTGTTGCTCGCCGAAGGTTTGGCGCTGAACGTCGCCAAACAGTTGAGCGAAGCACTGGCAGCGCGCGGCAACGCTGTGCTGGTGGTGTCCGGCGGTCGTAGCCCGGTGGCGTTTTTCCAGCACCTGGCCAAGCAGGAACTGGACTGGTCGAAGGTCGTCGTGACCCTCGCTGACGAACGCTGGGTACCGGTCGAACATGCCGACAGCAACGCCGGTCTGCTCAAGCAGTATCTGCTCAAGGGCCCGGCGGCAAAGGCGCAGTTCCTCAGCCTTTACAGCGCGGCGGCCAACGTCGAGCAGGCTGCGGAGCAGGCCGATCGTTTGCTCGCCGAGTTGCCGCCCATCGACGTGCTGGTGCTGGGCATGGGCGATGACGGTCACACCGCGTCGCTGTTCCCGGACAGTCCGAACCTGGCTGAAGCCCTGCAAGTCGATGGCACTCGCCGCTGCTGGCCGATGCTGGCGCCGAGCGTACCGCGTCAACGCCTGACCATGAGCCGGGCGCTGCTGGCTTCGGCGAAGCACAAGATTCTGTCGATTTCCGGTCAGTCGAAACTGACCACCCTGAATGCCGCAGTGGCATCCAACGACGTCGCCGCCATGCCGGTTCGCGCGTTTCTGCAACCTACGTTAGATATTTACTGGTGCCCATGAGCCAAGGAACAGCCGCTATGACAACCCCATCCCCGACCGTTTCCATGGCGGACAAAGTTGCCCTGATCGACAGCCTCTGCGCCAAGGCGCGGATTCTGCCGGTGATCACCATCGCCCGTGAACAGGACGTGCTGCCGCTGGCCGACGCCCTGGCTGCCGGTGGTCTGACCGCGCTGGAAGTGACCCTGCGTTCGCAGTTCGGCCTCAAGGCGATCCAGATCCTGCGCGAGCAGCGCCCGGAACTGGTGACCGGTGCCGGCACCGTGCTCGACCGTAACATGCTGGCTGCGGCCGAAGCCGCCGGTTCGCAATTCATCGTCACCCCGGGGATCACTCGTGATCTGCTGGAAGCCAGCGTCGAAAGCCCGATCCCGCTGCTGCCGGGCATCAGCAATGCCTCCGGCATCATGGAAGGCTATGGCCTGGGTTATCGCCGCTTCAAGCTGTTCCCGGCTGAAGTCAGCGGCGGCGTGGCGGCAATCAAGGCCCTTGGCGGCCCGTTCGGCGAAGTGAAATTCTGCCCGACCGGCGGCGTCGGCCCTGCCAACATCAAAAGCTACATGGCGCTGAAAAACGTCATGTGCGTGGGCGGTAGCTGGATGCTTGATCCTGAGTGGATCAAGAACGGCGACTGGGCCCGCATTCAGGAATGCACTGCCGAGGCGTTGGCGCTGCTGGACTGATTGGTTCAACCCTACACTTCGTTGTGTGTTCTACGGCTTTACGGTGCGCTTGGTCGGTGCACCGTTTTTTTTTGCCCGCGAAAAACTTCGTTATCTGGAGATACGTTATCTGGGGATACGTTATCTGGAGATACATAGTTACCGCACCTGGCTTCGCGTGTGGCGTTAACCTGCGTTCATCTTATGGAAGAGAGAGCGCGTCATGGATAACCAGCTTTCAGCACCCCCGGTATATCAACTGGCCCCGAGCAAGTCGCCGGGCCGTATTTTCGCAATCCCAAACTGTTGCGCCGCAACATCAGCGAAGGTGCCGAAGGCCTGCCGCTGCTGCTGCGCCTGACCATCGTCGACGCCATGACTGCCGAGCCGGTCAGCGGTGCGCTGGTGGATATCTGGCATTGCAACGCACGCGGCGCCTATTCCGGCTGGAGTCGGGTGAACCCGGATCTGGAAGTCGACGTCGAGGACATCGGCTCGATTCCGCGAACCGACGACGACACCTATCTGCGCGGCGGCCAGTTCAGCGACCACAAGGGCAGGGTGCGCTTCACCACGATCTATCCGGGGTTCTACGCCGGCCGTGCCCTGCATATTCATGTGGCGGTGCGCATCGTCGCCGGCACCGAATACCTGGAGGAGCGCAATGTGGCCTGGGTCGGGCAGTTGTATTTTCCGGAGGTGGTTTCCCGTGGCGTGCTCAATGCCAAGGCCTATCGCGGGCGCAGCTCGCTGCCGGTGTGCAACGCAGACGATCCCTACTTCGCCAACATGGGCGGTGAAGAGTCGACCCTGACGGTGTGGCCGATCGGTCGCGAGTCACACGAGGACGGTTACTTCGGCCACCTCACGATCGGCATCGACACCTTTGCGGTGTCGTCGCAGATCAAGCCCGAGGATTTCGACAAGTACACGGTTTAACGCAGCTCATTCAGCGCCAGAATCAGCGACTGAATCTCCGCCGCCGTCGTGGTCAGCGACGGCGTGATACGGATGCACGGTCCGCAGGCTGCGCCGTTGCGCACGACAGTGAACAGGTTGTAGTCGTTGAGCAGGCGTTCGACCATCGCCTGCTGGTCGGTATGGCGAGTAAAACGCATCGAGGTGATGCCGCAATACAGGCGCGGATCGTCCGGGGTCGTGACTTCGATGCCTGGCAGGTTGCGCACGGCGCTGACCCACAGGTTGCGCAGGTAATTCATCCGTGCACCTTTGGCCGCCGCGCCACCCAGTGAGCGGTGCTCCTCGAACACCAGAGGCAGGGTCATCAGTGCCGGAATGTTCGGCGTGCTGTGGGGCGTGCGTGAGCGGATATCGCCAGCCGGAAAATGCATCTCGCCCATGTCCGGGTCGATGTCGGCCAGGCGCTGCGGTGCGATGTAAATAAAACCGAGGGTCAGCGGCGAGCCGATCCACTTGTGCAGGTTGTACCCGGCAAAGGCGATGCCCAGCGCTTCAAGATTGAACTCGATCTGGCCAAGGGCATGGGCGCCATCGAGGATGATATCGACGCCGTACTCCCTGGCCAGCGAGGCAATGGCCTGCACCGGCATCACCAGCCCGGTACGGTGGGTGACGTGGGTCAGGGCCATCAGCTTGAGCTTTGGATGGCGGATAAAGGCTTCGCGGTACGTGGCCAGCAGGCTGTCGAAGGTGGCGGGGTGGGCGTGCTCGATTTCGATCACCTCGACTCCGCGATACTGCGCCAGCCAGCGCATGGCGCCCTTGACCGTGTCGTACTCCAGATCGCAGATCAACACCTGGTCGCCTGGCTGCAGGCGATTGTAGTTGCGGATCAGCGATTGCAGGCCGGCAGTGGCGTTGTGGGTGAACGCCACGCTTTGCGCGCGCACGCCGATCAACTCGGCCAGTTGCGCGCGGATGTCGAAACTGTCGTGCTGTTCGAAACGCTGGCGCACGTAGATCGAGTTGCTGTTGTTGATCAGCTCGATGTTGCGCTGGTACTCCTCGACCACGGTGCGCGACATGCGCCCGAAATAGCCGTTCTCCAGATTCACGGGGCCAGGGTGGCGGTCGTAACGGTCGGCGAAGGTTTGCCAGAAAGCTTCGTCTCGGGCGCGGCGGGTGTTATCGGGCATGGTCGACTCGACTCGGATCAGGGTGACGCCTCAGTGGCGCGGGGCGGGTTTGCCGTGTTTGGCGCGCAGCGGTTCGAGCAGTTCCGACAGGCCGTTGTGGTCGATTTCCTGCATCAACGCCAACAGCCCGCCCAGTTCGCCATGGGGAAATCCTTCCCGGGCAAACCAGTTCAGGTAAGGGCCCGGCAGGTCGGCAATGATCCGGCCCTTGTACTTGCCGAAGGGCATTTCGCGGGTGATCAGCAGTTCGAGCTTTTCAGGGTTCATCGTTGGAGTCGTCTGGCTTTGAAAACACTTTGGAAAATACAGGCATTCTGCATGCAGGCCAAATGACAGATCATGCAAATAACAGGCATACAGATTTTTGCTGTATCTATAACTTATTGAAAAATAACGATTAAATTCTTTAATAGAATCTGGCACGGCTGCTGCAACACTCCTTGCATCTTTAACCCACGCAAGGAATTGAAAAATGACTGACATGAATAAAGAAGCCATCTCCGTCCTCAACGACCTGATCGAAACCAGCAAGGACGGTCAGGAAGGGTTCAAGACCTGCGCTGAAGACATCAAGCATCCAGAGCTGAAAACGCTGTTCGTGAAACGCTCCGCCGATTGCGCAACGGCTGCGGCCGAGCTGCAAGCTGCGGTGCGTTCGATGGGTGGCGATCCGGAAACCTCGACCAGCGTGAGCGGTGACTTGCACCGTCGTTGGGTCGACGTCAAAGCGATGTTCACCGGCAAGGATGAAGAAGCGGTGCTCAACGAAGCCGAGCGCGGTGAAGACCACGCCCTGAAGGCTTATCGTGAAGCGATCGATAAGCTTACCAAGATTAAAGATCACGGCCTGACAAAAATTTTTGACCTGGTCGAAAAGCAGTACCACGGTGTGCAACGCAATCACGATCAGGTGAAAGTGTTGCGTGACCAGGCCCGCGCACGCTCGTAAGCGTTCGAGGCCAACAAAAAACGCCAGCGGGTCTGGCGTTTTTTTTTGTCCGGATCAAACCGAGGATGATCAGCCGATGCTGATAGCCGGCAACGTCGGCAGGGTAACGGTCTGTTGCTTGCGCGGCGCCAGAATTTCGGCCTCGCCGTCCACCACCAGCTCATCACGCTGATTGAAAACACGGGTGGCAATGCGCACGCGGAATTTCGGCAGTTTCTCGAGGATTTCCAGACGCACGGTCAGGGTGTCGCCAATCTTCACCGGCTTCTGGAAGCTCATCTGCTGGCCGATATAAATGGTCCCCGGCCCAGGCAGCTCGCAAGCAACTGCGGCACTGATCAGCGCGCCGCTGAACATGCCATGGGCGATGCGCTCCTTGAACATGCTGGCGGCGGCGAACTCGGCGTCCAGGTGCACCGGGTTGTGGTCACCGGACATCGCGGCGAACAGCTGAATGTCGCGTTCCTCGACGGTCTTGCTGTAGGTCGCGGTCTGGCCCACTTCGAGGGCTTCGTAAGGGATGTTGGTAACCTGGGTCATGGGGCTGAATTCCTGTGACGGATGAAATGAATCCACAAAAAATTATTCGCTGCGGTGCGGCCGGCGATGGCTCAGTGCCTGGTCGATCCAGGTCAGCACATCGGCGGTCACTTCCTCGCGGTTGCTCTCGTTGAACAATTCGTGCCGCGCCTGCGGGTAGATCTTGAGTTGCAGGTTCTGGCTGCCGGCCGCGCGCAAGGCGTTGGCCAGATCAGTCAGACGCTTGCCTTCGCTCACCGGATCACATTCGCCGCCGATTACCAGCAGCGGCAGGCCCGGATCGATTTGGGCGAGATTGGACGCTTTGCTGATTTGCTGCAACCCGCCGAGCAGGTCGATCCACAACTGATTGGTGCAACGAAAGCCGCACAGCGGATCGGTGGCGTACTTGTCGACCTCGGCCGGATCGCGGCTGAGCCAGTCGAAAGGCGTGCGTGCCGGTTTGAATGCCTTGTTGAACGAGCCGAACGAAAGCCATTCGATCAACGCGCTGCGGCCCTTGGGGCCCTGGCGCAGTTTTTCGAACCGGGCGATCTGTCGGGCCGCGCGGTACAGCGCGACCGGCTGGAAATTCGATCCGCTGAGAATTGCGCCGTGCAGGCTGGCGCTGTGATGCAGCAGATACGCTTGGGCAATATAGCTGCCCATGCTGTGCCCGAGCAGCACGATCGGCACCCCCGGATGACGCTGGCCGAGGAACTGGTTGAGGCTGGCGATATCGCCAACCACTTTGCACCAGCCATCATCATCGGCGAAATGCCCCAGCGTCCCATGATCGGCGGTTTTGCCATGGCCACGCTGATCGGGCGCATACACACCGTAGCCCTCGGCACAGAAGGCCTCTGCCAGGCGTGCGTAGCGGCCACTGTGTTCCGCCATGCCGTGGGCCAGCAGAATCAGCGCCTTCAGCGGCGTGTTCGGCAGCCACAGGTTGACGTAGAGGCGGCTGCGGTCACTCGCGTCCAGCCAGAAGGTGTCGTGGATCATGGCGATTCCTTTTGCGGCCTGATATTGCTGAATGTTGCTGATGCGTCTTGCAGAGGTTGCATTGTATAGCGCGTCCGATCAGCTCTCGCCACGGCAGGAAGATTCACACGATCAATGACGACCTTGCCCATATTTGCCTGATTGACCATAGCTGCTAGTGTCCGTGAAGCCCCGCTTTTTGCTCTCGGCTTTTTCAGGGACAGACAAAAATGACAGCGAAGCGGCCCCGGATCGGCTCAGGTAAAGAGGACAAGAACAATGCAACCTGATTTCTGGAATGACAAACGCCCGGCGGGCGTACCCCTGGACATCGACGCGGGTGAATTCAAGTCGGTGATCGAGGTGTTCGAGCGTTCCTGCAAGAAATTCGCTGATCGCCCGGCGTTCAGCAACATGGGCGTGACCCTGACCTACGCCGAGCTGGAGCGCCAGAGCGCCGCGTTCGCCGGTTATCTGCAAACCCACACCGATCTGGCACCGGGGGATCGCATCGCGGTGCAGATGCCCAACGTCCTGCATTATCCGATCGCCGTGTTCGGCGCGTTGCGCGCCGGGCTGATCGTGGTCAACACCAACCCGCTGTACACCGCGCGCGAGATGCGTCATCAGTTCAAGGACTCCGGCGCCCGGGCGCTGGTGTACCTGAACATATTCGGCCAGAAAGTCCAGGAAGTGCTGCCGGACACCGACATTCAATATCTGATCGAAGCGAAGATGGGCGACCTGATGCCTACCGCCAAGGGCTGGCTGGTCAACACCGTGGTCAGCAAAGTGAAGAAAATGGTCCCGGCGTATTCGCTGCCCCAGGCGATTTCCTTCAAGAGCGCGTTGCGCATGGGCCGGGGCCTGGGCATCAAGCCGCTGAAGGTCGGTCTGGATGACATCGCCGTGCTGCAATACACCGGCGGCACCACCGGCCTGGCCAAGGGCGCGATGCTGACCCACGGCAATCTGGTGGCGAACATGCAGCAGGTGCGCGCCTGTCTCGGTCAGTTCGGCAGCGACGGCCAGCCGCTGTTGCGCGAAGGGCAGGAGGTGATGATCGCGCCGCTGCCGCTGTACCACATCTATGCGTTCACCGCGAATTGCATGTGCATGATGGTGTCGGGCAACCACAACGTACTGATCACCAACCCGCGTGACATCGGCGGCTTTATCAAGGAGCTGAAGAACTGGAAGTTCTCGGCGCTGCTGGGGCTCAACACACTGTTCGTTGCGTTGATGGATCATCCGGACTTCAAGACCCTGGATTTCTCCACTCTCAAGCTCACTAACTCCGGCGGCACCGCGCTGGTCAAGGCCACCGCCGAACGTTGGGAGAAGATCACCGGTTGCCGCATCACCGAAGGCTACGGCCTGACCGAAACCTCGCCGGTAGCCTGTACCAACCCGTACGGCGAGCTGTCTCGGATCGGCACGGTCGGCCTGCCAGTGCCGGGCACCCGGTTGAAAGTCATCAATGACGACGGCGTCGAACAGCCTTTGGGCGAACGCGGCGAACTCTGCATCAAGGGCCCGCAGATCATGAAGGGCTACTGGCAGAAACCCGAGGCTACCGCCGAGGTGCTGGACGCGGAGGGCTGGTTCAAGTCCGGCGACATCGCGGTGATCGATCCGGACGGGTTCGTGCGCATCGTCGACCGCAAGAAAGACATGATCATCGTCTCCGGTTTCAACGTGTACCCGAACGAGATCGAAGACGTGGTGATGGCTCACCCGAAAGTCGCCAACTGCGCAGTGATCGGCGTACCGGACGAACGCTCCGGGGAGGCGGTGAAGCTGTTCGTGGTGGCGCGGGAAACCGGCGTGAGCCTGGAAGAGCTGAAGGCCTACTGCAAAGAGAATTTCACGGCGTACAAGGTGCCAAAACACATCGTGCTGCGTGAGTCGTTGCCGATGACGCCTGTCGGGAAAATTCTGCGGCGGGAGTTGCGCGATATCGCCTGATCGGTGACGCGCACCGTTGAAACTGAAAGATCGCAGCCTCTGGCGGCTTCCTCAAGCTGCTGCAGGCTGCGATCTTTTGCTTTGTATCCCCGACGTTGTCCCCGAAAACCGGGACTTTCAAGGGGTTATAGGATTTTTGCTCTAAAATGACTGCCAGTAGTTCTTGAGTCATGAAAATGACTGTAGGGGCCGCTTTTGGCTCTAGTCGACCCTTGGCAAAGCTGCTACTCTCGGCGCGCTTTGTGACTTCTCGGCCTTGTAAAAAGCCAGACTCACCAATAAACAAACACCAATAATAATCGCATCAAATGCGGTGCTGAATTCGCGTTGCTGAGGAGTGGGCTTCCATGATCGAAGACTTTTGGAAGGATAAGTACCCCGCTGGAATTGCTGCCGACATCAATCCAGACGAGTACCCGAATATTCAGGCAGTGTTGAAGCAATCCTGCCAACGCTTCGCCGACAAACCGGCGTTCAGCAACCTGGGCAAGACCATCACCTACGGTGAACTGTACGAATTGTCCGGTGCGTTTGCCGCTTATCTGCAACAGCATACCGATTTGCAGCCAGGTGATCGAATCGCCGTGCAACTGCCCAACGTGTTGCAGTACCCGGTCGCCGTCTTCGGTGCGATCCGTGCCGGGCTGATCGTGGTCAACACCAACCCGCTGTACACCGCGCGGGAAATGGAACACCAATTCAACGACTCCGGTGCCAAGGCGCTGGTGTGCCTGGCGAACATGGCGCATCTGGCCGAAGCCGTGGTGCCGAAAACCGGCGTCAAGCACGTCATCGTCACTGAAGTCGCGGATCTGCTGCCGCCGATCAAGCGCCTGCTTATCAACAGCGTCATCAAGTACGTGAAGAAAATGGTGCCGGCCTATCACCTGCCCAAAGCCGTCAAGTTCAATGACGTACTGAGCAAGGGCCAGGGCCAGCCGGTCGCCGAAGCCAATCCTGACAGCGGCGACGTCGCGGTGCTGCAATACACCGGCGGCACCACCGGCGTGGCCAAGGGCGCGATGCTCACCCACCGCAACCTCGTCGCCAACATGCTGCAGTGCAAGGCGCTGATGGGCTCCAACCTCAATGAAGGTTGCGAGATCCTGATCACCCCGCTGCCGCTGTACCACATCTATGCGTTCACCTTTCATTGCATGGCGATGATGCTGATCGGCAACCACAACATCCTGATCAGCAACCCGCGCGACCTGCCGGCGATGGTCAAGGAACTGTCGAAGTGGAAGTTCAGCGGCTTCGTCGGCCTCAACACGTTGTTCGTGGCCCTGTGCAACAACGAAGGCTTCCGCAAGCTGGATTTCTCGGCGCTGAAAGTCACCCTGTCCGGCGGCATGGCCCTGCAACTGGCCGCGGCAGAGCGCTGGAAAGCGGTCACCGGTTGCCCGATCTGCGAAGGTTACGGCATGACCGAAACCAGCCCGGTGGCCACGGTCAACCCGATCCAGAACATCCAGATCGGCACCATCGGCATTCCAGTGCCGTCGACCCTGTGCAAAGTCGTCGACGATGCCGGCGTCGAGCAGCCGCTGGGCGAAATCGGCGAGCTGTGCGTCAAGGGCCCGCAAGTGATGAAGGGCTACTGGCAGCGTCAGGAAGCCACCGATGAAATGCTCGACAGCGAAGGCTGGTTGAAGACCGGTGACATCGCGCTGATCCAGCCGGACGGCTACATGCGCATTGTCGATCGCAAGAAAGACATGATCCTGGTCTCGGGTTTCAACGTGTACCCGAACGAGCTGGAAGACGTGCTGGCGGCCCTGCCGGGCGTGTTGCAGTGCGCGGCCATCGGCATTCCGGACGAGAAATCCGGCGAGGCGATCAAGATCTTCATCGTCGCCAAACCGGGCGTCACCCTGACCAAGGAACAGGTGATGGAGCACATGCGCGCCAACGTCACCGGCTACAAGGTGCCGCGTTCGGTGGAATTCCGCGATGCGCTGCCGACCACCAACGTCGGCAAGATCCTGCGTCGCGAACTGCGCGACGAAGAGCTGAAAAAGATCAAGGCGAAGAGCGCCGCATAAAACAAAAAGCCCCGCAGATGCGGGGCTTTTTGTTGTAGATGATCATTCCCACGCAGAGCAGGGGAACGATCACGTCGGTCAGCATAAAAGGCTTATTGGCGGAACGGCGCGAAGTTCACATTGGTGCCTGCCGGGCGCATGTCCTGCAGGTACGAGTCCTTGTCGGCGCTCAGTTCCAGGCTCAGGGCTGCCTTGCGTTTGCCTTCGTTGCGGATGACCAGGCCTTCGAGCTTTTCGCGCAGGAACACGGTCGGTACTTTCAGGTGCAGCAGTTCGTCAGTGGCCGGGGTGTGCATCAACAGGTGAATCCACTCGTACTGACCGATGGCCAGGCGCGACACCGGCAAGTCGAACCACCAGATGTTGCGGTTGCGGTTCAGTTCGGCGAAGTGGCAGTTGTTGGTGCCGAGCACGGCACCGCCCAGTTCCTGGTTGCGACGGGCGATGGCCTGCTTTTTATCGAGTTTCATAACATTCCTGCGGGATCGGTTCTGTGGCGCCTGGCGCCCTTATGCCGGGCATTCTCGGGGCTACGCTCGCAAACATAAAGCCCAACCTGCGCATGGCGACGAAATGAAGCCGTGAAAATAAATGAAACTTGGCGCAAACCGGGCCTGTCAATCATTACGTACTGACTTTCCCCGTTAATGTTCCAAGGAGAATCACCATGGGCAGCACGAGCGATAAAGTGAAAGGCATGGCCAACGAAGCGGTCGGCAACGTCAAGCAAGGTGTCGGCAAAGCCACCGACAACACCAAGCTGCAAGCCGAAGGCAAACTGCAAGAGAAGAAAGGCGAGGCCCAGCAAGCGGTGGGCAAAGCCAAGGACGCGGTCAAGAAAGGCGTCGACAAGGCTTGATCGAGCCTTGAACGAAACAACGAAGCGGCCATCCAAGGATGGCCGTTTTTGTATCCCGTTCACATGCGGTCATGGATCACAGTGTTTCAAAGTCGCCAAGTGAGCTACTTTGATGAGAGAAAAACGGCCCCTGAGTCGCCACGACTTCAACCTGTTTTGCGGCGAAAGGAGACGCGAATGATTTTCCCCGACATGAAAGGCCTGCCCCTGCACCGGGTCATCGTGCGCACCGTCACCGAGTTCATGGACGACGAAATGTCGACCTATGCCTCGGCACTGGCCTACCAGATGCTGTTCTCGCTGTTCCCGTTCATTCTGTTCCTGATTGCCCTGATCGGTTTCCTGCACCTGCCGGACTTCTTCTCCTGGCTGCGTCTGCAATCGGAACTGGTCCTGCCGCCTCAGGCGCTGGAGCAGGTCAACCCGGTGATCGATCAACTGCAGCAATCCAAGGGCGGCCTGCTGTCGGTCGGTATCGTCATCGCCCTGTACACTGCGTCCGCCGGCGTGCGCCTGATGATGAGCGCGATGAACGCGGCCTACGACGTGGTCGAGGGTCGGCCGATCTGGAAGCGCTTTCCATTGTCGATTGTCTACACCGTCGGCATCGCCGGCATGCTGCTGGTGGCCGCCGCGCTGATGGTGCTCGGCCCGCAGGTGATGGGCTGGATCGCCGCGCAGGTCGGGCTGGAAGATTTCATCGTCACGGTGTGGACCATCGCCCGCTGGCCGGTGATCGTGATCCTGATGATGGTGGCCGTGGCGCTGATCTATTACGTGATGCCCGACGTCAAACAGGAGTTTCGCTTCATCACGCCGGGCTCGGTTCTGGCGGTGGTGGTGTGGATCATCGCGTCGTTGGGATTCGCGTTCTACGTCAAGACGTTCGCCAACTACAACGCCATGTATGGCAGCATCGGTGCGATCATCGTGCTGTTGCTGTATTTCTACATTTCGTCCGCCGTGTTGCTGCTCGGTGCGGAGATGAATGCGGTGATCGAACACATGTCCAACGAGGGCAAGGATCCGGGCGAGAAAGTCCCCGGCGAACTCGATGAACATCCCAAACAACACGTTTCCGGCCTCGGGCGCGATCACTCGCTCAAGCCGAACACCGACGAAGCCTGATCATGATTCGTGAAATTCTGAAGATGGGCGACGAACGCCTGCTGCGTATCGCCCCGCCAGTGCCCGCCGAGATGCTCGACAGCCCGGAGCTGTGGCAACTGATCGACGACATGTTCCAGACCATGGAAAGCGTCGGCGGTGTCGGCCTGGCCGCGCCGCAGATCGGCGTCGATCTGCAACTGGTGATCTTCGGCTTCGAGCACAGCGAACGGTACCCGGATGCCGAAGCCGTGCCGCAGACGATCCTGATCAATCCGCTGATCACGCCACTCAGTCCGCTCATGGAAGAGGGGTTTGAAGGCTGCCTGTCGGTACCTGGTCTGCGTGGCGCGGTGGATCGTTACCAGCAGATCCGTTACGAAGGCGTCGATCCCAAGGGCGAGCCGATTGTGCGTGTGGCTTCGGGCTTCCACGCGCGGGTGGTGCAGCACGAATGCGATCACCTGATCGGGCGGTTGTACCCGTCGCGCATCACCGATTTCAGCAAGTTCGGTTTTACCGAAGTGATGTTCCCGGATCTCGATCCCAACGCTGACGACTGATCATCCGCTGCGCGGGGCCAGCTCCATGGCAATCATCGGCTTGCTCCGCGCATAACGGCTCATGCGCTCGGCCATGGCCTGGGGCAGGGCGGGGTCGAAGGTGAAGCCGCGCCGCTCATAGAAACCACGCAGGTCCGGGTGGCAGAACAGCCACACCGGGGCCTCCACATCGTTCACCGCCGCCGCGATCAACTGCGCAGCTATGCCCTGTTCGCGGCAGGCCGGATCAACGAACAACCCGGTCAGCCAATGCCCGCCGAACACCGGCCGCAGGCACAGCGCAGCCACGATTTCCTCACGCCGCGCCACCCACAATTGCGCCTCGCGCACCGCTTTCATCGACGATTGATGCTGGCGGTAGAACTTGTTCATCAAGGGCCAGGACAATTCATCGAGCTGGCTATATCGGGTATCGGTCATCACTCGGACTGCCGGTGCAAAAAGAGACGGGATTATAAGGATCCCGGCTCGCAAAAATAATCTGCAAGATTTCCCGTTGGTGTTGCACAGAACGAACAGACCTTCGTTCCGAGCCACGCCATGCCCCACTATTTCGACGATGCCCATCGCCAACAGATCGAAACCCTGCGTCAACGCTTCACAGCCCGTACCGACTGGCCGACCTGGTTGCTGCTGATTGGCGTGTATGCCGGCTGGTTCGCCCTGATGCTGGGCAGCAATTGGCTTGGCGTCTGGTGGAGCACGCTGCTGCTGATTCCATTGCTGGTGCTGTGGCTGTCCGTGCAGCACGAGTTGCTTCACGGTCATCCGACGCGCTGGACCTTCGTCAACAAAGTCCTCGGCTATGCGCCGTTTGCGGTGTGGTATCCCTATACGCTCTATCGCGACAGCCATTTGCAGCACCATTGCGATGAAGACCTGACGATTCCTGGCCTCGACCCCGAAAGCCGCTACCTGAGCGCCGAGCGCTGGCAGGGCAGTTCGCTGTTCGAACGCAGCCTGCACTGGCTGAACAAAACCGTATTGGGCCGATTCATTCTTGGCGCGCCGCTGGCGTTGCTGGCGCTGGCCGGTGAAGAATTGCAACGACTGAAAAGCCGCGAGCGCCAGGCCTGGCTGATGTGGCTGACCCACGGCGCCCTGGCGGTGCTGATGCTGTTTTTCATCGCCCGCTACAGCGTGTTGCCGGTCTGGCATTACCTGTTTTTGATCAGCGTGCCGGCGCTGTCGATTGCGATGGTTCGCTCTTACTATGAACACCGGCCGCACACACAACCGGAACAGCGCACGGTGCTCAACGAAGCCGGGTGGCCTTGGCGCTGGCTGTTCCTGAACCTGAATTTCCACCTCGTGCACCACGATTTGCCGAAGCTTTCGTGGTACGACTTGCCCAAGGCCTACCGCATGCGTCGGGAGCAATGGGTGGCGCGCAGCGGTGGATTTCTGGTGCAAGGTTACGGGCAACTGTGGCGCCAGCACGGCATCAAGCCGATCGACAGCCCGCAGCATCCGTTTATTTGAGGCCAGCATGACGTCAGGTTACGCAGAACTGTTGATGTACATCGCCCCCGCGCCGATCCGCGCGGCCAATGAACAGTGGCTGGCGCGGATTCTCGAGCACTTGGGCTATTCGCGGCTCAGTGCCGAAGGTTTGTCGCTGCCGGAGCTCTGGCTGTCGCCGCAACTGCTGCTGACCCAGACCTGCGGCTACCCGCTGATGACCGCACTGCGCAGGCAGGTGAGGATTGTCGGCCGTCCGCGCTACGAATTGCCGGACGCCACGGCCGGCAATCATTGCAGCCTGATCCTTGCCCGCGCCGATGATCCGCGCCGACATCTGGCGGAGTTCTTCGACAGTCGCGGAGTGATCAACAGCGAAGACTCCAACAGCGGCATGAACCTGTTGCGTCAGCGTCTGGCGCCATTGCAGCGGGACGGGCAGTTTTTTGCTTCGGTGGGCATCAGTGGCGGCCATCGCGAAAGCCTGCGCTGGTTGCGCGAGGACCGTGCCGATCTGGCGGCCATCGACAGCGTGACCTTCGCGTACCTGGCGCAGTACGCCGTTGAAGAGGTCATTGGATTGCGGGTGTTGGCGCGCAGTGCGTTCAGCCCGACCTTGCCCTTTATCACCGCCGCCAGCACGTCGGACCAGCAGATCGAACGCTTGCGCCGAGCCATGAACCGCAGCCTTCAAGACCTGCCCGAGGTGGCCCGCATCCTCGGCTTGTCAGAAGTCCTGCCTGCCAGCGAAAACGATTACCTCATCCTGCTGGATTACCAGCGCGAGGCCGAAGAACTGGGTTATGGCCGCTTGCGTTAGGGCTCTCGATTAATTCACTAATGGAATATAAGAATTCTTTTTAAGTATTTTTAACGCATAAGGCACCTTGCTAGGATCGCGCCACCGGACGACCGGACATTCAGCGACCCTTGACCAAGGAGCCCCCATGTCCGGCGCCGACTCATCCCATCGCAATCATGTGAACACGTTGTTTCGCGACCATTACCCGTGGTTGTGCACGCGTCTGCGTCGGCAATTGAATGATGCGGCCACGGCCGAAGACATCGCCGCCGAAACCTTCGCGCAACTGCTCGAAGCCCCGGGCCTGACCGCCATCCGCGAACCCCGCGCCTTGCTCACCACCATCGCCCGACGCCTGCTGTACGAACGCTGGCGGCGCGGCGATCTGGAGCGTCGGCATCTCCAGCAACTGCGACAGAGTGACCTTGATCACGGGCCGTCCCCAGAGGAACTGGCCGACCTGTCACAGAGCCTCAAACATCTGGACCGGACGCTCCAGCGCCTGCCGGGCAAAGTCCGTTCGACCTTTCTGCTGGCGCGCATCGACGGCCTGACCTACCCGCAAATCGCCGCCGAACTGGGCATCTCCCAGCGTTCGGTGAGCCTGTACATGACCCGTTCCCAGGCGCTGTGCAACCGCCACAGCGCCAATCAAACCCTGATTTCCTCCCAGAACAAGAGGTCCGCATGAGATCGATCAAAACCCTGCTCGGCAGTTCGCTGCTGGCCCTGACCCTGACGACCGGGCATGTTGGCGCCGCGGAAACGAGAGCGCCGATCCACTTCGGTGACATCACCTGGGAAAGCGGCAGTTTCATCACCGAAGTGCTGCGCCTGATCGTCGAGAAAGGCTACGGCTACCCGACCGACACACTGCCGGGCAGCACCGTCAGCCTGGAAGCGGCGCTGGCGAAAAACGATATTCAAGTGATCGGTGAAGAGTGGGCAGGGCGCAGTCCGGCGTGGGTCAAGGCCGCTGCCGAAGGTAAGGTGTTCGGTCTTGGCGACACCGTGAAGGGCGCCACCGAAGGCTGGTGGGTGCCGGAATACGTGATCAAGGGCGACCCCGAGCGCGGGATCAAACCGCTGGCGCCGGAGCTGAAATCGGTGGCCGACCTGCCGCGCTACAAGGATGTGTTCAAGGATCCGGAAGACCCGAGCCGCGGGCGTTTCCTCAACAGCCCGACGGGCTGGACTTCGGAGATCGTCAACAGCCAGAAGCTCAAGGCGTATGCGCTGAACGACAGCTTCGTCAACTTCCGTACCGGTTCCGGCGCGGCGCTGGATGCCGAGGTGGCGTCGTCGATCAAGCGCGGCAAGCCGGTGCTGTTCTATTACTGGTCGCCGACGCCGTTGCTCGGCCGTTTCAAACTGGTGAAGCTGGAAGAACCGCCGTTCGACGCCGAAGCCTGGAAAACCCTGGCCGATGCCAGCAACCCAAACCCGAAAGGTACCCGCTCGATGCCGGCGAGTCTGGCGATTGGCGTGTCGGCGCCGTTCAAGGCGCAGTACCCGGAACTGGTGACGTTCTTTGAGAAAGTCGATTTGCCGATTGATCTGCTGAACCAGACCCTGGCCGGGATGAGCGAAAAGCGCCAGCAACCACGCCAGGTGGCCGAAGCGTTTCTGCGCGATCAACCGCAAGTGTGGACGCCTTGGGTGCCGGGTGATGTGGCGAGCAAGGTGAGCGGGAGTCTGTAATTCTTTTCTGATATTTCTGTAGTGCTGCACCGTCGCCATCGCGGGCAAGCCCACACAGGTATAACGCTGACTTGAACAGCGCGTAGAACCTGTGGGAACGGGCCTGCCCGCGAAAGTGGTAGATCAAACAAAACACATTCGCTGAACCGTTTCTCGTCCGCTTCTTGTCCGAATTCACTCAATGCTGGCCGACTAGTGGCCTTGCGCAAAGCATTGCGCTGTCTATGCTCATTCATAACTAACTATGTCGAACGCCTTCAGTGTGGTTCGACCGCTAGCAGTTACCGATCTCAAAGCTGCCAGAGTGCGCAATCCAAGGCACCGACACTTGACCGACAAGGAGCTGTTTTTAAAGGGAAGTTCTTCTGCATGTTAGGAATGGCCCGTCACCGGGCTATCAAGAGAAGGATGTCTTGATTAGAGCGTCGCCGCATGGACCCTCCGATTGATCATCGTTTATCACCTGACAACTTCCTCCTGTGGAGGAATGCGTGTGCCTGTTCCGTGGAACGTAGTGGTGGATTCTGAAAGACCTGAACTTTCATCAAATCAAAAGACTGCGCTCAAGGTGATCGAGACATGTTCAACCTACATCACAAGGCTGACCTGCAGGAAATCGAACGCTTCAGTTGTGCCCTGACCGAAGCCAACGCCAAGTTGGCGGCGATCAGCCGTTCGATGGCAATGATCGAATTCACTCCCGAAGGCATCGTGCTGGATGCCAATGAGAACTTCTGCAAGACCATGGGCTACAGCGCCGAAGAAGTGCGTGGCAAACATCACCGGATCTTTTGTGAAGAAGAGTTCTATCGCAGCGAGGAATACGCCAAGTTGTGGCGTGACCTGGCCCGGGGCGAACCCATCAGCGGTACTTTCCTGCGCTTGAACAAGAGTGGCCGGGAGATCTGGCTCGAAGCCAGTTACATGCCGGTGTATGGCCCGGACAAACAAGTCCGCAGTGTGATCAAAGTGGCGTCGGACATTACGGCGCGCGTGAACAAGGAAAAGGAAGAGGAAAGCATGCTGGCCGCGATCGGCCGTTCGATGGCGGTGATCGAGTTCACCCCGGAAGGCAATGTGATCTCGGCCAACGACAACTTCCTCAAGACCATGCAGTACTCGCTCAACGAAATCGTCGGCCACCATCACAGTCTGTTCTGTCACCGGGCCGAAGCCGAATCCGCGCAGTACAAAGCGTTCTGGGCTTCGCTCAATCGCGGCGAATATCACTCGCACCGTTTCGAGCGCAAGAACAAGTCCGGGCAGACCGTCTACCTCGAAGCCTCGTACAACCCGCTGTTCGACGCCAAGGGCCGGTTGTACAAAGTGGTGAAGTTCGCCAGCGACATCACCCACCAGATGACCACCTTGCAGACTGCTGCGGAATCGGCCCACAGCACTTCGGTACAAAACGACGCCTGCGCGCAAAAAGGCTCACAGGTCGTGCAGCAAACGGTGCAGATCATTCAGGACATTTCCCGCGATCTCAATGAAGCGGCGCTGAGCATCGATGCGGTCAGCAAACAGTCGGACATCATCGGCACCATCGTCCAGACCATTCGCGGGATCGCCGACCAGACCAACCTGCTGGCGCTCAACGCGGCCATCGAAGCGGCGCGGGCGGGTGAGCACGGACGCGGTTTTGCGGTGGTGGCGGACGAAGTGCGCAGCCTCGCGGCGCGGACCAGCCAGGCGACCCTGGAGATCGTCGATGTGGTGCGCAAGAACCATGAGTTGTCACTGAGTGCGGTGTCGAGCATGCAGTCGAGCCTGAGCCGCACCGGGCTCGGGGTGGAACTGGCGAACGAGGCGGGCGACGCGATCCGTGAGATTCAGCAGGGCTCGCGGCATGTGGTGGATGCGATCAGCCAGTTCAACGAGACGTTGCAGCTGAACTGACTGATCGCAACATCCGAAAAACCTGTGGGAGCGGGCAAGTCCGCTCCCACAGGTGTTAGTGCTTAATGCGATTCAACCGGCAGCAGTCAGAGTGCGGCGAGGAACTTGTCAGCCGACTCGTCACTGATCTTCGCCGAGTTGGCGTCTTGCTTGTTCTGCTTCTCGGCTTCGGCCAGCTTCATCTTGTCCTGCAGGCGCTCGGCGATCTCTTTGCCGATGGCCAGTTGTTTCTCCGGCGGCATGGCTTTGATGTCGTCTTCGGTCAGGCCCATTTCCTGGAGGATACTGTCGCGCAAACGCTGTTCCGGCGTCTTGCTCATGTAGTCCTTGAACTCGTCCAGCGCCGATGAACCTGAGGATTTGGTCGGCGAGTTATCGGAGGTTTGCAGGGCGACGCGGGTCTTGGCGAATGCCTCGTCGACGTTGTCGCTGATGCGCGTGGCTTCGCTGACTTGCTGGGTGGCGAGCTGGGTGGCCGACTCTTGCACCTTGGCGGTGGCTTCGGCGGTTTGCGCCTGTGTCTGGGCTTGCAGGGTTTGCAGCATTGCGCCATGCAACCCGCCTTGCAGGCCGGCAGCGGCGGTGGTGGTTGCATCATCATTCAGGTGCTTGGGCAGATGGATGATTTGCTGTTGTTTTGCACTGACCAACATGATGGATAGACCTGTAGGTAATGACTGTCAGTCCTACGCCAGCAAATACCGTGCCTTTCGAAAAAGTCGTTTTATTTCAGTTGTTTGGGTTCAAGGATAACCGGATGAAGCGGTCATCCCTTGCCGGTGGGCGGCAGAGGATGACCGTTGTCCGTCAGCGATGGGCGATGTTTTCCAGCGCCAGGTTGCGGGTGCGGGGGCCGAAATAGCCGATGGTCAGCATCACGATCAGCATGCTGACAACGATGAACGCCAACACGCCCGGTGTGCCGAAGTGGTCGAGGAACAGACCGATCAACAGGCTGCTGAACACCGTCGACAAACGACTGAATGAATAGCAGAAGCCCACCGCCCGGGCGCGAATGTTGGTGGGGAACAGTTCGCTCTGATAGGAGTGATAACTGAAGCTGAGCCAGGCGTTGCAGAAGGTGATCATCACCCCGCAGAAGATCAGGCCGAAGGCGCTGGTCTGCAGGGCGAACAAGGTACCGAAGGTCATGGCGCCCAGCGCCGAGCCGACGATCTGCCATTTGTTCTCGAAGCGGTTGGCGAATTTCACGAACAGCAACGGCCCGAGCGGGTAGGCGAGGGTGATGATGAACGCGTACATCAGGCTGTGAGTGACGCTGACACCCTGGCCGGAAAGCAGCGCCGGCAGCCAGTTGCCGAAACCGAAGAAACCGATGGCCTGGAAGATGTGGAAGACGATCAGCATCAGCGCGCGGCGCCGGTACGGTGGTTGCCAGATATCAGCGAAACGGCCCTTGCCTTCAACGTCGACGGGCACGGCTTGCGGTGCGTCCAGTGGTTGACGGTGATCTTTCTCGCAGCGTGCCTCGATGCCATCGAGAATCCGGTTCGCTTCATCGAAGCGGCCATGCTGGGCCAGCCAGCGCGGCGACTCCGGCAGACGCTTGCGCAGCCACCAGATGAACAACGCAAACACCGCACTTGCCAGCACCACCCAACGCCAGCCGGACACCCCGAACGGCGCCTGCGGCACCAGCCACCAGGACATCAGCGCCACCGCCGGCACCGACAGGAACTGCACGAAAAACGCGAAGGCAAATGCCGAACTGCGCATGCGTTTGGGCACCAGTTCCGAGAGGTAGGCGTCGATGGTTACCAGCTCGATGCCGAGGCCGATGCCCACCAGAAAACGCATGCAGATGATCCCCAGCGCCGAACTCTGCACGCCCATCAGCACCGTGGCGACGGTGTACCAGACCAGCGCGAACGTGAAGATCGCCCGCCGCCCGAACCGATCCGCCATGGGGCTGAGCAGACTGGCGCCGAGAAACAGGCCGAGGAACGTCGCCGAGGCGAACGCGGCCTGATCGGAGAAACCGAACACGCCCTGATTGCCGGTGGCAAAGATGCCGTCGCGGATCAGCCCGGGGCTGATGTAGGCGGTCTGGAACAGGTCGTAGAGTTCGAAGAAACCACCGATCGACAGCAGCGCCACCAGCCGCCAGATTGTGGCGACGGCCGGGAGGCGGTCGATGCGGGCGGAAATCTGTGCGGCGCGTATCGGGTCGATGCCGTCGCGTTGTGCGGCGGGGGCGTGTGCAGTCATGGGCTGATCCATTTTTTATTGATGGAAAAGCTTAGCCTGCTATCGGAAATCAAGGATTGTTTATATCGGCGGCTGGCGCGGAAAAACCGCCGATTTCTTGCAATATCTGCTTACCAATTAACGATTTATGTCGCGGGCTGCGGATCCGGCAATGCCGAGGCCGGAAGGCCGAACACTTTATCGAACAGCCAGTTGAAGGCGAAGGTGTAGCAAGGGATGAACACGATCAGCGCCAGATCCAGCAAAAAGGCCTGCACAAGGCTGATCTTCATCCACCACGCGATCAGCGGAATCAGGAACACGATCAGCGTCAGCTGGAAGCCGACGGCGTGGGCGATGCGCCGTTTCACCGTGCGGGTGCGTGACACCTGACGGCTTTCCCAACGCTCGAACAGCGAGGTGTAGATGAAGTTCCAGGTCACGGCGATGGTGGTAATGATCACCGCCAGCGGGCCGGTGCTGCCGGGCGAAGTGCCGGACAGCAGCGCCAGACCGAGGGCCGAGAAGGTCATGCCGATCACTTCATAGAGCGACACATAGACCAGTTTGCGTTTGACGCCTTGCATGGGAATTGCCTCTTTCTTGCGACTTGTGGCCAGTGGGACTGGCGAAGGCGACGAAAGATAGCTTCAATTGAGGTGACAGAAAAAGTAAGTAGCTTTCAGTTTTATTGATAGGTGTTTGAAGTGAATTTCAACAGCGAAAGCATCGAACTGTTTCTCGCCGTGATCGAGCGCGGCTCGTTTTCCGCCGCTGCCAGAGCATTGGGTAAAGTCCCGTCGGCGGTGAGCATGGCTATTGGCAATCTGGAGGCCGAACTCGGCTATGCGTTGTTCGACCGCCGTCACCGCGAACCGCAACCCACGGCCATGGCGCTATCGCTGGTGCCTCACGCGCGATTGATCGCCGATCAGCTCAAGCAATTGCAGGTGCATGCGGTGCAATTGTCCTTGGGGCTGGAGAGCAAATTGTCGATCGGCGTGGCGGCGGATATTGATCGTCGACGGTTGTTGGCGGCCATCAGGGAGATCAGCGAGCGTCATCCGTTGCTCGATATCGAAGTGCTGACTGCGCCGCAGGACGATGTGCTGGCGATGCTTCACAGTGGCCGGGTCAGCGTGTGCCTGGCGTTCGCCGGGTTGAGTGTGAACGTGCTGGAGCGCTTTCAGTTTGTCGGCAGTGAGCGAATGATTGCGACGCTGGCGGCGGACAGTCCGCTGTTGCAGGGGCAGGATCTGTTTCTCGAGGATCTGGTGCATGTGCGGCAGATCGTGGTCGGCAGTCGTGATTTGCCGATCAGCGAAACACGGCCGCTGGTGGCTGAATCCCACTGGCGCACCGATAGCCTGGAGACGGCGCTGGAGATGGTCGAGGCGGGTTTGGGCTGGGGCAATTTCCCGCTGTCGGTGGTGCAGCCGTGGCTCGATAACGGGCGATTGAAACGGCTGAGTTTCCGCAACATCGAAAACGGCCTGGTGCTGCCGGTGCATGCGGTGTGGCTCAAGAGCCAGCCGTTGCAGAAGGGGGCGGCGGCATTGGTTGAAATACTCGGCCGGTGATCGTTCCCACGCTCTGCGTGGGAATGCAGTCCGGGACGCTCCGCGTCCCTTCAAGAGCCGAACGCAGAGGTCAGGTGCTCTCGCGGATTTTCAATTCGAAGCCCATGTCCTCGACCGGCCGCGCCACGCTGTTGCCGGCCATCAGCGTCAGCATCTGTTCCGCCGCACGCCGGCCGATGGCTTCACGCGGGGTGTTGATGCTGCTCAGGCGCGGCACCATGTGCTCCGACATCGGCAAATCGTTGAAGCCGAGGATCGCCACTTGTTCGGGGATCCTGATTCCGTTGCGCAGGGCCTCGAGCAGGGCGCCCTGAGCCAGGTCGTCGTTGCCGAAAAAGATCGCATCGACATCCGGATGCGCCGCCAGCAATTGCAGGAACAACTCGCCGCCCAGGCCCACGGACGATGAACGCGGGGTCAGCACTTCCAGATCCGGGTCGTAACGACCAGCCTTTTGCAGTGCTTTGCGAAAGCCTTCGCCACGCAGCAATGTGCGCTGATCGAGCTGCGCGCCGATGTACGCCAGACGCTTGCGGCCACGGGACAATAAATGTTCGGCAGCCGTTTCGCCGGCGCTGAGCTGTGAGAAACCGACGCAATTCACCCCGGCGGCGCTGTCCAGCTCCATCATGTACACGCAGGGAATGTTGCTGGCCTCGATCATCCGCCGCGAACTTTCGGTGCGGTCGAAACCGGTCAACAGGAGGCCGCGTGGCTGATAGGCCATGTAGTTGCGCAGCAGGTTTTCTTCTTCATCGCGCGAGTAGTGGAAGTTGCCGATCAGCACTTCGAAGCCCTTGGGCGTCAGCACCCGATGAATGGCTTCCAGGGTGTCGATGAACAACAGGTTGGACAGCGAAGGCACCAGCACCACCACCGAATGGCTCTGGGCCGAGGCCAGGGCGCGGGCGGCGGGGTTGACCACGTAGTTGAGTTCCAGCGCGGCTTTCTGGACTTTTTCCACCAGTTCGGTGGCAACCGTGCTGACCCCGCGCAGGGCGCGCGAGGCGGTAATCGGGCTGACGCCGGCCAGACGGGCGACTTCGTTGAGGGTGGGACGGCCGGTGGTGCGGGTGTTTTTATCGTTTTTAGGGGTGGTCATCGGGCGGCTTGCCAAACAAAAATCAAGGCACTAAGGTAGCGCTGTCCTTATGCAGCTGCAAATGCGTAAGCGAGGTCCTGCCTGATCCTCGCTTTTTGGCGTACCGACAAAACCTGCTGCAACCCAAAAAAACGACAAGAAGGCGTCGGCAACTTCTGCCTGTGCACTAGAGTCATAGCTAGCAAAGGTAGCGCTGTCTGCGCGCTGAGGTGTTACATGAATCATCCCATCACCGCCCTGGTCATCATGGGCGTTGCCGGTTGCGGCAAGACGTGCGTCAGCCAGGCCCTGTGCCAATTGAGCGGCGCCACTGCCATTGAAGGCGATACTTTCCATCCGGCCGCGAACATCGAAAAGATGAGCGCGGGGATCCCCCTGAACGACGAAGACCGTGCCGGCTGGCTCGACAGCCTGTGCGACGAACTGCGTCGCGTCGACGCCCTGGGCGAACGCCCGGTGCTGACCTGCTCGGCCCTCAAGCACATTTACCGCGAACGCCTGCGCAGCGCCTTGCCGGGCCTGGGCTTCGTATTCCTCGAATTGACGCCTGAAGTCGCCGCCGACCGCGTTTCCCATCGCCCGGGCCACTTCATGCCGGCCACCTTGATCGAGAGCCAGTTCGCCACCCTCGAATCGCCGATAGGCGAGCCGTTGACCCTGGCCCTGAATGCTTCGATCCACAGCGTCGAAGAACTGGCGTCGCAAGCCCACGTCTGGTGGCAGGCCCACGGCCTGAAACAGGCGGTATGAGTGTGATTGCGAAGATAGCGCTGTCATTACGGCTTCTGATTAACCCGCTTTAATAACAACAACAAACCAGGAGACACCCCCAATGTTTGGCATGTCCCATGACGCCTACCTGCTGCTTGATGCAGTGGTCACGGTGATCGGGCTTATCGTCCTGATCACCAAGTTCAAGATTCACCCCTTCATTGCCCTGACCATCGCCGCCGCGTTCCTCGGCCTGACGTCCGGCATGCCGATCGGCACCATCATCAAGGCGTTCCAGGACGGCTTCGGTGGCGTGCTCGGTTTCGTCGGCATCATCCTCGCGCTGGGCACCATGCTCGGCAAGATGATGGCCGAATCCGGCGGTGCCGATCAGATCGCCCAGACCCTGATCCGCGCGTTCGGCAAGGACAAGGTTCAGTGGGCGATGATGTTCGCCGCGTTCCTGGTGGGCATTCCGCTGTTCTTCGAAATCGGCTTCGTGCTGCTGATTCCGCTGGTGTTCATCGTGGCTCGCCGCACCGGTGTGTCGATCATCAAGATCGGTATCCCGCTGCTCGCCGGCCTGTCCGCCGTGCATGGTCTGGTGCCACCGCACCCGGGCCCGCTGCTGGCCATCGGCGTGTTCGGTGCCGACATCGGCAAGACCATTCTGTACGGTCTGATCGTCGCGCTGCCGACCGCCATCATCGCTGGCCCGATCTTCGGTACGTTCATCGCCAAGCACATTCCCGGTACACCGAATCAGGAACTGGTCGATCAACTGGCCCGTGAGTCGGACTCGCAGGATCTGCCAAGTTTCGGCATCACGCTGGTCACCGTGCTGTTGCCGGTGTTCCTGATGCTGCTGAAAACCTTCGCTGACGTGGTGATGCCGGAGGGTCATTTCTTCCGCACCTGGATGGACATGATCGGTCACCCGATCTCGGCACTGCTGCTGGCGTTGCTGCTGTCGCTGTACACCTTCGGCTACAAGCAGGGCATCGGTTCTCAGCAGATGCTCAAATGGCTCGACGCGAGCCTGGCGCCGACTGCCGCGATCATCCTGATCATCGGTGCCGGCGGCGGTTTCAAGCAGATGCTGGTGACCAGCGGCGTGGGCGACGTGATCGGCCACATGGCGGTCAGCGCGCAAATCTCGCCGATCCTGCTGGCGTGGCTGGTGGCGGCGGTGATTCGCATCGCGACCGGTTCGGCCACCGTGGCGACCATCACTGGCGCGGGCATTGTGGTGCCGGTGGTCGGGATGATTCCGGGCGTGAATCGTGAGTTGCTGGTGCTGGCCACCGGTGCCGGCTCGCTGATTCTGTCCCACGTCAACGACGCCGGTTTCTGGCTGGTGAAGCAGTACTTCAACATGACTGTGGCCGAGACCTTCAAAACCTGGACGGCGATGGAAACCATCCTGTCGGTGGTTGGCCTGGGCTTTATTCTGTTGCTGTCGCTTTTCGTCTAACGGCGAATCGCAGACACAAAAAAACCGCAGCGATGCGGTTTTTTTGTGGGTGCAATTCGCGAGTGATCGTTCCCACGCTCCGCGTGGGAATGCCTCAATGGACGCTCTGCGTCCGCTTTCGGCAGGGACGCGGAGCGTCCCGGGCTGCATTCCCACGCGGAGCGTGGGAACGATCAGGTGGGGAGGAGGCAGTTACTTAGTGCCCAGGCCATCCGCCCGGAACATCCCGCGAATCCCGCGGACCGCCTGACGAATCCGGTCCTGGTTTTCGATCAGCGCGAAGCGCACGTGATCGTCGCCGTACTCACCAAAGCCGACACCCGGCGAGACACAGACCTTGGCCTCGGCCAGCAGCTTCTTGGCGAACTCCAGCGAACCGAGGTGCGCGTAGGCTTCGGGAATCTTCGCCCAGACGTACATCGAGGCTTTCGGGTTCTCGACCATCCAGCCCAGTTCATGCAGGCCCTTGACCAGTACGTTGCGGCGCTGGCGATACTGCTCGGCGATGTCACGCACGCACTGTTGATCGCCTTCCAGCGCAGCAATCGCGGCCACCTGCAGCGGGGTGAACGTGCCGTAATCGTGGTAGCTCTTGATCCGCGCCAGCGCGCTGACCAGTTCCGGGTTGCCGACCATGAAACCGATGCGCCAGCCCGCCATGTTGTAGCTCTTGGACAGGGTGAAGAACTCCACCGCAATGTCCTTGGCGCCCGGCACCTGCATGATCGACGGGGCTTTCCAGCCGTCGTAGACGATATCGGCGTAGGCCAGGTCATGCACCACCAGCACGTCGTACTGTTTGGCGAGGGCGATCACCCGCTCGAAGAAATCCAGTTCCACACATTGCGCGGTCGGGTTGGACGGGAAGCCGAGGATCATCATCTTCGGTTTCGGGATCGAGCCGCGAATCGCCCGTTCCAGTTCGGCGAAGAAGTCCACGCCCGGCACCAGCGGCACCGACCGCACCTGGGCGCCGGCAATCACGGCACCGTAGATGTGAATCGGGTAGCTCGGGTTCGGCACCAGCACGGTGTCGCCCTGGTCCAGGGTCGCCAGCATCAGATGCGCCAGGCCTTCCTTGGAACCGATAGTGACGATGGCTTCGCTTTCCGGGTCGATCTCGACCTCGTAGCGTTCCTTGTACCAGTTGGAAATCGCCCGACGCAGGCGCGGAATGCCCTTGGACGTGGAATAACCGTGGGTGTCTTCGCGTTGTGCAACCTGCACCAGTTTTTCAACGATGTGCGGCGGCGTGGCGCCGTCGGGGTTGCCCATGCTCAAGTCGATGATGTCTTCGCCACGACGTCGGGCGGCCATCTTCAGCTCGGCAGTGATGTTGAAAACGTAAGGGGGGAGTCGATCAATGCGCGCAAAGCGGCGCGGCGAACCTTGTTCAGCCATTGTTGCCTCGGATAACGTAAGCGCCCGGAACCGTCCGAGCGACGCTGGTCACTGCGGTGACCTGTGGCGGAAGATAAGGGCAGCAATGGCTGACTGTCCAGCGTGCACGACAACAATTTTTTCCCAAGGAAAACGGTTAATGGAATTCACCAGTGGCTTCTTGCTGAGCCTTTCGCTGTGCCTGGATATCGGCGTGGCCAACATCGCCATGATCACTTTGGCCATGCAGCGTGGCTATTTTCAGGGCTTCGCATTGGGCCTCGGCACCTGCGTCGGCGACCTGATCTACGCGGTGCTGGCGCTGGCCGGGATGACCGTTCTGCTGCAATACGAAACCGTGCGCTGGGTGCTGTGGATCGGCGGTTCGGCGTTGTTGGTCTATTTCGCGGCGAAGATGATCCATTCGGCGATTCATCACGAAGCGCAATTGGCGGCGACCGCCGAAGTCGGGCAGAACTCCCATCGCAAGGAGTTCTTTCGCGGGATTTTTCTCGCCATGTCGTCGCCGAGCGCCATCCTCTGGTTCGCGGCCGTCGGCGGCACCTTGATCGCCCGTTCCGGTGGCGGCGGTCCTTTGAGCTCGGCGCTGTTCCTCGGCGGTTTCTTGTGCGCCGGGCTGCTGTGGTCGGCGGGGCTGTGTTTCGCCGCGAGCCACGGCGGCAAGTTGCTCGGCGACAAGCTGCTGCGCTATTCCTACCTGGCATCTGCGGCGATCTTCTGCTATTTCGCGGTCTACGTGATCGTATCCGGTTATAACGAATTCGTCGGTTCAGGCGCCGCCGAGGCCCTGCATACGCTGTAAATGTGCGAATCGGGTTTGGCTTCTATACTCCCAGCCGAACCCCCTTTTTTCGTTCAAGGAGTCGCGTCATGGATGAGCAAAAACGCGTCGAAGTGGCTGAACCTCGCTTCGAACATGGGCACTTCCTGCTGATTGCAGGTTTTCGCGATCGCTTTACCAAAGAGACCGTTCAGGACATCTCCGCGCTGTGGGAAAAACTGATCCCGCACATCGGAAGCATTCCGGGTCAAAAGGGCGAGGTGACCTACGGCGTTTGCA
Source organism: Pseudomonas sp. IAC-BECa141 (assembly GCF_020544405.1). NCBI lineage: Bacteria > Pseudomonadati > Pseudomonadota > Gammaproteobacteria > Pseudomonadales > Pseudomonadaceae > Pseudomonas > Pseudomonas sp. IAC-BECa141. The sequence continues at coordinate 4,688,539 of NZ_CP065410.1, read as the reverse complement.
GCAATTTCGACGGTAACGGCGGTTTCGATTACATGGCCGGGGTCGAAATCAGGAAGCTGGATGACTTCCCGCAGGAAAAGTATCCGTGGATCGAAATCCTGCCGCGTCAGTACGCAGTGTTCGAACACAAGGGGACGCTGGATCAGCTGCCGCAGACCATTGACTACATCTACAACACCTGGCTGCCGGCGTCTGATTACAAGGGGCTCAACGCCCCGGAGCTGGAGCGCTACAGCGCCGACTTCAACCCGAAGCTCAATACCGGCAAGCTGGAAATCTGTGTCCCGGTCGAAAAGAAAACCTGATCGACAACCGGCAGCGCGAACCCGCTTCGCGCTGCCGGTCGAGCCTTACTTGCCCTTGATCCGTCGTGCCCGCAACAGGTCGATGCACAGGGTGATGAAACCGAAGACACTGATGCCCAACACCATCAACAAACCGATTTCCACGCTGCTCATAAACGGTTCCCTCCTCGGGTGATCAGAGACAGACGTCAGAAATAGACCGTCCCGAATCCGAAGAAAAGCGCTTATACGCAGGCTTTACGCTCCCCGCGCGGATCGATATGAACACCTTATTCCTTTATCCTTGGCCGCCTTGTTTCCACTGATTTCGAGCCGCCATGAACACCGTCATCCGCCACGTCACCGCCGCCGACCTGGACCGCTGCTACGCCATCGAAACCCTCGCCTATGAAGGCGACGAAGCCGCGACCCGCGAGAAGATCGCCACGCGCATCGCCACCTGGCCGGACGGTTTCATCGTCGCCGAGGTGGACGGGCAGGTGGCCGGCTTCATCAACTCCGGCGCGGCGTTCGATGTGCAGATGTCCGACGAGGCGTTCAAGGAACTGATCGGCCACGACCCGGCCGGGCCTAACGTGGTGATCATGTCGGTGGTGGTGCACCCGGACTATCAGGGCCAGGGTCTGGCCAAGCGTCTGCTGGGTGAATTCATCGAACGCATGCGCGAGCAGGGCAAGGCAACGATTCACCTGATGTGCAAGGAGCGGCACATCCCGCTGTACGCCGGATTCGGTTTTGCCTATATCAAACCGTCCGAGTCCGACCACGGCGGGATGGCGTGGCACGAGATGATCCTGACCCTCTGAGGAACAGCCCCTGACCTGATCGTTCTCACGCAGCGCGGGAACGATCAACGGGTGGGTCGGTAGAGCATGTCGCGCACCCGCGCCTTACTCTCGATCATCGTTGCTCCCCCGACGATTAGAAGAACAACCCCATCCGCCGCTCGTAACCGATACGGCCCTTGTACGCTTCGCCGCTGTCGACGAAGCCGTACTTGGCGTACAGCGCAATCGCGGCGTCGTTGTCGGCGTCCACTGACAGTTCCAGCCCTTTGATTTCCGGCCATGCCGCGCGCGCAACTTCTGGCAGCGCCAGCAGGCAGGCCTTGCCATAGCCCTTGCCCTGGGCGCGGTGATCGACCTGCAATGCGTGCAGGGTGGCGCTGTGTTCATCGGCCCATTCCGGCAACGCCGGCGGGCGCTTGAGCAGCAGGAAGGCCACCGGCACGTCTTCGGCCAAAAGCGCGAATCCCTTCACGCCTGGGCCGGGTTTGGACAGCAGCGTGTGCAGGGCGCCGTGGATGTCGCCGGAAAATTTGATCTGCTCGGGGTGGATTTCAATGGCCTCGACCTGTTGGCGTTGGGCGGCGTTCAGGCTTTCGTAAGGTACGAGTCGGGCTGACACGGGAATTTCCTTTTCCTGCAAAGATGAGCCTCGGATTCTAGCGATTTTGGCTTCTTCGGTAATTTTTTGTTTCGGTTGTCGATCCGGCCAATCGCCGAACGACTAAGGGTGTCTTCACAACAAAAACCAGGGAGAAACCCCATGAGTACGCAAGCGCAGATTCAAGCCGTGATCGACACCTACCGTCAGGCCGTCATGACCAAGGACGTGGACAAGGTCATGACCCTTTACGCCGACGACATCCTCTCGTTCGATGCGATCAAGGCCCTGCAATTCAAGGGCAAGGAGGCCTACCGCGCCCACTGGATCGCCTGCATGGAAATGTGCCCCGGCCCGCACATCTTCGAATTCCACGAAATCACCATCGAGACCGGCGACAACATCGCCTTCGCTCACTGGGTCGCCAACTGCGGCGGGACCAATGAAAAAGGCGAAACCCAGAGTTGCTGGATGCGCGCCACTGCCTGCTATCGGCTGGTCGGCGATGCCTGGAAAATTGCCCACGAACACTGGTCGGCACCGTTCGATCCGATGACTGGTGCGACCCTGTTCGATGCGAAACCCTGATCTTCAGCCATAGTTGATCCGTCCGATTCAGGAGAACGTTATGAAGTATTTATGCCTGGTCTACAGCGACGAGCGCCTGCTGCATTCATCGCCCGACAGCCCGGAAGACGCCGAGTGCTGGGCCTATGCCGAGTCGATCCAGGGCAGCGGGCGGATGGTCGCCGCCGAAGCGCTGGAGTCGGTGCAGACCGCCACCACGGTACGCATGCGCAACGGCAAGCTGTCGATCACTGACGGCCCGTTCGCCGAGACCAAGGAGCAGCTGGCCGGTTTCTACCTGATCGACGCGCGGGATCTCAACGAGGCGATTCAGGTCGCCGGGAACATTCCGGCGGCCCGGGTCGGCAGCGTCGAAGTGCGTCCCGTGCGCCAGTTGAATGTCTGAAGTCAGGGCGCGGGTCGAGCAGGTCTATCGCGAAGACTCGCGGCGGATCCTCGCGACCCTGATCCGCCTGCTCGGCGATTTCGACCTCGCCGAAGAAGCCTTGCACGAGGCGTTCTTCGTCGCGGTCGAGCGCTGGCAGCGTGACGGCGTGCCGGACAATCCGCGGACCTGGCTGGTGTCCACCGGGCGTTTCAAGGCCATCGACGTGTTGCGCCGTCGCGCCCGGTTCAAGGCCTCGCAACCATTGTTGCTGGCGCAACTGGAAGAGCTGGAACAGGCCGAATGGGACGCTGAAGACGTGGAAGACGATCGCCTGCGCCTGATCTTCACCTGCTGTCACCCGGCGCTGGCGGCGGACGCGCAAGTGCCGCTGACCCTGCGTGAAGTCTGCGACCTCACCACCGAAGAAATCGCCCGCGCATTCCTCTCGGCCCCGGCGGCGATTGCCCAGCGCATCGTGCGGGCCAAGGCGAAGATTCGCGACGCGAAAATCCCTTATCAAGTACCGAGTCTGAGTGAGTTGCCCGAACGCCTCGACAGCGTGTTGCGGGTGATTTATCTGGTGTTCAACGAAGGCTACTCGGCGTCCGGCGGCGCCCAGGTGACCCGCGAGGATTTGACCCGCGAGGCGATTCGCCTCGGGCGGTTGTTGCTGGAGTTGTTGCCGGACCCGGAAGTCATGGGGTTGCTGGCGTTGATGCTGCTGCATGAGTCGCGGCGGTCGGCGCGCTCTTCTCCGGATGGTGAGTTGATTTTGCTGGATGACCAGGATCGTAGTTCGTGGAATGCCGAGCTGATTGCCGAAGGCTGCAATTTGGTGGAGAGGGCGCTGACCACCGGACGCTTCGGCCCTTATTGCCTGCAAGCGGCAATCGCGGCGGTGCACGCCGAGGCGCCGACAGCAGAGGCGACGGACTGGGCACAGATCGTCGGGCTGTACAACGTTTTGCTGCGGGCGGTGCCGTCGCCGGTGATCGAGTTGAACCGGGCGGTGGCGGTGGCCAAGCGCGACGGGGCGCTGGCCGGGTTGACCTTGATCGAGGGGATTCTGCAGCGCGGGGAGCTGCAGGATTACCACCTGGCGCATTCGGCACGGGCGGAGTTTTGTCGACAGTTGGGGCGGGTCGAGGAGGCTCGGGCGGCTTATACGCGGGCGCTGGAGTTGACGCGGCAGGAGCCGGAGCGGCGGTTTATCGAGGGGCGGCTTAAAGCACTGGACTGATCCGAAAGGATCGTTGGCAATATTGGCCTCTTCGCGGGCAAGCCCGCTCCCACAATTGGAATGCGATCAAATGTGGGAGCGGGCTTGCCCGCGAAGGGGCCATTTAGGTCTGTAACAATGGATCAGGCCTGCTGACGCGTAGCAGCCATCACAATCTCGCGAATACAAACCCCCTGCGGCTGCCCATACGCATAGGCAATCGCCGTCGCCACATCTTCGGCGCTCAGCACCGTGCCGCCCATGTCCTGCTTCCACGCCTGATACCCGGTCTTGATCGCCTCATCCGTGGTATGGCTCAGCAATTCGGTCTCCACCGCACCCGGCGCAATCGTGATCACGCGCACGTTATGCGGCGACAACTCTTCACGCAGGTTCTCCGACAACCCGTGCACCGCAAACTTGGTGCCGACGTACGCCACATGGTTGGGGAAGGTCTTGCGCCCGGCCACCGAGCTGACGTTGATGATGGTGCCGTGCTTGCGCTCGATCATCCCGGCCACCACCGCGTGTACGCCGTTGAGCAAACCTTTCACGTTGACGTCGAGCATCTGGTCCCACTGCGCCGGGTCCTGTTTGCTCATCTCGCCCAGCAGCATCACGCCGGCGTTGTTGATCAGTGCATCGGCCGGGCCGAACTGCGCTTGCGCCTCGGCAACAGCGGCCAGCAACGCGGCGCGGTCGGTGATGTCGACGCGGCGGTTGAGGGTGTTCGGCAGGGCCAGTGCTTCAAGGCGTTCGATGCGCCGGGCCAGCAACAGCAGAGGATGGCCGGCAGCGCTCAAGCGGCGAGCGGTGGCTTCGCCGATGCCCGAGCTGGCACCGGTGATGATGATCAATGGCTTGCCCATGGTTGAACTCCTGAAATAAGAAAAACAAATAACCAGATTCGTGGCGCAGTATATTTAGCTCGCTGAAGGCTGAAAAATGCCTTATTCCTCTGTCTGCTATCGGAATCTCCTATGGATATCCGCCATCTCAAAGCCTTCCTCGCCGTGTTCGAGGAACGCAACATCACCGCTGCCGCGCAACGGCTGTTCATCAGCCAGCCCACGTTGTCGGTGACCATCAAACAACTGGAAGAAGAACTCGGCGCGCCGCTGTTCGTGCGTCAGCCCCGTGGTGTGGAGGTCAGCGACGAAGCGCGATTGTTGTACCCGCAGGCGCGGCGGATGGTGGCCGAAGCCGAGGCGCTGAGCCGGATGTTTCGCGGCCGCGAAAACCGCGCGCCGCTGACCCTCGGCATCGAGGGCGACATCGCCGCCAGCCACATCGAAGCCTTCGTGCGCATGGCCCATCAGGCGTTGCCCAATCTGCTGCTGACCCTGGAGGAGGGTTGTCACGGCGATGGTCGATTGGCGGTCGAGGAAATGTGCTGCGAGGACGAACTGTTCCTGCCGTTGTGGGAAGAATCCTATGTGATGGCGCTGCCCCTTGATCATCCGATGGCCAACGCGCAGGCCGGCTGGGCGCCGATCGAGGACTGGATCACCTGTCCGCAACATCCGTCCCATCAGCGTTTGATGGCGCTTTATGGGCGGTCGCCGGAAGCCGTGGCGGGGCATGCCGGTTCACTGCAACAGGCGTTGCACATGGTGGCGGCGGGCGTTGGCGTGGCGATGTTGCCGCGGTCGCTGGTCAGCGGGCACGAGCGTATCGTCGTGCGTGCGCTGCACCTGCCGGCGCCGACCCGGCGGGTGGGATTGTGTTACGCGGCGCAGGCGCTGGAGTTGCCGACGATGCGCCGGTTGCACGAGTATTTTCAGGTCAATCGCCCGGCCGCCATCGAGGCGGCCTGAGCTATTCCAGCATTTTGCTGAGCAACCAGCTGCCCGCCGGCCCCGGCGGGTACAGCCGCGACCACAGGGCATCGACGAACACCGGTTTCGGCCAGCCGCGCACCTTCAGTTCAACCAGCAAGTCATTGCCGAAGCGCTCCACCAGCCAGCGCGGCAGTGGCGCCCAGCCGAAACCTTTTTCCGCCATTTCCAGCAGCATCAGATAACTCGGCGCCGACCACACCCGGCCTTTGCCGCGACTGTCGTAAGGATTGACGATGGTGGCCAGGCGCAGCTCGCGATGTTGTTCAAGGACTGTTTGATCGATGGATTCCTGCGTTGCCAACGGATGGTTGCGACCGGCGAACAAGGCGATTTCAGTGCGTTCGGCGACGGTCGCAGTCGCCAGATCCGGCGGGTAGTTGTCCTGCATCTCGGCGAACGCCAGGTGCGCCCGACCGCGCTGCACCAGTTCAACCAGGTCATCACATTCGGCGATCAGGCATTCCAGTTCCAGATCCGGATAACGCTGCTCGAAACCCACCAATGCGGCTTCGAAACGGTCGGACTGATAAGTGTCGGAAATCGCCACCGTGAGTTTCGGCTCAACACCTTGGGCCAATTGCCGGGCGGTCATTTCCAGTCGGCTGGTGGCCGCCAGAATCGCCTCGGCCCGTTGCAGCATCACGTGGCCGGCCGGGGTCAGCGTCGGTTTGCGGCTGCTGCGGTCGAACAGGATCAAGTCCAGATCAATCTCAAGGCTGGCCACCGCCGCACTCACCGTCGACTGACTGCGCCCGAGTTTGCGCGCCGCCGCCGAAAAAGAACCTTGAGTCGCCGCCTGGACAAACGCCAGCAACACTTCCTGAGAGGCCATGAACTATCGCCTTGATCGATGGTTATTGGTTTTGAAGTATCGGTTTGGTGCTGGATCATGGCAACCATCTTCACAGAGGAGTTCGGCCATGACTGCCAACAAATCCATCACTGAACGTATTTTCCAGGCCATCGGTTTCGAACTTTTGGCGATCCTGATCTGTACTCCGTTGCTGGCCTGGATCATGGGCAAGCCGCTGGTCGAAATGGGGGCTGTCACCATTGCCATCGCGCTCTTGGCCCTGGGCTGGAACGTGGTGTTCAACGGCTTCTTCGATCGCATGCTCAAACGCTGGAACATCCCGCACAACGCCTGGGTGCGGGTGGCGCACGCGCTGCTGTTCGAGGGCGGGTTGATCGTGATGGGCGTGCCGCTGATTGCCTGGTGGCTGTCGGTCAGTCTGTGGCAGGCGTTCCTGCTCGACATCGGCGTGCTGCTGTTCTTCCTGCCGTACACCTACATTTACCACTGGGGTTATGACGTGGTGCGCGAGCGGCTGGTGATACGCAACGCTTGCCAGAGCTGAAACAAAAAATCGCAGCCTGAGAGGGCTGCGATTTTTTTGTCCGGTTTTTGTTGAGGGTTTAGAGAAACATCCCGCCCGACGCTTCAATCCGCTGACCATTGATCCACTGCGCCCCCGGCGACAGCAGCAGCGCCAACGCGCCGCCAATGTCATCCGGCTGACCGGCACGACCCAGCGCGGTGTTGCTGGCGACCATCGCGTTCAGCGCCGAATTGTCGCGCACCGCGCCGCCGCCGAAGTCGGTTTCGATGGCGCCCGGGGCCAGGATATTCACGGCGATCTGCCGCGCGCCCAGCTCCTTGGCCTGATAGCGGGTCAGCACTTCCATCGCGCCTTTCATCGCCGCGTAAGCGGCATAACCCGGCAGGGTGAAACGGGCCAGACCGCTGGAGATGTTGATGATCCGCCCGCCATCGTTGATCAGCGGCAGCAGTTGCTGAGTCAGGAAGAACGGCCCTTTCAACTGCACGTTCATCAGCAGGTCGAACTGCTCCGGCGTGGTGTCGGCGAACGACGCATGCACGCCAATCCCGGCGTTGTTGATCAGGAAATCGAAGCGCGAACGATCGAGCTGTTGCAGCGCCTGTTCGACTTGCACGGCGAAATCGGCAAAGCCTTCGCTGCGGCTGACATCCAGTTGCAGCATCACGGCGTTGGCGCCGCGATTTTTCAGTTCCGCGACCAACGACTGCGCTTCATCGGCGCGGCTGTTGTAGGTGCCGATGATGTCCACGCCTTGGGCGGCGAGGTGCAGGGCGGCGTTCTTGCCGAGGCCACGGCTGGCACCGGTGATCAATGCGATTTTGCGGTTCATGGGTCTTCCTCGTTTGGCGGTGACGGTTGATGGGGCAAAGTTTATTTATCCGCCGTGAGGTGATAAACAGACTGAAACCGGAATCACTGGTCGGATTGACCGAACAATCAATGGATGGCTCATGAACAAACTGGAACTGCTGCGCACCTTCGTCCGGGTCAGCGAATTGTCGAGTTTCACGAAGGCGGGGGAGAGTCTGGGGTTGCCGCGTTCGACGGTGTCCGAACAGGTGCAGGCGCTGGAGACCCTGCTCGGCACGCGCCTGCTGCAGCGCACCACACGCCGGGTACAGGCGACTCAGGACGGGCTGGCGCTGTACGAGCGCAGCAAGGATCTGCTGTCGCACATGGACGAAATCGAGAACCTGTTCCGTCAGGACGAAGCGTCGCTGACCGGGCGGATTCGGGTCGATATGCCGAACATTCTGTCGCGGCGGCTGATCATGCCGAAGCTGCCGGAGTTCATGGCCCGTCATCCGAATCTGGAACTGGAAATCAGCAGCACCGATCGCCGGGTCGACCTGCTCGCCGAAGGCTTCGATTGCGTGCTGCGTGTCGGCGCGCAGCCGGATCAATCCGTGGTGGCGCGGCATCTGGGGGATTTCAGCATGATCAACTGCGCCAGCCCTGCATATCTGGAGCGTTACGGCGTGCCGCAAACGCTTGAGGATCTGGCGCAGCATCGGCTGGTGCACTACGTCGGTGTGCTCGGTTCGCGATCGGAAGGGTTTGTCTACGAGCAGGACGGGCAGGTCCATCGCGTGCCGATGGCCGGCAGCGTGACGGTCAACAGCACCGATGCCTACGAGTCGGCGTGCCTGGGAGGATTCGGTCTGATTCAGGTGCCGCGCACCGGCATGAACACCTATCTGGACAGCGGCGAGATCGTCACCGTGCTGCCGCAATACGCCGCGCCGGCGATGGGCATTTCACTGCTGTACGCGAGGCAGCGGCATCTGCCGTTGCGGGTTCGGGTGTTCATGGATTGGTTGGGGGATTTGATTCGCTCAACGCTTTAACAGCTCCCACAAAAGCCCGAAGTGTTCAGAAGATCTGGGTAAACAGCCAATACAGACTGCCCGACAACACAATCGCCGCCGGCAAGGTCAGCACCCACGCCATCAGCAGATTGCGGATGGTCTTCATCTGCAGGCCGCCACCGTTGGCGACCATGGTCCCGGCCACGCCCGAGGACAGCACATGAGTGGTCGACACCGGCAGACCGAACATGTCGGCGGCGCCAATGGTCAGCATCGCAACCGTTTCTGCCGAGGCGCCCTGGGCGTAGGTCAGGTGGGTCTTGCCGATCTTCTCGCCGACCGTGACCACAATCCGCTTCCAGCCGACCATGGTGCCCAGCCCTAACGCGATCGCCACGGCAATCTTCACCCACAACGGAATAAACCGCGTGGCGTTGTCGATCTGTTGCTTGAACAGTTGCAGCTTGCCGGTGGTATCGGCGTCGAAGTTACCGACCTTGCTCTTGTCCATCAGGCGAATGGTTTCGCTGGCCAGGTACATGTCGTTACGCACGTTGCCCATGGCCTCGGCCGGCACTTTCGCCAGCGAGCCGTAGCCTTTGACTTCTTCACCGATGTGTCCGGTCAGGGAAGCAAGGGCCGGGATCAGTTGCGGCGTGGCTTGCTTGCTGCGCACGTAATCCGAGAGCACCGGACGCGGATCGGCCGGGGCCGGCAGCGGGGCGCTTTTCACCAGCGCCTGCTGGGTGACCTCGGCCACCGCCGCGAACTGCAACGTCTGATCGGCAGGCATGGTGCGGTTCAGCGCATAAGCCATCGGCAGCGTACCGACCAGAATCAGCATGATCAGGCCCATGCCTTTCTGTCCGTCGTTGGAGCCGTGGGCGAACGAGACGCCGGTGCAGGTCGCAATCAGCAGACCGCGAATCCACCACGGCGGCGGGGTGTTGCCTTTCGGTGCCTTGTACAGCGAACGGTTCTTCACGAATGCGCGCAACGCCAGCAGCAACAGCGCCGCACAACCGAAACCCACCAGCGGCGAAAGAAGCAGGGCGTAACCGATCTTGGTCGCCTGGGCCCAGTCCACACCGCTGGTGCCGTCGCGGCCATGCATCAACGCGTTGGCCACGCCGACGCCGATGATCGAACCGATCAGCGTGTGCGACGACGAAGCCGGCAGGCCCAGCCACCAGGTGCCGAGGTTCCACAGGATCGCCGCGATCAGCAGGGCGAAGATCATCGCGAACCCGGCGGACGAACCGACCTGCAGAATCAGCTCCACCGGCAGCAGCGCGATGATGCCGAACGCCACCGCGCCGCTCGACAGCAACACGCCGAGGAAGTTGAAGAACCCCGACCAGACCACCGCGAAATACGGCGGCATCGAATGGGTGTAAATCACCGTGGCCACGGCGTTGGCGGTGTCGTGGAAACCGTTGACGAACTCGAAGCCCAGCGCAATCAACAGCGCCACGCCGAGCAGCAGAAAAGGGGTCCAGGTGGTGACCACCGTGCCGAGTTGGTGCATGTCGTGCATCAGGCTGTAGGCGGTGAACAGCAGCCCCATCGCCAGCACCGCAAAAAACACCACGTAGGTGAACGGGCCGGTTTTCTTGTCGAGGACCGGTCTGCCACTGGCAGCGGAGGCCGGGCTGGCGGTCAGGGAGGGAGTAGCCATGGGCGGACAATCCTGAGCGGGGGAAGGAGTGTCGCTCATGATCGTTGCTAAATATTACAGAGAATCTGCGATAGATCAGTATTTGGGTTTTTAGCTTCACCGCTGATCTGAAGGCGGTGATCGTTGATGATCGTTCCCACGCTCCGCGTGGGAATGCATAAGGTGACGCTCTGCGTCACAGGGACGCGGAGCGTCCCGGGCGGCATTCCCACGCGGAGCGTGGGAACGAGCGGCACAAGGAGATCGGCTCTTAATAATCCCGTCGCTTGCGAAACGCCCAGCGCCCGGCGATCACGGTGAACGTTGCCACCAGCGCCACCAGAATCCAGAACCCTTCGGGATCGGTGGCCAGCGGCACCCCGCCGACGTTCATGCCGAAAAAGCCGGCAATGATGTTGATCGGCAGCGCCAACACCGTGACCACGGTCAGGGTAAACAGGGTGCGGTTGCTCTGTTCGTTGAGGTTGGCGGCGATCTCTTCCTGCAACAGCTTGATCCGCTCGCCGAGGGCGGTGAGGTCGTTGATGATCAGCGCGAACTCCTCGGTGGATTTGCGCAGCTCCTTCACGTCTTCCTTCTGCAACCACGGCGGCGGCCGGTTGAGCAGGCGCAGCAGCGAACCCGGCTCCAGCGCCAGCAATCGTTGCAGGCGCACCAGCACCCGGCGGTTGGCGCCGAGTTCGGCGCGGTTGGTCGAGAGTCGCGAGGAGAGTAATTCGTCTTCGACCTGATCGACGCTCATGCTGGTCTTGCGCACGATCTGGGTCAGCACTTCACCCTGATCACGCAGCAGATGCACCAGCAGTTCCAGCGGCGAACGAAAGCACTCGCCGGACTTCACCGAAGAGCGCAGCTTGTCCACCGAGTGCAGCGGTTGCAGGCGCGCACTGACGATCAGTTTGCTGCGCACGCAGACCCACAGCGTCGACACGTCCGACGACACCATGCTGCTGAGGTTGAACACCACGTCGTTGACCACTGCCAGCAACGCCGAATCGACATGCTCGATGCGCGTCGAGCGCGAGCCTTCGTGCAGCGCTTCGAAAAACTCTTCGGGCAATTGCAGATGGCTTTTCATCCAGCGCTCGCACGCGGCGTGGGCCAGGTTCAGGTGCAGCCAGAGAAATTCATCGCCCTCGCTGTCGTCTTGCAGGCAGCGCAGGGCGGTCGCCGAATCCACCTCGCGCCCGCGTTCACCGGGGCGAAACCGAAAACCGTAAAGCAGGCCGAACAGGTCAGGATCACGATGACTGATATCGAGGCTGTGGTTCATGAAGGCTCGCTGCGAGGAGGCGTCTGTCGCGGGATTTGCAGATTCACCTGAGCCGCATCATCGCAATGTCACATGACGCTTGTGTGACAGCAAAATGATGTCAAATCAACGCGTTACCGGCGGTCGGATATTTCTAAAGAAGGGCTCTGGCACGCCGATCACGCATGGGTTAGGTTGCGCGCCTTCGGCCAAGAGCCAAGGTTCGCCGACAGGGATGTCCGGTTAAAAAATCACGTCTTGCCGGACGTGCCTCATCCCTGTCCCGAGTACCTGCGATGCTGCAAAAATCCCTGAGAGCGCAAATTCTTGCCCTGCTGAGCGGCAGCCTGCTGGCGATGCTGTTGATCGCGCTGGCTTGTTTTCACTTCCTGTCCAACGGCGTGCAGAGTTACAGCCAGTTGATCGCCGGCCCCTTGCACGCCTCGCAACTGATCGACGAAGCCAACCTGCAATTCAAGGTGCAGGTCCAGGAGTGGAAAAACGTTCTGCTGCGCGGCAAGCAACCGGCGGATCTGGCCAAATACTGGAGCCAGTTCGAAGACCGTCAGCGCGATGTGCAGGGTATCCTCGGTGAGCTTGCGAATCAGAAAAGCCTTGAGCCTGCACTGAAAACCCGCATCGAACGTCTGCGCGAAGAACATCGTCAGCTCGGTGCTGCGTATCAGAAGGGCCGCGATGCCTACGTCGCCGCCGGTGCCGATCCGACCGCTGGCGACGCCGCCGTCAAAGGCGTCGACCGAGCCGCCAGCGACCAGATGAGTGAACTGGTGGCCGAGCTGCGCAAGCAGGGCACCGAACAATCGGCGCAGATCAGCGCCAGTGCCGATCGCACCGTTTGGCTGGGGCTGCTGGTGATGCTTGCGTCGGGCCTGCTGATCGGTTTGCTGAGCCTGTGGCTGGTCAACCGCAATCTGGTCGAACCGATCCGCAAACTCATCGACTACGTCACCCAGTTGAGCAAGGGCCGTCTGGTCGAGCGCGTGGCCAGCGACCGTCAGGACGAGCTGGGTAACCTGGCGGCTGCCGCCAACACCCTGCGCGATTTCCTCGCCGAAACCTTCAATCACCTGCAACGCAGCGCCAAGGATCTGGACAGCGCCAGCGGCGAGTTGAACGCCATCGCCACGCTGATGGCCGGCGGCACCAACGAGCAGTTCAACCGCACCGATCAGGTGGCCACGGCGATGAACGAAATGTCCGCCACCGCCCAGGAAGTCGCCCGTCATGCGGCTGACGCTGCGCGTGCTGCCGACGATGCCGACCAGTCCGCGCAACAGGGCGAGAAGGTCATGCAGAGCACCATCCACAGCATCACCCAGATGCGCGGTGAAATCGCCAACACCGCCACGGTCATCCGGCGTCTGGAAGCCGACAGCGGCCGCATCGGCAAGGTGCTGGAAGTGATTCGCGGGATCGCCGAGCAGACCAACCTGCTGGCGCTCAACGCCGCCATCGAAGCGGCCCGGGCCGGGGAAGCCGGGCGTGGTTTTGCGGTGGTCGCTGATGAAGTGCGCAACCTCGCGCAGCGCACGGCGGAGTCGATCATCGAGATCAACCAGATCATCCACAGCGTGCAGACCGGTGCGGTGGACGCTGCCCAGGCCATCGACAGCGGCCAGACCCGCAGCGATGAAAGCGTCGAGCAAGTGACCCAGGCCGGCGCCATGCTCGAGCGCATCACCCACGCGGTGGAAGCCATCCGCGACATGAACCGCCAGATCGCCACGGCGGCCGAAGAACAGACCTCGGTGGCCGAAGACATCTCGCGCAACCTGACCGAGATCACCTCGATCGCCAGCACCAACCTCGACAACGTGCAGCGCACCGAAAGCGCCAGCCGGAACCTGCACGGCCTGTCGGGCCAACTGAACGACGTCACCGCGCGCCTGAGCGTCTGACCGGCCAGTGACTGTGTACCGGTTCGGTTACCGAGTCGGTACACAGTCGATCTCAATTCGTGCAGACCGCCGCCGATGCCCGGTCATCTATAACCGGCATTGGAGATTTCCCATGGTCAGCATCACGTCTGTTTCGATCAATCAGACCGTCACCACGCCCACCAGCAAAACCTCGATTGCCGATACGGGCGACGACACCTCGACCACTGCGGCGGCCAGCACCGGGGTGAAAGCCGATACCAGTAAAGTTGCGGCGGGCGGTGGTGCGGCGCCGGCGGGGGACAGCAATTCCAGCAGCGATGAATCGGACACCGTAAAAGAACTGCGCAAGCAGATTGCCGAGTTGCAGAAGCAGTTGCAGGAAGAGCAACAGGCGCTGCAAGCGGCTCAGGCCAAAAAGGAAAGTGATCAGGCCAGGATGACCGAAGTCGCCGCCGCGCAAGCTCAGGTCACCAGCACCTCGGCGTCGTTGCAAACGGCAACGGCGGCGTTGTTGCAGGCGTTGCAGGATTCGGATTCGAGTACGTCTGGCTCGCTGGTCAGTACCTCCGCATAATTTGCGGACACAAAAAAGCCGCACGATTCATTAATCGTGCGGCTTTGTCTTATCAGCCAATCAAGTGTCTTGCTTGTTGGTCAGCACCTTGCCGGTCGTTGCGTCGAAGTCCACATCGAACTCTTTGCCATCAGCCGTACGCAATTCAACTTCGTACTCATAACCATTGAAGTGGTTATCCAGATCCGTGTCGGTAATGGTCGCACCCGGATGCAGTTTCAGCGCTTGTTCGTTCATCGACTCCAGCGACTTGATCTTGCCTTCCTTGACCAGTTGCGGGATCTGGTCGACGCGAACGTCAGCCTGGGCCAGGCCAGCGGTGAGGGTCAGGGCGGCAGCGGTAAACAGGGCAGTCAGGGTTTTCATGGGTTATTCCTTTGGGTGATTCGTTTAAGTGAGTTCAGGTTAATCGCCGCAACTTAATTCACCCTTAAAACGCAGCGAGCAGGCCGGACTCCCCAAGGGAGCGAGCCTGCTCGCGGTACTGACACCCTGATTTGCAGATCAGAAGCCGTTGTTCTTCAACACCTGATCCACACTGGCGGCGGCCGGGCGTTTATAGAACTTCAACAGTTCGCTGGCGCGGTTGGTGAAGATGCCGTCGACGCCGGAGTCCATGACCTTCTCGAAGTCCACCGGCTCATCCACGGTGTAGACGTGCACCAGCATTCCCTTGTCGTGGGTGTACTGGTTCATCCATGGCTGCACCAGGTCCGAATAGCTCTGATCGCCGCCGTGGGTCAGCTTCGCCGAAGGGCCGGTGCCGATGGCGCCCTGGGCCTTGGCGTAGTCGATCCACTGCTTGAATTCGGCTTCGGATTTCGGCTCTTGCTTGCCGTAGAACGCGTTCTTGTCCTTCTCGCCGGATTCGGCAAAGGTCACTTTGGATTTCGGCTCGATGCTGCCTTCGCCCACCCACAGCAGCAGGATTTTTGGCACCTGCGGCATTTCCTTCTGCAGCATTTCAAGGCTGCTCTTTTCGAAGGTTTGCAGGATCACCCTGCCTTTACCCTGGCCGACACCGAGAGCGCTTTTCGCCAGTTTCGAACCGGCCGGGCTGAGCCAGCCGCGATCCTGGAGTTTTTCCTTCAGGTCATGCTCGATCCCCGGGAACAGTTTCGGCTCCTTGGTTTCGATGTACAGACCCGGCTTGTGCTTCGGATTGGCCTGGGCGATGTCGATGATTTCGTCCAGGGTCAGAATCTTCAGACCAACGTAGGACGGACGCGCGCGATCCGGGTACTTGGCGTTGTACCAGCTGCCGGCGTCGAGGGTTTTCAGTTCGGCCATGGTGAAGGCATTGGCCGGGCTGTCCTTGCGCTCCGGAAACTTGGTGGCGACGTCGGTGGTGCGCTGCAGATTGTCATCGTGCAGGGCGAACAGCACGCCGTCCTTGCTGCGCTGCAAGTCCATTTCCAGGTAATCGGCGCCCAGGTCGCGGGCCAGTTTGTAGGAGGCGGCGGTGGATTCCGGGGCATCGAAGGACGCGCCACGGTGGGCGATCACCGCCGGACGCGGAATGCCCTCGGAGGCAGCGAGCGCAGCAGGGCTTGGCTGGGCGGCGGCATGAGCCTGGCCGAGGCCGAGCATCAGGCTCAGCAGCAGTGCGCTTTTGGTGAACGTGGCGGGCATGTCGAGGTCCTTTCGCAGGTATTTTCGAAGATGTACCTTTTAGCAACTCAAACGAAAACGTGCTATCGCGAGACCGACATAAACGTACTGAAAGCGAATATTTCCGCACTTTTGTGCGTTCGTTTGCAGTACGCTTGGCCACGGCAACCGCCCCGGCAGAGGGCGCGCCTCCCATTGCCCTGCGTGTAGACCATCGATCCTTTTCGTGAGGTTTACCATGCGCATCACATCGCAACTCATCTGCCAGGCCGCCGACGACCTCAAGGGCTTCGTCGGCCTCAACCGCAAGACCGGCCAGTACATCGTGCGCTTCAGTGAGGACTCGTTCGGCATGGACGTGGCCGATGACGGCATTATTCCCGCCAGCGAATTCGTCTGGGCACCGGCCACCGAACAGACCATGACGTTGAAGCGCGAGTTGATCCAGTTGCTGCTCGATCAGCACATCGACGACCGGATCAATATCACCGAGCCGTTGCGCGTTTACATGAGCAAGCGTGAAGTGCCGGAGATTGAGGCGGTGCGCAGTCTGGTGAAGGGCTGAGGTTCTGCTGCGACTTTTCTGGCTTCATCGTCGGAACGCCGCCCGGGGCAAGCCCGCGATGAAGCCAGTGAGCACGCCTCAATACTCACAGAGCAAACCGATACTCCCGCTCCACCCGACACACCCGCGTATGAAACGCCGAATACCATTCCGCCCGCCCGCGCGCCTGAATCACCCGGTGCTCCGGATGCTCGCGCCAGGCCAGAATCGCCGCCTCACTCTCCCAGTACGAAACCGTAATCCCCACGCCGTCCGCGCCCCGGATCGAATCGATACCGAGAAAACCCGGTTGCTCGGCCACCAATTGCATCATGCGCTCGGAGGCCTCGGTGTAGCCGTTGTCACCCTCGGTGCGGGTTGAGGTGAAGATCACGGCGAAACATTCAGTGTTCGGTTTCATCGAGGTTGCTCCGCGCAGGCTTCGACAAACGCCCGCACCAGCGGTGGCAATTGCCCCTTGAGTGCTGCGCGTTCCGGCTGGAACAGCGTCGCGACAAAGAACACATGGTTTTTCAGTTCGATGGCGCGCAGATCACCTGCCGAATCGTGACCCACGGCGTGCAGATCATGGATCAGCAACTCCCGTTCGAACTGCGAATTCACACCATAGCGGCAGCGATAGCCTTCGCGAATCTCCGACGTTTCGTACGCCTTGGCGATCAACGAACCGGGCACCAGATGGATGCTGTCCACCGCTTCCACCAGTGAACACGTCAGCGGCGAGAGCACCGCACGGCTCGAGTCAGGTGAAGTTTCGCCATGCTCGGCGTCGGCCCAACCCAGTACGTTGCGGGAAAACTCCAGCACCGCATGCTGAAAACCGCCGCAGGTGCCGAGGAAAGGGCGCTGCTGTTCGCGGGCAAAACGAATGGCTCGCAGTGCACCGACTTCGCTTTTGTAGGGGCTGGCCGGCACACACCAGAAACCGTCGAAATTTTCCAGCGGCGTCTCGGGCAGGATTCGGTCGGTGGCCAACCAGTCGAAATCGACCGGATGGCGAAGGTGCTCCGTCGCCAGACCAAGGGCGACCGGGATGGCCTGGTGGGCGGTGACTTGCGGATCGTAATCACCGATCAGGGCGACGCGCAGGGCTCTGGGTTCCATGAGTACTCGCTGTGCTTGTTGAGGGATGGCGCTCACTATAGATTGGCGTTCACGCACTCAAAATTGGCGTTTGCCCAAGTGATCAATGCAGCCACGCAATACCGACTGGATTTCCCGGATCTGGCCCTGATCCTCGCTTTAGTGCGTGGCGGCTCTCTGGCCCGGGCCGCGCAGCTGCTGAAGGTCGATGTGTCGACGGTGTTTCGCGCCGTGCGCCGACTGGAAGCTGCACTGGGTCAGCAACTGTTCGAAAAAAGCCGCGCCGGTTACCTGCCCACCAGCCTCGCGCAAACCCTGGCCGAGCAGGCCGAACGTGCTGAACAAGCACTGGAAGCGGCGCGTATTGGTGTGGAGCAGGGCGGTGAAGTGGTCAGCGGCACGGTGCGCCTGACCTGCACCGACTCGGTGTTGCAAAGTCTGTTGCTGCCGGCGCTGGCGCAGTTCATGCCGAACTACCCGGCGCTGACCATCGAGCTGAGCACGTCCAACGATTTCGCCAACCTCAGCCGTCGTGATGCCGACATCGCCGTGCGCCTGACGCGTACACCGCCGGAGCATCTGGTCGGACGGGAGCTGGCGAAGATTTCCTACCGGGTCTGCGCCAGTCCGCGTTATCTACAAAAGGTTGAAGCGGCCGATCTGGCAGCGCTGACCTGGATCGCCCCGGACGACTTTCTGCCCGATCACCCGACCGTTGCCTGGCGCCGTCAGCAGTTGCCGGGTGTGACGCCAAGTTATCGCTGCAACAGCATGCTGTCTGTGACCGAACTGGTCCGCGCCGGACTGGGCGTGGCGGCGTTGCCGGACTTTCTCATCAACGAAGGGCTGCAAGCTCTGAGCGAACCCTTGCACGGTTATGACACCGCGCTGTGGTTGCTGACCCGCCCGGACTGCCGCGCATTGCGCTCGGTGGTCACGTTGTTCGATGAGTTGGGGCGGGCGTTGCGTCTGGCCTGAAGAGGAATCATGACGAAGGGCGTTGTTCCTGTTGCAGGATGTGCTGATGAACTTCGCGTGTGAGGATTTCGATGCGCTCGGTCAGGTCCTTGGTCATCTCGGTCAGGTGTGTGTTCTGCTGCAGTAATTCGAGCAGTTGCGCAGTGTTCTTCGCCGCCTCCGCCTGGCGTTCGCTGTTGGCCACCGCCAGCGCCTCACGATGCTGTGCGTCGGCCTCTGATTGCGCCTTGTCCCGTGCGGCCTGACGGGTCTGGGCCAGCAGAATCAGCGGCGCGGCATAGGCGGCCTGCAGACTGAACGCCAGATTCAACAGGATGAACGGGTAAGCGTCGAACCCGGTTACACCGCTGACGTTGAGCCCCATCCAGAGCACCACAATCAGAGTCTGTGCGCCGAGAAAGGTCGGCGTGCCGAAGAATCGTGCAAACGCCTCGGCGCGCAAGGCGAACTTGTCGTTGCCGAACGTCGTGTTGAGATGGGCGTGGGGGCGGTGGAAGCGCAGGTGATCGGCGGCGGCAGGGGAAGGCGATTCGGGATGTTTGGTAGTCATGATGGGCTCGGTGACGCTTGGGACTGAAGACACTATAGTCCCGCGCCGTGGAGCTTGTGCCCAGCGCTGGCAGCTGGCTGCCGAAAGAGATGCCAGCGCCGGGGGCTAGCCGATGGTGGCGGATTTCATCCTCGCGCCCGCTCATTGGCGAACATGCTTACGGCTTCCACCGCCTCGCTGGCGCCGTCACGAATCTGCAGGATTACCGTGCCGGCCTGATCCGCCAGTTCAACACCCTGCGCTGCGCGACCCCGGGTGCCGTCCATGCTCTTGATCGCCTGACGGGTTTCACTCTGGATCAGGCCGATCATATTGGAAATCTCTGCTGTCGAGCCGCTGGTGCGCGCCGCCAACTGCCGCACTTCATCGGCCACCACCGCAAAGCCGCGACCCTGCTCGCCCGCACGGGCGGCTTCGATGGCGGCGTTCAGGGCCAAAAGGTTGGTCTGGTCGGCAATTGCGCGGATGGTGTTGACGATGGCGGTGATCTGTTCGGAGCGCTCGCCCAGTTGCGCAATCAGTGTGGATGACTCGGCAATGTCGTCGGCGATTTCGCGCATTTCACTGGCCGCTTGCTGGATCACTTGCGTGCCTTGCTCGGCGACTTTTCGGGTGGCGACGGAGATGTGATAAGCGGCACTGGCGCTGCGTGCATCCTGCTCATGCTGCTCGACCCGGGCGGTTACGTCGGACGCGAATTTTACGACTTTGCACAAGCGGCCGGCGGCGTCGTAGACCGGGTTGTAGTTGGCTTCCAGCCACACGGTCTGGCCGCGTTTGTCGATGCGTTCGAACTGCCCCTGAAACAACTCGCCCTGGTTCAACCGGCGCCAGAAGTCCTGATAGTCGCTGCTGTTGACCAGATCCGCCGGGCAGAACAGCCGATGATGCTTGCCCTTCAACTCGGCGAGTGTGTAACCCATGCGCGTCAGAAAATTCTGATTGGCAGTGAGGATATTGCCGTCGAGATCGAATTCGATCACCGCCATGGCGCGATCGATGGCCTGCAACTTGGCGTTGGCTTCACTTTCCTGCTGGACTTTGGTGGTGACGTCCATGGCGTATTTGACCACTTTCACTACCCGGCCCGAGGCATCCTTGATCGGGTTGTAGCTGGCCTCGAGCCAGATCGGTCGGCCTTGGCTGTCGATTCGTTCAAAGGTGCCGGACTGGAACTGGCCGCTTTTCAATCGCGACCACAACTCGGTGTATTGATGGCCATTGGCAAACGCTGGCGGGCAGAAGCGGCGATGGGGCTGGCCGATCGCCTGTTCAGCCGTGTAGCCCATGGTTTTCAGGAAGTTCTCGTTGGCACTGAGCACGACGCCGTCGAGATCGAATTCGATCACCGCCATGGAGCGGTTGATCGCTTCCAGCAGACTGGACTGTTCGGTAATGGTGTTTTGGAGATCGGCGAGGACGGTCTTGTGGCGATTGAAAAACATGCTGGAGGCACTCTGGAAATAGGGCTGATAGTGGGTTCCCTGTTTCCGCGTCAGTCAGCCAGACATGTCGATGGCTGGCAGCAGTGTGCCAGCATCCAGGCTGGCGAGCTCACTTATACAAAACTTTATAAACTTGTACAAGAAATCGATTTTTTTCAATTTTGTACAAGTTTTTTCAGGCGCTGGATCGGCTCAACGCTACGCTGATCGTATTACGTCCCGCGTGCTTGGCGGTGTATAGCGCCTTGTCGGCATCGTCGAACCACTCAAGGGCGTCGGCGTAGAAGGTCTGATAGCGGGCGAGGCCGATGCTCAGGCTGACGCGCAGTTCGGCGACGTCGGGGTGGCGATAACGATCCATTCCCTGACGCAATTGCTCCATGAGTGCTTCGGCCCTGTTCAGTGGCAGGTTGGGCAAGATCACGCAGAATTCATCGCCGCCGTAACGCCCGGCCAGCTCGCTTTCGTCGAGCACGAATTTCAGCTCGCGACTCAATTGCCGCAGCACCGCATCGCCGACGATGTGCCCGTAACTGTCGTTGATCGACTTGAAATGATCAATGTCGATCAGCGCCAGAATGGCTTGGGAATTGTGTTGTCGGCACTGCTGGAACTTGAGATGCAGCAGGTCTTTCCAGGCGCCGTGGTTGAGCAGTCCGGTCAGGCTGTCGGTGCGGCTTCGGGCGCTCAGGGTGCGTTTGTGTTCGGCGACTTTGATCGCCAACCGGTAACAGACCATGCCCAGCGCCAACGGATAAAGGGTCAGCATTGGCAGGCAGGCCCAAACCTGAATCGGCGTGGCCGTCAGGGTGAAATGGACGCCGAACACCGACCAGCCCAGCAGCACGCCGATCACCTGAGCGAGGGCGCCGAGCAGGAACAGGCGCTGGCCGCCGGCGGCCACGTTGTTCATGGTCATCATCGACAGAATGGTTACTGTGGTCAGCGGATTGAACTGGAAGCACGCGGTCCAGAAGCCGCCGCAAACCGAGTCATAAAGCAGGTTGCGGCGTTCGGCGCGATAGGGGAAAGCCGAGCGGGTCGACCATTGATAGGCCACGTGAGGCCAGAGAAAACCGTTGAACAGCAACAGCGCCCAGAGCCAGCCCGGTATGTTCAACGGATACAGCGCGGCACCGACACTGAAAAAACCGATGCCCAACCCGATGGCCCGTGGCAAGTAAATGCGCTTGGCGAATGACAAGCCTTTGCCGCGTTGGTTTTCCATGATGTTCTGCGCCAGATTCATTCTGAAACACTTTGCAGTGTCATTCTTCAGACAGACCGTTCATCGGCCAAAGGCAGACATTGTCATTTATTCCAGCGGGAAAATTCAGTGTCCTTATGAGCCATTTACCGTGGCGCAGGTCCTTGTCTAGAGCTGATAACAGGCCAGAAACATATCGAGTGCAGAGTCGACCACGGCATTTTGCGTGGTGCTGTCGAGTGAGGGCTGGCCCATGGAGATCTGCGGCCAGAATGCAAACGCCTTCAACAACCCCTGCACCTGATGCGCGGCGAACTCCGGATCAACCGGTTTCAAGCGACCGTCGGCCTGGGCGGCACGAATCCACACGGTCACGCTTTCCTCACGTTCGCCCATGCGCGCCACCATGTTTTGCGCGCGCTCGGGGGAGTGGATCGCGGCGGCGATAGCGACCCGGGCCAGGTTCATGAAGTTGTCGTCTGCCATCGTCTGCAGTTTGGCCAGCAGCATCGTTCGCAATTGATCGCGCAATGGCTGGTCGGGCTGGTACGACACGGCTTGCTCGGTGCTGATCCGTGCCCACAACTGGTTGAGAATTTCGGCGAACAGCTCTTCCTTGCTGGGGAAATGGTTGTACACCGTGCGCTTCGACACCCCGGCAGTGGCCGCAATCCTGTCCATGCTGGTGACCTCGAAACCGTTGGTACGGAATTCGGTGATCGCGGCCTGGATGATGGCTTCGCGTTTACGGTCGGTGAGGCGCTGGGGGGCTGTCATAAATTCGATTCGGCAGGAAAAGGGTGAAATTACACTCGGCAGTTTACTTGTCACCAGGATTGATGCAACCTAGAAAGTACACCGGTCAGTGTAATGCTGCGTTAATCGGTGCAACTTAAAACCAGATGTCCGGCTGATGCGTGCGTGCCTTGGCCATTATCGTCCCACCGTGGGAATCCGTGAATTGCGCGGTGTTTCCGGAGTCATTCAGTCATGGCCAAATCCATTGCTTCTGCGGGCAGTCAAACTCCTGAACCTTCGCGTCAAGCCGAAGGCGTATTCCGCAACCATGCGCCGGTGCAGCGCGAAGGTGTGCGCAAGATGCTACGAATCATGTGGAACATGATCTTCCACAAACCGCGCAACACCCGGCCGGCCGCGGCCATTCCGGTGCAGCCACTGACCCGCGCGGACCTGATCGCGGCGCCCAACCACAGCGTTTATCGCCTCGGTCACTCGACCCTGCTGCTCAAACTGCAAGACAAATTCTGGATCACCGACCCGGTGTTCGCCGAGCGTGCCTCGCCGGTGCAATGGGCCGGGCCGAAACGCTTTCACCAACCACCAATCAGCATCGACGAATTGCCGCCGATCGAAGCGGTGATCCTGTCGCACAACCACTACGACCACCTCGACTACGAAGCGGTGTTGAAACTGGCCGACAAGGTCAACGTCTTCCTGACCCCGCTGGGCGTCGGCGACACCCTGATCAAATGGGGCATCGATGCCGACAAGATCCACCAGTTCGACTGGTGGCAGGGCACCGAAGTCGCCGGCATCCGCTTCATCGCCACCCCGTCGCAGCATTTTTCCGGTCGCGGTCTGTTCGATGGCAACCAGACCCTGTGGGCTTCCTGGGTGATCATCCACGGCGACACACGGATTTTCTTCAGCGGTGACAGCGGCTACTTCGACGGCTTCAAACGCATCGGCGAACAGTACGGCCCGTTTGACCTGACCCTGATGGAAACCGGTGCCTACAACGTCGAATGGCCCCACGTGCACATGCAACCGGAAGAAACCCTGCAAGCCCACATCGACCTCAAGGGCCGCTGGTTATTCCCGATCCACAACGGCACGTTCGATCTGGCGATGCATGCGTGGCATGAACCGTTTGATCGCATTCTGGCGCTGGCCTGGGAGCGCAGTGTTTCCATTACCACCCCTCAAATGGGCGAGGCGTTCAACCTGGCACAACCGCAACGCGGGAATGCGTGGTGGTTGGAGGTTGAAGGGGAGAGTGAGGCGGTGGTTCAAGGGGCCTGACGAGTTTCTCGGGCTCGCTCCCCATCGGAGCGAACCGCTCTTTCAGGCTTCTTTTACCGAAATCTGATTCAGGTACTTTGAAATTGTGGCGGATGGTATATCGCGGAATCGTCCTCGGAGCATGCCCTCTAGTTTCTCCAGCGATATCTCAAGTTTCTCCGCCGCTTCAATTCCGCTCATCTGCGCAGTTTCCATCAGTGCAGCCAACTTCATCACCGCTTCTGCCTTGGTCTGCATCTCGTATGCATCACCAACGCCTAGGTCTTGATAAACGTTACCTGTGCTTTCTTCCATTTTGATCAAGTCCTGAGTCTTCAGTCTGCCATCGCATAATTCCCACGTTCCACCGACTCGGCCGTGGTCCCTTTGATGCTTGTCGAACGCCCCGGCGCAAACCCCGGAAAGAACACCAGCCCCTGCGCCTCGAACCGATACGTCAACGCCAGCCGCGCCGCATCCGCAACGTCCTGCTGCGCTTCGAACCGCTGAATGTCGTCAACCGAAACCCCGGCTTCCCGCGACAGTTGTTCCACGCTCCAGCCCAATATCTCTCGGGCCTGGGCGCAATGGGTCGGGGTGAACTGGAAAAGGGCGATACGTTCGAGGATGAGGTTCATCGCAGAAGAGGCCATGGTGTGCTCCGGGCTCGAGAGTGCTGATGGAAAATGTACTGTGTTTTTGTACAGTTGTTTTCGGCCGGGATCAAACGCATTTTTTGATTTGCCCTAGTTCGCCGCCTCCAACCAGACGGACGGTGCCTGCCCGAGGATCCGGCGGAACATCGTCGAGAACGCCGCCGGGCTGTCATAACCGAAATCCAGGGCAATTCGCGTCACCGCTTCACCGGCCGCCAGCCGTGCCAGCGCCAATACCACGCAGGCGCGCTGGCGCCATTGGCTGAAACTCAGGCCGGTCTGCTGACGAAACAGTCTGTTGAAGGTGCGTAAGCTTACGTGCAGCTGATCGGCCCATTGCTGGGGTGATTGGTGGGCATTCGGCTGATGCAGAAAGGTCTGACAAAGTTCGAGCAGTCTTCCGTCAGGCGGCAGCGGGATATGCAGCGGCAACGGCGCACTGCGTAGCAATTCATGCAGCAACAAATCGATCAGCGAACCGTCGCGCCCGCTCAGGTCATACGTCTGGCTGTACTCCCTGATCAAACCCCGGCGCCGTCAAACTGCAACTGCCCCAGGGCTGACCATCACGCCAGCCCCGGTGCTTCACGAATGATGAAGTGATCCAGGTTCTCGATATTGGCATTGAAGACCTCGAAAGGCTTTTCGGGGTTCTTCTTGCCCGGCACCTGCTTCAACTCCGGCGTCACACCATAGAAGAAGCAGAACAACTCCTTATCACTGTCGATCGCGTGCTTGATCTCTTCCAGAAACGCCTTGCGCTTGCGGTAGTTGTCGATCAGCTTTTTGTTCAGATAGACACTGACCGGATAAGGCTTCTTCTTGCTGTCATCCGGCTTCTTGAACCAGACCTTGTCCTCGAAATCGATCCGGAAACTGGCGCTGTGGAAGTCCTCGATCTTCTTGATCCGGCCCCAGTAAATCAGCCCCTTGTTATCCATCAAATACTCGATCTTCTTGAAGAACGAACTGTACGGCGCCGTATGCTCGCCAATCTTCAACGGCATGCGCTTGAGCAAATCCTTGTCCGCGAAGTTCGACACAAAACACTCCACGGGGTGAGCGAAGACACTGGTCTTGTCCGGCGCCGTCTCACGACTCGGCGACTCTTTTGAGGGGGAAGTCGCCACCCGCACCGGATCATCCCGCAACACATCCGCCGCCCCGCAGGCGCGGCAGGCTTGCGCACATACTCACGGCGCGTTAGCAACAACTCCGACGGAAAATGCTCCTCCCGCCCGTCATCCGCTTCCCCATCCGCCGCCTCACCCCCCGACGCCGACGTCTTCAAACTCACATACGGACAACCCGCCACATGCTGCGTACCGGGCAGATTCTTGAAGTGCGGCGTGCGCACGTAATTGACGTTCTTGGCGTTGAACGTGCCCAACTCGTTGGACGCATCGAACGCCGCACGACAGGCGTCGTTGGGGCACTGGAAGTGTTCTTTCGCAGAATCGAACGCCACCGTCTCATCGAAATTGAGATCGCGAACGTCATAGATCGACAACTTGTCGTCGAGGCTGAGGCAGTAGGCGAGGTCGAATTTCATGGTGGGGCTCGGGTCCTTGAGTGGGGGAGGGGTATTAATAGCGGGTGGTGGGGTGGGTTGCACTGATTGTTTTCAGAATGATGCAGAACCAGTCTGTCGAGGATTGGCTTTCCCAGACACCGGCTCATAAAAAACCGCTGCTTGAAAACTCAAGCAGCGGTTTTTTGATGTCAGTAACTACGCAGCATTCGTGAAGCTTTACGCCACCAGGATTCCTGCCGATTGAACGGATCCTCCGCCAGCAAACACGGCATATCCCGCAAACGAATCCACGGCTCGTCCTGCCAGTGCAGCGTGCTCAACGACATCTTCGGCCAGCTCAAAACACTCAGTATCGGACGCTCAACCGAGCGCGTCGGACGGGCATCTCGCAGCGCGGGCACAACCTGATGCGTCACCCACTCGCGAAGCTGCCGATATTCGGGGCAGTAGTGATAGATCAGCAACGCATACACACCTGACTCGCTCACCATCAGATGTTCTCCGGGCTCGCCGTAGGTCTCCACGCACATCATCTGCCGCTGATCGGCGTCGAGTTTGCGCAGCTGTCGCTCATCCAGATATTTGCCCATCAGACGCCCGAGTTCATGGACGCAGAACCAGGCCTGGTTCTCCACCAGAAGGGCATGCAGGTGGGTTTTGTTACGGGTAAAACGAGTCGGAAGCAGTGGTTCAGACATGGCGTGCCTCCCGAGTCGGGAGCACGGGATTCAAACGGCGGGTACGGCGATTCGCCTTCGTCATGAAGGCTGAGTAGTCAGGCATTTCCATTTACCTCTGGCTGCTTTCTTAGGGCATTCGTTAGGGTGTCGGGAGCTAAGAAACCCACCAGAGACGGGCCGGACATATTCCCCTTTCGGGTCTTGTATTCGCCCACTCCCGACATAACGGGACTTTTCGCAGGCGTAGAGAAACCGCAGACGAAAAAAGCCGCATGACTGCCGGGTGCGGAGGACCGCTCTGGTTTGTAGAGTTTCTTAGGCTCGGAGCTGAGGGTAGGGGGATCAGGGATGGTCGTCAACCAGCGACTTTTCCTACCGATCGTGAGGCAAAACGAAATCTGGACAATGGCGTAGAGTAAATTATGCTGTGTTTATATCCAGTATTTGGTCGTCACTGTTCTTCCAATTCTCCCAGCCCCTGTCGCCATGACTGATCTCACGGATTACGGGAAATTTCATTTACTTTGAAGTTTTCAGGGCTAGAATGGTGACCATTCGTCACAGCTTTGACCCAGAGGAATTTCCGGCTCATGAATCTTTTTGAAACAGCATCTTTTGAATCCTTGAGCGAAACGACCTCGGATTCTTATGAGCCTGATACCCATCCTGTTACCGACCTTGCGTTACTGCACAAGCTGCTGGAGATCTACGACCAAGGGCAGTTGGCCGAAATTCTCAACGATGTGAGCCCGAGTCACTGGTGCCGTGAAACCATCAATCGATGGATCAAGGGCAAGGCTTCGCCGAAGCTCTCCCACATTGAGTTCACCCGCCTCAAGGATCTGCTGCCCAAGCGTTTGAACCATAAACCTTCATTTACCTTTATCGATCTCTTTGCCGGTATCGGCGGTATCAGAAAAGGGTTTGAAGCCATCGGCGGCGAGTGCCTGTTCACGTCCGAATGGAACAAGTACGCGGTCAAGACTTACAAGGCTAACCACTTCTGTGATCCGGCTCGTCACCGGTTCAATCTCGACATCCGTTCGGTCACGCTTTCGGACAAGCCTGAAATCAGCGACGAAGAAGCGTACAAGAATATTGATCGCGAAATTCCTGATCACGACGTTCTGTTGGCAGGTTTCCCATGTCAGCCGTTTTCGCTTGCCGGTGTTTCCAAGAAGAACTCACTGGGGCGCAAGCACGGTTTCGAGTGTGAGACCCAGGGCACCCTTTTCTTTGACGTGGCGCGGATTATTGCCGCGAAACGCCCTGCTGCATTCTTGCTTGAGAACGTCAAAAACCTGAAAAGCCATGACAAGGGCAATACGTTCCGGATCATTTGCGAAGCGTTGGATGAGCTGGGTTATGAGGTTGCAGACGTGAATGCACCGAAAGGCTCAGACCCGAAGGTCATCGATGCCAAGCACTTTGTCCCTCAGCATCGTGAGCGAATTGTGCTGGTCGGTTTCCGTCGTGACTTGAATGTTCACCAGGGATTCACTCTGAGCGACATCAGCAAGCTCATACCGAAGCACCGACCTAGCTTCGGTGATCTGCTTGATAAAGACGTGGACGAAAAATACATCCTTACTCCGAAGCTCTGGGATTACCTCTACCGATATGCCGAGAAACATCGCGAAAAAGGCAATGGTTTTGGCTTTGGTCTGACTCGTCCAAACGACGTTGCTCGTACGCTTTCGGCGAGATATCACAAGGATGGTTCGGAAATCCTGGTTGATCGTGGGTTCGTGGACACCTTGGACTTCAACAGTGAGTTGAATCAGCTCAATCGCCCGCGCCGACTGACACCGCATGAGTGCTCGCGCCTGATGGGTTTCGATAAGCCTGGGGAAAGCAAATTTGTGATTCCTGTGTCCGATACCCAAGCGTATCGACAGTTTGGGAACTCGGTTGCGGTCCCCGTGTTCGAGGCTGTTGCGACGCTGATGAAGGACCGAATCCTGGCGGCAAAAGCCAAAATTTCTGATGCAGAACAACCACAATTAGAAATTGCTCTTGCCAATTAGCACTACCCTGGTGTTATTTAGCTACTACTAGAGAACGGAGCGGCCATGCCGCTTCGATGTAGGCTAAATCCAGGAGCTGTCGTGTCAGGAGCTAATGAGTCACCTTTGGAATATGTGTCAAGGGTGATGCGTCGCCTCGGAGCAAGGCGCGTTGTCTTTAAGTTGTTGG
Source organism: Pseudomonas sp. IAC-BECa141 (assembly GCF_020544405.1). Lineage (NCBI taxonomy): Bacteria > Pseudomonadati > Pseudomonadota > Gammaproteobacteria > Pseudomonadales > Pseudomonadaceae > Pseudomonas > Pseudomonas sp. IAC-BECa141. The sequence goes on along the minus strand of NZ_CP065410.1, from coordinate 4,659,750 downwards.
CAAACAACGACAATTCGAAACAGCAAATTTACTTCGGAAGTGATTTTGATGTTTTGCGGTTGATACCCCATGGAGATCTTGTGGGGGAAACTACTAAGGATAAGGGGTGATGTATAAAGCTTCCTTGAAGCTTAGCTGGATTGATATCGAGTCTGACGCCCCTCCTTCACCCGCTCCCGGCGCACAATTAATTTTCTATCCTCGCTATCCAGAGGTCAGACTGTCTGGGTTTCTTCGCGGTTCTGCTCTCGCACCTTCCAAGCTTATGCAACCACCAACGCCCGAACAAAGGGCCTTGCGCGGGCAATCACAACGGTGCCTTGTCTTCGGCATATGTGCAGATAATACTATCCTCGCCTATTCCGGAGTTTGGGACGGCAAACTTGCCCGTGATGCTAATGCGAGGATTGAATGCGGGAAAATATCAAGGGTTGCTTCAGTTTTTTATGAACTGGAACAGCCTATACAGGAAGGGCGCATACTTCTTTTAGAAAAATTATCGGAAATCTATCGAGGTGGTTTTGTCCGGTCTGGGCGTTTAAGTCCAGCGGGGGAGGTGATTGAATATCATGCGAAAAATGGCGCAGGTTATACTCTCGAAAGAATGTTTGGAATAGTTCCAAATGGAAGATCAGAACCTGATTTTCACGATTGGGAACTGAAGTCACACCGCTCCGGTGCAGTAACCTTGATGACCCCAGAACCTGACTCGGGAACTTATAAAGCGGATTTAGGGAAGTTTTTAAAAGAATATGGGAGTTGTACTGAATCACGACGTGACTTTACTGGAAGGCATCTCATAGGCGTCCTAAATGAGCGCAGTGGTCTAACATTTCGGATGGAGGGATATGATCCGGAAAAAAATGAAGTAGTTGACCCTGATGGAGGGTTAATTATGCGAAACCTGCAAGGAGACGTAGCCTTAGGGTGGACGTTTAACAAAATCCTCACGCATTGGTCTAGGAAGCATGCGCAGACCGCATATGTTTCGTATAAGGTCGTTGCAAAAGATGTGAACTATTATAGGTTCGGGCCAGAAATTCTACTATGTAGTGGTGCCGACTTAAAACTTTTTCTCCATGCGATGTATGAGAATAAGGTTTATCACGATCCGGGTATAAATATGAAGCTTGTCGATGGTGAATGGAAGCCCAAGAAGCGAAATCAATTTAGAGTTGGGTGGAAAGGCATTGATAGTCTCTATGAAATAAGTGAAAGGGTATTGCTTACAGATCTGTAGTGAGGTGAGAAGACTTGAATGACTTGGTCAGTGTTGCTACTCGCTCTCGAATGATGTCGAGTATAAAAGGCAAGCATACTAAACCAGAGTTGGTCGTTAGACGTTTTCTTCATAAATCTGGTTTTCGTTTTAGGTTGCATCGCAAAGATCTGCCAGGAAAACCAGATATTGTTCTCCCGAAGTACCGATTGGTCATATTTGTGCATGGGTGCTTTTGGCATCTCCATGCTGGGTGTTTTTACTCCACTATTCCTGCCTCGCGAGAGGACTTCTGGCGAACTAAGTTGGAGGGGAACGCATTGCGAGATGTATCGCATGTTTCTGAATTGTTAGGAAGTGGGTGGAGGGTGTTAGTTATCTGGGAGTGTGGTCTTAAACATTCAATTTCCAAGTTTGGTGAGTTGTTAGAGTTTATAAGGGCGGAAGATGGATTTTTTGAGTGGCCAGCTTTGCCGCCGCGATCAAAGCTGGATTAGAGCTGGTTTTGGTATTTAATGGTTTTGGTATTTGTTTATCTATAAATTTTTTTTTTTTTTTTTTTTCGTTTGAGTTTGATTTTTTCAGGAGGAAGAAATATGACAAAGCCGGCTTTTGAGTTTTTACCAAATGCGGGTGATGAACAGGAGGGGCTTGGTGATGCCGGAATAGAAACCTTTCGCGACGCACCATATGGTAGTTGCGCGCGTGAGGCTGGTCAGAACTCAAGAGATGCTAATCTTAATAACGATAAGCCCGTTAGAATAACTTTCGATGTTCTTAGCATTCCGGCGAAAGAAATTCCGTCCATTGATTATCTGTCGAGTGTCATTGATAGCTGTTTTGAACAAGTATCCAGTGAGAAGGAACGAGATTTTTTTGATAATGCAAGGCTTACGATTAAAAAACCAAATCTGACTATACTGAGGATAGCTGACTTTAATACTAAGGGGTTGTTGGGGCCTCCAAGTACCCGGAATTCCCCATTTAATGCTTTGCTGAAGGGCTCTGGCGTTAGTATAAAGGACAGCGAAACCTCGGGAGGCTCTTTTGGAATCGGAAAGAATGCCTCCTTTGCCGTATCAGATTTACAAGCAGTGTTCTATTCGACTATTTATCAGTGTGAGCAAGACGAAAGTCTAAAGTTTGCCGCTCAAGGTAAGGTCAAGCTTATTTCTCACTGTGATTTTAAGGGTAATCAATATAAGGCAACAGGGTACTGGGGGTGGAGGTCATTTCAGGCTGTAACAGAAAAATATTCTGTGCCAGAGTGGATGCAGAGAGATAGTCGTGGGACATCAATATTTAGCTTGGGGTTCCGATATGCTGATGATTGGGCTGAAAGGATGGCCTCCTCGCTTCTAACTAATTTTTTCGCAGCTGTTCATGATAAGACAATGGTGTTCGAGGTTGATTCTGGAAGAATCAATATCAACTCAAATACTATTGAAAATATGCTTTCAGATGTAAGTGTACTTAAGGCTGCTGAGGAGTCGGGTGCCCGATCTGGTTTGGAGTTTGCACGGGAACTTTATAGATGCATGGTTTCGGCGAATGCATCGATTACCATTCTTGATGTTCCAGATCTAGGGAAAATGCGCGTCAGAATTCTGGTCGATAAAGGACTGCCGAGACGAATTGGGTTTGTCCGTAACGGAATGTTGATAACAGATAATTTACGTTACTTTGATCGGCCTCTAGCCAGGTTTCAGAATTCTAGGGACTTTGTAGCAGTAGTTGAGCCCATAGATGATGCGGCCAGCAAACTCTTGAAAAGTCTCGAGAATCCTGCCCATGATGCATTTTCAGCTGAGCGAATTAATGATGGCGCTAAGCGTGGCGTTGCAGTTAAGGCATTGCGGAAGCTAGGTGACTTACTACGCCAAACTATAAAGGACGTTACAGGAATTCAGTCTCAATCTTCGGTAATTCTTGACGAGCTGGGAGAGTTTTTTACTGGCGAAAGTCGGAGCGGCGAATCATCAAGCTCTAGCGGAGAAAACGATCCGGAAAATTATAGATATTCAGCTAAGCGTAAAGAAAATAAAGAAAAGTTAGGTGGTCACGGTGATGCGGGAGGTTGGCATCAGAGAGGGGGCGGAGGTAGAGGTAGAACTCAACAGAGGGGGAGGGAAAGGAGCGAGGTGAGGGCGAAAAAGGAAGTTTTGGACGTGACGCTTTTATCGACTTAAAGGATGTTAGAAATCGTATAGAGGATTCTAAGCAGAAAGGAATTTCACGTAGGATTTTTTTAGTGCTGATGTTAGCGGGAAAGTTAAGTTAGCCATAAAGGCTGTTGGTTTGAATTCGCCAGTGAATCTTGTTGTAAATTCGGTGGATGTCGGTGTTGTTAGTGGTGCGGGAGTGATGGTAGATGTTTCTAATGGTGAACGCTATTCTATCTTGGTTTCGTTCGATGAGCCTTATGAGGGACCAATAGAAGTGCTGGCATCGTATGCTGAACGCATGGAGGTCCCTGAATGAGACTGTCAGACGTTACTAAGTTCCCTCATCCTGTTTTAAGCCCATTTACGGGAGATTTCCTAAATGGCGCATTTTCTGTTGATTTTGATGTTTCTGAAAATTTGAAGACGGGAGCTCTTTTTCTTCGTCATAATATTGTGTTGACTCATCTTGATTTAGCGCATTTGGTGGCGAGCGGTCAGGCAGTAGTAGGCTGTCTTGTAAAGTGTAGTGATACATTTTATAACGAACTTCGAACACTTTCTTATCCTGACGGTAATATTGATTTTGCTCCAGGGAGTTTACTTAACAAGGTTTCTTTGCGCCCAATAGTCTGGTTATCATCTGAGTTGAAGGGCTGGAGTCCGGAAGGGCTTCATTCGGAGTTTTTAGCTCCGCTTTTCATGGGGTTGGGGGATGTTATAGCAATTGGAGCGGAGTCTGAAATTAGTGTCGGTCAGGCGAAGCTTGCCTCTATCGAAAGTATCTTCGAATTAAATAACTCTTCTGAAGTTGGGGAGGGGGAGGTTTGTGTGGATCTAGAAGGGGACAGAATTTCTATACTAGTTTCTCCTAGTACTTTTTCTGTTATTGAGCTCCTGCGTCAGCGAGAAATGGCGGTTGTTTTAAATTCTATTTATTTACCTGCGGTTATGGAGGTTCTCGATCGGTTGCAGGGGGATCACTCATATGATACGTGGCGATGGTTTGTCCCATTTACGGAAAAATGCAGAGCTAAGGGTGTTGCTCTTGAATCGGGCGTTTCAATACTGGAAGGCGCTCAGAAGCTTCTTGAATTTCCAGCGCTTAAGTTGGATAAAGTAATCAAGGAGTAATGACATGGCCTCAGAAAAACTTAAGTACTTATCTGAGTCGAGTTTGTATGAGCTCAGGTCCGCTGTTGTGAAGAATTTAGAACTATATCGTTCAGAAAGTTTTTCTGATATTTCCTCTAGTAATGGTTGGTCTATTAGTAGTGATTCGGTGTTTGTTGATTCTGACAGGCTTTCAAGTTTGAGCGGTGGCCAAGGAGCTTCGTCTGATTTTGAAAGCTCTATCACTGTATATAAATCACTCCAAGGAATGACCCCGGCTTTAGCAATGGAGGAGAGAGTTTGGGTGCGCTTTGCACATCTTGAGTGTCTAAAGTACGCTCGCGAGCGTTGGCCTCTAAAGGGAAGTGATGAAGAACAAGTAGATCATATTCTCAAACATTTCTTTGCTAAAGGACGCACTGGTGTTCGTGATGATAATGCGGTTTCTAGGTTATGGTGGAATATGCATATTGCAAATATCGCCGATCCCGAAGATCCAGAAGGTGCCCTCAAGCTTATCCTTAAAAACGCAGATGTTCGAATGGCCCTCGTGGAGCGCCCAAATACTGCTGCGAGAGTACCGATTATTAGAGCTTTGATGCGAGCAATACGCAGTAATCAGTGGATTACATCCACTGGGCGTGCGTTTCAGAAATTTATGGTTGAAGTGAATCGTGACGCGGGAGGAGTGCTTTTTGAAGTGCTTCCGGACACTGTAATTGATAGTGTAATGTTGCGATGTGCTGAAAGAGCGCAGCGAAATTTAGAATCAAATTAATCGCTAAAATAAAAGGGCTGCCTAATGGCAGCCCTTTTATTAGGGTTTCGTTATCGGATAAAGATATCAATCAATCCCAGCTCAACGCCCCACCAGTCTGATACTCAATAACCCGAGTCTCAAAGAAATTCTTCTCTTTCTTCAAGTCCATAATCTCGCTCATCCAAGGGAACGGGTTGGTAGTCCCTGGGTACTCTTCCTTCAAACCGATCTGCGACAAGCGACGGTTAGCGATGAACTTCAGGTAGTCCTCCATCATCGCTGCGTTCATGCCCAGTACGCCGCGAGGCATAGTGTCACGCGCGTATTCGATTTCCAGCTGAGTGCCTTGCAGAATCATCTGCGAGGCTTCTTCCTTCATTTCGGCATCCCACAGGTGCGGGTTTTCGATTTTGATCTGGTTGATCACGTCGATGCCGAAGTTCAGGTGCATGGATTCGTCGCGCAGGATGTACTGGAACTGCTCGGCGACGCCGGTCATTTTGTTGCGGCGGCCCATGGAGAGGATCTGGGTGAAGCCGCAGTAGAAGAAGATGCCTTCCAGGACGCAGTAGTAGGCGATCAGGTTGCGCAGCAGTTCTTTGTCGGTCTCGACGGTGCCGGTGTTGAATTCCGGGTCGGAGATGGCGCGGGTGTATTTCAGGCCCCAGGCGGCTTTTTTCGCGACCGACGGGATCTCGTGGTACATGTTGAAGATCTCGCCTTCATCCATGCCCAGCGATTCGATGCAGTACTGGTAGGCGTGGGTGTGGATCGCCTCTTCGAAGGCCTGGCGCAGGATGTACTGGCGGCATTCCGGGTTGGTGATCAGGCGGTACACGGCCAGGGCCAGGTTGTTGGCCACCAGGGAGTCGGCGGTGGAGAAGAAGCCGAGGTTGCGCATCACGATGCGGCGCTCGTCGTCGGTCAGGCCTTCCGGGTTTTTCCAGAGGGCGATGTCGGCGGTCATGTTGACTTCTTGCGGCATCCAGTGGTTTGCGCAGCCGTCCAGGTATTTCTGCCAGGCCCAGTCGTACTTGAATGGCACGAGCTGGTTGAGGTCGGCGCGGCAGTTGATCATGCGCTTTTCGTCAACGGCGACACGGGCGGCGGAGCCTTCGAGTTCGGCGAGGCCTTCGGCGACGTCGAGGGAATCCAGTGCAGCCTTGGCGCGGGCCACGGCGGCCGAGTCTTCGGCGGTCACGGCACGGGCTTCGAGGGCGGCGGCACCGCCGGCGCTGTCGAGGCGGTCCATGTTGGCTTCGCTAGCGTGGCCGGCGTTGGCGCCTTTCACTACTGCTTCTTCACTGTCTTCTTTGTCGAATTCGTCCCAGCTCAGCATGACGTGTCGTCTCCTGCGTGAGGGCCTGTGCCCGTGTGAAAACTGATGGGTTGGTTTTTCACACGGCCGTACAGGCCGCGTTGGATGTCGTTTTTTGCAGCGGTGCTACGCAGGCAATAAACAGAAAATTTTTTTCGGGTTTCCGAGAGCCTCTGACGGGCGCGAGTCAGCGTTGACGCTGCTGCGGGGCTTCAGAATGGCTTTGATCCCTGTAAGGGAATATTGCTGACCCGATGGGGCGGCATTATAGGGAAAAAAACAACCGCGTGGGGGAGGGCGAAACAGCGCAGGGTGGTCGAGCGCGAAGGTGATTTCGTTCGGAGCGAGGGTTTACAGGGCTTTCGCCGGGATTGGCCCCGGAGAATTTTTTTTCATTAATTTTTTGGCGTGTGATTGATTGCTCAAAAAACGAGCAAAAAACCGTGTTTTTCACTATATCTTGTGTTTTGCAAGCCTTTTGCGTCGCTTCAAACACAACTGAGCCCGACCGAAGCCGGGCTGGAATCGACCCTCGATGTTGCGCTGAGCGATCCGATTCGGTGCAGTCTCAAAACATCAATTGGTGCAGCCGTTGCCCATGATGCTGTAACGCAGGATGTGACGCTGACCCTTGGAGTCGTCGTACTCCATTTTCATCGGTACTACTTCGCAGACATTTGGAACTTCGCTCATGGAAACAACTTTGGCGATGTCCAGGTGAGTGGAGTAAGTGTATTCCTCGATGGCGGGTTGTTGCTGTGCGACATCAGTCGGAACCTCGTCTGCCATGGCGGTTGCGCACAGACTGCTGAGGGCCAGAACCAATAAAGCTTTCATTTGAAATTTACCTTCTTGAGGTCGAGTGGGGTCACGCAACCTTTTTGGGGTTGCGTGTGGAACTTCATCGTTTTGCTTTGTTACTTCAGAACTGGATTAACGGCCTTCGTGGGGGCTGTAACCTTGTTAATCGCTTTGCCTTGTCGGCGAGGTGAATTTTAGGGAGGCGGAGTAGGGGTAAACAGACCCGGTTTTGATAAACACCTTTGGCAGATTTGGTAACAATCGCTGGATATCGTGTGACCACCGCTGCGGCTTTCTCGGGAAACCGGGTCGTCTGAATCGCTCGCAAGCCAGCTCCCACAAGGGTTGCGTCGTTTGCTTCAGGGGTGTTCCGGGCATTTCTGGATGTTTTGTAGGGGCTTGTTACTACCATCGTCGAATGGTTCTATACGGGCGCCCCGGCTACAACAGGGTCATACAAAAACAACTATTACACCGAGGTAGGAAAGATGAGTGCGGCTTCCCTGTATCCCGTTCGTCCCGAGGTTCTGGCCAATACGCTGACCGACGAGGCGACCTACAAAGCCATGTACCAACAGTCGGTCGTCAACCCTGACGGCTTCTGGCGCGAACAAGCCAAGCGCCTCGACTGGATCAAGCCTTTCACCACGGTGAAACAGACTTCGTTCGACGATCACCATGTCGACATCAAATGGTTTGCCGACGGCACCCTGAACGTTTCCTACAACTGCCTCGACCGTCATCTGGCCGAGCGCGGCGATCAGGTCGCCATCATCTGGGAAGGCGACGATCCTTCCGAAAGCCGCAACATCACCTACCGCGAACTGCACGAACAAGTGTGCAAGTTCGCCAACGCCCTGCGTGGTCAGGACGTACACCGCGGCGACGTGGTGACCATTTATATGCCGATGATTCCCGAAGCCGTGGTCGCCATGCTGGCCTGCACCCGGATCGGTGCGATTCACTCGGTGGTGTTCGGCGGTTTCTCGCCGGAAGCCCTGGCCGGTCGCATCATCGACTGCCGCTCGAAAGTGGTGATCACCGCTGACGAAGGCATCCGCGCCGGCAAGAAGATTTCCCTCAAGGCCAACGTCGACGACGCCCTGACCAACCCGGAAACCAGCAGCATCCAGAAAGTCATCGTGTGCAAGCGCACCGGCGGTGACATCAAGTGGAACCAGCACCGCGACATCTGGTACGAAGACCTGATGAAGGTAGCGGGGACCGTCTGCGCGCCGAAAGAGATGGGCGCCGAAGAAGCGCTGTTCATCCTTTATACCTCCGGCTCCACCGGCAAGCCGAAGGGCGTTCAGCACACCACTGGTGGCTATCTGTTGTACGCGGCCATGACCCACGAGCGCGTGTTTGACTACCGTCCGGGCGAAATCTACTGGTGCACCGCCGACGTGGGCTGGGTCACCGGTCACTCCTACATCGTCTACGGCCCGCTGGCCAACGGCGCGACCACGCTGTTGTTCGAAGGTGTGCCGAACTATCCGGACATCACCCGGGTGGCGAAGATCGTCGACAAGCACAAGGTCAACATCCTCTACACCGCGCCGACCGCGATCCGCGCGATGATGGCCTCCGGCACCGCCGCTGTTGAAGGCGCGGACGGCAGCAGCCTGCGTCTGCTGGGTTCGGTGGGCGAGCCGATCAACCCGGAAGCCTGGGACTGGTACTACAAGAACGTCGGCAAGTCCCGTTGCCCGATCGTCGATACCTGGTGGCAGACCGAAACCGGCGGCAACATGATGAGCCCGCTGCCGGGCGCTCATGCAATGAAGCCGGGTTCTGCAGCACGTCCGTTCTTCGGTGTGGTGCCGGCGCTGGTGGACAACCTCGGCAACATCATCGAGGGCGAGGCCGAAGGCAATCTGGTGATTCTTGATTCGTGGCCTGGTCAGGCGCGCACGCTGTACGGCGATCATGACCGTTTCGTCGACACCTACTTCAAGACCTTCCGTGGCATGTACTTCACCGGTGACGGCGCCCGTCGCGATGCCGACGGTTACTACTGGATCACCGGTCGCGTGGACGACGTGCTTAACGTGTCCGGCCACCGCATGGGCACCGCCGAGATCGAAAGCGCGATGGTCGCTCACCCGAAAGTCGCCGAAGCGGCGGTGGTCGGTGTGCCGCACGACATCAAGGGGCAGGGCATTTATGTCTACGTCACCCTGAAAAACGGCGAAGAGCCGAGTGAGCAGCTGCGTCTGGAACTGAAGAACTGGGTGCGCAAGGAGATCGGTCCGATTGCTTCGCCGGACGTGATCCAGTGGGCGCCGGGGCTGCCGAAGACCCGTTCGGGCAAGATCATGCGCCGCATCCTGCGCAAGATCGCCACGGCCGAGTACGAAGGGTTGGGTGATATTTCCACCTTGGCCGATCCGGGTGTGGTGCAACACCTGATCGATACGCACAAGACCATGAACGTCGCGTAAGCGGCGGGTCTGAAGGCTGAAAAGCCCCGCCCGGCATCGCGCCGGGCGGGGCTTTTTCATTTGTGGCGTGATCGTTCCCACGTCGAGGCGTCGAACCGTCCGCGTGGTAACGCCTCCCTGGACGCTCTGCGTCCGCTCTTGGGACGCAGAGCGTCCCGGGCTGCATTCCCACGCGGAGCGTGGGAACGATCAGTTACGGGGTGTGGCCGGGTTCGGGGCGTGGGGAATCTTCGGCCAATAATTATCGAATTGCTCCGTCAGCCCATTCCCACTGTTACCCGCCAGCCTTCAAGTAACTGAATGTGTAACCGCCCGCTCCGCAACGGGGCGTCCGGAAACGCATCGCCCCGTTTTAGAGCCTCAAAACCCCCGGTGAAAAATAAGACGCATCCCCGCGCTTGCCGGATTAGAAGGGTTTGCGAATAATAGGCCCGCAATTTGCAGCATAGATCGGTTCACTGTCTTTCGCTCTTGCATGAAATTGCAGGGCTGTCAATGTGCTCAGGCGGGTTTCTCGGTGCATCTGTAATTAGTTGTCGCATTGAAGAAATATCGGCTTCGGGCCTGTCGTTAGAATGCCGATCACTCGCTCGTCGTGGCTTGCGTTGAAACCTTCGCGGTTTTGACTGGAACTGTCCCACGCACGCAGCAATCGATTTCGTTACACCCATTCGCATATTGGGCTGTCGCTCACTCTGCCGTTTTTGCCCTTTACCGATGGAGTCCCAAGATGAAGAAACTTGTGCTGCTTGGCGCCCTGGCACTGTCCGTGCTGTCCCTGCCGACATTCGCCGATGAAAAGCCTCTGAAAATCGGTATCGAAGCGGCTTACCCTCCATTCGCCTCCAAAGCGCCGGACGGCAGCATCGTCGGTTTCGACTACGACATCGGCAACGCACTGTGCGAAGAAATGAAGGTCAAGTGCCAGTGGGTCGAGCAAGAGTTCGACGGTCTGATCCCAGCACTGAAAGTGCGCAAGATCGACGCGATCCTGTCGTCCATGTCGATCACTGAAGACCGCAAGAAGTCCGTGGACTTCACCAACAAGTACTACAACACCCCGGCTCGCCTTGTGATGAAGGAAGGCACTCAGGTCAGCGAAGGTCTGGCCGAGCTCAAGGGCAAGAACATCGGCGTGCAGCGTGGTTCGATCCACGAGCGTTTCGCCCGCGAAGTCCTGGCCCCGCTGGGTGCCGAGATCAAGCCGTATGGCTCGCAGAACGAAATCTACCTCGACGTGGCCGCCGGCCGCCTCGACGGCACCGTGGCGGACGCTACGCTGTTGAATGACGGCTTCCTGAAAACCGACGCCGGCAAAGGCTTCGCGTTCGTCGGCCCGGCGTTCACCGACGTCAAATACTTCGGCGACGGCGTAGGCATCGCGGTACGCAAGGGCGACGCCCTGAAAGACAAGATCAATACTGCCATCGCGGCCATCCGCGAAAACGGCAAGTACAAGGCAATCCAGGACAAGTACTTCGACTTCGACATTTACGGCAAGTAAAGACGTCGCTCGACCCGTCCGAAATGGCGCAAGCAACAGGATCTCTGCGGTTTGCGCCATTTTTTCATCCCAACTTTCGAGGACCTGAATCATGTTGAAAGGCTACGGGGCTGTCATCCTCGATGGCGCTTGGCTGACGCTTCAGCTCGCCTTGTCGTCCATGGCCCTGGCCATCGTTCTCGGGCTGATCGGCGTCGCGTTGCGCCTGTCGCCGGTGCGCTGGCTGGCGTGGCTGGGCGATCTGTATTCCACGGTGATTCGCGGGATTCCCGACCTGGTGCTGATCCTGCTGATCTTCTACGGCGGTCAGGACCTGCTCAACCGCGTCGCGCCGATGCTCGGCTATGACGACTACATCGACCTGAACCCGCTGGCCGCCGGTATCGGCACCCTCGGTTTCATCTTTGGTGCGTACCTGTCGGAAACCTTCCGCGGCGCGTTCATGGCGATCCCCAAAGGTCAGGCCGAAGCCGGCATGGCGTACGGCATGAGCAGCTTCCAGGTGTTCTTCCGGGTGCTGGTGCCGCAGATGATCCGTCTGGCGATTCCGGGCTTCACCAACAACTGGCTGGTGTTGACCAAGGCCACCGCGCTGATTTCCGTGGTCGGTCTGCAAGACATGATGTTCAAGGCCAAGCAGGCGGCCGACGCCACCCGCGAGCCTTTCACCTTCTTCCTCGCAGTGGCGGCGATGTACCTGGTGATCACCAGTGTCTCGTTGCTGGCGCTGCGTCACCTTGAGAAGCGCTACTCGGTAGGCGTAAGGGCGGCTGATCTATGATCTTCGACTACAACGTCATTTGGGAGGCTCTGCCGCTGTACCTCGGCGGTCTGGTCACCACCCTCAAGTTGCTCGCGCTGTCGCTGTTCTTCGGTCTGCTCGCGGCGCTGCCGCTGGGGCTGATGCGGGTATCCAAGAACGCTGTGGTCAACGGCGCGGCGTGGCTCTACACCTACGTGATTCGCGGCACGCCGATGCTGGTTCAGCTGTTCCTGATCTACTACGGTCTGGCCCAGTTCGAAGCGGTGCGTGAAAGCTTCCTCTGGCCGTGGCTGTCCAGCGCCACGTTCTGTGCGTGCCTGGCGTTCGCGATCAACACCAGCGCCTACACCGCCGAAATCATCGCCGGCAGCCTGAAGGCCACGCCGAACGGTGAGATCGAAGCGGCCAAGGCCATGGGCATGTCGCGGGTCAAGATGTACAAGCGCATTCTGTTGCCGTCGGCCCTGCGCCGGGCGCTGCCGCAGTACAGCAACGAAGTGATCATGATGCTGCAGACCACCAGTCTGGCGTCCATCGTGACCCTGATCGACATCACCGGCGCGGCCCGTACCGTCAACGCGCAGTTTTACCTGCCGTTCGAGGCGTACATCACCGCCGGCGTGTTCTACCTGTGCCTGACCTTCATTCTGGTGCGCCTGTTCAAGCTGGCCGAGCGTCGCTGGCTGAGCTACCTGGCCCCGAGGAAGCACTGATATGGAACGCATCGACCACGTTCTGCCGTGGAGCCACCTGGGCAGCGAGCGCCGGATTTCGGTATTTCGATTCGGCAGCGGCGAGCGCAAGGCCTACATCCAGGCCAGCCTCCACGCTGACGAACTGCCCGGCATGCGCACCGCCTGGGAACTGAAAAAACGCCTCGGCGAACTCGAAGCCAAGGGCCTGCTCAACGGCGTCATCGAGCTGGTGCCGGTGGCCAACCCGCTGGGTCTTGGCCAGTTGCTGCAAGGCAATCATCAGGGCCGTTTCGAGGCTGGCAGCGGCAAGAATTTCAACCGTGATTTCGTCGAGCTCAGCGCCCCCGTGGCCGCCAGGCTGGAAGGACATCTCGGTGATGACCCGCACGCCAACATCCGTCTGATCCGTCAGGCGATGGCCGATCATCTGGCCGCATTGCCCGAGGCCAGCAGCCAGTTGCAAGGCATGCAGCGCATCCTGCTGCAACACGCCGCCACCGCCGATGTGGTGCTGGACCTGCATTGCGACTGTGAAGCCGCGCTGCACATGTATGCCTTGCCGCAGCACTGGCCGCTGTGGCGTTCGCTCGCTGCGCACCTGGATGTGAAAGTCGGCCTGCTGGCGGAAGATTCCGGCGGCAGCTCGTTCGACGAAGCCTGTTCGCTGCCGTGGCTGCGTCTGTCGCGTCTGTTCCCGGATGCACAGATTCCGCTGGCGTGCCTGGCGACGACTGTCGAACTGGGCGGTCAGGCTGACACCACGCCTGCACAGGCTGAAGCCTGGGCCGAAGGCATTCTGGCGTTCCTTGCCGAGCAAGGCCTGATCCGGGGCGAGTGGCCGGGCGCGGCGCACGAACCGTGCGAAGGCATGCCGTTCGAGGGCACTGAATTGCTTCTGCCGCCGCATCCGGGCGTGGTGAGTTTCCTGCGCAAGCCCGGCGAGTGGGTTGAAGCCGGTGACAAGATTTTCGAAGTGATCGATCCGCTGTCGGATCGGGTCAGCACGGTGTGTGCTGGTACGTCCGGGGTGCTGTTTGCCATTGAGCGGCTGCGTTACGCCCAACCCGGTTTCTGGCTGGCCAAAGTGGCGGGGCGCGATGCGCTGCGCGACGGCCCTTTGCTCAACGACTGACTGTTTTTGTGAGAACCGACCGCATGTACAAGCTTGAAGTCCAAGACCTGCATAAACGCTATGGCAGTCACGAAGTGCTCAAGGGCGTTTCCCTGAAAGCGGCCGCCGGCGATGTGATCAGCATCATCGGCTCCAGTGGCTCCGGCAAAAGTACTTTCCTGCGCTGCATCAACCTGCTCGAGCAGCCGCACGCGGGCAAGATCCTGCTCAACAACGAAGAGCTGAAACTGGTCGCCAACAAGGACGGCGCGCTGAAAGCCGCTGACCCGAAACAGCTGCAACGCATGCGTTCGCGCCTGTCGATGGTGTTCCAGCACTTCAACCTGTGGTCGCACATGACCGCGCTGGAAAACATCATGGAAGCGCCGGTTCACGTCCTTGGCGTGTCCAAGGCCGAAGCTCGCGAGAAAGCTGAGCACTACCTGAACAAGGTCGGCGTGGCCCATCGTAAAGACGCGTTCCCGGGGCACATGTCTGGTGGCGAGCAGCAGCGTGTGGCGATCGCCCGTGCGCTGGCGATGGAGCCGGAAGTGATGCTGTTCGACGAACCGACTTCGGCCCTCGACCCGGAACTGGTCGGCGACGTGCTGAAAGTCATGCAGGCCCTCGCTCAGGAAGGCCGGACCATGGTGGTGGTAACCCACGAAATGGGCTTCGCCCGTGAAGTGTCGAACCAGCTGGTGTTCCTGCACAAAGGTGTCGTCGAAGAAAGCGGCAACCCGCGTGAAGTGCTGGTCAATCCGCAGTCGGAACGTTTGCAACAATTCCTCTCGGGCAGCCTCAAGTAATCGCTCCCGTTATGCACCAAATTAGGTCATGCTGCGCAGCGCGCCAGATGGTCTAATTTGGTTGCAGCCGATTTCGGTTTTTCCCTCTGTTTACGTTTCGGATCGCCCGCCATGACTGCCCATCGAATTGGTTTCCTGATTTGGCCCAGCACTAAAGCTCTGACTTTGGCGCTGGCAGAGGAGGCCTTGCGTGTCGCCCAGCGTGTGCATCCGGACGTGGTTTACGAGTTGTCATTCCTGCAGGCCGAAGCCCCGACCGAAGGTGAATGGCAACTGCCCGGCGAACCCTGGGCCGGCAAACTCGAGAATTTCCAGAAACTGTTCCTGCTCGCCGATGAGCCTCCCACGACGTTGGCGCCGGCACTCAGCAGCGCGCTCAAGCAACTGGTGCGCGCCGGTTGTGTGATCGGTGGTCTGTCGGCCGGTGTGTACCCGCTGGCGCAACTGGGTCTGCTCGATGGTTACCGCGCGGCGGTGCACTGGCGCTGGCAGGACGATTTCGCCGAACGCTTCCCGAAAGTCATCGCCACCAGCCATCTGTTCGACTGGGATCGCGATCGCCTGACCGCGTGCGGCGGCATGTCGGTGCTCGATTTGCTGCTGGCTGTGCTGGCCCGTGACCACGGTGCGGAGCTGGCCGGTGCGGTCTCCGAAGAACTGGTGGTCGAGCGCATCCGCGAGGGCGGCGAGCGTCAGCGCATTCCATTGCAGAACCGTCTCGGCTCCAGCCATCCGAAGCTCACCCAGGCGGTGCTGCTGATGGAAGCCAACATTGAGGAGCCGCTGACCACCGACGAAATAGCCCAGCATGTGTGCGTATCCCGCCGTCAGCTGGAGCGGATCTTCAAGCAATACCTCAACCGTGTGCCGAGCCAGTACTACCTGGAACTGCGCCTGAACAAGGCCCGGCAGATGTTGATGCAGACCAGCAAGTCGATCATCCAGATCGGCCTGTCCTGTGGGTTCTCTTCGGGGCCGCATTTCTCCAGCGCCTATCGCAACTTCTTCGGCGCCACGCCACGGGAAGACCGCAACCAGCGGCGCAGCAGCAGTCCTTTCGAACTGTCGTCGGTGCCGCCCGAGCGCGGTTGATCCATAGCCGATACAGCCATGGCACGAGCGGCCATGGCTGCAGCACGATCAGTCTTCTATTTCCATATCCGGCCTCACCTGTGGTGGTGGAGTGCCGTCAATGCCTGCGACGTTCAGGTCGTTACCCGTTTCCTCATAGTAGGCGCGGATGCGCGCCAGGCTTTGTGCCGACAATGGGTTGCCGCCCAGGTCGTAGCGGTCACCGATGGTCGGGGGCACTTCCATCAGGGTTTCCGGCACTTCGGTAATGGCATTGCCGGACAGGTCAATCTCACCCCAGTGCAGGTTTTCCAGCACGCCTTTCGGGATTTCGGAGATGCCGGTATGACTCAGGTCCAGTTCGGTCAGGCTCTGCAGGTTGCTGAGGTCGGGGGTCAGTCCCAGAGGATTGTCGCTCAGGTTGAGCACCTCGAGCTTATCCATACCTGCCAGTGCCGCCACAGATTCGGGTGTCAGGCTGATTCCGCAATCCGAAAGGCTCAGGGCTGTCAGTCGATTCAGGGTGTAAATGTCCTTGGGTATGTCGCCCAGATGGATTGCCCGGATGGCCAGGCTGTCGATATTGGGGAACGCTTCAAGGAAATGCCCGAGTCGCGTCGAGTGGCCGTCGCCCGTCAGATACAGATCATGTACGTGAGGAAATTCGGTGCCCAGTATCGGCAGGTCTCCGGCGAAGTTAATCGCATGGTTGAACGCGTAAGCGTCGAGGGTCGAGTCTTCCAGCGGAACCTTGCGCCAGCAGGTCAGCAGTTCCTCGGCGAACTGTGAGCGCAGTTGCTCCTGGTGCGATCGCGCGGTTTCGGACAGTGGCTCGCCGGTGCGCGGATCGAGCGGAATGTCGCTGATCCAGCGAGCGAGATTGCGGTTGAGATCGCTCAGTACCTTTTCCAGACGTGTCAGTTCGTTGCGACCGTCGGCCAGACTGCCGGGCAAACGATAAAACAGGGTGCTGGCCTGCTCATCATCCAGACTGGGGTAGAGGGTTTGCACCCGAGCGAGATCCCTCTCATCGGCAAGCACGCCGAGATCACTGCCGGTACGCCTGAAGTAGTCCTTGACCCGCTCGCGAGTCGCAGGGCTCAGGGGGTTCTTGCCAAAGTCGTAGCCGTCACCGCTTTCTGCCGGCAAGTTGAAAATCTCATCAGGAATTTCGCTGATGCGATTGTTGTTGAAAATGGCGATGCCCAGCGTCGGATGATTGATTATCCCGGCAGGCAATTCGTCCAACCCGGTGCTGGCCAGATCCAGAAAATCCAGATTCGGCAGGGTATCAATGTGCGGTGCCAGCCCCAGCGGATTGTTGTACAGATCGAGTTTTTTCAGGCCTGTCATCGTGGCGAGAGTGGCGCGACCTTCGACATCCAGTTTCAAGGCGCAGTTGCTCAGCACCAGGCTTTCCATGGCTGACATCTGCCTGAATGAGGCCGGTATCTGCCGCAATCCCAAATCACGCAATTCCAGAGTCTTCAGCCCTGTGAACGTGCTGAAGAAGTTGTCGCCGATGCGCAATCGGCCAGTGCCGGTTATCGACAGCGCTGTGACGTGGCTGAAGTCTGCGCTCGGTGGGGGCAATTCACCGATCAAGGACAGGTTGAGAGTCAGGCTGTCCGAGCGAACTTCGGGGCGGATTGTCGAGCGTTCGCGCCAGAACGCTTGCAGGTCGCGGCGATATTGATCACGCCCGGCGCGCTCAGCGGCTTTTTCCTCATCGGTAAGTCGTATGCCGCTGGATGGATGTCGTTCGGGAATTTCCGCGGCCCATTCTCCGAGAGTCGCATTCATCTGCTGCCACTCCGTTTCCCAGTGGCCGATCCGGGCACGTCCCTCATCCATTGTTCCCGGCAACCAATAGAGCAACTGATTCGCTTGCTCGGCATCCAGTGCTGGAAACAGTGCGCGTACACGGTCGATGTCGGCCTGTGGCATCGATACCCCGAAGTTCTGCCGATTGCGCTGGTAGTGGGTCTTGATCCGGTCGCGAGCGGCCGGGGACAGAGGGTTATCCCTCAAGGTGAATTGCTTGGGCGACAGTGCCGAGCGTTGGTAAAGACTGTCGGGCGGTTCGCTGATCCGGTTTTGATCGAAGTCAGCCATTTTCAGCGTCGGGTGTTCGATCAGGCCGTCCGGCAGCTCAGAGATCCCGGCGTCTACCAGACGCAGGCGGGCCAGTGCCGGCAATGTATTCAACTGTGGTGTGGCACCCAGCGGGTTATGGCTGAGATTGAGGAACTGCAATCGGCTCATTGAAGAGAGGCGGGCCTGGGTTTGCGGTGTGAGGCTCAGCCCACAGGACTCCAGCACCAGACGCTCCAGTAAAGGCATGCGTTCGCAAGCCTGTGGCAGGTGCTCGAGTCTGAAATCATGCAATTCCAGGTGGCGCAGGCCGGGAAAGCCCGAGAGGAACGCGTCGATATTGCCCAGATTCGGATTGCCATCGAGCGTCAGGTCGAGAATATGACTGAAGTCGGCCGACAGCTCAGGCAAGTCTCCAATGAAGGTCAGACTGGCCATCAGTACATCGCCGCGCTCCGTGGGTTTTTCGGCAGACCGGTGGCGCCACAGTTCTTCAATACGTTGGGTGAAAACCCGCCGGCTGGTACGCATCGCCGACATCTGCCACGGGGTCAGCCTCTGTCCCGTAAGCGGGTGAATGTTCGGCGCAGCCGCCTCCCACTGCAGCAGTTCGTCTTTCATTTGACGTAGTTCCGCCTGCCAGTGCCTGACCTGGCTGCGACCATGCTCGATCGACCCCGGCAAGCTGTAGAACACGTCGCTGGCATCTTGATCATCGAGGTCGGAAAACAGTTGCTGGATGGACTCGATATCTGCGCGGTCGGCGAGCACCGCGAAATCCTGGCCGGCTTCACGCTGGTGTTGCTTGATACGTTCGCGGGTGGCCGCATTCAGCGGGTTGTTCGACAGGTCATAGCCGTCGGCGACCTGATTCGGTATTTCGAACAAACCTTCCGGCAACTCGGTGATCTGGTTCTCGCTGAGAATAACGGTCTCGAGTCTCGGGTGGCCGATCAGACCGGACGGTATTTCCCTAAGGCCGGTGCGCGACAGATCGAGATAGGTCAGTGAGTTCAGCATTTGCAGGTCGGGCGCCAGCCCCAGCGTGTTGCCGGGCAGTTCCAGTGACTCGAGCCCAGGCATGCTGGCCAGCGCTGTCAGCGACTCGGCAGTGAACGTCACACCGTAGTTTTCCATGACCAGTATCTCCATCATCGGCAGGCCATTGAGCATCGTGTGCAACTGATCAATCTTGCCGTTGCGCAGCATCAGCTGTCTGAGTCGGGGGAAACTTCTCAGGAATGCCGTGTTGCCGCCAATCCCCTTGTTGCCGTTGAGAGTCAGCTGAGTGATATGGCTGAAATCGGCGTTCAATACCGGCAAATCCCCCTGAAACCGGCCTGTATCGAAAGGACGTCGGCTCTGACGTATGGAGGGCTGGTTGAGCGGTGTCGCCACAGGCGCAACAGATTGCCGGCGAAAGTTTCGCGGGCGTCAATTTCGGTAAAGCGCTCATTCGCCTCCAGTGTGGTGCCACTGATTGGATCGCGGTCGGGAATATCTCTTGCCCATGAAGCCAGATCGGCGTTCAGCGTGGCCAGCTCCGTTTCCCACACGGTCAGTTGCAGGCGACCCTGATTCAGCGAGCCGGGCAGGTTGTAGATCAGGCTGCTGGCCTGGCCGTCATCGATATCCGGAAACAGCGCCCGGGTTCGGGCTATATCAGCCTGCTCGGCACGCACGCCGAAATTGAGTCCGGTCCGGGTGAAATAGTTTTTGATGTGTTCGCGCGTGGCCGCAGAGAGCGGGTTGCCCGAGAGGTCGTACCCGGCGCCGACATCGGGCGTGAGTTCAAACAGGGCATCAGGCACAGAGGTGATCAGGTTTTCGCTCAACCATGCGCTTCTGATCCTCGGGTGGGCGATCACCCCGAAAGGCATCTCGGCGATCGCGGTGCGGGAGAGATTGAGGTAGGTCAGCGATGACATGCGGGTGACATCAAGGCGTGTGCCCAGCGGGTTGTCCTTGAGGTCCAGTTCGATCAATTCATCAAGGGAGGCCAGCAGTGCCTGGTTTTCCGGGGTCAGTACGATCCCGCATGTGCGCAGCCGAAGTTGGCGCAGGGAGGGCTTTGCGATAACTGTTGGCAGATCGTGCAGGTCGAAGTTGCGCAGATCGAGGCGCCTCAGTTCAGGAAAGTGACTGATGAACGCTGCGATGCCTGAGGACGTTCCGCTGCCACTCAGTTCCAGGCTGACGACATGGCTGTAATCGGCTGACAGCTGCGGGAGATCGCCCAACAGGGGTTCGTTGAACTGCAGGCGATAGCCAATTCGGTCCAGGGTTTCCCGGCGCCAGCAACTGAGCAGGGTGCGGGCAAACAAATGGCGATTGCGCTCTGCGGCTTCCCGCTGGGCGAGGGACAGTTCCCGGCCGGTCGCAGGATCGGTCCGCATGGCCCTGAACCGCCATTGATCGAGGTCGCTCTCCAGGCGTGCGTATTCGAGGCGCAGGCGCGAGAGTTCGGCAACCGGATTTCCCGGAAGATTTTGCAGGTGTTGCACCATCGCTTGCAGGCCGTCCCGGGTGATCCCTGGAAACATGTCTCTTGTGCGTGTTTCCAGGGTAGGCGGCGAGCTGCCCGTCGATCGATTGCGTGAATAACCCTCGGTGCCCAGGAGGCGCAAGGTGTCGCGTGTCGGGGTCGGCACCGGTGCGTCGGTCAGCGTGAGACGCAGGTTGGAGCGGGGCAGCGGGTTGTCGCGTATGAGTTGGTGGAGTTTCGCTCCTTCGCCGATCTGCAGGTTCAACGCCTGACGCTGGGCGTCCGGCAAGGCTTGAAGCACGCAGGTGTAAAAGTCCGTCGCACCGTGCAATTGCAATCCGTCCGAATCGAACGGTTGCCACAGGCCATCGGCCCGGCGTACCAGGATTTTCTTGATGGCTGCATCCATGGGGCCGGTGCCATCGAGCCTGTTTCCGGCAAATGTCAGGTCACGGACTTCCAGGCTCAGGCCCTCGGGCCAGCCGGGCAACAGCTGCAGGCTGTACAGGGCCAGCATCTCGGAATCCGGATTACGCACCGAATCGATTTCCAGCCCCTCATAGGCGCGGGTAATGCGCAGCTCGTGCATGGCGGTTTGGGAAAGCTCTTGCTGACGCTGCGGAAACTGTCCTTCGCCCAGTTGCAGCAGCTCGGTGCCCGTGGCGGTGTCTATGAGCTCTTCGGCAATTCTGACGGGCAGTTGCGGCACATGCCGGGCCACCGCCTTTATCAGTGGAGCCTCGCGGTGCTGAAGTGACTGATAGCGTTTTTCGAACAGGTTCGGGCGCTGTTGATCGGCGATTGCGGCGAGTCTGGCGCGCAGTCGCCGGGTGCGGGATTCAATGGAAAGCACCTGCCCGAATTCTTCGTCGAGCAGCGTGTTTTTTTCGGACTCGCTGAGCGATTCCAGCATGGTCTTGAGCAGATCACCGTCGGTCAGCTGGCCTTGGTGAATGTCTGTCAGCGCAAGCTGCGCATCGCTTGAGGATTGCCAGAGGGTTTCGCCCCGGGCGTTGAGCAAGCGCAGTCGCCGGTTGGCAGGCCACAAACCCTGCTCGTTGAGCAATTGCAGCTGAATCAACGGATCGGCCATCCGGTACTCGGTCGGGTCGTTGCTGGAGAGCTGTTGTATGAAGGTCTGCAGGTCCTGATCGATCTTGAAGCGCTCGATGGTATCGGCCAGCAAGGGTGGCACTCGCTCCTGATTGACGTGCATTTTGCGTAACCCGTCTTCGGTGTAACCGCTGACTTGCAGAATTCGCTCGCGCTTTGCCGCAGCAAACGGTTCCATGCGTGGGCCGATACGTTGCAATACCGTGGCGCGGTCCCATTGCAGCGGGTTTTCCAGCTCGGTATGAAAAGCACCTTCGCCGTTGTGCCGCACAATCGGCTGATAGGCATCCGGATCGGTGGGGTGTTCGATGCGCAGCTTGCCGGGATGTTCGTGATCGCTGACGGTGTAGTGCGCCTGGTCGGCAGGCAGCAGTTTTTTTCCGTCGAGCAGGTGCAGACCCTGTGCGTCGGGACTGGAATCGGCCGCTGGGGTCAATGGGCTCTCGTAGGGTTTCAGGTCCGGTTTCCAGTACAGGGTCTTGCCATTGCGCAGTTTCACCGGCTGGAAGCGATCCATGAACGCCACCACTTCGGGCGGTAATACTTTGGGGAGTTCCGCCATGGCAATGCCGGTTCCGACTCCGAATGAACCGAGCTGGATCATGGATTCCAGTGCGGCAAAAAAGTGTTCGCAAGCTTCGGTGGTGAGTCCTTCGGACAGATCGACAACGAACGTGAAGACTTCGTCAAGCAACTGGTAAGTGATGTACGCCATCATCATTTCACCCAGAAACGGCACGAACGGCAGAACAACGAACGCGGCCGCTTCCAGGATCGACTCGGCGACACTGACCAGTGCATCCCAGCGCTGCCAGCGAGCGTTGCGATCAACCGTCGCAGTGGAAATCGCGATCGCGGCGGCATCGTTGAGTATCTTGTTCAACTTGCGCTGATAGAGGTGTTCCCAGAGTTCGCCGGCGATGGGCGTAGCGGCAATTTGCAGAATCGGCCTTGCGACTGGCGTTTCGCGCCAGGGAGGCGATAAATCGCCGGCCTGCGGCTTGTGATAGGTCACCTGACTCAGGCGCTGCCTGAGCTGGCCGAAGAATTGCCCGCGTTGATCGTGGGCGACAAAACGGCTGAAGAATCGCTGGAAGGCCGCTTCGCGCAATTGCCGGATCAGCGCTTCTGTCAGTTGGGCTGTAGACGCGTATTGCTTGACCGGGTGTTCAGGGTGGCCAGGTATGTAAGCCACCACTTGCGCCGCGGTTCGTACCTGTTCGAGGTCGGGTGCGAACAGCACAATCCCGGTCAGTTCGACCGACATCATCGTCAGGTCCTGGCACAGTAGCGGCTGGCCATTCACTTGCACGTTGTGGGCACCATCGAGCAGGCGTTCAATCGCATGCAGATGCGCGTGGTCGATATCGCCCTTCATCCGCGCCAGTTTCAGGGCGGCGCGCAGTGCGGCTTTTTGCGCCGCATTGATCTTGTGGCGCAAGACTGCGGCAGCCACCGGACTGGACACTGCCAGGTTTTCTTCGAGATAGGTTTTGTAGCGGCTGCCGATGTCCAGTTCCCGGCACAGTCGGGTGAAAGGGGCAATCCCCGGATTCATGTTGAGGGGCGCCAGCGTTTCGTATGCCCCGCTTGCCGAGGGTCGGGTGACGAACGATGAGCCGGCGGCATAGGCGTCGGCGACGGTTTCGTCGGTCTCGAAGTTATGCAAGGCCGCGTCGAGCAGAGACACCGTCCATGTCCGGGTGCCGGTGGTAATGCCGGAAGCGGTCACGGGGATGTACAAGTGCAGGAAGGTTTCTCTGACATTCACGTCAACGCCGAAGCTTGATTTGAGCGCCTCGGTCAGCAGCGGTTCGGCGAAGGTGCTGGCGTCCTGAACGCGATCGAGCACCTGATCGACACCGTTTTGCGCCTTCATGTACTCGACAATGAGCGTTCTGAGGGCATCGTGCTGCTCTCGCGGGGCTGCCTTCACGGCATGGTGGAGGCGGTGGCGGTTGTTCTTCAAGGCGAGGCGCCGGGCTGGTGAGGCATTGCCCAGCCATTCGGGAAGCGCTTTGACCAGCGGTTCATAGTGAGACGGAGGGTTGAGTGCCGCCGCGCCGGGCGTGAGTGGAAGGGCGGGCAAGTGCCCGGTATTGGATGGCATTGTTGGCGTCCTTGAGCATCGAAATGGAGCCCAAGCAAAACAGCAGCCGGCCATCGGCAGGTGGTAGAGATGTATGACAGGCAGCGCCTTCGCAATTGATATGCTCGCAGGCCTGCTGCAATGGCCGGCGGCAGTTTAAACTGCGCCTTTGCGACGCTATATGTCGCATTGCCGTAAACCCGGGAAAATCCGGGGTTTGCGCTATAAGAAGTTGTCGCTTGGCGACAAGGCCGGGCACAAAACTGTCCTTACAATCCCCCCATCGCTCGCCAGTTTCAGGCGGGTGGCCCTCATCAGGAGACTCCGATGTCCGTTGAGCACGCTGCGGTACAACGCGCCGATTTCGACCAGGTTATGGTTCCCAACTACGCGCCTGCCGCTTTCATTCCGGTGCGTGGCGCCGGTTCCCGCGTCTGGGATCAGGCCGGCCGCGAGCTGATCGACTTCGCCGGCGGTATCGCCGTCAACGTATTGGGCCATGCGCACCCGGCGCTGGTCGGTGCCTTGACCGAGCAAGCGAACAAGCTGTGGCACGTGTCCAACGTGTTCACCAACGAACCAGCCCTGCGCCTGGCGCACAAGCTGATCGACGCCACCTTTGCCGAGCGCGTGTTCTTCTGCAACTCCGGCGCTGAAGCCAACGAGGCCGCCTTCAAGCTGGCCCGTCGCGTCGCGTTCGACCGTTTCGGCACCGAGAAGTACGAAATCATCGCCGCGCTCAACAGCTTCCACGGCCGCACCCTGTTCACCGTGAACGTCGGCGGCCAGTCGAAGTATTCCGACGGTTTCGGCCCGAAAATCACCGGCATCACCCACGTGCCGTACAACGATCTGGCGGCGCTGAAAGCCGCTGTTTCGGACAAGACCTGCGCGGTCGTTCTGGAACCGATCCAGGGCGAGGGCGGCGTGCTGCCGGCCGAGCAGGCGTACCTGCAAGGCGCCCGTGAGCTGTGCGACGCGAACAACGCGCTGCTGGTGTTCGACGAAGTGCAGACCGGCATGGGCCGTACCGGCAACCTGTTCGCCTACCAGCATTTCGGCGTGGTTCCGGACATCCTGACCAGCGCCAAGAGCCTGGGCGGCGGTTTCCCGATCGCCGCAATGTTGACCACCGAAGCGCTGGCCAAGCATCTGGTTGTCGGCACTCACGGCACCACTTACGGCGGCAACCCGTTGGCGTGCGCCGTGGCTGAAGCGGTGATCGACGTGATCAACACCCCTGAGGTGCTGAACGGCGTCAACGCCAAGCACGACAAGTTCAAGACCCGCCTGCAACAGATCGGCGAGAAGTACGGCCTGTTCACCCAGGTGCGCGGTCTCGGTCTGCTGATCGGTTGCGTGCTGAGCGATGCCTGGAAAGGCAAGGCCAAGGACATCTTCAACGCCGCTGAACAAGAAGGCCTGATGATTCTGCAGGCCGGCCCGGACGTGATCCGTTTCGCCCCGAGCCTGGTGGTTGAAGACGCGGACATCGACGCCGGTCTGGATCGTTTCGAACGTGCTGCAGCGAAACTGACGCAAGCCTGATAGATCCTTCGGCGCCTGGAGCTTTCAGGCGCCGAACCCAATTTTGATGCCGGGCAAATCAAAGTGGGAGCGAGCTTGCTCGCGAATGCGGTGGGTCAGACAACCTGTTTGTCGACTAGTGAACCGCCTTCGCGAGCAAGCTCGCTCCCACAGTGTCCGGCGTTTTTTTACTGTGAATTTATAAGAGAAAGGAGTGACACCATGCTGGTGATGCGCCCCGCGCAAATGGCTGATCTGGGCGAGGTACAGCGTCTGGCTGCGGACAGCCCGATTGGTGTCACTTCCTTGCCGGATGACGTTGAACGCCTGAGCGACAAGATTGCCGCGAGCGAAGCCTCGTTTGCCGCCGAAGTGAGCTTCAACGGCGAAGAGAGTTATTTCTTTGTCCTCGAAGACACCGCCACCGGCAAGCTGGTGGGCTGCTCGGCGATCGTTGCGTCGGCCGGTTATTCCGAGCCGTTCTACAGTTTTCGCAACGAGACCTTCGTGCACGCCTCCCGCGAGCTGAAGATCCACAACAAGATCCACGTGCTCTCGCAATGCCACGACCTGACCGGCAACAGCTTGCTGACCAGTTTCTATGTGCAGCGCGAGCTGGTGGGTTCGCCGTGGGCCGAACTCAACTCCCGCGGCCGTCTGCTGTTCGTTGCCAGCCATCCGGAGCGTTTCGCCGATTCGGTGGTGACCGAGATCGTCGGTTACAGCGACGAGAACGGCGACTCGCCATTCTGGGACGCCATCGGTCGTAACTTCTTCGACCTGAACTACGCCGAGGCCGAGCGTCTGTGTGGCCTGAAAAGCCGCACGTTCCTCGCCGAACTGATGCCGCATTACCCGATCTACGTGCCGTTACTGCCGGACTCCGCTCAGGAAGCGATGGGCCAGGTGCACCCGCGTGCGCAGATCACCTTCGACATCCTGATGCGCGAAGGCTTCGAGACCGATCACTACATCGACATCTTCGACGGTGGCCCGACCCTGCATGCGCGGGTTTCGGGGATCCGTTCGATCGCCCAGAGCCGTGTGGTGCCGGTGAAGCTCGGCGAGCCGGTCAAAGGTGCCGGGCGCCAGTATCTGGTAGCCAATGCCCAATTGCAGGATTACCGCGCGGTACTGCTGGAACTGGATTACGCGCCGGGCAAACCGGTGACCCTGGATCTGGAAGCGGCCGAAGCCCTGGGCGTCGGTGAAGGTGCCAGCGTGCGCCTGGTGGCGGTTTAACGCCTTAGCGAGTTTCACGGGTGGCCACGGCGGCCCGTTTGAGGAGATAGCATGATTGTTC
This sequence comes from Pseudomonas sp. IAC-BECa141, assembly GCF_020544405.1. Lineage (NCBI taxonomy): Bacteria > Pseudomonadati > Pseudomonadota > Gammaproteobacteria > Pseudomonadales > Pseudomonadaceae > Pseudomonas > Pseudomonas sp. IAC-BECa141. Next base: position 4,633,369 of record NZ_CP065410.1, on the reverse strand, counting down.
GCCCCGTACGCAGCAGCGATTTGTCCGCTCTGATCGACCTGGCCCGCAGCACCGGCACCGGCCTGACCACCTTGCCGGCCAACGAAGAACGCCTGACTCACCGGGTCGGCTGGGCCGAGAAGACCTTTCGCGGTGAAGCCGGTCGTGGCGACGCGGACTACCTGTTCGTGCTCGAAGACGACAACGGTCGCGTGGTGGGTATTTCCGCCATCGCCGGCGCTGTCGGTCTGCGCGAGCCGTGGTACAACTTTCGCGTCGGCCTGACCGTCAGCGCCTCGCAGGAACTGAACATCTATCGCGAGATCCCGACGCTGTTCCTGGCCAACGATCTGACCGGCAACTCCGAGCTGTGCTCGCTGTTCCTGCATGCCGATTACCGCACCGGCCTCAACGGCCGCATGCTGTCCAAGGCGCGGATGCTGTTCATCGCCGAATTCCCTGAATTGTTCGGCAACAAGATCATCGCCGAGATGCGCGGCGTGTCGGATGACGCCGGCCGTTCGCCGTTCTGGGAAAGCCTGGGCCGTCACTTCTTCAAGATGGAATTCAGCCAGGCCGATTACCTGACCGGCGTCGGCAACAAGGCGTTCATCGCTGAACTGATGCCGAAATTCCCGCTGTACACCTGCTTCCTGTCGCCGGACGCGCGCAATGTCATCGGCCAGGTTCACCCGGACACCGAGCCTGCGCTGGCGATGCTCAAGAGCGAAGGCTTCAGCTATCAGGGTTACGTCGACATCTTCGACGCCGGCCCGGCCATCGAGTGCGAGACCAGCAAGATCCGCGCGGTGCGTGACAGCGAAGCGCTGGTGCTGGCCATCGGCACGCCGGGCGACGATGCCACGCCGTTCATCATCCATAACCGCAAACGCGAAGACTGCCGCATCACGGCTGCGCCGGCCCGTCTGGCCGCCGGTACGCTGGTGGTCGATCCGCTGACCGCCAAACGTCTTCAACTCAACGCTGGCGATCAGGTTCGCGCCGTGGCGTTGTCCGCTGCACGGGAGTCGAAATAATGAATTCGCTATACATCGCAGGTGAGTGGCTGGCCGGTCAGGGCGAGGCCTTTCAATCGCTGAACCCGGTGACCCAGCAAGTGCTGTGGTCGGGGGAGGGCGCCACCGCCGCTCAGGTCGAGTCGGCCGTGCAGGCTGCGCGTCAGGCGTTCCCGGGCTGGGCCCGTCGTACCCTGGAAGATCGCATCAGCGTGCTCGAGGCGTTCGCCGCCGCGCTGAAAAAACACGCCGACGAACTGGCCCGCACCATCGGTGAGGAAACCGGCAAACCGCTGTGGGAAGCCGCGACCGAAGTCACCAGCATGGTCAACAAGATCGCGATCTCGGTGCAGAGCTACCGCGAACGTACCGGCGAGAAGAGCGGCCCGTTGGGCGACGCCACCGCCGTGTTGCGCCACAAGCCGCATGGCGTGGTCGCGGTGTTCGGCCCTTACAACTTCCCTGGTCACTTGCCGAACGGCCATATCGTGCCGGCGCTGCTGGCCGGTAACAGCGTGCTGTTCAAGCCCAGCGAGCTGACCCCGAAAGTCGCCGAACTGACGGTCAAGTGCTGGATCGAGGCCGGTCTGCCGGCCGGCGTGCTGAACCTGCTGCAAGGTGCCCGCGAAACCGGTATCGCACTGGCGGCAAACCCGGGCATCGACGGTCTGTTTTTCACCGGCTCGAGCCGTACCGGCAATCACCTGCACCAGCAGTTCGCCGGTCGTCCGGACAAGATCCTCGCGCTGGAAATGGGCGGCAACAACCCGCTGGTGGTCGATCAGGTCGCCGACCTCGACGCGGCGGTCTACACGATCATTCAGTCGGCATTCATTTCCGCCGGTCAGCGCTGCACCTGCGCCCGTCGTCTGCTGGTGCCGCAAGGCGCGTGGGGCGACAGCCTGCTAAAGCGTCTGGTGGAAGTCAGCTCGACCATCGAGGTCGGTGCTTTCGATCAGCAACCGGCGCCGTTCATGGGCTCGGTGGTTTCCCTCGGCGCGGCTAAATCGTTGATGGATGCCCAGGCGCATCTGCTGGCCAACGGCGCGGTGTCGCTGCTGGCAATGACGCAGCCACAGGCGCAGTCGGCGCTGCTGACCCCCGGCATCGTTGATGTGACGGCGGTTGCCGATCGCTCCGATGAAGAACTGTTCGGCCCGCTGTTGCAGGTGATCCGCTACGCCGACTTCGCGGCGGCGATTGCCGAAGCCAATAACACCGCGTTTGGCCTGGCCGCCGGCCTGCTGTCGGATTCCGAAGAGCGCTACCAGCAGTTCTGGCTGGAAAGCCGTGCCGGGATCGTCAACTGGAACAAGCAATTGACCGGTGCTGCCAGCAGCGCACCGTTCGGCGGTGTCGGCGCTTCGGGCAACCACCGCGCCAGCGCCTACTACGCGGCGGATTACTGCGCGTACCCGGTGGCCTCGCTCGAAACCGCGAGCCTGGTGTTGCCGGCGGCCCTGACGCCTGGCGTGAAGATGGCGTGATGCCCATCGCTGGCACGCCAGCTCCCACAAGGACGATGAGATTCCTGTGGGAGCTGGCTTGCCGGCGATGGCCGCGTCGCGGTCTCAAAGAATAGTTACTGAAGCCTATAACAACAGATTCTCGTGGAGCCTCGCTGATGAAATCCTATGAAGTCAATTTTGACGGTCTAGTGGGGCCGACCCATAACTACGGTGGTCTGTCCTACGGCAACGTTGCGTCCCAGAGCAACAGCCAGCAATCCTCGAACCCGAAGGAAGCGGCGCTGCAAGGTCTGGCAAAAATGAAAGCGCTGATGGAGATGGGCTTTCAGCAGGGCGTCCTCGCACCACAGGAGCGTCCGGACGTGGCTGCCTTGCGCCGTCTGGGTTTCAGCGGCACCGACGCTCAGGTGATCGAGCGCGCTGCAAAAGAAGCGATGCCGCTGCTGGTTGCCAGTTGCTCGGCGTCGAGCATGTGGGTGGCCAACGCCGCTACGGTCAGCCCGAGCGCCGACACCGCTGACGGTCGCGTGCACTTCACCGCCGCCAACCTGAACTGCAAATACCACCGCAGCATCGAGCACCCGACCACCAGTCGCGTGCTGGGCGCGATGTTCGCCAACCAGCAACACTTCGCTCACCACGCCGCGTTGCCGGCGGTGGCGCAGTTCGGCGACGAAGGCGCAGCCAACCACACGCGTTTCTGCCGTGAGTACGGCGAGGCCGGTGTCGAGTTCTTCGTGTTCGGTCGCAGTGCGTTCGACACCCGCTACCCGGCACCACAGAAATACCCGGCGCGCCAGACCCTCGAAGCGTCGCAAGCGGTTGCCCGTCTGCACGGCCTGCGTGACGACGGCGTGGTCTACGCGCAGCAGAACCCGGCGGTGATCGATCAGGGCGTGTTCCACAACGACGTGATCGCGGTGGGCAACGGCGAGGTGCTGTTCTATCACGAGGACGCGTTCCTCGACACCGATCAGATGCTGGCCGAACTGCAAGCCAAACTGGCCAAGGTCGGCGGCAACTTCCAGTCGGTCTGCGTGCCGCGTTCGGCGGTCACCGTGGACGATGCGGTGCGTTCCTACCTGTTCAACAGCCAGTTGCTGTCGCGTCCTGACGGTTCGATGCTGTTGATCGTGCCGGAAGAGTGCCGTGGCAACGAGCGCGTGTGGAATTACCTGCAAGGCCTGATCAGCTCCGGCGGCCTGATCCGCGAAGTGAAAGTCTTCGACCTCAAGCAAAGCATGCAGAACGGTGGTGGCCCGGCGTGCCTGCGACTGCGCGTCGCGCTCAACGAAACCGAGCTGGCGGCCGTCAACCCAGGGGTTATCATGACCGCCCCGTTGTACGGTTCGTTGACCGCATGGGTTGAAAAGCACTACCGCGACCGCCTGACCGAAAGTGATCTGGCGGATCCGCAATTGCTGCTTGAATGCCGGACGGCACTGGATGAACTGACGCAAATCCTTAAACTGGGCGCGGTTTATCCATTCCAGATCAATTGATGACCGGTGCGCCGCCTCGTCGCGGCGCACGGTTTCATCTCCCCAAGAGAGCGTAAAACATGAGCGATTCCCTGCAGCTGATCCTTGAAGACACTGACGGCACGCAATTGCAAACTTCCTGCACCCGCGTCGCGGTCATGTGGCAAGGCAAAGAGCTGTGGATCCAGCAGGACGGCCGCGGCCAACTGCTGATCGGCGTGGACGTCGAAGAGGGCGACGAAGAGTACGCCAACCTGCTGTTGCGTCCATTGGCGACTAATCTGGTAAGTCTGCAACTGGAGATGGAACCGGCTGACCTCGGCGACGATGACGGCCACGTGCACGGCCCGGATTGCAATCACGACCACTAAGGAAACCGCTCTATGCTCGCCCTCGGCAAACTGCTTGAACTGACCCTCGCCGGCCGTGAACCGGCGGAGAAGACTCAACTGACTGTCGAAGGCGTGCGCATGCGCTGGTTGAGCGAGGGTGCGCTGGAAGTCCGGCCACCCGAAGCGCGCGACAATGGCCTGGACCTGCTGCTGTCGGCAGGCATCCACGGCAACGAAACGGCACCGATCGAATTGCTCGACCGGCTGCTGCATGACATCGCTCGCGGCGACCTGAAGCCGCGCGCACGCATTCTGTTCCTGTTCGGCAACCCGGAAGCGATTCGCAAGGGCGAGCGTTTCGTCGAACAGGACGTCAATCGACTGTTCAACGGCCGTCACGAACAAAGCAGCGGCTCCGAAGCCCTGCGCGCCTGCGAGCTGGAACGTCTGGCGGCAAGTTTCTTCAGCCTTCCTGATCGTCAGCGTCTGCACTACGACCTGCACACCGCGATTCGTGGTTCGAAGATCGAGCAGTTCGCTTTGTATCCGTGGAAGGAAGGTCGCCAGCATTCCCGTCTCGAGCTGGCCCGCCTGCGCGCCGCCGGCATGGAAGCGGTGCTGTTGCAGAACAAACCGTCGATCGTGTTCAGCTCCTACACCTACGACAAGCTGGGTGCAGAGTCCTTCACGCTGGAGCTGGGCAAGGCGCGGCCGTTCGGACAGAACGCCGGGGTCAATGTGTCGCTGCTGGAAACCCGTCTGAAGCAGATCATCGAAGGCACTGAGCCTGAGATGGCCGAGCAGGGCCTGGACGGTCTGCAACTGTTCAGCGTGGCGCGGGAAATCATCAAGCACAGCGATGCGTTCCGCCTGAACCTGCCGGCGGACATCGAAAACTTTTCGGAACTGGATGTGGGTTATGTGCTGGCCGAAGACCTGGCCAATACCCGCTGGATCATCGAAGAGCAGGGCGCGCGGATCATTTTCCCCAATCCCAAGGTCAAGAACGGCCTGCGGGCGGGCATCCTGATCGTGCCGACCACTGACGAAAATCTTGCCTGATGATCGTCTTACTAGATGACTGATCGTTCCCACTCTGCGTGGGAATGCCTTAATGGACGCTCTGCGTCCGCTTTAGGGACGCGGAGCGTCCCGGGCAGCATTCCCACGCAGAGCGTGGGAACGATCATGGCAGTTTTTTTATGATGCTTAGACCGCTACAGCGCGCGGCTCGGTACGGCGCAACGCACGCACTTTCTGCAGCGTATCGGCGCAGGTCTTCGCCGCTTCCTGACCCTTGTGCACGAAATGCTCGAAGAAGAATTTCTGGTGTTCTTCGCCGGCATGGAAGTGGTGCGGGGTCAGCGACACCGAGAACACCGGCACTTCGGTTTCCAGCTGAACCTGCATCAGGCCGCTGACCACCGACTGGGCAACGAACTCGTGACGGTAAATTCCGCCGTCCACCACCAGGGCGGCGGCAACGATACCGGCATAACGACCGGTCTTGGCCAGCAGCTTGGCGTGCAGAGGCATTTCAAAGGCGCCGCCGACTTCGAAGAAATCGATGTCCGATTCCTGATATCCCTGAGCGATCATTTCGGCGAGGAAGCCCTTGCGGCTCTGGTCGACGATTTCCTTGTGCCAGCAGGCCTGGATGAACGCGACGCGCTCGCCGTGAGGGTGTTTGCTTTTGCTGTCGATAGCGGTGGGTTGCATGTTCTGACTCCTGTTTGTGTGAAAAACAGGGCGTTATGAATCGAAAGGGATTCAAGGGTACGCACGCTCGCGCGAACACGGCGGACGGCCCTTTGGCGTCAATCCCGTTCTCTCTTCATCCGGACTGTGACCGTCGGCCCCGGAATCACACCGGGTCTGCTGACCTTGCCGCCGCTCACGGCATTTGCCGTGTACGTCACCAAGCGCTCGCGGGCTATGCGCATTGCGCGCAATTACCGCCGGTGGGGAATTGCACCCCGCCCTGAGAACGTTTCGCCGCCCTTTATCGGGCGGCGCAGCGTTTTTAACACAGATTTCCGGGCAGTGCATTGCGCCTTTGTGATGATTGCCATCGAGTTTTTCGAAGCACACAAACGACTTTTCCTTGCTCAAGGGTTGATTAATCCGCGCCATGCCCGCAGTAATTCGTCTTCGTAAAGGGATTTCCCCTGCTGACCAGAGGCCAGGTTCATGAGCGTTATCGATCTTCGCAGCGACACCGTCACCCAACCGACTCCCGCCATGCTCGATGCGATGACTCGCGCCGATACCGGCGACGACGTGTATGGCGAAGATCCGACGGTCAATCGTCTGGAGACCGAACTGGCAAAACGGCTGGGTTTTGCTGCGGCGCTGTTCGTCCCGACCGGCACCATGAGCAACCTGCTGGGGTTGATGGCGCACTGCGAGCGCGGCGACGAATACATCGTCGGTCAACAGGCGCACACCTATAAGTACGAGGGCGGCGGCGCGGCGGTGCTCGGCTCGATCCAGCCGCAGCCGCTGGAAGTGCAGGCCGATGGCTCGCTGGACCTGGATCAGGTGGCAGCGGCGATCAAGCCTGACGACTTCCACTTTGCCCGCACCCGTCTGCTGGCGCTGGAAAACACCATGCAAGGCAAAGTGTTGCCGATGGAGTATCTGGCCCGTGCCCGTCAGTTCACTCAGAGCCATGGCCTTCAGCTGCATCTGGACGGCGCGCGGCTGTACAACGCGGCGGTCAAGCTCGGGGTCGATGCCCGGGAAATCACCCAGTATTTCGATTCGGTCTCGGTGTGCCTGTCCAAAGGCCTCGGCGCGCCGGTCGGTTCGGTGCTGTGCGGTTCGTCGGCGTTGATTGCAAAGGCCCGGCGCCTGCGCAAAATGGTCGGTGGCGGCATGCGTCAGGCCGGATTGCTGGCGGCGGCGGGGCTGTATGCGCTGGATCACAACGTCGAGCGTCTGGCGGATGACCATGCCAACGCGCAGTTGCTGGCCGAAGGCTTGCGCGAGGCCGGTTTCAGTGTCGAGCCGGTGCAGACCAACATGGTTTACGTGCAGATGGGTGATCGTGCCCATGCGATCAAGGCATTCGCTGCCGAGCGCGGGATCAAATTGAGCGCTGCCGCGCGGCTGCGAATGGTCACGCACATGGACGTCAACCGCGCGCAAATCGAGCAAGTGGTCGCGACATTCGTCGAGTTTTCGCGCAAGTGACAGCGTTAGCCACCCAATTGACCGTTTCTATCGTATAAACACGCTGTACCCCGCGCGCAGGGCCGATATAATGCGGCCCTTTGCCGTCGTTTCGTCTGTTGACGTTTCGTACAGGCCTTTGGCCGCAGCCTCCGTGGAAGAACCTAATGAAAAGCGCAGAAATCCGTGAAGCCTTCCTTCGCTTCTTCGAAGAGCAAGGCCACACCCGTGTAGCCTCCAGCTCTTTGATTCCGGGCAACGACCCAACCCTGCTGTTCACCAACGCGGGGATGAACCAGTTCAAGGACTGCTTCCTGGGCCAGGAAAAGCGCGCGTACACCCGCGCCGTCTCCAGCCAGAAATGCGTGCGCGCCGGCGGCAAGCACAACGACCTGGAAAACGTCGGTTACACCGCCCGTCACCACACCTTCTTCGAAATGCTGGGTAACTTCAGCTTCGGCGACTACTTCAAGCGTGATGCCATCACCTACGCCTGGAACTTCCTGACCTCCGAGAAGTGGCTGAACCTGCCGAAGGAAAAGCTGTGGGTCACCGTCTACGCCAGCGATGACGAGGCCTACGACATCTGGACCAAGGAAGTCGGTGTGCCGGCCGAGCGCATGGTGCGCATCGGCGACAACAAAGGCGCGCCATACGCGTCCGACAACTTCTGGACCATGGGCGATACCGGCCCGTGCGGTCCTTGCACCGAGATTTTCTACGATCACGGCGCCGACATCTGGGGCGGCCCGCCGGGCTCGCCGGAAGAAGACGGCGACCGCTACATCGAAATCTGGAACAACGTGTTCATGCAGTTCAACCGCACCGCCGATGGCGTGTTGCACCCGCTGCCAGCCCCGTCGGTGGACACCGGCATGGGCCTTGAGCGGATCAGTGCCGTGCTGCAGCACGTTCACTCGAACTATGAAATCGACCTGTTCCAGAGCCTGCTGGCCGCTTCGGCCAAGGCCATCGGTTGCAGCAACGACAATCAGGCGTCGCTGAAAGTCGTGGCTGACCACATCCGTTCCTGCGGCTTCCTGATTGCCGACGGCGTGCTGCCGTCCAACGAAGGTCGCGGCTACGTGCTGCGCCGGATCATTCGTCGCGCTTGCCGTCACGGCAACAAGCTGGGCGCCAAGGGCAGCTTCTTCTACCAGATCGTCGCCGCACTCGTGGCCGAGATGGGCGATGCCTTCCCTGAGCTGAAATCCCAACAGGCGCACATCGAGCGCGTACTGAAAGCCGAAGAAGAGCAATTCGCCAAGACCCTGGAGCAGGGCCTGAAGATTCTCGAGCAGGATCTGGCCGAACTCAAAGGCGACGTGGTTCCGGGCGACGTGGTGTTCAAACTCTACGACACCTACGGTTTCCCGATGGACCTGACCGCGGACATCGCCCGCGAGCGCAGCCTGACCATCGACGAAGCCGGTTTCGAGCGTGAAATGGAAGCCCAGCGCGTCCGTGCCCGTTCCGCCAGCTCGTTCGGCCTGGACTACAACAGCCTGGTCAAGGTTGACGTGGACACTGAGTTCACCGGTTATCACGCCACCAGCGGTTCGGCGAAAGTCGTTGCCCTTTATAAAGACGGTCAGTCCGTAGACGTCTTGAGCGAAGGGCAGGAAGGCGTTGTGGTTCTGAACCAGACGCCTTTCTACGCCGAATCCGGCGGCCAGGTTGGCGATTGCGGTTATCTGCAGGCCGGCAACAGCCGTTTCGACGTGCGCGACACCACCAAGACCGGCGGCGCGTTCCTGCACCACGGCGTGCTGGCGTCGGGCAGCCTGATCGTTGGCGCACCGGTGGAAGCCCACGTCGAAGCCGACGTGCGTCACGCCACTTCGCTGAACCACTCGGCCACTCACTTGCTGCACGCCGCGTTGCGCAAAGTGCTGGGCGATCACGTTCAACAGAAAGGTTCGTTGGTCGACAGTCAGCGCCTGCGCTTCGACTTCAGCCACTTTGAAGCGATCAAGCCGGAGCAGATCAAGGCGCTGGAAGACATCGTCAACGCCGAGATCCGCAAGAACTCCGCCGTTGAAACCGAAGAAACCGACATCGAAACCGCCAAGCAGAAAGGCGCGATGGCGCTGTTCGGCGAGAAGTACGGCGACAACGTGCGCGTACTGAGCATGGGCGGTGATTTCTCCGTCGAGCTGTGCGGCGGTATCCACGCCAACCGTACCGGCGACATCGGTCTGCTGAAAATCATCAGCGAAGGTGGTGTGGCATCGGGCGTGCGTCGTATCGAAGCCGTCACCGGCGCAGCGGCGCTGGCTTACTTGAACGCTGCTGAAGAACAACTCAAGGAAGCGGCCAGCCTGGTCAAGGGCAGCCGCGACAACCTGATCGACAAGCTGTCGGCTGTGCTGGAGCGCAACCGCGCGCTTGAAAAGCAGCTCGAGCAGTTGCAGGCCAAGGCCGCCGCCGCTGCAGGCGACGATCTGTCGGCCTCGGCCGTGGACGTCAAGGGCGTGAAAGTGCTGGCCGTGCGCCTGGATGGTCAGGACGGCAAGGCGCTGCTGGCGCTGGTCGATCAGCTGAAAAACAAACTCGGCCGCGCAGTGATCCTGCTCGGCAGTGTCCATGAGGAAAAGGTCGTACTGGTTGCAGGCGTAACCAAGGACCTGACTGGCCAACTCAAAGCCGGTGATTTGATGAAACAGGCTGCTGCGGCAGTGGGCGGTAAGGGCGGTGGTCGTCCGGACATGGCGCAGGGCGGCGGTGTCGACGCCGGCGCACTGGATGGCGCTCTGGCGCTGACCGTTCCATTCGTCGAGCAGGGTTTATAAGACGGCCCGTCGGGCCCGCAGTCTAGTGGCGGGCCGGGCGGCTGTTTGAGTGATTATTGGGCGCCCTTCATGGGCAGAGGCGGCTTTGAAATGGCTTTGATCGTACAGAAATTTGGAGGCACCTCGGTCGGCACTGTCGAGAGAATCGAGCAGGTCGCCGACAAGGTTAAGAAATTCCGCGATGCCGGCGATGACCTGGTGGTTGTGCTGTCTGCAATGAGCGGCGAAACCAACCGTCTGATCGATCTGGCCAAGCAAATCAGTGGCGAAGATCAACCGGTTCCCCGTGAACTGGACGTGATCGTTTCCACCGGTGAGCAGGTGACGATCGCCCTGTTGGCCATGGCGTTGATCAAGCGCGGTGTGCCGGCGGTGTCCTACACCGGCAACCAGGTGCGGATCCTGACGGACAGCGCGCACAATAAAGCGCGTATCTTGCAGATTGATGATCAGAAGATTCGCGGCGACCTGAAGGCCGGTCGCGTGGTTGTGGTCGCCGGTTTCCAGGGCGTCGACGAACACGGCAACATCACGACCCTGGGTCGTGGCGGTTCCGACACCACCGGCGTGGCGCTGGCCGCTGCGCTGAAGGCTGACGAGTGCCAGATTTACACCGACGTCGATGGTGTCTACACCACTGACCCGCGCGTGGTGTCCGTTGCTCAGCGTCTGGACAAGATCACCTTCGAAGAGATGCTGGAAATGGCCAGCCTCGGTTCCAAGGTGTTGCAGATCCGCGCGGTGGAGTTCGCCGGCAAGTACAACGTTCCGCTGCGCGTACTGCACAGCTTCAAGGAGGGTCCGGGCACCCTCATTACTATTGATGAAGAGGAAACCATGGAACAGCCGATCATTTCCGGCATCGCTTTCAACCGCGATGAAGCCAAGCTGACCATCCGTGGCGTGCCAGACACCCCGGGCGTGGCGTTCAAGATTCTCGGCCCGATCAGTGCCGCGAACATCGAAGTCGACATGATCGTGCAGAACGTCGCGCACGATAACACCACCGACTTCACCTTCACCGTACACCGCAACGACTACCAGTCCGCGCAGACCGTGCTGGAAAACACCGCTCGCGAGATCGGTGCCCGTGAAGTGGTTGGCGACACCAAGATTGCCAAGGTCTCGATCGTCGGTGTCGGCATGCGCTCCCACGCAGGCGTGGCCAGCCGCATGTTCGAATCCCTGGCAAAGGAAAGCATCAACATCCAGATGATCTCGACCTCGGAAATCAAGGTTTCCGTGGTGATCGAAGAGAAGTACCTGGAACTGGCCGTGCGCGCCCTGCACACGGCTTTCGAACTCGACGCTCCGGCCCGTCAGGGCGAGTGATGCGTTGTCTGAAGGGCGCGGTCTGACCGCGCCCTTTATTTTTTGAATGGCGTGAGCCCTTAACTGTTCTTTTGCTCGCGCTGGTCAATACTCAGGCATGTAGGGCTACGATCGCTCCGGTTGTAGGTCGGGTGCCTTTTTTTTGCAGACTGTTGTCCCTGAAATGATTCGCGTGAGGAGAAAGGTATGCTGATTCTGACTCGTCGGTGCGCAGAAAGCCTGATTATCGGTGATGGCGAAATCACCGTGACCGTGCTCGGCGTTAAAGGAAATCAAGTGCGTATCGGCGTCAATGCCCCGAAAGAGGTGGCCGTGCACCGTGAAGAAATCTATCTGCGTATAAAGAAAGAGAAGGACGAAGAACCAAGCCATTAATTTTTATCGATTTTTATGTTTGCAAACGGGGAAGAAGGTGGTTAATATACGCCCCGTGTTGCGGAGAGCTGGCCGAGTGGCCGAAGGCGCTCCCCTGCTAAGGGAGTACACCTCAAAAGGGTGTCGGGGGTTCGAATCCCCCGTTCTCCGCCATTATTTGCTTAGTACGTTGTAATCTGGCTTCTTCTGTAAGTTATTGAAATTTATAGAAAAAGTGGTTGGAATAGAGATTAGACGGGCTATAATGCGGCGCAACAAATGCACTCGTAGCTCAGCTGGATAGAGTACTCGGCTACGAACCGAGCGGTCACAGGTTCGAATCCTGTCGAGTGCACCATTTAAGAGTTAGTTGCAGCGATGTAAATGACTCGGCTTCAACCAGTTGTGATCTGGTCTAAAAACACAAATTGCACTCGTAGCTCAGCTGGATAGAGTACTCGGCTACGAACCGAGCGGTCACAGGTTCGAATCCTGTCGAGTGCACCATTTAAGAGTCGGTTGCAGCAATGCAGATGACTTGGTTACAGCCAGTTGTGGTCTGGTCTAAAAACACAAATTGCACTCGTAGCTCAGCTGGATAGAGTACTCGGCTACGAACCGAGCGGTCACAGGTTCGAATCCTGTCGAGTGCACCATATATCGAAAAGCCCGCGTTTAACGCGGGCTTTTTGCTGTCCGGGATTTGGCTTTTCCCGTCACGCATCCTTTTTCATCAAAATCGATTTGAGCACTGCGCCCTCGCTTGAGGTCGTAACGATAGCTTGTTGCCGAATTGCGGATATTTACCTTGTCGGGTTTGCCCAGAGCGCTCTCAACGTCCTGCTGGCTCATGCCGGCGATGATTCGTTGATTGATGATCGCCTCGCGTTTCTGTCGTGCGTCGATCAGATCTCCACATTTGTCGTGAGTGCGCCCGACGACGGCCATTTCTCGTTTTCTGATATTCATGCCCGATATTTCTTCGTGACGGGCTTCGGGTATCAGTGCCACGGTCGAACCAGGCGAGTAGGGTCGTACTTCCTGCAATGAAAGGTGTTCATCGTTCGCACAGCTCAGCGTCGTGAATGTGACGCTACCATCAGAAGCTTCGCAGCGATGAAGTGTGGTTGCGCTCCCGATGGCGGGCAGGCAGAGCAGGGTGGTCAGCATGAGTCGGGATGTTTTCGATGGCATTCGGCGTCCTCCGTGACGATCCTCTTCAAGCGTAGCCGGCAGTTTTTTCACCGCCGGTGTGTTTTCTTTTCAGAATGAGTCGTCGCAGTCTGAAGGATCAGGACAGCGTTCAGCTTTGTCTCGCAAGCGCTTGTTTCAGACACGATTTTTTAACGTTTAAAACCGTCATGCGGTGTATCATTGCGCCCGTCAGCCCCGCCGGGGCTTATGGAAAACCTCCATGGACTTACCCAGTAGTTATTCAGTAGCCCGTTTCACCAATCATGAATTGACTGATTGATCCTTCCGGCGTGCCCCGCTGCTGGGAGTGGAGTTCGCCTATGTCCGAAATCGAAGTAAAGAAAACACAGGAAAGCCTGCAGGATCGCCTGGCTCAGGTCGTCGAGCTGCTGCAGCGCCAGCGGGTCGTCGAAGACCTGACTCATCGCCAGGAAGGCCCGCATCATGACCGGGTCGAGAACCTGGTCCACCGGCAAAACCTCGTCGAGCTGCAACGCAAACTCGATGATCTGCACTCCGCCGACGTCGCCTACATTCTTGAAGCCCTGCCGCTCGACGATCGTCTGACGCTCTGGCAACTGGTCAAGGCCGACCGCGACGGCGACATTCTTCTCGAAGTATCCGATTCTGTCCGTGAAACGCTGATCGCCGACATGGACGATCACGAGCTCCTGGCTGCGGCCAAGGACATGGATGCCGACGAACTTGCTGACTTGGCCTCCGAGCTGCCGCGAGACGTCGTCCATGAGCTGATGGAGACTCTGGATCAGCAACAACGCGAGCGTGTGCGTTCGGCTCTCTCCTACGACGAGGAGCAGGTCGGTGCGCTGATGGACTTCGAGATGGTGACCATCCGTGAGGATGTCAGTCTCGAAGTGGTGCTGCGTTACCTGCGTCGACTGAAAGAGCTGCCGGGCCATACCGACAAGCTCTTTGTGGTCGACTACGACGGCGTGCTCAAGGGCGTGCTGCCGATCAAGCGTTTGCTGGTCAATGACCCGGAGAAACAGGTTTCCGAAGTCATGGCGAGTGACCCGGTGAGTTTTCACCCGGACGAAGACGCCTACGACGCCGCTCAGGCGTTCGAACGTTATGACCTGATCTCGGCCCCGGTGGTCGATAAGAACGGCAAGCTGATCGGCCGTCTGACCATCGACGAAATGGTCGACCTGATTCGTGAGGAGAGCGAAAGCGAAGTCCTCAACATGGCGGGTCTGCGTGAAGAGGAAGACATCTTCGCCTCCGTCTGGAAGTCTTTGCGCAACCGTTGGGCGTGGCTGGCGATCAACCTGATCACGGCGTTCGTCGCATCGCGTGTGATCGGCCTGTTCGAAGGTTCGATCGAAAAGCTGGTGGCCCTGGCGGCGCTGATGCCGATCGTAGCGGGTATTGGTGGTAACTCCGGCAACCAGACAATCACCATGATTGTTCGTGCCATGGCGCTTGATCAGGTCAGCACCGGCAACACCTCACGCCTGATGCGCAAAGAGCTGGCCGTCGCGTTGATCAACGGCCTGGTCTGGGGTGGGGTGATCGGTGTGGTCGCCTACATGCTGTACGGCAGTTGGTCATTGGGTGTGGTGATGACGGCTGCCATGACGTTGAACCTTTTGCTGGCGGCGCTGATGGGGGTGTTGATCCCGATGACGCTGGCGAAGATGGGCCGCGATCCGGCGATGGGCGCCAGCGTGATGATTACGGCCATGACCGACAGTGGTGGTTTTTTCATCTTCCTGGGATTGGCGACGATCTTCCTGCTCTGACCGACTGCATTGAAACAGCCTGCCGATTGGCGGGCTTTTTTTCGTCCCTGAAAAGCTCAAATTACGGGCAAAAAAAAGCCAGCATTCATGCTGGCTTGAGATGTTCGGTTTGACTCAGGATGCGTCTGCGGCCATTTCGGCGTCGTGGGCGATCAGAGAAACCAGCGCGTTCTGCTGGCGATGGGAGAGTTGGCGGAAGCGTTGCAGCAACTCGCGTTCGTGCAGCGACAGCTCCGGGCTGTCCAGGCGCATGCTCAGCTCTTCGCCCAGTGCGCCTTCCTGAATAAGACTCTGCTCAAGGCGCGCAATGATCTCGGAGTTCATGCTGCGATGATGATTGCGAGCCACCTCGGCAATGCGTTCACGCATTCCGTCTGGCAGACGTACGACGAACTTGTCAGCCGTACGGCTGGAATAAATTGCCTGTTTCAATGGGCGCATATATTTAACCGGTTAGTTCAGGGGAGCGGTTCTCGGGATTGGCCGCAGGATGTGTGGTAGGACAAGCATCCGCGCCAAATGGTTCAACCTGAATTGTTAAGAGGCGCGCATCATGCCTCAAAATTGCCAGATCATTGGCGTCAATTCTGTGACAAATATTGATCCGGGTAAAGGCGTAATGCCAGCACCAATTATCAGAAATGCGGACTGGTTTGAAAAGAAAGCTTCGGCCCGTATCGCTGACCGCGTCCTGAAGCATGTCGACTGATGCCCGAAGGAGGCAGAACGTGCATGCTATGCGGGTTGAATCGTTGTTCCTTACCTTTTACAGGATAGTGGCAAATGGCCGATTTACTAGGGGCAAGTGCCCGTCGGAGGGCGTTTTCAGGATGGATGGCAGGCTGATTTACCTCATGGGGCCTTCCGGTTCCGGCAAGGACAGTCTGATCGAGGCTGCGCGTGAACCCTTGCGGGCGTTGAACTGCGAAATCATGCGACGAGTGATCACCCGTTCGGCCGAATCCGTTGGCGAGGATGCGATCGGCGTGACGCCGCAGGAGTTCGAGCAACGTCAGCGCGCTGGCGATTTTTCGCTGGCGTGGGAGGCCAACGCTCTCGCCTACGGGATTCCAGTGGAAATGGATCAATGGTTGAAAGCCGGTAAACACGTCCTGGTGAACGGCTCTCGGGCGAACCTTCGGCAAGCGCAGCAAAGCTATCCGACGCTGGTGCCGGTGTTGCTGACGGTTCGAGATGATGTCCTGCGTGAGCGCCTGCTCCGGCGTGGCCGGGAGACGCGTGAGCAGATTGATGCGCGGCTGGCCCGCAACACGTTGTTCAAGCAGAGGCGTTCAACCGACAGCCCTGTGCACCAGATCGATAACTCGGGCGACCTGGCCGACGCGGTCAATCATTTGCTGGAGCTGGTCAGGTTTAGCGTAATACCGGATCAAACTTGATTTTGCGTCCGGCCACCAGCGCCAGTACGAACAGTGCCGAAAACACGCCGCAACCGATCAGGGGCAGGGATATTTCGGTTTCCTCGAAGAGCGAAAAATGCCCGAGGCCACTCAATAAGGCGAGGATCAGAAACCCCGCAGCTGACTTGGACATGCTGTACTCCTGAAGATATTCAAAAAACCAGACGTTCAGTCGAATGCGCCGGCAACGCCTGTTCAGACTCGCTGACCGCTTGCGGGGCGAAGCTCTGATCGCTCAACACCGCCCATTGCGGCGCCTTCTGCACTTGCAGGTAATGCGGCATGCGCCCGGCCACTTTCTCGTTGTCCTCGGGGACGAAGTGAAAGCCCACCAGGACGGCCAGTGCGATTGCGTTTGCGAACACGAGGGCGCTGTTCATGAGACGAGTCTCCGACTGTTCTTGTATAAGAACCGGTAAAGCAGCCGTCGTGCCAATAGTCTAACTGCTGTTAAGTCCTTTAAAAACAAGCATTTATAAGTGTTTTTCGGAAGGGCTGCATTGCAATCTGCAATGATGGCTTTCTGCGCCGATGCAAATTGCACGGTAAAACGTCCGGCACCCGTGCAGGGCGCCTGCCTACACTTAAAAAGCCCTGTGGACGACATGACAAATCAGGGCCTGGCCGTTAACATGCACGCCGTCTGTCGCACCGACAGCCCTGTGTCCCAGTAGCTCAATTGGATAGAGCATCCCCCTCCTAAGGGGAAGGTTGGCAGTTCGAACCTGCCCTGGGACACCATCTATTGAAAAGCCCCGAGCAGAGTAATCTGGCGGGGCTTTTTGCTGCTTGGGAAAAGTCATGGAATGTCTCGGCGCCATCCTCAGTTTTGCCAATCGATGTGTCGACCTCTGCACAACGAATCTTGAACCCTCGCTTCAAGAGAACCGCTGATCCGGCCGATAACCCGTTCGGTGACTTCAGAGTCGCGCGAAATCGCTTGATAGCATTTGGCCGGCAGCTATCATCTGCGCGCCTGGAAATGGACCATCTTCTTCAATTGCCTGGAAATCCTCGATGCTGTCGTATCACCAAAAGAGTTTTCTGATCGTCGATGATTTCTCGGATTTCCGCAGTTCCGTGCGTTCGATGTTGCGCGAGTTGGGCGTCAAGGATGTGGACACCGCCGACACCGGTGAGCAGGCGCTGAAAATGTGTGCGCAGAAGTCCTACGATTTCATCCTCCAGGACTTCCACCTCGGCGACGGCAAGAAGAACGGTCAGCAGGTGCTGGAAGACCTGATGATGGAGAAGCTGATCAGCCACGAAGCGGTGTTCGTGATGGTGACGGCCGAAACCAGTCAGGCGATGGTGCTCAGTGCTCTGGAGCACGAGCCCGACGCGTATCTGACCAAGCCGTTCAACCGCTCTGGCCTGGCTCAGCGCCTGGAGCGTCTGGAGCAGCGCAAGACGTTGCTCAAGCCGATTCTGCAAGCCCTCGACCGTGGCAAACCGGTCGAGGTGCTCAACGCCTGTATTGCCCTGTGCAAACAGGACATCCGTTATTCGCCGCTGTGCCTGCGCTATCGCGCTGATGCGTTGCGCGACATGAACCAGAACGAAGCGCTCGAGCGCCTTTACGACAGCATCATCGCCGACCGGCCGTTGCCGTGGGCCTTTGCCGGGTTGGGCAAGTTGCTGTTCAAGCGCGGGCAGGTCAGTCAGGCCAAGGGCGTTTACGAAAAAGCCCTGAAGGTCTTTCCGATGATGCCGGCGCTGTATGACGGGATGGCCGACGTGCTGGTCGCCGAGGGTGATACCAAAGGCGCGCAGCAAGTGCTGGAGGAGGCGATTCGTCTGTCGCCGCTGGCGGTGCGTCGTCAGGCGTTGCTGGGCAAGCTGGCGATGGCCAACGAAGATTTCGACACCGCCTCCCGGGCTTATCGCCAGGCGGTGAATCAGGGCGCGCAATCGCGGTTCAAGGATCCGGAAAGCAATTTGGGCCTGGCGCACGCGCTGATCAGCAAGGGCAGCGAGCGCGGGCTCGATACCCGTACGCGTCTGGAGATCAACACCACTCTCAGCGCAGTGGCCAAGGAAAACCCGACCGATCCGGGCCTGCAAATTCGCGCGCGCCTGATGAAGGCCACCAGCCTGTTGCTCAACGATGCCGAGACCGCTGAAAAACTCACCGAACAAGCGCTGATGCGCCTCGACGGCATGGAGCAGTTCATGAGCCCCGAGGCTGCGTTGCTGGTGGCCAAGCAACTGCAGATGCTCGGTCAGGCCGAGGCGGGCACGTCGATGCTCAAGAGTTGCGCGGAGATCTACGGCGATGACCCGGCGGTGATGAAAGACATCGCCAAGCTCACCGATGACCCGACTATTCTCAGCTCAAGTAATGCGGCCGCCGACCTCAACCGTCAGGGCGTGCGCGTGTACAAGACCGGCAACCTGGTGGAGGCCCGCGAGGTGTTCCGCAAGGCGCTGAAGATGCAACCGAAGAACATCAGTATTGCGCTGAACATGGCCCAGTCGCTGCTGCACGGCACCGACACCAGTGTGCCGTCGGCGGAGCTGGAAGAATGTCGGGCCTGCCTGAAACTGGTGGGCATGATGCCCGATACCGACGCGCGTTATCCGCGTTATCAGAAGCTGAAAAGCAAGGCGTTTGGCGAATGAACCAAGACGAGCAGGCACTGGATTTTTCCACGGTGATTGCCTCCACCGTGCACGACATGAAGAACTCTCTGGCGATGCTGATGCAGGCCCATAGCCAATGGCTGGCGCGTCTGCCCGAGGCGCAGCGCCAAGGGGCGGAGCAGGGCGTGATCGACTTCGAGTTCGCTCACCTCAACGGCATGCTGGTGCAGTTGCTCGGACTGTACAAGCTCGGGGTCAACCAGATGCCGTTGCAGCCGGCCTATCACGAGCTGGACGATTTCATCGAGGCGCAACTGGCGGCGCATCAGGAAGTGTTCGCCAGCCGTGGAATCATCGCCACTTACGAAGTCGATCCGCTCAGTCCCCTGGGTTTTTTCGACCGCGAACTGATCGCCTCAGTGCTGGGCAACTGCATCAACAACGCGATCCGCTACGCCCGTGAATCGCTGCTGATCACCGTCAGCGACGAGGCCGGGCAACTGGTGCTGAGCATCAATGACGACGGCGACGGTTATCCGGCCGAAATGCTCGAGCGCCAGTCCGATTACGTGCAGGGCATCAACCACAGCAGTGGCAGCACTGGCCTTGGTCTGTACTTCGCCGGGCGCATCGCTGCGCTGCATCAGCGCAACGGTGTGGGTGGCCGGACCGAGATCCGTAATGGCGGCCCGTTGGGCGGCGGCGTGTTCAGTATTTACCTGCCCTGAATCACGGATTCATCGACCGGAATTCTTTTTGTTGGCTGCTGCTTGATATTCCGAACAGCCGAAGCCTATTTTGTCCGGGTCGCCGTTCGCGGCTCGCACAATAACAAGGATTGCGTCATGACAACCGATGGCCAGCGTTCACTCGCGCAGCGATTGACGGGCATTGATGAGATTGAATGTGTCACGCCGGATTTGAACGGCGTGCCACGTGGCAAGGTAATGACCGCCGAGGGCTTCCTCGAAGGGCGGCGTTTGCAGTTGGCCCGGGGGGTGCTGCTGCAATGCATCATGGGTGGTTATCCCGCCGCCAGATTCTATGGCAGCGATGACGGTGACCTGGCGCTGGTGGCTGATCCGGCGCAGATCCATCCGTTGCCATGGAGTGACGAACCACGGGCCTTTGCCATCTGTGATGCCGACGAGCTGACCGGCGAGAGCTCCAACCTGTCGACCCGTGGCCAGCTCAAGAAAGTCATTGCCCGCTACGCATCCCTTGGTCTGGCGCCGGTGGTGGCGACCGAACTCGAATTCTTTGTGTTCGCACCGAACACCGACCCGACCCAACCGTTCCAGCCGCCAGTCGGCCGCGACGGTCGTCGCGAGGACGGCCACTCGGCGTTCAGTGTCAGCTCCAACAACGGCCTGCGACCGTTCTTCAGTGAAGTCTATAAATGCATGGCGGCCCTCGGTCTGCCGCGCGATACCTTCATGCACGAAATGGGCGTCAGCCAGTTCGAGATCAACCTGCTGCACGGCGATCCGCTGCTGCTGGCCGACCAGACCTTCCTGTTCAAGCACCTGCTCAAGGAAGTCGCGCTCAAGCACGGTCTGACCGTGGTGTGCATGGCCAAACCATTGGCGCACACGCCGGGCAGTTCGATGCACATTCACCAGAGCATCGTCGAAATCGGCAGCGGCAAGAATGTGTTCAGCGACGCGGACGGTCAGCCGACCGCAATGTTTCGCCACTTCATCGGCGGGCAGCAGGCGGGTATGGCTGATTTCACCGCGCTGTTTGCGCCGAACGTCAATTCGTACCAGCGTCTGTGCCATCCGTTTGCATCGCCGAATAACGCCTGCTGGTCCCACGACAACCGCGCCGCCGGTCTGCGTATTCCGGCCAGTTCGCCGGTCGCGCGCCGGGTCGAGAATCGCTTGCCGGGCGCTGATGCCAATCCGTATCTGGCGATTGCCGCGAGTCTGGCCGCCGGTTTGTACGGCATCGAGCATGAGCTTGAGCCAAGCGAAGCGATTCAGGGCGAGTTCGATGTCCCGGACCATCTTTCGCTGCCGTGTACCTTGCACGCGGCGCTCGAACGTCTCAAGCGCAGTCAACTGGCCAAGGAACTGTTCGGCACGGAGTTCATCGAAGGCTACGTCGCTTCGAAGACCATGGAGTTGACCAGTTTCTTTGATGAAATCACTCCCTGGGAACGCCGTGTTCTAGCTGCCCAGGCCTGACGAAATGTCGCCGTCGGGCTATCGTTTGATAGCCCGATACTTACCGCAAGGAGCCGCTCGGAACGCCGATGCGCCAAATCTGGAAATCCTTTCGAGCGCTGTATTTCGCCTCGCTGATGATGTTGATCGGCTCGGGCCTTCTTTCTACTTATCTGGCGTTGCGTCTGGCGGCCGACCATGTCGACGGGTTGTGGGTCGGTGCGCTGATGGCGGCCAACTATTTCGGTCTGGTGCTGGGCGGCAAGATCGGTCACCGCTTGATTGCCCGGGTCGGGCATATCCGTGCCTACTCGGCGTGCGCCGGGATCGTCGGCGCGGCGGTGCTCGGTCATGGTCTGGTGGACTGGCTGCCGGCCTGGCTGGTGCTGCGGACCATCGTTGGCCTCGGCATGATGTGCCAATACATGGTCATCGAGAGCTGGCTGAACGAGCAGGCTGACGCCAATCAGCGCGGTCTGGTGTTCAGCGGCTACATGATCGCGTCGTATCTGGGGTTGGTGCTCGGTCAGCTGATTCTGGTCATGCACCCGGGCCTTGGCCTGGAACTGCTGATGCTGGTCGCGCTGTGCTTCGCCCTGTGTCTGGTGCCGGTGGCGCTGACCCGGCGGATTCACCCGGCGCCGTTGCATCCGGCGCCGATGGAGCCGCGCTTCTTTATCAAGCGTGTGCCGCAGTCGCTGAGCACCGTGCTCGGGGCCGGGCTGATCATTGGTTCGTTTTACGGTCTGGCGCCGCTGTATGCCTCGCAGCAGGGGTTGTCGACCGAACAGGTCGGTCTGTTCATGGGTAGCTGCATTTTTGCCGGGCTGGTGGTGCAGTGGCCGTTGGGCTGGTTGTCGGATCGTTATGACCGGGCCTTGCTGATTCGCTGCTTTGCGCTGTTTCTGGCAGTCGCTGCATTACCGCTGGCGATCCTGCCGCAGGTGCCTCTGGAGGTGCTGTTCGTGGTCGGCTTCCTCTGCTCGCTGGTGCAGTTCTGCCTGTACCCGTTGGCGGTGGCGTTCTCCAATGACCATGTCGAAGGCGAGCGCCGGGTGTCGCTGACGGCGATGTTGCTGGTGACCTACGGCGTGGGTGCCAGTGTCGGGCCGCTGGCGGCCGGGGTGCTGATGAAGCTGTTCGGGCCGCAGAGCCTGTACGCGTTCTTCACCTTTTTCGCGCTGGTGCTGGTGTGGCGGATCCGGCCGAAAGCCGTGACCAATCTGCATCAGGTCGACGATGCGCCGCTGCATCACGTGGCGATGCCGGACAGCATGTCCAGTTCGCCGCTGGTGGCTGCGCTTGACCCACGGGTAGACGAGCAGGTAGTGCAGGAGCAGATGCAGAATACGGTCGCTCCTGAACCGGAGCCGGAACCTGATCCGGAACCTGTCACGCCAACCGACTCGACAGTCGAGGGCGAAGGGCCGGACATCAGCCCCGCCAGGCCTTGATCCGGGCATAAAAAAAACGGGCAGTCACCGCAATGACTGCCCGTTTTTCATGCCTTCCGATCAGAAGTCGTCTTTATCAAACCGTCGCGCTTCGCGTTGCAGCTGATAAACGAAACGCTCGACGTTGCGTGCTGCCGGGCCGCTGATGTTGTGAAAGCGCAGGCCGGCGAAGGTGATGTTGAGTTTTTCTTCGAAGTGCAGGTAACGCAGTTCGACCGAGGCCGGTTGGTTGCCGAACAGCGGTGCGGCGATCAGCCGATCGTAGACCTGGCCCAGTTGCAGGCGGTCGGTAATGTCGCCTTCGAAACGCAGTTTGCAGCCAGTGGCGGAGATATCCAGCAGCTTGCCGTCGATCGGTGACTTGAGCTTTTCGCCACCGAGCACGACGCTGACCAGATCGGTCAGCTTCAGGGCTGCGCGGAAGGCGTTGCGGCGCTGGTGGTAAACCACTTCGGTGGGCAGGTCGCCGGTGTAGAAGCGGTCGCCACTGGATTCTTCGATGTTCAGCTTGCCGTCGCATTCCCAGGCAATGCGCACGCCGTCATGAAAACCTTCGACCTTGAACGGTTCGCCGGCGAGCAGGAAGCGTTCGCCATCGCGCGGGATCATTTCGTCCAGGGCAATCGTGGCGGTTTCCCGGTCAACCTTGATCAGGTAACTCTGGAAGCGCTGGCTGCGCTCGTGGAAGGTGATGATCAGCGGATCGTGGCTCTCTTGCAGCTGGCGCAGGTTGCTGGAGATTTCCAGAGGTGTGGTGAGCACCTTTGGGGGCTGCGGAGCATCATCCGCGCTGAGGACGTTGGACACGTTAAATCAATCTCCAGACAAAATTTGACTACGGCTGGCCAGTATTTTGCCAGCATGTTTCGCACGTTGATAGGGCGCAAGCATTGAAGAAAGCATCACGCCTGGCTGAGCGCGCGTGGTTTCTGCAGTTTGGAGAAGGTGCCACTGGCATCGTAGAGCGCGGGAGGCTCGCCGCCGGTGAGGATTTTCAGCTGATTGGCGGTGGCGGCCTGCTGCATGATGATCGACTGGCCGTTCTTGGCGTTGGCTGCCTGGCACTGGGCAATCAGGTCGGTGAGGACGTCGCTCTGGCTGAGCAACTGGTCGCCGATGCTCGACTGACTGGCCAGTTGTTCCAGGCCGGCGCGGTCGAGCGACAGATTGAGACTGGCGAGGATTTCGCTGCGCTTGCGGCCATGCTGTTCGAGCAGAATGATCAATGCCTGTTTGCGCGCCAGAATTTCTTCCAGCAGAGGCATGTCGCGACCGTGCAAGGCGAGGGACTCGGTTTGCAGTAACTCCAGCAATTGTTGAGCTGGAGCAAAGTCGTCGGTGATCAGTTGCAATAAATTAGTGTCGTGCATGGCTGGCCTTGGGTTTTAAGCGTCCAAAAGCCTGGCGCTGACCGAGGCCTAGCGCTGGGCTTCGAAATTAAGCAGTTTGCTGGCTACACGGTTGCTGTCGACCTTGTAGCTGCCATCGGCAATCGCTGCTTTCAACTCGGCCACGCGGGCTTTATCGACGGCAGGCTGATCGCGCAGCTTGTCAGTGACCTTCTGCAACTGTTGAGCCTCATTGCTGAGGTGTACCGATTCCCCGCTTTTTGCGGTACTGGCCTGTTCGGCCGGGGTATTCAGCGGCGCGGAGGTGCCGGTTTCGGCGGTTTCCTTGGCGTTGCTGGTACGTGTACTGCCCGTAAGTGACGAGGAGCTGTTCAAACGGCTGAAATCGATGACCATGTTAAAAACCTCTGGGAATTTGGACGCTTGCCATGTTCTCGGCCATCCCCTGGAAAACTTTAGGCTCATTTAGCAATGAGCTTGCATGCGCCGTTGCAGATCCTGCTGCGGCACAGTTTAGGGAACAGCTCTGGTCAGCGCCAGTTTTCTGCCTGGTTACTCAGGGGCTTTTCAAATATCCGTTCATGCAACCGTTTGCATCGCCGCTCACATGGCCACTTCCACCTGGCCGGGCGCGACGACCTGCGCCTTGATGACCCGTTGGGAGTTGAGGTTTTTCACGCGAATCTGTTCTTTCAGGCCGCCGTTGGCCAGCGCTTCGCCCGGCATTCGGACGGCCAAGGTGCCGCTGCGGGCGGTGATTACCACTTGATCGCCCTTGCGAACCACTTCCGCCTGTTCCAGATGCACCAGGGTAATGACTTGATCGGCTACCGTTGGTCGGGTCAATTTCTGTCCGATGGCTTCATCCACCGACGTCAGGAAACCCTGATTGATCGTACTGACGTCGCGCTCGCGCAAGGTCACGTCCTGAGGTTCGATGATGCCGGCGCGTTTGAGTGGCCGCGTGGTGGTGACAATCTCGCGAAACAGGCGGACTTGAGCGGGCACAAACACCGTCCAGGGGGAGGCGCCTTCGCAGCGGACTTTGACCGTGACACGGCCCAGAGGACGTGCCGGACTCTCCAGCGTCGCTGTCAATTCCTTGTCGCACATAGGCATGCGCATGCGTGGATCAAGCTGCTTGACCTCGATTTCATAACGACCTTCCGTTTGACTGGTAGCCAGATAGTCTTCTACGGTGAATTCAAGAAAGCCCTGAGTGACGCCGATAAGCATGTCAGGCAAGGTAACCGCATCAGCACCGGCAGGGCTGCCAGCGAAAAAAAGGCATACGGCGGACATCGCGCAAAGCCCTCTGCGGAGGGGATATGTCAGGCGTCGGAAAAATGTCGTTTGAGCGTTCATACGAGTTAAAAAGCAAGCGCCGTGCCGTTTAGCAATGAATGTGCGTCGCAACAACACTTGGCGTTGGGGTAGGAGTCTGGGCATGGCTGGTGTAATGGATTCGGTGAACCAGCGCACGCAACTGGTGGGGCAGAATCGCCTGGAGCTGTTGTTGTTCCGTCTCGACGGTCAGCAGCTCTACGGGATCAACGTGTTCAAGGTTCGGGAAGTGCTGCAATGCCCGCAACTGACGCTGATGCCCAAGTCCAGTCCTGTCGTGTGCGGGGTGGCGAATATTCGGGGGGCGACCATTCCGATCCTTGATCTGGCGATGGCGACCGGCTCCGGAGCTTTGAAAGACAAGAACAGTCCGTTCGTGATCATCACGGAATACAACACCAAGACCCAGGGTTTCCTGGTGCGCTCGGTGGAACGCATCGTGAACATGAACTGGGAAGAGATTCATCCGCCGCCCAAGGGCACTGGACGTGATCATTACCTGACCGCTGTGACTCGGGTCGACAATCAGTTAGTCGAAATCATCGACGTCGAGAAGGTGCTGGCGGAAGTTGCGCCGACGCCGGAAGCGATTTCGGTCGGCGTGGTGGATGTCGAGACCCAGAGCAAGGCATTGTCGTTGCGGGTGCTGACGGTCGATGACTCGTCGGTGGCGCGCAAGCAGGTGACGCGTTGCCTGCAGACGGTCGGCGTCGAAGTGGTGGCGTTGAACGACGGCAAGCAGGCGCTGGATTACCTGCGCAAGCTGGTCGACGAGGGCAAGAAGCCGGAAGAAGAGTTCCTGATGATGATCTCCGACATTGAAATGCCGGAGATGGACGGGTACACCCTGACGGCCGAGATTCGCAGCGACCCTCGCATGCAAAAGCTTCATATCATCCTGCATACTTCGTTGTCGGGAGTGTTCAATCAGGCGATGGTCAAGAAAGTCGGTGCCGATGACTTCCTGGCCAAGTTCCGTCCTGATGACCTGGCATCCCGGGTAGTCGACCGGATCAGAGCAGCAGATATCAGCTAAGGGCCTTTTGCCCCTGGCGTTCAACACGATTTAAGAGGCGGCATCATTTGTCTACGGGTAATTTGGATTTCGAACAGTTCCGGGTCTTCCTGGAAAAAGCCTGTGGCATTTTGCTCGGTGAAAACAAGCAGTACCTGGTGTCGAGCCGTCTCAACAAACTGATGGAGCAGCAAGGCATCAAGTCCCTGGGTGAGCTGGTACAGCGCATCCAGACCCAGCCGCGCAGCGGTTTGCGCGAGCAGGTGGTCGATGCCATGACGACCAACGAAACCTTGTGGTTTCGTGACACCTATCCGTTTGAAGTCTTGAAGAACAAGGTGCTGCCCGAGGCGATCAAGGCCGCTCCCAACCAGCGTCTGCGGATCTGGTCGGCGGCCTGCTCGTCGGGTCAGGAACCCTATTCGCTGTCGATGTCGATCGACGAGTTCGAACGAGCCAACATCGGTCAGTTGAAAATGGGCGTGCAGATCGTTGCCACCGATCTGTCCGGCAGCATGCTGACCAACTGCAAGACCGGCGAGTACGACAGTCTGGCGATCGGTCGCGGTCTGTCCGCCGATCGTCTGCAGCGCTACTTCGATCCGAAAGGGCCGGGACGCTGGGTGATCAAGGCGCCGATCAAGAACCGGGTGGAGTTCCGCTCGTTCAACCTGCTGGACAGCTACGCAAGCCTGGGCAAGTTCGACATCGTGTTCTGCCGCAACGTGCTGATCTACTTCTCCGCCGAGGTGAAGAAAGACATTCTGTTGCGCATCCACAGCACGCTGAAGCCGGGCGGTTATCTGTTCCTTGGCGCTTCCGAAGCGCTGAACGGTCTGCCGGATCATTACCAGATGGTTCAGTGCAGCCCGGGGATCATCTACCAGGCGAAGTGATCAAGATCGGCAACACAAGAAACGGGAGTCCTCAGGGGCTCCCGTTTTTTTATGCCTGAAGGTTTTGCCGGGGGCAGGCGGCGGCAGAAAAGCGGCATCTGGCGGAAACCGGTTGCCGCTTTTCTGGCATTGCCGCATTGCCGATCCCCGGCAAAGCCCCGTAATCCGGGGCTTTCTCAAACTGGCACGACGCTTGCTATGACCCTGTTACGAAAAATCCGGTCACCTGAAGGTTCCCGACATGAGCATCAGCTTCGATAAAGCGCTCGGCATTCACGAAAAGGCTCTGGGCTTCCGCGCCCAGCGTGCCGAAGTGCTGGCCAACAACATCGCCAACGCCGACACCCCGAACTACAAGGCGCGGGATCTGGAGTTCTCCAAAGTGCTCGAAGCACAGAGCCAGAAGAACGCCAACGGCACCATCGCCCTGAACATGACCAACAGCCGTCACATCGAAGCTGAA
This sequence comes from Pseudomonas sp. IAC-BECa141, assembly GCF_020544405.1. Lineage (NCBI taxonomy): Bacteria > Pseudomonadati > Pseudomonadota > Gammaproteobacteria > Pseudomonadales > Pseudomonadaceae > Pseudomonas > Pseudomonas sp. IAC-BECa141. The sequence goes on along the minus strand of NZ_CP065410.1, from coordinate 4,605,790 downwards.
GGCCTGGGCAATGGCGACGAGTCGCTGATGTATCGCACGCCGATGCAGCCGTCGATCGACCAGAACACCGTGGACGCCCAGCTGGAACAGTCGAACTACGCGCAAAACGCTGTCGACTTCCAGGCGAGCTTCACCCTGCTCAACAGCAAGTTCAAAGGGCTGGTGTCAGCCCTGCGCGGAGAATAATCCATGTCCCTGTCCAGCGTTTTCAACATTGCCGGCAGCGGCATGAGCGCCCAGACCACCCGTCTGAACACCGTGGCTTCGAACATCGCCAACGCCGAGACCGTCTCGTCGAGCATCGACCAGACCTACCGTGCCCGTCACCCGGTATTCGCCACCATGTTCCAGGGCGGCCAGAGCGGCGGCAGCAATTCGTTGTTCCAGAACCAGGATGCAGCCGGTCAAGGCGTGCAGGTGCTCGGCGTGGTCGAAGACCAGAGCAACCTCGAAGCGCGCTACGAGCCGAACCATCCGGCGGCCGATGCCAAGGGCTACGTCTACTACCCGAACGTCAACGTGGTGGAAGAAATGGCTGACATGATTTCCGCGAGCCGGTCGTTCCAGACCAACGCCGAGATGATGAACACCGCCAAGACCATGATGCAGAAGGTACTGACCCTCGGTCAGTAATAAGGGGCGACTGCCATGAGTGTTACCGATACCACCAGCAGCCTGACGATGAACGACATACTGGCCAACTCTTCGAAGAAGACCAGTAGCACGACCACCGGCGGCATCGCTTCGGCCACCAACAGCTCGACCGGCGGCCAGGCCCTGGGCAAGGACGCGTTCCTGCAACTGCTGGTTACCCAGCTGAAGAACCAGAACCCGCTCGACCCGCAGGACAACAGCGCGTTCGTTGCCCAGCTGGCGCAGTTCAGCAGCCTTGAGGGGATCACCACCCTCAACAGCACCGTCAGCTCGCTGGCCGGCAACTACAACTCGTCGCAAGCCCTGCAGGCTTCTTCGCTGGTGGGTCGCAACGTGATCGTGCAGACCAACACTGTTCAGCTGGATGACCCGAGCAAAGGCATGACCGGTTCGGTCACCGTTCCGTCGTCGATCGCCGGCGGTACCGTCTCCATCACCGACAGCAGCGGCGCCGTTGTTCGCACCATCGATCTGGGCAGTCGCGCCGCAGGCAATGCGAGCTTCACATGGGACGGCAAGGACAAGGACGGCAACCTGGTGAAAACCGGTACCTACACCGTCAAGGCGAACGCCTCGATCAACGGCACCGCGACCGACCTGGCGACCTACCTGCCAGCCACGGTCACCAGCGTGACGATCAGCCAGACCGGTGGCGAGCTGATGCTCAACCTGTCCGGCAAGGGCACCGTTGCCCTGTCCAAAGTACAAACCATTGGTATATAGAGCCGACTAACCGGCACAAAGGAGTGGAATATGTCTTTCAATATCGGCCTTAGCGGTCTCTATGCAGCCAACAAACAACTGGACGTGACCGGCAACAACATCGCCAACGTCGCGACCGCCGGTTTCAAATCGTCCCGTGCAGAATTCGAAGACGTCTACTCGGCCACTCGCCTGGGCAGCGGCAGCAAGGTCATCGGTAACGGTGTGCGTCTGGCCAACGTTTCCCAGCAGTTCACCCAGGGCGACATCAACAACACCGGCAACGTGCTGGACATGGGCATCAACGGTTCGGGTTTCTTCACTCTGAGCAACAACGGTTCGATCTCCTACACCCGTGCCGGTACGTTCAAGGTCGACAAGGATGGTTTCATCACCAACACCGACTACACCTCGCGTCTGCAAGGCTACGGTGTGGACTCCAACGGCAAGATCATCAACGGTGTGTTGACCGATCTGAAGATCGACACTTCGAACCTGGCACCGAAGTCCACCTCGCTGGTGACCTCGACCATCAACCTGAACTCGACCGCTCCGGTGATCGACGATACTGCGGCGGCAGGCAAATTCGATCCGACCAACACGGCGACCTACACCAAGTCGTTCAGTACGCCGATCTATGACAGCCAGGGCAACCAGCACACCATGGATCAATACATGGTCAAGACCGGTGCCAACACCTGGAAGGTCTACACCTTGGTGGACGGTCGCAACCCGGATGCCACCGGCAGTGATCCGAAAACCACGGCACCGGTGGCCTCGACCATGAGCTTCGACAGCACCGGCAAACTGACTCAGGTCAGCACCCCGGATCCTGCGAACCCTGGTACGCCGATCATCAGCAGCGACCTGAAACTCACTGGCTGGGTGCCGGGTACCGTGACCAACGGTGTATGGACTGCCAACGGCGCTTCGGCAAACCCGGCCGGCATCACCATCTCCATGGCCAAGACCACTCAGTACAACGCTGACACCGCGCGATCGATCCCGACTCAGGATGGCTACGCCACCGGCCAGATCACCAACCTGACCATCGATGGCACCGGTACGCTGTTCGCCAACTTCAGCAACAACCAGAGCAAGGCCATCGGCCAGGTTGCGCTGGCCAGCTTCACCAACGAACAGGGCCTGCAGCCTATCGGCGGTACCAGCTGGAAAGAGACTTTCGCTTCGGGTATCCCGGGCTACGATGCGCCGGAAACCGGTACTTTGGGTTCGGTTGTTTCGAACTCGCTGGAAGAGTCGAACGTTAACCTGACCAATGAGCTGGTTGATCTGATCAAGGGCCAGAGCAACTATCAGGCGAACGCCAAGACCATTTCGACTCAGAGCACTATCATGCAGACCATTATTCAGATGACCTGATTTCTGGTTTTGGCTGGTTAAGGAGCCCCTCTTTTTGAGGGGCTTTTTTTGTCTTGGATTTGGGGGGGATCGTTATTTCAAGCTGGCGCATCTCTTGAGAACAGCTCGTTCAGTTCCCTTTCCCTCAGGAAGAGGGGAGGGCTGAGGGCCGCTTTTGACTTTTTTCGCGGGCAAAAGAAAACCCCCGACAAACCGGAAGTCTGTCGGGGGTTTCTCGGATCAGGCGTTTCGCAACGCCCGATTCAGCTCAACTTATTGGCAAGCTTCGCAATCCGGCTCGTCAATGGCGCAGGCCTTCGGTACTGGAGCCGGGCCGGCAGGGGCTGCCAGGACCGAGTCGTCACCGTGGTTGCCGCCGCTGGATACAGCGTTCAGCTTGCCGGTGTTGATGGTCGACTTCTCGGTGCTGGTCGCGGCCAGGGCACGGAGGTAGTAGGTGGTTTTCAGACCACGGTACCAGGCCATGCGGTAGGTCACGTCCAGCTTCTTGCCCGATGCGCCGGCGATGTACAGGTTCAGCGACTGGGCCTGGTCGATCCACTTCTGACGACGGCTGGCGGCGTCAACGATCCACTTGGTGTCCACTTCGAACGCGGTCGCGTAGAGCTCTTTGAGTTCTTGCGGGATGCGCTCGATCTGCTGAACCGAACCGTCGTAGTACTTCAGGTCGTTGATCATGACCGAGTCCCACAGACCGCGAGCCTTGAGGTCGCGAACCAGGTACGGGTTGATCACGGTGAATTCGCCCGACAGGTTCGATTTCACGTACAGGTTCTGGTAGGTCGGTTCGATCGACTGCGATACGCCGGTAATGTTGGCGATGGTCGCGGTCGGTGCGATGGCCATGATGTTCGAGTTGCGGATGCCTTTCTGTACACGGGCGCGAACCGGTGCCCAGTCCAGGGACTCGGTCAGGTCGACGTCGATGTACTTCTGGCCACGGGCTTCGATCAGGATCTGTTGCGAATCCAGCGGCAGCACGCCTTTGGACCACAGCGAGCCCTGGAACGTCTCGTACGAGCCGCGCTCGTCGGCCAGGTCGCAGGACGCCTGGATCGCGTAGTAGCTGACCGCTTCCATCGACTTGTCGGCGAACTCGACGGCAGCTTCGGAGCCATAAGGGATGTGCTGCAGGTACAGCGCGTCCTGGAAGCCCATAATGCCCAGACCGACCGGACGGTGGCGGAAGTTGGAGTTCTTCGCCTGCGGTACCGAGTAGTAGTTGATGTCGATCACGTTGTCGAGCATGCGCACGGCGACGTCGATGGTGCGCTTGAGCTTGGCGGTGTCCAGCTTGCCGTCGACGATGTGGTTCGGCAGGTTGATCGAGCCCAGGTTGCAGACCGCGATTTCGTCCTTGTTGGTGTTCAAGGTGATCTCGGTGCACAGGTTCGAGCTGTGAACCACGCCGACGTGCTGCTGCGGGCTACGCAGGTTGCACGGGTCTTTGAAAGTCAGCCATGGGTGGCCGGTTTCGAACAGCATCGACAGCATCTTGCGCCACAGGTCTTTGGCCTGGATGGTCTTGAACAGCTTGATCTTGCCCGGGTATTCGGTCAGGGCTTCGTAGTACTCATAGCGCTCTTCGAAGGCCTTGCCGGTCAGGTCGTGCAGGTCCGGTACTTCGGACGGCGAGAACAGGGTCCACTTGCCGTCATCGAAGACGCGCTTCATGAACAGGTCAGGGATCCAGTTGGCGGTGTTCATGTCGTGGGTACGACGACGGTCATCACCGGTGTTCTTGCGCAGCTCGATGAACTCTTCGATGTCCATGTGCCAGGTTTCCAGGTAGGCACACACAGCGCCTTTGCGCTTGCCACCCTGGTTAACGGCGACGGCGGTGTCGTTCACCACTTTCAGGAACGGAACCACGCCTTGGGACTTGCCGTTGGTGCCCTTGATGTACGAACCCAGTGCACGAACCGGCGTCCAGTCGTTGCCCAGGCCACCGGCAAATTTCGACAACATGGCGTTGTCGTGGATGGCGTGATAGATGCCCGACAGGTCATCCGGAACGGTGGTCAGGTAGCAGCTCGACAGCTGTGGACGCAGGGTACCGGCGTTGAACAGGGTCGGAGTCGAAGCCATGTAGTCGAACGAGGACAGCAGGTTGTAGAACTCGATCGCACGGTCTTCTTTCTGCTTCTCTTCGATCGCCAGGCCCATGGCCACGCGCATGAAGAAGATCTGCGGCAGTTCGAAACGCACGCCATCCTTGTGGATGAAGTAGCGGTCGTACAGGGTCTGCAGGCCCAGGTAGGTGAATTGCTGGTCGCGCTCGTGGTTGATCGCCTTGCCCAGTTTTTCCAGGTCGAAGTCGGCCAGCACAGGGTTCAGCAGTTCGAACTCGATACCTTTGGCGACGTAGGCCGGCAGTGCCTTGGCGTACAGGTCGGCCATCTCGTGGTGAGTCGCGCTCTCGGCGACGCCCAGGAAGCCCAGGCCTTCGGCACGCAGGGTGTCCATCAGCAGGCGGGCGGTCACGAACGAGTAGTTCGGCTCACGCTCGACCAGGGTACGCGCGGTCATCACCAGTGCGGTGTTGACGTCGTTCAGGGCCACGCCGTCGTACAGGTTCTTCAGGGTTTCGCGCTGGATCAGGTCGCCGTCGACTTCGGCCAGGCCTTCGCAGGCTTCGGTGACGATGGTGTTCAGGCGGCCCATGTCCAGTGGCGCGAGGGTGCCGTCGGCGCGGGTGATGCGGATCGACGGGTGCGCTTGCACCGGTGCTTCGGCGGTGGTGCGGGTGGCGCGTTCCTTGGAACGGGCGTCGCGGTAGATCACGTAGTCGCGAGCCACTTTCTGCTCGCCGGCACGCATCAGGGCCAGTTCGACCTGGTCCTGGATTTCTTCGATGTGGATGGTGCCGCCCGATGGCATGCGACGCTTGAAGGTCGCGGTGACCTGTTCGGTCAGGCGGGCAACGGTGTCGTGGATTCGCGACGAGGCGGCAGCGGTGCCGCCCTCAACTGCGAGAAACGCTTTGGTGATAGCGACGGTGATCTTGTCATCGGTGTAAGGAACGACAGTGCCATTACGCTTGATCACACGCAGTTGACCTGGCGCGGTGGCTGCCAGATCCGAATTCGAATCGGCGGCCTGCGGCAAGGTGCCCTGCGGGTTCTCGCGAGTTGTGTCGGTTTGCATGGGGGGTGATCTCCACATTCTCTATGTTTGTTTGGGCACCATCATGGTGCTCACCGTTCTGGTCCGAAGCACTACAGCCGACGGGCGTCGGGCATAACAACTTCGGACCAGTAGGAAAAAGGCTAATGAAGCCGCATCCTTGCCGAAGTTTTTGGCCGCGAGCCAAGGCTCGAGCCGAATTACTTCTCGGGTGACAGTAATGACTGCAACACCCGTACCGTTCCAGTCGTTTCCAACCTGAAAAACGGTGCCATCCGCAAGTGCGGTTTGGGCTTTGAAAAACTTGCTTGGTTCAACCGGAAACCAGCAATAAAGCGCTTGAGTTTCAGGTCTGAAATGTGGTTGGGCTCTAAAACGGAAAACCCTATATGTAGGGGCTTCCCTTGCGCCGCGCTACAAGATAATGCGTTTCGAGGGGGCTTGCAACGTACGAGCTGTGGATAAACCTGTGCGTAAATTGTGTAAGAAACCAGGAAAACCCGTGTAGGCCGCGAACCTGCTGAGCTAGACCGTTTGTCACTGTTTTTTCGCCGGGAAAAACGCTTCAGCGGAATTTTGAGGGCGCGAACCCTATCACAAAAATCCGCCTTGTCCGAACGCATTTACCGACTTGTGTTCTGGCTGTACGCCGTTTATACAATCGGCCCGTGCGCACGCATTCTTATCCTCCTGAAGGATGACAAAAAGACGGGAGGACCTTCCTTTATAAGCAGCATCGGCAAGCAGAGGTCACCCGTGGAGCAAGAAGCCTGGCAGGTATTGATAGTCGAGGACGACCAGCGTCTGGCCGAACTGACCCGTGAATACCTGCAAGCCAACGGATTGCGCGTGGAGATCGAAGGCAACGGTGCACTGGCGGCGGCGCGGATCATCAAGGAACAGCCGGACCTGGTAATCCTCGACCTGATGCTGCCCGGCGAAGACGGACTGAGCATTTGCCGCAAGGTCCGTGACCGCTACGACGGGCCGATCCTGATGCTCACCGCGCGCACCGATGACGCCGACCAGATCCTTGGTCTCGACCTCGGCGCCGACGATTACGTGTGCAAACCGGTGCGCCCACGGCTGCTGCTGGCGCGGATCCAGGCGTTGCTGCGACGCAGTGACACACCGGAGCCATCGGCAGGCAATCCGCGTCGTCTGCAATTCGGCCCGCTGGTGGTGGACAACGCGTTGCGCGAAGCCTGGCTCAGTGACAGCGGCATCGAGCTGACCAGTGCCGAATTCGACCTGCTCTGGCTGTTGGTATCCAACGCCGGACGCATCCTGTCCCGGGAAGAAATCTTCACCGCGTTGCGCGGTATCGGCTACGACGGCCAGGACCGCTCGATCGATGTGCGCATCTCGCGCATCCGCCCGAAGATCGGCGACGACCCCGATCACCCGCGCCTGATCAAGACCGTGCGCAGCAAAGGTTATCTGTTCGTGCCGGAAGCCTGCGCAGACCTGCCGCTGTGAATTCGATCTTCCTGCGCATCTATGGCGGCATGTGCGCGGCGCTGATTCTGGTGGCGGTGCTCGGCGTGCTGGCACTGCACCTGCTCAATCAGGTGCGCAGCGAGCAATACCGCGAGCGTCTGGCCCATGGCACGTTTTCGCTGATGGCCGACAACCTGCAACCGATGAACGAAACCGAGCGCCATCGCGCCTTGCTGGTGTGGGAGCGCCTGCTCGGGATTCCGCTGGCGCTGAAGACCTTTGCCCAGACCGACCTCGACCTGACCCAGCGCACTCGGGTGCAGCGCGGGCAGGCGCTGGTCGAACAGACCGGCCCGCACGCGGCCAAGGTCTATCGACTGGTCAGCGACAAGGATCAACTGGTGCTGGTGGGCGAGGTGCAGCAGATCAGCGAGCAACTGGCACGGGCGACCATTTACCTGTTGGCCGATGAACTGGTGCGGGTGCCGGTGGGCGAGCAGCCCAAACGGCTGGCGCAATTGAAGGAAGACAAAGGCTTCGGTTTCGACTTGCGGCTGGTCACCGTCAGCGATGCCGACATGGACGAAGACCAGAGCCGTCGGGTGGCCGAGGGCGATACGGTGATGGCGCTGGGCAAGGGCGGCGATTCGATCCGGGTGTTCGCCGGCATGGTCGGCACGCCGTGGGTGCTGGAAATCGGGCCGCTGTATCAGATGAATCCGTACCCGCCGGAGTGGCTGGTGCTGATCGCCGCCCTCGGCCTGACCCTGATCGGCCTGATCGTCTATTTATTGGTGCGCCAGCTCGAGCGACGTTTGCGCGGGCTCGAAGCCGCCGCCACGCGCATCGCCAAAGGCAGCCTGGAAACCCGCGTACCGGCCCGGGGTGCCGACTCGGTGGGCAAACTCGCAGCGGCTTTCAACGGCATGGCCGAGCACTTGCAGCAGTTGCTCGCCATCCAGCGTGAACTGGTGCGCGCGGTGTCCCACGAATTGCGCACGCCGGTGGCGCGCCTGCGTTTCGGCCTGGAGATGATCGGTTCGGCCACGACCCCGCAGGCGCTGGAAAAATACCGCGAGGGCATGGACCACGACATCGAAGACCTCGACAAACTGGTTGATGAAATGCTCACCTACGCCCGGCTGGAGCAGGGTTCGCCGGCGCTGACGTTCCAGCGCATCGATCTGGATGCACTGGTCAATCAGGTGATCGAAGAGTTGGCGCCTCTGCGCGCCGAGGTCACAGTGCAACGCGGTCTGTGCCTGTCAGCGGCGGATTGCGATGATGCGTGGGTCGAGGCCGAGCCGCGCTACCTGCACCGCGCCTTGCAGAACCTGGTGAGCAACGCCATGCGCCATGCACGTTCGAAGGTCACGGTCAGTTATCAGGTCGGGCAGATGCGCTGTCGGGTGGATGTCGAGGACGACGGACCCGGTGTGCCGGAAACCGCCTGGGAGAAAATTTTCACGCCGTTCCTGCGCCTGGACGACAGCCGAACTCGGGCGTCCGGCGGGCACGGGCTGGGTCTGTCGATCGTGCGGCGGATCATCCACTGGCACGACGGCCGCGCATTGATCGGCAAGAGCAAGAGCTTGGGCGGGGCGTGTTTCAGCCTGAGCTGGCCGAGGAATCAGGAGCGGCGCTGAATCTTGCATTGGTCAAGCTGACCCTTTCGCATACAAGCTCGCTCCTACAGGTCAGCGCGCTTCAGGGTGGGAGCGAGCTTGCTCGCGAAAGGGTGATTCCAAATAAAACAAACCTTCAGGCAGGAATGCTGACCAGACTCAGCAACTGGCCGTCCTGCACGCTGAATTGCGCATCGAGTTCCGTGCCGTTGCGCCATTCGCCGGACAGATCCGTCAGCAACCGCAGCCGCACCTGACCCTGTTCATCCCACTCCAGCATTTCGGCGTGTTCGAAATAGAAGCGCTGCTGCACGATCGGGTACAGCGCCTTGAACAGGCTTTCTTTTACTGAAAAGGTCAGGGTCACCCAAAGCGCGATCTGATCCCGGGAACCGGCGGCCATGCGCTGCATTTCCGGCGGGGTCAGGATCTCTCCGGCCAGTCGCTCGGCGCGTTCGGCGTTGAGCAGGTTTTCCAGGTCCATGCCCAGCCCGCGCCAGTGCTGTTTGTTGGCGACAATCGCCGCCGCACGACCGGTGCTGTGGGTGATCGAGCCGCAGATGTGCGCCGGCCATACCGGTGCACGATCTTCACCGATCGCCGGAACGCTGCTTGTGCCTTCCAGCTGCTGCAACGCCGCCCGGGCGCAAATCCGCCCGGCGAGGAATTCCGCCTGCCGCTTGGCCACCGAACGCTGGATACTCGACGGCGGCTCAATGGCGCTGCGGCGAAAGTCATCGCCGAGCAATTGCGACGGGTCGAAATGGGTGCTCAGAAACGCGGTGTCGGGCAATGCGGTCGGCAGCGGCCAATGGGCATCGAGCGGGGTGCAGCAGGCGGGGAGGAAAGGGTTGGCAGTCATGTCGGGCATTTTGCCGGGTTGTCTTCGGGCTGGATAGTGCCGACATGATCGTTCCCACGCTGTGCGTGGGAACGATCAGCGTTTGAGGGCGATCGGGTTCAGCCGAAAATCTTCTTGAAGAACGCCTGCATGTCCGCCCAGGATTTTTCATCGGCAGCCTTGTTGTAGCCGATATCCGGGCCACCGTGATCGCCGTGGCTCAGGCGATCCGCATCGGGGTTGCTGAAGCCGTGCTTGGCGCCCTCGAGGCTGACAAATTGATAGTCGGCGCCGGCCTTGTCCATTTCCGACTTGAACGCCGTGACGTTGTCCGGGGTGACCATGCTGTCCAGCGCGCCGTGCTCGACGAGGATTTTCGCCTTCACGCTGCCCGGCGCAGCTGGCGTCTTGGTGGCCAGCGCTCCGTGGAAACTCACCACGCCGGCCAGCGGCACACCCTGACGCGCCGCATTCAGCACCACGCCACCGCCGAAGCAGTAACCGATGGCGGCGATTTTATCCTTGTCGGTCTGCGGCTGTTTCTTCAACAGATCCAGCCCGGCCTGAAAGCGCTTGCTGGCCGCATCGGCGTTTTGCGTGGCGGCTTGCATGAAGGCCATCGCGTCTTTCGGGTGCTCGGTGTTCTTGCCCTCACCGTACATGTCGATGGCCAGCGCGCTGTAGCCAAGCCCGGCGAGATCCCGGGCGCGGCGCTTGGCGTAGTCGTTCAGTCCCCACCATTCATGCACCACCACCACGCCGGGGCTCGGGCCCTTGATCGCGTCGTCGTAGGCGTAATAACCGATCAGCTTTGTGCCGTCGGCACTCTGATAGGGGATTTCCTCGGTCTTGATCGCAGCCTGGCTGAGGCCGCTGAAGACGAGCAGGGCGAGGGTCAATAGCAGGCGCATGATCGGGTCTCCGGACAATAAAGGGTCAAAACAGCCTAGTTCATTTCATTCAGGCCAGGTTCAGAGAGCGTTCAGGGGCGGTACAGGGGAGGGTCAGTAACCTTGCGCCATACCCGAAGAGCACAACTGAGAGGAACACTCAATGACTCGTTTGAACAAACTGCTGCTGGCTTTCACTGTCATGAGCGCAAGCATTGCCGCCCATGCCGACACCACCACCAACTTCGCCGGCCTGACCTTTGGCCAGACCAGCGACAAGATCAAGAAATCCAACGCCCTGAACGACAACCTCGGCCACCCGGATGCCACCGCGGCCATCGACGGCAACAACACCTACGGCCTGCGCCTGGGTCAGCAAAACAGCCAGGGTCGCTACTACGCCACCTACGACAACGTGTCCGGCTCGCACAATGGCATTAAACTGCGCCAGGAAAACCTGCTGGGCAGCTACGATCTGTTCTACCCGGTGGGCGGCAGCACCAAGCTGTTCGGCGGTGCGACCGCGGGCCTGACCAAGCTGACCCAGGATTCGCCGGGCTACAGCCGCGACAGCGACATCGGTTACGCCGTCGGCGGCCAGTTCGGTGTGCTGCAGCAAGTCTCGCAGAACACCTCGGTCGAACTCGGTTACCGTTACCTGCGCAGCAACGCCAGCACCGAGATGAAAGAGAGCGGCGGCAGCAAGCAAGGCTCGCTGGATTTGACCAGCAGCGCCCAGACTTACCTGTCGGCCAACTACGCTTTCTAAGCGATTGGCGTCAGGCCCGCGCCGGGTCGTCCTTCGAGGGGCGACCCGGCGCAGCCATGTGAGGCGAAAGCCTTTGGAGTTGTCGATTTACCCGGGAGAGCGTCATGAAACTGTTGGTCGTCGAAGATGAAGCGCTGTTGCGCCATCACCTGCAAACCCGCCTGACGGAGAGTGGTCACGTGGTCGAGTCCGTGGCCAACGCCGAAGAGGCGTTGTACCAGACCGGGCAATTCAACTTTGACCTGGCGGTAATCGACCTCGGCCTGCCGGGCATGGGCGGGCTCGACCTGATCCGCCAGTTGCGCTCGGGCGGCAAGACCTTTCCGATCCTGATTCTCACCGCGCGCGGCAACTGGCAGGACAAGGTCGAAGGCCTGGCCGCCGGCGCCGACGATTACGTGGTCAAGCCGTTCCAGTTCGAAGAACTCGAAGCGCGGCTCAATGCGTTGCTGCGTCGCTCCAGCGGTTTCACCCAGTCGACCATCATCGCCGGCCCGCTGTTGCTGGATCTGAATCGCAAGCAGGCAACTCTCGACGAGCAACCGCTGGCGCTGACCGCCTACGAATACCGGATCCTCGAATACCTCATGCGCCATCACCAGCAGGTGGTGCCCAAGGATCGGCTGATGGAGCAGTTGTACCCGGATGACGACGAGCGCGATCCGAACGTGATCGAAGTGCTGGTCGGCCGTCTGCGCCGCAAGCTCGAAGGCCCGGCCGGGTTCAAGCCGATCGATACCGTGCGCGGCCTCGGTTACCTGTTCAATGAGCGCTGCACTTGATCCGTTCCCTTCGCGTCCGGCTGATGCTCGCCGCCACCACCCTGGCGGTGTTGTTCATGCTCGCGTTGCTCCCGGCAATGCAGGGCGCGTTCAGCCTGGCGTTGCAGGACTCGATCGAGCAGCGGCTGGCGTCCGACGTCACTACGCTGATCTCCGCCGCGCGGGTTGAAAACAACCGCTTGATGATGCCGGCACAGTTGCCCGACGAGCGCTTCAACCTTACGGACAATCGCCTGCTCGGCTACATCTATGACCGCGAAGGGCATCTGGTCTGGCGTTCGAAGGGCACACAGGAAGAGAAGATCAACTACACGCCGCGCTACGACGGCCTCGGCAACGAGTTCGCGCGGATCCGCGAGGCCAACGGTCAGGAATTCTTCGTCTACGACGTTGAGGTCAAACTGCTCGGCGGCAAGAGCGCGGCCTTCAGTATCGTGGCCCTGCAACCGGTGCGCGAATACGAAACCACCCTCGAAGGTCTGCGGGAAAATCTCTACCTCGGTTTTGGTGCGGCGCTGTTGGTGCTGCTCGCCTTGCTGTGGATCGGCCTGACCTGGGGCCTGAAAGCCTTGCGCCGGCTCAGTCAGGAACTCGACGAAATCGAGGGCGGAACCCTCGAAAGCCTCAGCGAACAGCACCCGCGCGAACTGCTGCGCCTGACCGGTTCCCTCAACCGCCTGCTGCACAGCGAACGCCAGCAGCGCAGCCGTTACCGCGACTCCCTCGACGATCTGGCCCACAGTCTGAAAACCCCGCTGGCGGTGTTGCAAGGCGTCAGCGAAGACATGGCCCAGCGCCCCGAAGACCGCGATCAGGCCTGGGTGCTGCAAACCCAGATCGAACGCATGAGCCAGCAGATCGGCTACCAGTTGCAGCGCGCCAGCCTGCGCAAAAGCGGTCTGGTGCGCCATCAGGTGCGCCTGCGCCCGGTGCTGCAAAGCCTGTGCGACACGCTGGACAAGGTCTACCGCGACAAACACGTGCGCGTTGCCTTCGATCTGCCGGAGCACTGTTATGTGCCGATCGAGCAGGGCGCCTTGCTGGAAATGCTCGGCAACCTGCTGGAAAACGCCTATCGCCTGTGCCTGGGCGAAGTGCGCGTCAGTGTGCGTGAAAGCCATTCCGGAAGCGAACTGTGCATCGAAGACGACGGCCCCGGCGTACCACCGGATCAGCGCGCAAGGATTCTCGAACGCGGCGAGCGTCTGGACCGTCAGCATCCGGGGCAGGGGATCGGGCTGGCGGTGGTCAAGGACATCATCGAGAGCTACAACGCCAAGCTGACGCTGGGGGACTCGCCGATGGGCGGGGCGGCGTTCAGGATTCATTTTCCGGCGGTGTGACGGCTTACTGCTCCTGCGCCCGATAAGCCCCCGGCGTCAGCCCTGTCCATTTCTTGAACGCCCGATGAAACGCCGACGGCTCGGAAAACCCGAGCTGTTCGGCGATCTGTTGCAACGACAGATCCGCCCGCCCGAGGTGATAAATCGCGATGTCCCGCCGCAACTGATCCTTCAATTCCTGAAAACTGGTGCCTTCTTCGCGTAGGTGCCGGCGCAGGGTTTGCGGGCTGATGTGCAGGTGCGCCGCCACCGCTTCGAGGTCCGGCCAGCGTGCGCTGTCGTGGCTGAGCAAGCGCCGCAGCCGGCTGCTCAGGCTGTTGCCGTCGTCCGGGCGGGACAGCAGGTCGGCGGGGGAGCGTTCGAGGAAATGCTTGAGGGTGCGTTCATCCTGCAACAGCGGCATTTGCAGATAACGGCTGTGAAACACCAGGCTGCTTTGCGCTGCCGAAAATTCCAGCGGACAGGAAAACAGCAGATCGTATTCCGCCCCGTGCGCCGGTTTCGGGTAGCTGAAACTGGCCTGCTCCAGGCGAATCCGCTGGCCGATCAGCCAACTGCCCAGGCGATGCCAGATCACCAGCAGGCTCTCGCTGAGAAAGTGATCCGGATCCCACAATTGCGCATCGTCGAGGCTCAGGCGCACCCATTCGTCTTCACGGCTCAGGGTCAGGCGCGGGGCTTCGGGGAATAGGCTATAAAACAATAAGCCGCGTTGCAGAGCCTTCTCCAGGCTGCGGCAATGAATGATGGCGTGGCACATCATGGCGAAGCTGCCGGGTTTGCTCGGCGCGTTGCCGAAACCCAGGTATTCGTCGTCCAGGGCCAGCCAAAGGTTCTGGATCAGTTGGGTGAATTGCTCCGGGGCGATCCGCGCGCGCGGCTCGTCGAGCAGTTCGGGGCTGATGCCCAGTTGCTGCAGCAGGTCCGAATAGTCGTAACCCGAGCGCCGTGCGCCACCGAGGGCGGCGCGGGCGAAATGACTGGCGATGGTGCGTTCGCGCATGAGCGGCAGATCCTTCCTCTGGCGACCGATGGTAGCGGCTGCCTTTGATCGGTAACAAGGCGGATTTCCGCCAAATTGTAGGACGAGGTCGGGCGAGTTGGCGGAAATCCGCCACACTTGAGTCACCGAACGGTGACACAAAAAAACCTGTATCCCCTGATATCAAAAGGCTTGCAGCGATTTGCACCAAAGTGGCACGACGTTTGCGATAAGAGCGACAGAAGCGTGCGCCGAGCCGGTCCGGGAAGCGCCGTTCGACACAACAAATCCCTCCAGTGCAGGAGGGTTCGCAATTCAAGTGTCGCGTACAACAGATGGATGTTGCCGCGCGGGACTCTTGAGGAACTTTGCAATGACGACTCGTCAGCCACTGTACAAATCCCTGTATTTCCAGGTGATCGTCGCAATCTGTATCGGTATCGCGCTCGGCCACTACTACCCGCAGTTCGGCGTGGCCGTAAAGCCGCTGGGTGACGGGTTCATCAAACTGATCAAAATGATCATCGCCCCGATCATCTTCTGCACCGTGGTCAGCGGCATCGCTGGCATGCAAAGCATGAAATCGGTCGGCAAGACCGGCGGTTATGCACTCCTGTATTTCGAGATCGTTTCGACCATCGCCCTGCTGGTCGGTCTGATCGTGGTCAATATCGTGCAACCGGGCAACGGCATGCACGTCGATGTCAGCACGCTGGACGCCTCCAAAGTGGCGACCTATGTGCAACAAGGTGCTGACCAGAGCGTCGTCGGCTTCCTGCTCAACGTAATCCCGAACACCATCGTCGGCGCGTTCGCCACCGGTGACATCCTGCAAGTGCTGATGTTCTCGGTGATCTTCGGTTTTGCCCTGCACCGCCTGGGCGCCTACGGCAAGCCGATCCTGGACTTCATCGATCGCTTCGCCCATGTGATGTTCAACATCATCAACATGATCATGAAGCTCGCGCCGATCGGTGCCTTTGGTGCGATGGCGTTCACCATCGGTGCCTATGGTGTCGGTTCGCTGGTGCAGCTGGGTCAACTGATGGCCTGCTTCTACATCACCTGCCTGGCGTTCATCCTGATCGTGCTGGGTGGCATCGCCCGCATGCACGGTTTCAGCGTGCTGAAGATGATCCGCTACATCCGTGAAGAACTGCTGATCGTGCTGGGTACTTCCTCTTCGGAATCGGTACTGCCACGCATGTTGATCAAGATGGAGCGTCTGGGCGCGAAGAAATCGGTAGTGGGTCTGGTGATCCCGACCGGTTACTCGTTCAACCTCGACGGTACCGCGATCTACCTGACCATGGCGGCCGTGTTCATCGCTCAGGCGACCGACACCCACATGGACATCACTCACCAGATCACGCTGCTGGTGGTGTTGCTGCTGTCCTCCAAAGGCGCAGCCGGTGTGACCGGTTCTGGCTTCATCGTACTGGCGGCCACTCTTTCGGCGGTAGGTCACCTGCCGGTGGCCGGTCTGGCGCTGATCCTGGGTATCGACCGCTTCATGTCCGAAGCCCGCGCCCTGACCAACCTGGTCGGCAACGCCGTTGCCACCATCGTTGTGGCCAAGTGGGTCAAGGAACTGGACACCGACGTGCTGGATGCCGAGCTGGCGTCGGGCGGTCGCGGTATCGCCGATACCCGGCCTGAAGATGACTTGGGCGTGGCCGAAGGCCCGACCCCGAGCAATGTGAAGTAAGCATCGCTTGCCTGGAAAAACCCGCTTCGGCGGGTTTTTTCTTGTCTGCTGTTTGAGCGCAACGGTCAGCGCAACTGATGGATCCGGTAATTGCCCCATCGCCGATGGCTGCCTAGGCTGCATGCATCGTTGATGGAGATCGCCCATGTCTGCACCGCTGGCCTCACTGAAGATTCTGGATTTCTCGACCCTGCTGCCGGGGCCTTTCGCCTCGCTGCTGCTGGCGGACATGGGCGCCGACGTGCTGCGCATCGAATCGCCGACCCGCCTCGACCTGGTGCGGGTCTTGCCGCCCCACGATCACGGCGTCTCTGCCAGTCACGCTTATCTCAATCGCAACAAGCGCAGCCTGGCGTTGGATCTCAAGCAGCCCGAGGCGCTTGAGCTGGTCAAGCAGTTGCTGGCGGATTACGACATCGTGCTGGAGCAGTTCCGTCCCGGTGTGATGGAGCGGCTGGGGCTGGGTTACGAAGCGTTGAAGGCGATCAATCCGAAGCTGATTTATGTGTCGATCACCGGTTACGGCCAGACCGGGCCGTACAAGGATCGCGCCGGCCACGACATCAACTATCTGGCCCTGGCCGGGCTCTCCAGCTACACCGGGCGCGCCGACAGCGGGCCGTTGCCGCTGGGCATGCAGGTGGCGGATGTCGCGGGTGGCTCGCTGCACGGGGTGATCGGCTTGTTGGCGGCGGTGATTTCCCGCCAGCAGACCGGGCAGGGCACCCATCTGGACGTGAGCATGACCGACTGTGCATTCAGCCTCAACGCCATGGCCGGTGCCGGGTATCTGGCGTGCGGCGAGGAGCCGGGCTGGGAAGAACAGATGCTCAATGGCGGCAGTTTCTACGATTACTACCGCTCCCGCGACGGGCGCTGGATGTCGGTGGGCAGTCTGGAGCCAGCCTTCATGCAGCAACTGTGCGCGGCACTGGGCCGGCCTGAGTTGGCGGCGCAAGGCTTGTCACCCAAGCCTGAGCAACAACGCGCGCTGAAGGACGCCTTGAAGGTCGAGTTCGAAAAGCATGATTTTGCCGAACTGTGCGAGCTGTTCGCCGGCATTGATGCCTGCGTCGAACCGGTGTTGAACCTTGGCGAGGCGGTGCAGCATCCGCAATTACAGGCCCGGGAACTGGTGACGCAGGTGCCCCGTGGCGATGGTTCGACGCAGGCGCAGATCGCTTGCCCGCTGAAGTTCTCTGAAGCATTGCCGGCGCCGCGACATGTCGGCGCGGCGCTGGGGCAGCATACGGATCAGGTGTTGGGGGAGTTGGGGTTGAGCCCAGAGCGGATTGCCGAATTACGTGCTGCGAAAGTGGTTTTGTAGCTCGTTCCCACGCTCTGCGTGGGAACGCCGCCATGGACGCTCCGCGTCCACTGTGACGCAGTGCGTGGGAACGAGGTGGGGACTTACTCGACTCGCGTCTCGCCACTGAACACCAGCGTGTTGCGACAGCGCCGGCACAAATAGCGCCGACCTTGCCTGACCAGGCTATGACGCTGCGCCGAAAACGGAAAATCGCTATCCGCGCACGGGCATTTATAGATGTAGCGGGTAACGCTGCGGCGCTTGACTTCATAGGTATGGCAGCGATCCGGCGGCAACTCATAGACCCCGCGCATGATCAGTTGCCACTCCTCGCCATGGGGCTGGATGCGGTCGCCGAACAGTTGATGGGCGATCAGGTGTGCGACTTCGTGGGCCACGGTCTGCTTGAGGAAGTGTTCGGTGTTTTCCCGGTACAGCTGCGGATTGAAGCGCAGCAGATTCTCGTGCAAATGCGCGACCCCGGCTTTTTGCCCGCGCAGCTTGAGGCTCACCACGGGGCGTTTGAAAGGACGTTTGAAAAAGGATTCAGCGAGTTGGAAACAGTCTTCGACGCGGGTATTGAGTTGCTCGGGCATGCTTGATGGATCTCCAGAGGTTTGGAGTATGCCGCAACCGTCCGGTCTTGCGCATCGCCAGACTGCCGAATGGTCGCAACGTCTCTTTCAGGCATGAGAAGGCCGCCTTGCGGCGGCCTGTGTTGGCGGATCTTGTTCTTTTCGGCGTTGCAGCCAGCCAGTTGGTGGCTCTCTAATTGGTATAGACAGGCCCCACGCCCAGTCCCCAGACAATCACGGTAAACGCCATGATGGCGACCAGCACCACCAGACCCACCGCCAGCACCGAGCTGGAAAACAGGAAGCCCTCGTCGGACGGAATGTTCATGAAGGTCGGCAGCCCCACATACAACAGGTAGACCGTGTAGCAGATAGCCGCCGTGCCGACGATCATCCCCAGCCACATGTGCGGATACAGCGCCGCCAGCCCGCCGACGAACAACGGTGTCGCGGTGTAGGTGGCAAATGCCACGCAACGGGCCAGGCTCGGGTTGGCGTCATAAGTGCGGGCCATCCAGTGCACAAAGGCACCCATGACCGCGACCCCGCCGAGCATCGCCAGGTACGACATGATCGTCATCCACAACGCGCTTTCGACGGTGAGCATCACCGGTGCGCGGTTGCCGATCACCCAGCCGACCTGAGTGGTGCCGATAAATGCCGAAACAGCGGGGATCGCCGCCAGAATCAGCGTGTGCGTCAGGTACATGTGGCTGATGCTTTCCTCTTGGTCGCCACGGATTTCCTTCCATTCCTGATCGGGGTGGGTAAAAAGTCCCACTACGTGATGGATCATGCCAGTCACTCCTCTCGTTATTGCCATCGCCCCCCAGCGGAGCGCGTACGGGCCAATGCGGCCGAGCAAATACAGGTCTTCAGATTGTGTGCGACCTTATGTCGCAGTATAGAAAGGTCTTAACCGCACAGGTGGTAGGGGCTTAGAGCAAATCGCGCTGTAAAACCTCGGGGTAATCGCGTCGAGGTCTGTGCGAGCGGGCATTCGAGGGGGCGACAACCTGTGGCCACAACCTCGGTCTTTTTGCGTAAAATGCCCGCCTTTCGTCACACCTCACGGATTTCGCGTCATGGGCACTCTTACGGTCAACCAGAACAAACTGCAAAAGCGCCTGCGCCGCCTGGCCGGCGAAGCCGTCACCGACTTCAACATGATCGAGGACGGCGACAAGGTCATGGTCTGCCTGTCCGGGGGCAAGGACAGCTACACCATGCTCGACGTGCTGATGCACCTGCAGAAGGTTGCACCGATCAAGTTCGAGATCGTCGCCGTGAACATGGACCAGAAGCAGCCGGGTTTCCCCGAACACGTGCTGCCGGCCTACCTGAAAGAACTGGGCATCGAGTACCACATCGTCGAGAAGGACACCTACTCGGTGGTCAAGGAGCTGATCCCGGAAGGCAAGACCACCTGCTCGCTATGCTCGCGCCTGCGTCGCGGCACGCTGTACACCTTCGCCGACGAAATCGGCGCGACCAAGATGGCCCTCGGTCATCACCGCGACGATATCGTCGAGACGTTCTTCCTCAACATGTTCTTCAACGGCAGCCTCAAGGCCATGCCGCCGAAGCTGCGCGCCGACGACGGCCGCAACGTGGTAATCCGTCCGCTGGCCTACTGCAACGAGAAAGACATCCAGGCCTACTCGGACTTCAAGCAATTCCCGATCATCCCGTGCAACCTCTGCGGTTCTCAGGAAAACCTGCAACGTCAGGTGGTCAAGGAAATGCTGGTGGACTGGGAGCGCAAGACCCCGGGCCGCACCGAGAGCATTTTCCGCAGCCTGCAGAACGTGATCCCTTCGCAGCTGGCTGACCGCAATCTGTTTGACTTCACCAGCCTGAAGATTGATGAAACCGCCGCTTCGCGATTCGTTAACGTCGTAAACCTGTAAACACCGTCACTGTGGGAGCGAGCTTGCTCGCGAAAGCGTCGTGTCAGCCGGCATCAACACTGGATGACACACCGCAATCGTCGGATCGCCACCCGGAACAAGCTCGCTCCCACATTGGTTTTTCGTTTCATCAAAAGGAGAGGGCATGCGCGACTACAAGTGGCTGCACGAATACTGTCTGAACCGCTTCGGTTCGGCGGCTGAACTGGAAGCCCATCTGCCTGTTCCCAAGACCCCGACGCAACTGCGCAAGATCAGCGACGACCGCTATCTCTCGACCATGGCCCTGCGGGTGTTCCGCGCCGGGCTCAAGCACAGCCTGGTGGACGCCAAATGGCCGGCCTTCGAAGAAGTGTTCTTCAAGTTCGACCCGGAAAAAGTCGTGCTGATGAGCGCCGAACACCTTGAGCGCTTGATGCAGGACGCGCGGATCATCCGCCACCTGGGCAAACTCAAAAGCGTACCGCGCAATGCGCAGTTCATTCTGGACGTCGAGAAAGAGAAGGGCAGTTTCGGTGCGTTGCTCGCCGACTGGCCGGTGACCGACATCGTCGGTTTATGGACGTACCTGAAAAAGCATGGCAGTCAATTGGGCGGCCTGTCGGCGCCACGCTTCTTGCGGATGGTCGGCAAGGATACCTTCGTGCCGAGCTACGACGTGGTGGCGGCGTTGAACGCACAGAAGATCGTCGACAAGGTGCCGAGCAGTCTGCGGGATCTGGCGACGGTGCAGAACGCATTCAACCAGTGGCATGAAGAGAGCGGTGGACGGCCGATGAGCCAGATTTCGATGATGCTGGCGTACACCGTCAACCATTGAGTTCAAAGCGATCGTTCCCACGCTCCGCGTGGGAATGCATAAAGAGACGCTCTGCGTCTCAGGGACGCAGAGCGTCCCGGGCGGCATTCCCACGCAGAGCGTGGGAACGATCCCGGAACCTGTGGGAGCTGGCTTGCCAGCGATAGCGGTCTGTCAGGCGACGGAAACTTCGCCTTCGCCCGCCAGTTTGCGATTCAACTGATACCGCCACCGCACAAACAGCAACGCCGAGCAGAACACTGCCAGACTGGCGATCATCTCCAGCACGCCGAACAACTGCCGGCTCGGGTCATACGCCGCCAATGCGCCCTTGATGAAATACAGATTCACCACAAAGCACATCCACGAGTGCCCGCGTGCGCTGCCCATGATCATGCCCGGTGCAAGCACGATCCACGGGATCAGCTCGATCAGCAGAATCACCCACGGCCGCGCGCCGTGCAGGTCGGCGAACACCAGGTAATACGCGGCGAGCAGTCCGGCCAGGGCGAAAAAGCACAGCAGACTGATCACCCGCATTGCTCGCACCCGTGGCTCCAGCCACTCGACGGCCGGCAGGACTTTCGGCTTTCTGGCCATCTCAGTTCCCCAGTTTCTGGGCCGTTTTGGCCAGACGTGCACCGAGGGCGCGGCACAGCGCCACTTCGTGTTGATCGAGACCACTTTTGCCATCGGCCCCGGCGTGATGGCTGGCGCCGTAAGGCGTGCCGCCGCCCTGGGTTTCCAGCAGCGCCGATTCGCTGTAGGGCAGGCCGGTGATCAGCATGCCGTGGTGCAGCAGCGGCAGCATCATCGACAGCAGAGTGGTTTCCTGCCCGCCGTGCAGACTGGCGGTGGACGTGAACACCCCGGCCGGTTTGCCGACCAGCGCGCCGGTCAGCCACAGGTTGCTGGTGCCATCGAGGAAATACTTGAGCGGCGCGGCCATGTTGCCGAAACGGGTCGGGCTGCCGAGGGCCAGGCCGGCACAGTTCTTCAAGTCATCCAGCGTGGCGTACAGCGCGCCTTCATCCGGAATGTCCGGCGACACCGCTTCGCACTCGGTGGAGATCGCCGGCACGGTGCGCAGGCGCGCTTCGAGGCCGGCCTGTTCGACGCCACGGGCGATTTGCCGGGCCATCTCGTTGGTCGAGCCGCTGCGGCTGTAATAGAGAACCAGAATGTACGGCGCACTCACGGCAGCAGCTCCAGGATCTGCTCCGGTGGACGGCCGATGACGGCTTTGTCGCCGGCTTCAAGAATCGGTCGCTCCATCAACTTCGGATGTGCGGCGATCGCGTCGATCAATTGTTTCTCGGTGAGACTGGCATCGGCCAGGTTCAGGGTCTTGTATTCGTCTTCGCCGGTGCGCAGCAGTTGCCGTGCGCTGATTCCCAACTTGCCGAGCAAGGTCTTGATCTGCGCGGCGTCGAGCGGCGTTTCGAGGTAGCGCACCACGTTCGGCGTCAGGCCACGGGCTTCGAGCAGTTCGAGCGCACCACGGGATTTCGAGCAGCGCGGGTTGTGATAAAGCGTCAGATCGGTCATGGGCGGGTCGCTTCTTGCGTAGAGTGGCGGCTATTCTAACTGTGCAGCGCGCAATCCAGAACCTTGAGAGGCGATGGGTCGCAGGCGCATTCAATTTTGCACAAGGAACACGACATGACACGGGCACTGGCAGCGGCATTGACGATCATCGGGGCGTTGATGCTCGGGGGCTGCGGTAACGACTACGGCATCGACCAGAACGGGCAGAAAGTGGCGTCCGAGCGCCTCGACAAACAATGGGTCGTGCTCAACTACTGGGCCGAATGGTGCGGCCCGTGCCGCACGGAAATCCCGGAACTCAATCACCTGGCCGACGAACTCAAGGGCAAGAAGATCGGCGTGTTCGGGGTCAATTTCGACAACGTGCAGGGTGAAGAGCTGAAGAGCGCCAGCGAAAAACTGGGCATCAAGTTCACCGTGCTGGCGCAGGATCCATCGGAACTGTTCGAACTGCCGCGCAGTGAAGCCTTGCCGGTGACTTACATCATCGACAACAAGGGCAAGGTGCGGGAACAGTTGATGGGCGAGCAGACGGCGGCGGGAGTGATGGCGAAGCTTGAGGCGTTGCAGGCGACCAACTGATTCGCCTTGGCTGATCGTCGCTGATCGTTCCCGCGCTCCGCGGGGGAATGCATCCCGTGACGCTCTGCGTCACAGCGGACGCGGAGCGTCCGGGGCGGCGTTACCACGCAGAGCGTGGGAACGATCAAATGCTGCGCGTGGGAATGGTCGAAGGATCAGCCTTCTTCCAGCCACCAGCGCAACGGCTTGCCTTCAGCCGGCCAGAAGCGCATCTGCTCGATCGGCGAAATGTCCCAGCGCTCCACGTGCTCCAGCGCCTGGAGGAAGCGCTGCTCCTGCTCCATCAGCGCCGGTGCGCAGAGTTTGCGGGTCTTGCCGATCTTGCCGAAGCTCAGCTTGTCGCCTTCCAGGGTGTACGGCGCGAACCAATGGTTGCAGCCGCCATTGCCATACGCCCGGCCATCATCGCCGAGGGTCACGGTCAGGTGGCTGTAGTCCATCAGCGGACGCTCGCCGATCCATTCAAGAATGTAGCTGCGGTTCTGTTGCAGTTGCACAGGCTCCGCGGCGCAACCCATCAGGCCGGCGCCGACAACGGCGGTCAGGGCCAGGTGTTTCATCACGCCGGCTCCTGGCAGTTCGGGCACAGGTGCTTGTCGCCGACGGTTTTCCAGCCCAGTTCCGCGATGCGTGCGGTGGCGGCCGGTTTTTCCGCAGGCTTGCCCAACCTGGCGTCCACGGCGAATTCGAAGCTCAATTCCTTGGCGCAGCTGTCGCAGTTGACCTGCCAGGTGTGGATCGCCAGCTCACCGAACACCGGGCCGGTGGTCATGGCAGTCCATTGGCCTGGCGGATTGATCAGGTGGCGGACGGTGTCGACGGTCAGGCGCATGGACAAGTCCTTGCTGCCTTTGAGGGTCACGACCAGCACGTCGCCGATGCGAATCGAGCCACCGTTGCCGGTGACCTGATAACGGCCCGGAACCAGGGCGCGGCATTCGGTGAGGGTGTGTTGCGGGTTCATCAGGGTGTAGCGAAAATCGTGTTCGACCATGGGTCCTCCAAATATGCGCGACATGCTAGCACGGGCTTGATTGCAGGATGATGCGCGCGTGCGACCTTCGATCCGGTTCAAATCGACACCGCAGTCGTGGCAAACTGCCGCCTTCATTTTCAAGGAACGGAACATGGCGCTGATCGAATGTTATGAATGCAAGCGGAGCATCAGCTCCGAAGCCACGGCGTGCATTCATTGCGGGGCTCCGCAGGCAGAGGCGCAGGCTCCTCACGCCGAAAAGGGCAAGTCGACGATTTCCTTTGGCAGCCTGCCGCGCAACAAGGCGGTGCCCGAGGCCTACGTTCCGCCACCGGCCCCGAGCGGCCGAAGATAATGCCGGCCGCTGCAGGCCGCCGCCGTCGTTCGCAGCCGGTCGAGCCGGAGCTGAACCCGGACGGTTCGCGCCCGGTGGAAGGCTGGTTGAAGATCATGGCGTTCCTGATGCCGCTGGTGTTTGTCTGGTTCCTGCTGCGCAGCGGGCACTCCCTCAAACAACGTTTACTGGGATTCGGCTGGATGGCGCTGTTGATCCTGTGCGTGGCGATTACCCCGACGCCGCCTCCGGTCTGAGTCCGATCGCTCAGCCTTCGACCTGGTTCAGCGGCGTACCCGCCGCCCAGGTCGCGATGTTGTGCAGAGTGGTCGCGGCAATCGCGCCCAGCGCCTCATGGGTCAAAAACGCCTGATGTGCGGTGACGATCACATTGGGGAACGTCAGTAGCCGCGCCAACACGTCGTCCTGTAGCGGCAGGTCGGAACGGTCCTCGAAAAACAGCTGCGCTTCCTCTTCGTACACGTCCAGTCCCAGATAACCGAGCTGGCCGTCCTTCAAGGCGTCGATCAGCGCCGGCGTGTCCACCAGACCGCCGCGCCCGGTGTTGATCAACATCGCCCCCGGTTGCATGTGCGCCAGCGAATCGCGGTTGATCAGGTGTTTGCTCTGTTCGTTGAGCGGGCAGTGCAGGCTGATGATCCGCGACTGCGCCAGCAGGTCCGGCAGGCTCAGGTAACGGGCGCCCAACGCTTCGACGTCAGGATTCGGATAAGGATCGTAGGCCAGCAGTTCACAGCCGAAGCCGTGCATGATCTTCGCGAAGGTCGCGCCGATCTGTCCGGTGCCGACGATGCCGACCGTTTTGCCCACCAGATCGAAACCGGTGAGCCCGTGCAGACTGAAATCGCCTTCGCGGGTGCGGTTGTAGGCGCGATGCAGGCGCCGGTTGAGGGCGAGGATCAATGCCACCGCATGCTCGGCTACCGCGTGGGGCGAGTAGGCCGGCACGCGCACGACGGCCAGCCCGAGGCGTTTGGCGACGGCCAGGTCCACGTGGTTGTAACCGGCCGAGCGCAAGGCGATCAGGCGTGTGCCGCCGGCAGCCAGGCGTTCCAGCACCGGCGCACTCAGGTCATCGTTGATGAACGCGCAGACCACCTCGTGATGTTCGGCCAGCGCCGCCGTGTCGACACTGAGCCGCGCCGGCTGAAAGTGCAGTTCGATACCGGCCGGACAGTCGGCGGCGAGGAAGCTGTCGCGGTCATAGGTCTGGCTGCTGAAAACGATCGTGCGCATGAAATCCTCCTGGAGCATCGACGCGGGCGCAAATCACCCGCGACAACTTTAGCCGCGTCGGCGTTGACCGGCATTGCCGTGGATCAGGCGCTGATCTTCGCCTGGGCCGCCAGACGATTGATCGCCCGTTCCAGCTCGTCCAGCGCGGTCGAGGCCTTGGGATCCTGCTGCTTGAGCAGGGTTTCGCTGCGCTGGCAGGCGGCGCGCAATTGCGGCACGCCGCAGTAACGGGTGGCGCCATGCAGGCGGTGTACCCGTTCAAGCAGGCCGTTCTGGTCCTGATTGTCGCGGGCGGTGCGGATGGCTTCGCGGTCGGCCTCGAGTGAGGCCAGCAGCATTGCCAGCATGTCCGCTGCCAGATCGGCCTTGCCGGCAGCCAGACGCAGGCCTTCTTCGTGATCGAGAATCGGCAGTTCCTGATTACCCAGCAGACTTTCGCCACCACGGTCCGGCGCCTGATTACGCAATGCCAGGCCGGTCCACTTCAGCACGACCTGCGCCAGTTGCCGCTCGCTGATCGGCTTGGTCAGGTAGTCGTCCATGCCGCTTTGCAGCAGCGCACGTTTTTCATTGGCCATGGCGTGGGCGGTGAGGGCAACGATCGGCAGCGGCGTGCAGTGCCGCTCGCTTTCCCACTGGCGAATCGTCTCGGTGCTCTGGCGTCCGTCCATGCCGGGCATCTGCACGTCCATCAGCACCAGATCGAAGGTTTCGTTCTGCACCGCCTTGACTGCGGCGTAACCGCTTTCCACGGCCAGCACCTTGGCACCCATGTCTTCGAGCAGTGTTTGCACCAGCAACAGGTTGGCCGGGTTGTCGTCGACGCACAGCACTTTCGGCGCACGGCTCGACAACGGTTCGCCCGGTTCGCTGCGCGGCTGGCGCGGGTTGACCATGTCCGACAACGCCCGGCGCAGTTTGCGGGTGCAGGCCGGTTTCGACTGCAGCTGGCTGTGAGGGTTGGGCACCGAAAGGTGATACAGCGTCAGTTCGGTGGTCGGGCACAATACCAGCACTCGACAACCGAGGTGTTCAAGGTCCCAGATGTGCTGGTTGAGGCGTTCCGGCGGCATGTCGTTGCTGGTAATGCCGAGCACTGCCAGATCGATGGCCTGATCGGTCTGATGGGCACCGGTGACGCCATTGGTCAGGCTTTCCAGCGTATTGAACGGCGTGACGTCGAGGCCGCAATCCTCCAATTGATGCTGCAAGGCCTGACGCGCCAGTTCATGGTTTTCCAGTACCGCCACCCGACGCCCGAGCAATGGCGCGACGGGCAGGTCTTCGGCGTCGTCGCGGGTCTTGGGCAGGTTCAGGCTGATCCAGAACTCCGAGCCTTCGCCCGGCGTGCTGTCGACGCCGATTTCGCCGCCCATTTGCTCGATCAGACGTTTGGAAATCACCAGCCCCAGACCGGTGCCGCCAGGTTGGCGCGACAGGGAGTTGTCGGCCTGGCTGAAGGCCTGAAACAGTGCGCGTACGTCCTGGCTCGACAGACCGATGCCGGTGTCCTGAATACTGATGCGCAGTTGCACGCTGTCGTCGTTTTCTTCTTCAAGCATGGCACGGGCGACGATGGTGCCTTCGCGGGTGAACTTGATCGCGTTGCTCACAAGGTTGGTCAGGATCTGCTTGAGGCGCAGCGGATCGCCGACCAGCGACAACGGCGTGTCGCGGTACACCAGACTCACCAGTTCCAGCTGCTTGGCGTGGGCCGCAGGGGCGAGGATGGTCAGGGTGTCCTGCAACAGGTCGCGCAGGTTGAACGGGATATGGTCGAGCACCAGTTTGCCGGCCTCGATCTTCGAGAAATCGAGGATCTCGTTGATGATCCCCAGCAGGCTGTCGGCGGACTTTTCGATGGTGCCCAGATAGTCGAGCTGGCGCGGGGTCAGCTCGCTTTTCTGCAACAGGTGGGTGAAACCGAGAATGCCGTTGAGCGGCGTGCGGATCTCGTGGCTCATGTTGGCGAGGAATTCGGATTTGATCCGGCTCGCTTCCAGCGCTTCCTTGCGCGCCAGGTCCAGCTCGATGTTCTGGATCTCGATGGTTTCCAGGTTCTGGCGTACGTCTTCGGTGGCCTGATCGACGCTGTGCTGCAATTCTTCGCGAGCGTTTTGCAAGGTGCCGGCCATGCGGTTGATGCCGGACGCCAGTTCATCCAGTTCCTGACTGCCCAGCGGCGGCAGGCGGGTTTCCAGGTGACCGTCCTTGAGCTGCGCGACGGCCTGTTTGATCTGGCTCAGCGGGCGGTTGATCGTGCGGCCCATGCGCAAAGCCAGTAACGCGGCGCCGGCCAGACCCGCGCCGATCAGCAGCAGGCTGGCGAACAGGCTTCGATAGCCGCGCAGCAACATGCCGTTGTGCGACAGCTCCAGTTCGACCCAGCCGAGCAGTCGGTCGGACTCTTCCGGGATCAGCTCGCCGGCGAGGTTGCGGTGTTTGCCGAAGACCGGCAGCAGATAGCGGGTGGCGTCGTTGCCGCTGCGTCGCAGCAAGTGCGCGCTGTCGCCGCTTGGCGCCTGGTTGAGCATGGTCGGGCCGGCGTGGGCGAGGGGAGAGCGGTCGGGCGCGAGGAAGGTCACGGCGCGCACGTCCGGTTGTTCGAGGGACTGGGTGGCGATGCGCTCGAGCAGTTCGGCATCGCCGTGGCCCATGGCCGGTGCCACCAGCGGCGCCAGTTGCTCGGCGATCATTTCGCCGCGCTGCATCAGTTGGGTCTGCAGGTCGGACTGCTGCGTCCAGGTGAAATACCCGCCCAGCACCAGTGCCATCAGGCTGGTCGGCAACAGGGTCAGCAACAATACGCGACCTTTGATTCCCAGTTTCTTGAGCACGCCTTTCTCCTGCATCCCGCTGATCGTTGACTCACACGTGCGTCCGGCACGCGGTATCGGCGCAGTGTAGCGATTTGCTTGCGGGCAATCTTGGGAAAAATGATGTCGCCGTCCTTCGCTCAAGCAGTGGTCATCTGTCCGACAGGTCAAGCTTGGGTTGCCGGGCGCCGGGCAATCTTGAATAATCGCCCAACTGAGAATTATTTGCAGATAGTCATGACTCCTGTCTCTATTGGCCAGCCCCGCATTCTTTCCATCGAAGACGATCCCGTTCTCGGTGCCTATGTCCATGAGCATCTGGGCCGCAGTGGCTTTCAGGTCACCTGGTGCCAGAACGGCAGCGAAGGCCTGAGCATCGCCCGGCGTCAGCCGTTCGATGTGGTGTTGATGGATATTCTGTTGCCGGGGCTCGACGGATTGAATGTCCTGACCCAACTGCGCCAGAGCCATTCCACCCCGGTGCTGCTGATGTCAGCCCTCGGTGCCGAAGCCGACCGCATCAGCGGATTCCGCCTCGGTGCCGACGACTATCTGCCCAAACCCTTCAGCATGGCCGAGCTGCATGTGCGGATCGAAGCGATCCTGCGCCGGGTCGCCCTCGACCGTCGCCCGGCGGCCATCGCTCCGGTGGTGCCGGTCGGCGGGCTGCGTTTCGACGATGAACAGTGCGAGGTGTTCTATCTCGATCAGCCCGCCGGACTGACCCGCAGCGAATACCGCCTGCTGGAAACCCTCGACCGCAACGACGAGGAAGTGCTGAGCAAGGCCTTCCTTTACCAGCACGTTCTTCAGCGCGGTTACGCAGCCCACGACCGCAGCCTCGACATGCACATCAGCCAGATCCGCCGCAAACTCAAATCGGTCGGTTACACCGAGCGGGAAGTGCGCACGGTGTGGGGCAAGGGTTACGTCCTGAGTGCCGTCGATGAAAGTGTCTGACCTGCCGGGCCGGCACTCGCTGTTCTGGAAACTCGCCTGCCTGCTGGTGGCGTTCTGTCTGCTGATGATCTGGCTGAGCTGGTCCTGGGGCTGGTACATGGAGCAGCGCAATCAGTTCCTCTCCGACGACGCCCGTCGCACCCTGAGCGGTTATGCCGCCGAGGCCGAGCGCGCGTGGCAGCAGGGCGAGCGCGATGGCATCGATAGCTGGCTGCAAGGCATGCAGCTGCGCGAAGCCGGTTGGGTCGGCGTGATCGGCAGCAATCTGCAGTCGCTGGGCAGCCAGCCGTTGAGCGCTCAAGAACTCCAGCGCCTGACCTTCCTGCGAGGCCTTGACTGGCCGATTCATAAAAAGGGCCGACCGTGGCTGCGGGTTCCGTTCCCATCGGATCCGACTGCCGGCAGCCTGGTGATCGAGTTGCCCGAGCGATTCCTGCCGGGGAAATACCGGGTGTTCTGGCGGGTCATGACCAACGGCGTGATTCCCGGCCTGTTTACCCTGCTGCTGTGCGTCGGCCTGTATCGCCTGCTGGTGGTGCCGCTGAACAATCTGCGCGAGCAGGCCAAGGCGTGGCGCGCCGATCAACTGAATGTGCGGCTGTCGAGCGGTATCACCCAGCGCCCCGATGAACTCGGTGAACTGGCCCGCGCCTTCGACTCGATGTCCGAACGCCTGCAATCCACCGTGGCTCTGCAACAGCAACTGCTGCGCGACCTGTCCCACGAACTGCGTACCCCCCTGAGCCGGCTGCGCGTCGCCAGCGAAAGCGAGCAGCAGCTGCAACCGTTGCGCGAGCGCATCGGTCGCGAAGTCGACGTGATGCAGCGTCTGGTCGAGGACACCCTGCAATTGGCCTGGCTCGACACCGAGCGCGCGCCGCTGCCGGACGAAGCGATCCAGATTCAGGCGCTGTGGGAAATGCTCACGGAAAATGCCTGCTACGAAAGCTGCTGGCCAGTGGGGCAGTTGCAGTGCGGCGTTGACGCTTGCTGCTGGGTGCGCGGCAATCTCAACAGCCTGGCCCAGGCTCTTGAAAACATTCTGCGCAATGCGATTCGCCATTCGCCACCCGGCGGCATCGTGCGGCTCGACGGCCGGCGGGATGGCGATTACTGGCACCTGTGGCTGGAGGACGAGGGCGGCGGCGTGGCCGAAGCTGATCTTGAGCGAATCTTCTCGCCGTTCATCCGACTCGACGGCTCGCGGCCGGGGGACGACGGGTTTGGTCTGGGACTGAGCATCGCGAGGAACGCGGTGCAACGCCAGGGCGGAACCCTGTGGGCCGAGAACGGCCCGTCGGGATTACGCTTGAATCTGCGGCTGATGGCGGATGACAGTGCTGTCAGTCCCGACATCGTTGCTGGCAAGCCAGCTCCCACCATGGACATGGCCCGCCCGCCGATTGTGTGAGCGGCACAGGAAAGTCTCACCACTGGCGAGACTTTTAATGCTTATTCCAAGAAACCATAAGCACCACACTTTGCGTGATATGGCACGCGCAGGTTTGCCGGTATGATAGGCGCCCCCGCTGTCCGGATTGCGAAAAACGCCATGACCTTGCAGTACCCAACCATCGCCGATTGCGTCGGCAACACGCCGCTGGTGCGTTTGCAGCGCCTGCCCGGTGTCACCAGCAACACCCTTTTGCTCAAGCTCGAAGGGAACAACCCGGCGGGTTCGGTCAAGGATCGTCCGGCGCTGTCGATGATCACCCGTGCCGAGTTGCGCGGGCAGATCCATGAAGGCGATACGCTGATCGAAGCGACCTCGGGCAACACCGGGATCGCCCTGGCGATGGCCGCTGCGATCAAGGGTTACAAGATGATCCTGATCATGCCGGACAACTCCAGTGCCGAACGTAAAGCGGCGATGACCGCTTACGGCGCGCAGCTGATTCTGGTCAGCCAGGAAGAGGGCATGGAAGGCGCTCGCGATCTCGCCCAGCGGATGGAAGCCGAAGGCCGTGGCAAGGTGCTGGATCAGTTCGCCAACGGCGACAATCCTGAAGCGCACTACACCACCACCGGCCCGGAAATCTGGCGTCAGACCCAGGGCTCCATCACCCATTTCGTCAGCTCCATGGGCACCACCGGCACCATCATGGGCGTGTCGCGCTACCTCAAGGAGCAGAACGACAACGTACAGATCGTCGGCCTGCAACCAATGGAAGGCTCGGCCATTCCCGGCATCCGCCGCTGGCCGCAGGAATACCTGCCGAAGATCTATCAGGCCGAGCGCGTCGACCGTATCGTCGACATGGCGCAAAGCGAAGCCGAGGACGTCACCCGTCGTCTGGCCCGCGAAGAAGGCATTTTCTGTGGCGTGTCCTCGGGCGGTGCGGTAGCAGCGATGTTGCGCCTGTCCAGGGAAGTTGAAAACGCGGTGATCGTCGCGATCATCTGCGACCGTGGCGACCGTTACCTGTCGACCGGCATTTTCGACGCGCCCAACTGATGGCCAGGCATGAGAGAGGCCTGCGCTTCCAGCCCACCGGCGGCAGCAAGGCCCCGCAAATCCCGGCCGGCAAAAAGCAGCGCCTGAGCATCGAGCGCCTGGCCAATGACGGTCGCGGCATCGCGTTTTTCGAAGGCAAAACCTGGTTCGTCCTCGGCGCCCTCGCCGGTGAAGAGGTCGAAGCGCGGGTGCTCGGCGCCCACGGCAAAGTGGTCGAGGCGCGCACCGAACGCGTGTTCAGCGCCAGTGAATTGCGTCGTCCTGCACCTTGCCAGCACGCCGGACGCTGCGGCGGTTGCAGCGTCCAGCATCTGCCCCATAACGAACAGCTTGCCCTCAAACAGCGCATGCTCGCCGAGCAGTTGTCGCGAGTCGCCGGTGCCGAACCGGAGGAGTGGGCGGCGCCGTTGACCGGTCCCGAATTCGGCTACCGTCGCCGTGCCCGGATCGCCGTGCGCTGGGACAGCAAGGCCAAAAAGCTTGAAGTCGGTTTCCGTGCCGCCGGCAGCCAGGACATTGTCGCGATCAGCGAATGCCCGGTGCTGGTACAGCCCTTGCAGCCGATCATGACCCGCTTGCCGGAGATGCTTCGTCGCCTGAGCAAACCTCAGGCGCTGGGGCATGTCGAATTGTTCAGTGGCTCGTCACTAGCCGTTCTGCTGCGTCACATGGCGCCGCTGTCCGACGCCGACCTGACGATCCTCAAGGATTTCTGCGCATTCCACGAAGCGCAACTCTGGCTGCATGGCGAAGGCGAACCGCAGCCGGTGGATGAGGCCCAGTCGCTCGGCTATCGCCTGGAGCAATGGGACCTGCAACTGGCCTACCGGCCGGGGGATTTCATTCAGGTCAATGCCGGTGTCAACGAGAGCATGGTCGCCCAAGCGCTGGACTGGTTGAAACCGACAGGCGATGAGCGCGTGCTCGATCTGTTTTGCGGTTTGGGCAACTTCGCTTTGCCGCTGGCAAAAGCCGCGCGTGAAGTGGTGGCGGTCGAAGGCGTGCAGACGATGGTCGATCGCGCGGCGGCAAATGCCGCTAGCAACAATTTGCATAACACAAAGTTTTTTCAGGCCGATTTATCCCAGCCTTTGACCGATGCTCAGTGGATCGGAAACGGCTTTTCTGCGGTACTCTTGGACCCACCGCGCGACGGTGCTTTCGAGGTGGTGCGCAAGCTGGCGACCCTGGGCGCCAAACGACTGGTGTACGTGTCGTGCAACCCTGCAACTCTGGCGCGCGATACGATCGAATTGATCAAGCAGGGCTACCGGTTAAAACGTGCCGGGATTCTCGATATGTTTCCTCAGACGGCGCATGTCGAGGCCATGGCGTTATTTGAAGCGAGCCAGGATGGCTCGTCTGATCCGACTGGTCGTCCGTAGCGCTCGTATTGGCCCCGCGAGCGCGAACGGGCATTGAAGGTCAGTGATTTGACGCATTGAATCTGCGTCGTAGGGAAGGTAAAGCAAGATGGTACAGGTGAGAGCACACCAGCCGATCAACACTGACGGCAGTATCAATCTCGAGGCTTGGCTCGATCATGCGGTCAGTGTCGATCTGGCACTGGATCGCGAAGCCTTGAAAGAGGCCTGCGAGTACGCTCGCCAGGCCGAGCAACAGTCCAATGCGGCGAAGAATCTCTGGGCCGAAGGCAGCGGCAGTTTCAGCACGGGCCTTGAGATCGCGGAAATTCTCGCCGACCTCAAGCTTGATCAGGATTCGCTGGTCGCGGCGGTGCTTTACCGTGGCGTGCGCGAAGGCCAGATCGAGCTGTCGGCGGTCAGCCAGCGCTTCGGCCCGGTGGTCGCCAAGCTGATCGACGGCGTGCAGCGGATGGCCGCAATCAGCGCCAGTCTCAGCCCGCGCCAGTCGATGGTGATGGGCACCCAGGGTCAGGTGGAAAACCTGCGCAAGATGCTGGTGGCGATGGTCGACGACGTGCGCGTCGCGCTGATCAAACTCGCCGAACGTACCTGCGCGATCCGCGCGGTGAAAACCGCCGACGACGAAAAACGTAACCGGGTCGCCCGGGAAGTGTTCGACATCTATGCGCCGCTTGCGCATCGACTCGGCATCGGTCATATCAAATGGGAACTGGAGGACTTGTCCTTCCGTTATCTGGAACCCGATCAATACAAACAGATCGCCAAGCTGCTGCACGAGCGGCGGCTGGATCGTGAGCGTTTCATCTCTGACGTGATGACCCAGCTCAAGGACGAATTGCAGGCCACCGGCGTCGAAGCCGACATCAGCGGCCGGGCGAAACACATCTATTCGATCTGGCGCAAAATGCAGCGCAAGGGTCTGGAATTCAGCCAGATCTACGACGTGCGTGCGGTCCGCGTGCTGGTGCCGGAAATGCGCGACTGCTACACCGCGCTCGGCATCGTCCACACCCTGTGGCGGCACATTCCGAAAGAGTTCGACGACTACATCGCCAACCCGAAAGAAAACGGCTACCGCTCGCTGCACACGGCGGTGATCGGCCCGGAAGGCAAGGTGCTGGAAGTCCAGATCCGGACCCATTCGATGCACGAAGAGGCCGAACTCGGCGTCTGCGCGCACTGGCGCTACAAGGGCACCGACGTCAAGTCCGGCTCGAACCATTACGAAGAGAAAATCTCCTGGCTGCGTCAGGTCCTCGAGTGGCACGAAGAGCTGGGCGACATCGGTGGTCTGGCCGAACAGTTGCGGGTCGATATCGAGCCGGATCGGGTCTACATCTTCACCCCCGACGGTCACGCCATCGACCTGCCGAAAGGCGCGACGCCGCTGGACTTCGCCTACCGCGTGCACACCGAAATCGGTCACAACTGCCGCGGCGCGAAGATCAACGGGCGCATCGTTCCGCTCAACTACAGCCTGCAGACCGGCGAGCAGGTCGAGATCATCACCAGCAAGCACGGCACCCCGAGCCGTGACTGGCTGAACCCGAACCTCGGTTACGTCACCACGTCCCGGGCGCGGGCGAAGATCGTTCACTGGTTCAAGCTGCAGGCTCGCGATCAGAACGTCGCGGCGGGCAAGACCCTGCTCGAGCGCGAGCTCAATCGCCTTGGCCTGCCGGCGGTGGATTTCGACAAGCTGGCCGACAAGGCCAACATGAAAACCGCCGAAGACATGTTCGCCGCCCTCGGGGCCGGCGACCTGCGTCTGGCGCAACTGGTCAATCTGGCACAGCAACTGGTCGAGCCGGAACGCGGCAACGAACAGCTGGAACTGATTCCACGCAAGGCCACCGGCTACAAACCGGGCAAGCGCGGCGACATTCAGATCCAGGGTGTCGGCAACCTGATGACCCAGATGGCCGGCTGCTGCCAGCCGTTGCCGGGCGATGCGATCGTCGGCTACATCACCCAGGGCCGTGGCGTGAGCATTCACCGTCAGGACTGCGCCTCGGTGCTGCAACTGGCCGGGCGCGAGCCGGAGCGGATCATCCAGGTCAGCTGGGGGCCGGTGCCGGTGCTCACCTATCCGGTGGACATCGTCATCCGCGCCTACGACCGTTCCGGTCTGCTGCGTGACGTTTCGCAGGTGCTGCTCAACGAGCGGATCAACGTGCTGGCGGTCAACACCCGCTCGAACAAGGAAGACAACACCGCGCTGATGTCCCTGACCATCGAGATTCCGGGTCTGGACGCGCTGGGACGGCTGCTGGGGCGGATTTCCCAGTTGCCGAACATCATCGAAACGCGGCGTAACCGGACTCCATGAAACCGATCTACAGCCTTGAAGACCTGTTGCACCTGATGAACCGGCTGCGGGATCCGCAGTACGGTTGCCCGTGGGACATCAAGCAGACTTACGCGACCATCGTCCCGCACACCCTTGAAGAGGCCTACGAAGTCGCTGACGCCATCGAGCGCGGCGACTTCGACCACTTGCAGGGCGAGTTGGGCGATCTGCTGTTTCAGGTGGTGTATTACAGCCAGCTGGCGCGGGAAGAGGGGCGGTTCGAATTCGCCGGCGTGGTCGACAGCATCACCCGCAAGTTGATTCGTCGTCACCCGCACGTATTCCCCACCGGTGACCTGTATGCGCCTCTGGATGTGCCACGTCTGAGCGAAGAGCAGGTCAAGCAGCGCTGGGAGGAGATCAAGGCCGAAGAGCGCGCCGAGAAATCCGCCGAGCCGCAGCAACTGTCACTGCTCGACGATGTGCCGGCCGCGTTGCCGGCGTTGTCCCGCTCGGCCAAGTTGCAGAAGCGCGCAGGGCAGGTCGGTTTCGACTGGCCGGATGCGTTGCCGGTGCTGGACAAGGTCCGTGAAGAGCTTGATGAAGTGCTCGAAGCCATGTCCGAAAATGACCCGCATGCGGTGGCCGACGAGATCGGCGACCTGCTGTTTTCCGTGGTCAATCTGGCCCGGCATCTGAAGGTCGATCCGGAAACCGCATTGCGTGGCGCCAACGCCAAGTTCGAGCGACGTTTCCGTTTTATCGAACAGGCATTGCGCGACACCCACCGACCCATGGAAGATTGCACCCTCGAAGAGTTGGACGCCCTGTGGGGCGAAGCCAAACGTCAGGAAAAGAATTTGCCCAGCTGCGGCTGAGCCGTTGCCCAAGTGAGTAAGCATCAATGAGCCTTTCCCTTCGCGACCAGTTGCTCAAGGCAGGACTGGTCAACCAAAAGCAGGCCAAGCAGGTCAGCAAGGAAAAACAGAAGCAACAGCGCCTGGCCCACAAAGGTCAGATCGAGCTGGACGACTCCCAGCAGCGTGCTGCCCAGGAAGCCATGGCCGAGAAGGTCAAGCGCGACCAGGAGCTGAACCGTCAGCAGCAGGAGAAGGCTGAAGCCAAGGCCCGTGCGGCGCAGATCAAGCAGTTGATCGAAGTCTCGCGTCTGCCGAAGCTGACCACTGAGGATTACTACAACTTCGTCGACGACAAGAAGGTCAAGCGCATCTCCGTCAACACGCTGATGCGCAACAAGCTCAGCAGCGGTTCGCTGGCGATCGTGCACCATGCCGGCGGCTACGAAGTGATTCCTCGTGAGGCGGCCCTGAAGATTCAGGAGCGCGATCCACAGCGCATCGTGCAGCTCAACGAGAAGGTCGAAGAGGTCAATACCGAGGACGATCCGTACGCGGCTTATGTGATCCCGGATGATCTGATGTGGTAAGCGGGTTTCACCGGGCTGCGAAGCGCCCTTGAAGCACCCAGCAACGACAAACCCCGCTCATCGCGGGGTTTGTCGTTTTCAATGCTGTGGTTTTGATTCAGGCGGATTTCAGATCCCGCTGGCGTTCTTGCAGTTCCAGTTCGGCCTTGTAGTTGTGGGCGTCGATCTCGTTGTGGAACATGCCGACCAGCAAGTCTTGTTGGTGCACATCCCAGATCCGTACGCCGGCAGCTACGCCTTCATGGGACATGTGTGAATCGTCGCGTTCAGTTACTTTTACAGTCATCTGCTAGCTCCAATCTCTGTTATCTGCAACAAGGCGTGTGCAGGGCTCTTTTATAAAATTTGTTAGCCTGCTAAGTAAACGCCTGATTTGTGCAATCTATTTTTGCGAAATCTGCAACAGCGCTGGAGCCCGCATAAACCGCGACATTCAGTCGCAGGGCGGTAAGTTGCATGACAAACGTTTCATCTTGGCGCCGCTGAAAATGCCTTTCTCCAGCCGAAAAAAAACGCCCCGAACCAGTCGGGGCGTTTTCGTGTGCGGCTCAGCGAGAGGGAATTACTTGCCTTCCCAGCGCTTCAGCACGAGGGTGGCGTTGGTGCCACCGAAGCCGAAGCTGTTGCTCATCACGGTGTTGATGGTGGCGTTCTCGCGGGTCTTGGTCAGCACCGGCAGATCGGCCACTTCAGGGTCCAGTTCGTCGATGTTGGCGGAACCGGCGATGAAGTTGCCTTCCATCATCAGCATGCAGTAGATCGCTTCGTGAACGCCGGCGGCGCCCAGGGAGTGACCCGACAGGCTCTTGGTGGAGCTGATGGCCGGGGCCTTGTCGCCGAACACTTCACGCACACCTTTCATTTCCGCGATGTCGCCGACCGGAGTCGAAGTACCGTGGGTGTTCAGGTAGTCGATCGGGGTGTCGACGGTGGACAGCGCCTGCTGCATGCAGCGGATGGCGCCTTCGCCGCTCGGAGCCACCATGTCGTAGCCGTCGGACGTCGCGCCGTAGCCAACGATTTCCGCGTAGATCTTCGCGCCACGGGCCAGAGCGTGTTCCAGCTCTTCAACCACGACCATGCCGCCACCGCCGGCGATGACGAAACCGTCACGGTCGGCGTCGTAGGCGCGGGAGGCTTTTTCCGGAGTGTCGTTACGCTTGCTGGACAGAGCGCCCATTGCGTCGAACAGGAACGACTGGCTCCAGTGCTCTTCTTCACCGCCACCGGCGAACACGATGTCCTGCTTGCCCATCTGGATCTGTTCCATGGCGGTACCGATGCAGTGAGCACTGGTGGCGCAGGCAGAGGCGATGGAGTAGTTCAGGCCCTTGATCTTGAATGGCGTGGCCAGGCAAGCCGAAACGGTGCTGCTCATGGTCCGCGTTACACGGTATGGGCCGACGCGCTTGACGCCTTTCTCGCGCAGGATGTCCAGCGCTTCCATCTGGTTCAGGGTCGACGCGCCGCCGGAACCTGCGATCAGGCCGGTACGCGGGTTGGACACCTGCTCTTCGGTCAGACCGGAGTCGGCGATGGCGTCTTTCATGGCCAGATAGGCGTAAGCCGCTGCGTGGCCGACGAAGCGATAGATCTTGCGATCGATCAGCTCTTCAAGGTTGAGGTCGATGGAGCCGGAAACCTGGCTACGCAGACCCATTTCGGCGTATTCCGGGTTGAACCGGATGCCAGGGCGGCTTGCACGCAGGTTAGCGGAGACGGTCTCTTTGTCATTGCCCAGGCAAGAAACGATGCCCAGACCAGTGATAACGACGCGGCGCATGCGAATAACCCTTAGAAGTTGTCAGTGGAGGTGAACACGCCGACGCGAAGGCCTTCGGCGGTGTAGATTTCGCGACCGTCGACAGTCACCGAACCGTCGGCAATGGCCAGGTTCAGCTTGCCCTTGAGGACGCGCTTGATATGAATGTTGTAAGTAACTTTCTTGGCGGTCGGCAGGACCTGGCCGAAGAATTTCACTTCGCCCGAACCCAGCGCACGGCCACGGCCCGGCAGGCCTTGCCAGCCCAGGAAGAAACCGACCAGTTGCCACATGGCGTCCAGACCCAGGCAGCCCGGCATCACCGGATCGCCTTCGAAGTGGCACGCGAAGAACCACAGGTCGGGGTGGATATCCAGCTCGGCGACCAATTCACCTTTGCCGTACTTGCCGCCTTCTTCGCTGATCAGGGTGATGCGATCCACCATCAGCATGTTCGGGGCGGGCAGTTGCGCGTTACCTGGGCCGAACAGCTCACCGCGACTGCAGCGCAGCAGGTCTTCCCGAGTAAAGGCGTTTTGTTTGGTCATGCGAGCTCCTCAATAATCCCATGCGGCAGGTGGGGCAAATCTTCCCGGCCGATCGATGCGTTCATGCTTCGTACCGGCAGCCTACTCATAGACTATTGCGTTGTAGTGAAAGTCACAGCACCAAGGACATGAATGTACACTTGTGCACTGAAATTTTTATTCAAGCCCCTTTTGAGGCTCGTCAGGGTGCCTAAGACTGCCGCACTTTCGCTTTTCACGCCAGTCGCAGATGCTCGAAAGGGCCCCGTCACTGCACCCAGCGCTGCAGAATCTGCTGCAGATCATTGCGTTTGAATGGCTTGGCCAGGTAATCGTTCATGCCCGCCGACAGGCAGTTTTCCCGATCGCCCTGCAACGCATTGGCGGTGAGGGCGATGATGGGCACATGGCCGCAGCCGGGCAGGCGGCGGATCTGTCGGGTTGCCTCGTAACCGTCGATGAGCGGCAAGCGGCAATCCATCAGGATCGCCTCGAAACGGCTGTCGCCGGCACTGCGCACCGCCTGCACGCCGTCGGTGGCGACGCTGACGGTAAAGCCCAGGCTGCGCAACATCGCTTCGATCACCGTCTGGTTGACCGGGTTGTCCTCGACCAGCAGCACATTGCGCCCTTCGCCGTGACCGTCGCCGTTCAGCGTGCGCGGTGCCGCCAGCGCAGGGAGTGCCTGCTTATATAAAGCCAGAGGAATTTCCAGGGTGAATACCGATCCGCGACCTTCTTCACTCTGGGCGCGCAAGGTGCCGCCCATCCGCTCGGCGAGAGTGCGGGCAATCGGCAGGCCCAGGCCGGTGCCGCCATAACGACGGGAAATCGAACTGTCGGCCTGCTGGAACGCGTTGAACATCAGTTCCAGGCTCTGCGGCGAAATGCCGATGCCGCTGTCACGCACCGCGCAGGTGAACCACAGCAATTCGTGATCCAGCGACTGCCACTGCGCCTCGATGCTGACGCGCCCCTGTTCGGTGAACTTCAAGGCATTGCCGACCAGGTTGACCAGAATCTGCCGGATTCGTGTCGGATCGCCTTGTACCTGCAAGTCGCGCATGTCTTCGGGGATTCGCAGTTCCAGGGCCAGCCCGCGTTGCGCGGCGCTGTGCTGGAACGACTGGGCGCAGGCGCCGATCAGGTCGGCGAGGTTGAACGGAATGTGCTCCAGTTCCAGTTCCGAACGCTCGATGCGCGAGAAATCCAGAATGTCGTTGATCACCTTGAGCAAATGTTCGGTGGACTCGGAAGCCAGCGCCGCGTACTCGACCTGTTCCTCGGTCATTTCGGTGGTTTCGAGCAATTGCAGCATGCCCAGCACGCCGTTCATCGGGGTGCGCAGTTCATGGCTCATCATCGCCAGGAAATCCGATTTGGCGTTGTTGGCCTTTTCCGCCTCTTCGCGGGTCTGGATCAGTTGCGCCATCGCCTGATGCTGCTCGCGGCTGGCCTGTTCCAGCGCCTGGGCCAGATTGTTGATGTGTTGCGAAAGGGCGCCCAGCTCGGTGTCATCGACAATCGGCAGCGGGGTTTTGTAGTCGCCGTCCTGAATTGCCTTGACCGCATTGCCGATATCACGGATCGGCTGCGACAGGCTTCCGGCCAGTCGCCGCGCCAGAACAAACGTGAACAGCAGGGCGAACAACGCCAGAATTGCGGCCTTGAGCAAAATTTCCTGTTGGCGCTGACTGAAGGCGTCGTTGGACAGACCGACGATCACCCGGCCCAGATAATCCTCGCTGGCCACGCCGGGGCTGCTTTTGCCGTCCTGAAAGAAATCGTTGTGCAGGGCGATGCGTTGCAGCCGCACCGGCGCCTGGAACACTTCGACCTGATGCGGGCGGTTGTGCGCATCCGCCGGCTGTTCGACGTAGGCCAGAATCCGGTTGGCGCTGTCCTGCACTTCCAGAAATCGCACATTCGGCGTGGCCAGCGTGGCCTTGAGCAGGCTTTCCAGCACCTCGTTGTTGCCGGAAATCACCCCGTATTCGGTGGCTGGTGCGAGTTGGTTGGCGATCAATTGGCCGGTGTGGTTCAGCTCCTGACGCAAATCCTGAATGCGCACGAAGGTGAAAAAGCTGATCAGCAGCAAGGTCAGCAACAGCGCAG
The DNA here is from genome assembly GCF_020544405.1 of Pseudomonas sp. IAC-BECa141. NCBI lineage: Bacteria > Pseudomonadati > Pseudomonadota > Gammaproteobacteria > Pseudomonadales > Pseudomonadaceae > Pseudomonas > Pseudomonas sp. IAC-BECa141. Next base: position 4,564,495 of record NZ_CP065410.1, on the reverse strand, counting down.
GGCCCAGGCTGATCAACTGGGTGCGGGTGTTGATGTCCCAACGGCGGAAAATCATGGGGGCGCTCTCCTTCGGCCAGCTCTGCGGCAACAGACGCTTCATTGATCGGTTCTATCCCTAGGGAACGAGCCACCTGTGCATTACTTGAGACTTTAAAACGCTCGGGGTAGAGCGTGCGCGGCCAGGTGGCCGGTGGCCGGTCCAGCAACTCGTCGAGGACTGCCAGCCAGTCGTTCTGATCGCTGTAGGTACTGGCCAGGCTGCCGGCACGGACGAAAGCGACATTCGGCCCGACCAGCGCCAGTTGCCGAGAGTAACTGCTGAGCAACAGGTTCTTCGCGGTTTTCGGGTTGTACAGGTCAGGGTCGTCAAGGCCCAGCAACACGTCGCTGTTTTTCAGCACAGTCTGCAAGGGGCGGCTGTCGTGGGTGTTGTCCCAGCGCTGCGGGACGATTTGCAGATTCAGCGGCTGGGCCGCCGATTGCAGCTCCTTGAGCAGGAACTCGCTGTGCTGGTCGAACAGCACGCCGACGCGCCCGGCCTGGGGCAGAATCCGGCGGATCAGTTGCAACTGACGACTCAGCGGCGGATCGGCCCACAGCAGGCTCAAGTGGGGTGGCTGCATGTCGCCGAAGCGTTGCCGGGCCTGCAAGCGGCTGATGCGCAGGACCAGAGTCGCCGGGCCCTGGCTTTCCTGCATGCGCCAATCGAGGCTCGGCAAATCGAGCAGAATCAGGCGCAGACTCGACGGCAACTTGCCCGGCGCCGGCAGGCTCGCCAGTGGCTGGAAATGCACGCGGTCGGTGGGGCGCAGTTCGCTCAGGGCCTGGACGAACGATTGCACGCCGGGGCTTTCCTCGGCGCCGGTCAGCAGAATATCGGCCGCCTGCACCGCCACGCCATGCAGCCACGCTGTCAGGAACAGACAAAGCCCGGCCAGCCATTGGCCGAGCGTTGGCATCTTCCGTGACATGGCGTAACGCATCTAGAACTCCAGCTCGGCGCTGAAATACACCACCCGGCGTTCGTCGTAATTGTTATCGACGAAGGTGGTCGGCTCATGGTCCAGGCGTTGTTGCAGCACACCGGCCAGTTGCAGTTGGGCCTTGCCCAAGGCGATGCGTTTGGCGATGCGCGTGTCGACCCGCTCGAAACGGTAACCGTTGAGCGCGTTGTCAGCATAGTAGAAGAAGGCGCTGTTCCAGCCCTGGCCCCAATCGCGCAGCCAGCCCGCCGAGCCGCTGTTGCGCGCGGTGAATTGCTGATCCAGCGGATTGCTCGCCTCGGCGTCGACGAAGGCATACGTCAGGCGCAAGCGGTCGGCCGCACTCAGGCGCCAGTCCATTTGCGTTTCGGTGCCGCGAAAGCGCGAATCGTTGGCGTTGCTGGCGATGTACTGATTGTTGCGCAGCGGCTCGCTGATCATCCCGGTGATTTCGTCGTAGAACAGCTTCACGTCCAGCGCCAGCCCCCACTCCGGGAAATAGCCGTTGTAGCCCAGTTCCCGCGAGCGCATGTGTTCCTGGTCCAGATCACCGGGGCCCCGGGTCTTGACGAAGTAGCGGGCCGAAGACTGGCCATAGGCGGCGGGCCGCAGGTTGGTCACCTGATAACTCCAGTTGACGTTGTTCTCGAACATGTCCGGCGAGCGGATGGCTTCCGAATACACCGCGCGCAGGCTGTGTCGCGGGTTGAACAGGTAGTTGACCGCAAACCGGGGCGTCAGCGAGCTGCCGATCAATTGCGTGTCTTCGAACATGGCGCCGCCCTGCAACAGCCAGTGTTCGCTGGCGCGCCATTCCAGTTGGCCGAAGGCGCGCCAAGTGGTGTCGTCGAGCGTGCCGTTGAAATAGGTCTCGGAATCGGCCCGGTCGTAACGATAGTTCAGGCCGCTGACCAGACGCAGGCTGTCGGACAGGCTGAGGGTGTCCTGCAATTCCAGGTCGTAACGCGATTCCCGGGCACTCTGGTCGATGTCGCCGCACAGGGTCTGGCGCGCGCCGTTGCGCCACTGGTCCAGCACCTGATTGGCCAGGGCCATTTCCTGCGGTGTGCCGGCGGGTGCGCCGGGGCCGGTAAACAGCGTCATGTTGCGCGCCAGGCGTTCGGTGTAGTTCGGGTTGAGTTGCCACAGCTCCGTCAATTGCGGGCTGAACGACACTTCGGCGTCACAGGCACGCCAGGTCTGCTGACGGTCCCAGTGTTGCGCAGAACCTTGCACGTAAAGGCTGTGATCGGGATTGAGGTCGAGATTCCAGCGCACCGAGCCGGCGTAGTCCTTGGCAACCACGTCGGAATTGTTCCCGGCAGCGGTAATCCCGGAGAACACCGGTCGGTAGGTATAAGGCCGCTGATTGGTCCCGTCCTTGGCGTTGACCTGCCAGTCCAGGCTCTGGTTGTCGCCCAGGGTCTGGCTGACCGCGAGGCTTAAGCGGTTCAAGCGGCGGTTGTCGCGGTAATCGGCGCCGGTGCGATCGCTGTCAAAACCGTCGTCTTCCAGACCGGACAGCGACAGACGCAGATCGCCGCCATTCCAGCCGGTGCTCTGGCTGGCATAGAAGTCGTTGATGCCGCGCTGGCCGCGTGTCAGCTTCAGCCGCGTGCCGTGGCTGTCCGCCGGGTTGCGGGTGATGATGTTGACCACCGCCATCAGCGCATTGGCGCCGTAGCTGACGGTGTTCGGGCCGCGAAAGACTTCGATCCGCTCGATGTCTTCCATGGCCACCGGGATGTCGCTCCAGTCCACGGTCGCGAGTCCGGCGCGGTACACCGAGCGGCCGTCGATCAGCACCTGCATGCGGCGGGCTTCAGTGGCGTTGGTTCCGTGATAATTCACCACGGCCTGATTGCCGCTGATGCTGCCGACCATCATCCCCGGCACCAGGCGCAGCAGTTCGCTGATGTCCCGGGCGCCGCTGGCGCTGATCAGTTCGCTGTCGAGCACCGTCATGCTGCCCGGGACTTCCGCCGGCGACTGCTTCAGGCGGGTGGCGGTCAGGATCTGTGGCAAGGCCTCACTGTCGACAAACAGGTCATCCGCCAACAGCACCGGGCTGAACAGCAGCGCCAGCAGCAGGGACGAACGCGGTGAAGGGGGGCCAGAAAACACGACGCAGCCTTGATAGCAGAGAATTGGCGCGCATGTTAACCGAGGGCGACGACTTTTCCAGTCACGTTGCAGGCATTTTCCTCGGTTTTATTGGTCTTCTTCCTATAAGTGCGGGTAATTGACGCCGGGGCTGTCCGAGAGGGGGACGCTCCGTATAATGCCGGCATCGCCACTGGTATGGATTAACGGATTACATATGACTGAACAGCGCCCGATTGCGGTCCTGGGAGGCGGAAGTTTCGGTACCGCCGTGGCCAATCTGTTGGCCGAGAACGGCCATCAAGTCCGGCAGTGGATGCGTGACCCCGAGCAGGCCGAGGCCATCCGGGTCAATCGCGAGAACCCGCGTTACCTCAAAGGCATCAAGATTCTGCCCGGCGTGACCCCGGTCACCGACCTGCAGGAAACCCTCGACGCCTGCGATTTGTGTTTCGTGGCATTGCCGTCCAGCGCGCTGCGCACAGTGTTGGCGCCGCATGCCGAACGCCTGAGCGGCAAGATGCTGGTCAGCCTGACCAAAGGCATCGAAGCCCACACCTTCAAACTGATGAGCCAGATTCTCGAAGAGATCGCCCCGAAGGCGCGCATCGGCGTGCTGTCCGGGCCGAACCTGGCGCGGGAAATCGCCGAGCACGCGCTGACCGCCACTGTGGTCGCCAGTGAAGACGAAGAACTGTGCAAAGCCGTGCAGGCCGCGTTGCATGGCCGTACTTTCCGCGTCTACGCCAGCGCCGACCGATTCGGCGTGGAACTGGGCGGGGCACTGAAAAACGTCTACGCGATCATCGCCGGCATGGCGGTGGCGCTGCAGATGGGCGAGAACACCAAGAGCATGCTGATCACCCGCGCCCTGGCCGAGATGACCCGGTTTGCAGTGAATCAAGGCGCCAACCCGATGACCTTCCTCGGTCTGGCCGGGGTCGGCGATCTGATCGTCACTTGCTCGTCGCCGAAAAGCCGCAACTATCAGGTCGGTTTCGCTCTTGGTCAGGGCTTGAGCCTCGACGAAGCGGTGTCGCGTCTCGGTGAAGTGGCCGAAGGGGTCAACACCCTGAAAGTGCTCAAGGCCAAGGCCCAGGAGGTTGGCGTGTACATGCCGCTGGTCGCCGGACTGCATGCAATCCTGTTCGAAGGGCGCACGCTTGAGCAGGTGATCGGTCTTCTGATGCGAGGCGAGCCGAAAACCGACGTCGACTTTATTTCCACCAGTGGTTTCAACTGATTCAGCAGGGAGCAGGGCATGAACGATCCGAAAACCGAAGCCAAATATGAATCCATCCTCCTGCGGGCGTTGTGGATGATCATCTACGTGCTGGTCTGGCAGGTAGCGCAGTTCATCCTCGGCGCGGTGGTGCTGGTGCAGTTGATCTATCGTTTGATCTATGGCGCCCCGAGCGCCAGCCTGATGAATTTCGGCGACAGCCTGAGCCAGTTTCTGGCGCAGATCGGTCGTTTCGGCAGCTTCCACAGCGACCAGAAACCCTGGCCGTTCGCCGACTGGCCGGCGCCGCGTACTCCGGAAGGTGAGGCGCCACACGTTGTCGCGCCGGCACCGCATCCGGCCCGGGATGAGGAACCCAAGCTATGAAACTCTGGGTATTGCGTCACGGTGAGGCCGAGCCCTACGGCTCACGCCCCGACTCCGAGCGGGAACTGACCGCCCACGGTCGCAAGGAAGTGTTGAGCAGCGCAGCCCGCTTGATGGGCCAGCCGCTGACCGCCATCTATGCCAGCCCGTACCTGCGGGCACAGCAGACGGCGCAACTGGTGCGCGAAGCCCTGGGCTTTGAGCCGGAGATCCGCACCGTCGAGTGGTTGACCCCGGAAGTTGACCCGGACCGCGTGGCCGAGCAACTGGTTTCGGTGAGCAACGTTTTGTTGGTCAGCCACAATCCGCTGGTGGGAAATCTGCTCAGCTACCTGCAACACGGTGCCGGCTATCCGCCGGAAAAAGTCAGCACCGCCGGGCTGGCCGAGCTCGAACACAGCGAGTTGCTGATCGGTTCGATGAAGCTGAATAGTCTTAAACATCCCTGAAATTTTTTGTACGAAATAGTCAACCAAGCACTTGCTTGGTTGACTACGCTTGCTCCAGACCAAAAAACAGGAGCGAGTCGAATGTCTTCTGCCTTCCGTTTGCCGCTGGACGTGTTTTATGAACGCGAGGCCCGGCACCCGCGTCAGCGTTTTCTGGTGCAGCCGATCGGCGGCGGGCAGGTCGAAACCCTGACCTGGGCCGACGTTGGCTATCAGGCCCGCTGCGCCGCGCACTGGTTGCGATCCCGGGAGTTGCCGCCAGGCAGCCATATCGCCCTGATCTCGAAAAACTGCGCGCACTGGATCATCGCCGACCTGGCGATCTGGATGGCCGGGCATGTCTCGGTACCGCTCTATCCGAACCTCACCGCCGAATCCGTGAATCAGGTGCTCACCCACTCGGAAAGCGTGCTGGCGTTCATCGGCAAGCTTGATGACTGGCCGGGCATGTCAGCGGGTGTACCAGCCGGTCTGACAACGGTCAGCCTGCCGCTGCATCCGCCGGGCACGTTCGATTTCAACTGGGACGATGTGCAGCGCAGCTCGCCGATCCAGGACGATCCGCGTCCCGCCGCCGAGCAATTGGCGACGATCATTTACACCTCCGGCACCACCGGCCTGCCCAAAGGTGTGATGCACAGCTTTGCCAACCTCGGGTTCGCGACGACGCGCGGCACGCAGCTGTTCGGTCTCAATGAGAACGACCGGCTGCTGTCGTATCTGCCGCTGTGTCATGTTGCCGAGCGGATGTTCGTCGAACTGGCGTCGATCTATACCGGGCAGACGGTGTTTTTCGCCGAGAGCCTCGATACCTTCCTCGCCGATCTCAAGCGGGCGCGGCCGACGGCGATGTTCGGTGTGCCGCGGATCTGGACCAAATTCCAGATGGGCGTCTACAGCAAGATCCCGGCGAAACGCCTGGACTTCCTGCTCGACCTGCCCTTCATCGGCAAGCGGGTCGGCCACAAGGTGTTGGCGGGGTTGGGGCTGGATGCGTTGCGCGTGGCGTTGTCCGGTGCGGCGCCGGTGCCGCTGACCTTGTTGCGTTGGTATCAGAAACTCGGGCTCGACGTGCTGGAGGTCTACGGCATGACCGAAAGCTGCGGTTATTCGCACATCTGCCTGCCGGGGCAATACAAGGAAGGCTGGATCGGTCGGCCGTGTCCTGACGTGGAAGTGCGTATCGATGAGTCCGGCGAAGTGCAGGTGCGCAGCCAGGCGAACATGCTCGGCTATTTCAAGGAGCCGCAGAAAACCGCCGAAACCCTCACCGAAGACGGTTTCCTGCGCACCGGCGACAAAGGCGAACAGGACGCCGAAGGGCGTTTGCGCCTGACCGGGCGGCTCAAGGAAATCTTCAAGACCAGCAAGGGCAAATACGTCGCTCCGGCGCCGATCGAAAATCGGCTGGCGGTGCATTCGCGGATCGAACAGGTCTGCGTGGTCGGCGATGGCCTGAGTGCGCCGCTGGGGTTGTGCGTGCTCTCGGCCGTGGGCCGGCAAGAGCCCCGCGCACCGCTGCATTCGAGCCTGGAAAAACTGCTGGAGGAAGTCAACGCCGTACTCGACAAGCACGAGCGCCTGCGCCGGCTGGTGGTGGTCAAGGACAGTTGGGCGGTGGAGAACGGCTTTCTCACGCCGACCCTGAAAATCAAACGCAACATCATCGAAGACACCTACGGAGCACGTTTCGAAGAATGGAGCGAGCGCAGTGAGACGGTGCTGTGGCAGGATTGAGCGTCGATCAAAACAACAAAGGAAGCCTGCGATGACCTTGTGGCGCACCACTCCGAACATCGAGCAGTTGAACGCAATCCAGAAAAACACCATCGGCGAAGTGCTGGACATTCGCTTCGAGTCCTTCGACGAGGAGTCGCTGACGGCCAGCATGGTCATAGACCATCGCACCCATCAGCCTTACGGCCTGCTGCACGGTGGCGCCTCGGTGGTGCTGGCCGAGACCGTCGGCTCGATGGCCAGCTACCTGTGCATCGATGCCAGCAAGTTCTATTGCGTGGGGCTGGAAATCAACGCCAACCACTTGCGTGGCCTGCGCAGCGGTCGGGTGACGGCGGTGGCCAGACCGATTCACATTGGCCGCACCACCCATGTCTGGGACATCCGCCTGACCAGCGATGAAGGCAAGGCCAGTTGTGTGTCGCGTCTGACCATGGCGGTGGTGCCGCTGGGAGAACAACCGCCGGCGCGTTGATGGCTCAAGCGTCATAGCCCTGACCGGACTGTCATCATTCCTGGCAGTTACGGTCATTGCTGTAGGACGTGGTCTTACGGACAATCAACGCCTGTTTTCCGCTCATGGATTTGCCGGTATGTCGCAACCGATCTTCTTCGCCCACGCCAACGGTTTCCCTTCGGGTACCTACGGCAAACTGTTCGCGGCGCTGGCGCCCGAGTACCGGGTCGCGCATCTGGAACAACACGCCCATGACCCGCGTTTCCCGGCGGGTGACAACTGGTACCACCTGGTCGACGAACTCATCCATCATCTTCAACAGCAAGATGAACCGGTGTGGGGCGTGGGCCATTCCTTCGGCGGCATGCTGCATTTGCACGCCGCACTGCGTTGCCCGGAACTGTATCGGGGTGTGGTGATGCTCGACTCGCCGGTGCTGACCCGCACCGATCAATGGGTGATCCGCGCCGCCAAACGCTTTGGTTTCATCGACAAACTGACCCCGGCCGGCCGCACGTTGGGGCGCCGCGAAGAGTTTGCCGATCTAGACAGCGCCCGTGGTTATTTCGCCGGCAAGACCTTGTTCCGCAGCTTTGATCCGGAATGCTTCGATGCTTATCTGCAGCACGGTCTGCACAAGGTCGGCGACAAGCTGCGCCTGCGCTTCGATCCTGCGACCGAGATCAGCATTTATCGCGGCGTGCCGCACACCAGTCCTGCTCATACCCGGCAATTGAAGGTGCCGCTGGCAGTGGTGCGTGGACACAAGAGCCGGGTGGTGATGAACCATCACACCCGGTTTGTCGGGCGTCTGCCTCAGGGCGAGGCGCTGACCGTGCCCGGTGGGCACATGTTTCCCCTTGAACGCCCGCAGGATACGGCGTTGCTGCTGAAAAGCCTGTTCACCCGATGGGAAGGTCGCCAGCAAAAGGATTGCGCATGAACCCCGCCGTCGAAGAAGTGCGCCTGAGCCTGCCGCATATCGAACTGGCGGCGCACCTGTTCGGCCCGGAAGACGGGTTGCCGGTGATCGCCCTGCACGGCTGGCTGGACAACGCCAACAGCTTCGCGCGCCTGGCGCCCAAGCTCAAAGGCCTGCGCATCGTGGCACTGGACATGGCCGGTCACGGGCACTCCGGGCATCGCCCGATTGGTGCCGGTTACGCACTTTGGGATTACGCCCATGACGTGCTGCAGGTCGCCGAGCAACTGGGCTGGAAACGTTTCGGCCTGCTCGGGCATTCCATGGGCGCGATCGTTTCGCTGGTGCTGGCCGGCTCGTTGCCCGAACGCATCACCCATCTGGCGCTGATCGACGGGGTGATTCCTCCTACCGACAAAGGCGAAAATGCCGCCGAGCGCATGGGCATGGCCTTACAGGCACAGCTCGATCTTCGGGAAAAGCGCAAACCGGTCTACAACACCCTCGACCGGGCCATCGAAGCACGGATGAAAGGGCTGGTGGCGGTCAGTCGCGAAGCCGCCGAACTGCTGGCGCAACGCGGCCTGATGCCGGTGCCCGGCGGTTACACCTGGCGCACCGACAACCGCCTGACCTTGCCGTCGCCGTTGCGTCTGACCCAGGAACAGGCGATGGCGTTCGTGCAGCGCATTGCCTGTCCCGCGCAATTGGTGGTCGCCGCCGACGGCATGCTGGCCCGACATCCGGAGCTGCTGGAGCGTCTACCCTTTGACCGGGAGCAGCTGCCGGGCGGGCATCACCTGCACCTGAACGATGAGGCCGGGGCCGAGCTTGTCGCAGACTGTTTCAATCGGTTCTTCGCCATTCCTTGACTTGCTCCCGGCAACTGTCGAGGCTGGGCGGGTTGAAATGGGAGACAACCAAGATGGATTTCTACACCGCTGCGACTTCGAACTGCCCTCAAGGCACCCAGGCCATGTCCCTGCGATGAGCCTGTCCATGCGATCTATCAGTCTGCTGGCGCTGTGCTGTTTCAGTCCCTTTCCATTCGCTGCCGACCTGCCGGGCAGTCAGGATCTGCCGATCGTGCCGCGTGTGGCCGATGCGCAGATCGTCGACTATCGCCCTGCCGCAGAGCTGGAGCGGATCTACCCGCTCGGCTCGATCCGCAAGATCAGCGGCCAGTTGCGTTTCGACGGCCAGGTCAGCGCCCGGGGGCAAACCACCTCGGTGACCTACGAGTTGCCGCCGGAACATTCCGCCACCGAAGCTTTCACTCTCGCTCGCGAAGCCCTGCAAAAGCAGGATGCCCAACTGTTGTTCTGGTGCCAGGCCCGGGATTGCGGCGAGAGCAGCCTGTGGGCCAACGAGGTGTTCGGCAACGCCAAACTGTACGGTGCCGACGAGCAGCAGGCCTATCTGCTGCTGAGGCTCGCGGCGCCGCGCGACAACACGCTGGTGGCGCTTTACAGCATCACTCGCGGCAATCGCAAAGCCTATCTGCACGTTGAACAGTTCCAGGCGCTGGCACCGCTCGGTGACCTGCTGCCGACCTCGGCCACGCTGCTGCGGGAGTTGAAAAGCACTGGCGAACTGGATTTTCCGAAGCTGGTTGGCGATCCGGATGATACCTGGCTGCGTTTGCTGTCCCGTGGTCTGAACCTCGACACCACCTTGCGGGTGACGGTGTCCGGGCCGAAAGCCGAGGCCTGGCGGCAGGCGTTGATCGGGCAGGGCGTGCGTGCCGCGCGAATGGAAACCGGCAGTGTCGATGGCGAAGGTCTGCGCATCGATCTGTTGCGGTAGGTGTATCGGGCGGGCACGCGCCGCGTGTTCGCCTACTCTTTGGATGAATGTTTTTTTCGAGACCTCGCATGCTCAATAACGATCGCCTGTTGGTGCAGATCCTGTTGCTGGTGCTGTTCGGCGCCAGCCTGTGGGTGATGGCGCCGTTCTGGTCGGCGCTGTTCTGGGGCGCGGTGCTGGCGTTTGCCAGTTGGCCGCTGATGCGCCTGCTGACCCGCTGGCTCAGTGGCCGGGAATCCCTCGCGGCCCTGTTGCTGACCATGGGCTGGATGTTGCTGGTGGCGGGGCCGCTGGTGTGGCTCGGCTTTAACCTGGCCGATCACGTGCGTGATGCCACGGCGTTCATCAAGGATGTGCAGGTCGATGGATTGCCCGAGGCGCCGAGCTGGCTGGGCGGCGTGCCGCTGGTGGGCGAGCGGCTGGTGGGAATCTGGAACAGCATCGATCAGCAGGGCGCGGCCCTGATGGTGACGGTCAAACCTTATCTGGGGCAGGTCGGCAACTGGTTGCTGGCGCGCAGTGCGCAGATCGGCAGCGGAATTCTCGAGCTGACCCTGAGCATTGTTTTCGTGTTCTTTTTCTACCGTGACGGACCGCGATTGGCGGCGTTCGTGCACAGTCTGCTGCAGCGCCTGATCGGTGATCGGGCCGGTTACTACATCGATCTGGTGGCCGGTACGGTGCAACGGGTGGTCAACGGGGTGATCGGTACGGCGGCGGCACAAGCGATACTGGCGCTGATCGGGTTCCTGATTGCCGGGGTGCCGGGGGCGCTGGTGCTGGGGATCGTGACGTTCCTGCTCAGTCTGATTCCGATGGGGCCGCCGCTGGTATGGATTCCGGCCACGGCGTGGCTGGCCTGGAAGGGTGAGTACGGAATGGCGGTGTTTCTCGGGATCTGGGGGACGTTCGTCATCAGTGGCGTGGATAACGTGCTCAAGCCGTATCTGATCAGCCGTGGCGGGAATCTGCCGTTGGTGATTGTGTTGCTTGGGGTGTTTGGCGGGTTGATTGCATTTGGCTTTATCGGCTTGTTTATCGGGCCTACGCTTTTGGCGGTCGCTTATAGTTTGTTGACGGATTGGAGCAAGAGTCAGGCTCGGGTCGACGATCGGCGTTGATGGTGAGCCTTGGCGGCCGTTCACTCGCCCCGGCGTTCGGCCCTCGCTGGCTCGGGTTCCTTCGCTCCGACGTCCCTCCGGGGGCATCGACGTTGTCGATGAGTCCGGCTTCGCCAAACGGCACTGCGTGCCAATCCCCGGATGAACACCTCCACTCAGCCTTCCGAAGGGGCGGGCGGATCAAGATCAAGAGCGCTGTCGAGCTGGCGCTCATCCTGTTTTTTGGATTACCTCACGTCGCCACATTCAAATACTTGCCCACCGATGCGGTGTTTTCGAGCGAGTACTGCTTGCTCAGGTTGGCAATCATGCGGTTCAGCGCTTCGGTAGTGGTTTGGTTACTGCTGGCGGTTTCTTCGTCGCTTGGGTGTTCGCGAGCTGCATGCAGTGCAGCTTTCAGTTCGTCGCTGCTGACGCCACCGCTGCTGTCGCTGTCCAGCACCTTGAGCAGGGCGGCAGCGGTGTCGGTGTTGTTCGAGGCGGTGCTGTCGCTGACCTGCAACGCGCTGTTCAGTTCGGTGGCGGTCACCGTGCCGTCGCCGTCAGCATCGAGTTGGCTGAACAGTTCGTCGCTGGAGGCTTGAGGGGGCGGTGGTGGCGGTGGGGCCATGGCGGTCATTTCTTCGGCGCTGAGGCTGCCGCTGGCGTCGCTGTCCAGATCGCCGAATTGTTGGTTCAGGCTGACCAGCAGGCCGTCGTTGGACTGTTGCGACAGGGCGCTGCCCAGTTCGTCCTGATCCACCGCGCCGTCGCCGTTGCTGTCGAGTTTGGCGAACAGTTCCTTTTGCAGTTGCTGGCTGCGGGCGTTTTGCGTGGAGGTGCTGCTGGTGCTGGTATAGCTCGTGTAGTTGCTGACGCTACCGATCATCGGGCTCACTCCTTGGACTGGAAAACCGGTGGGTGTACCGGCTTATGCAGCCTCCAGTCGCAACGTGTCGTGGGTATGTGAGGTTTGTACCGGTCGGTACACAGTCAGGCGCAGTGGCGAGGCAGTTGGATCACGGCGGTCAGGCCGCCGCCGGGTGTTTCTGCCAGGGTCAGTTGTCCGCCCTGGCGCTGCGCCGCTTCCCGGGCGATGGTCATGCCCAGGCCGACGCCGCCGGAGTTGCGGTTGCGTGAGCCTTCGAGGCGGAAGAACGGTTCGAATACGGCTTCACGCTTGTCCGCCGCGATGCCCGGGCCATGGTCGATGACGCGGATCAGCAGTTGTTCGCGCTGGTCTTGCAGTTCGATGAGCGCGTGGCCGGCATAGCGCAGGGCGTTGTCCATCAGGTTGTTGATGCATGAGCGCAGTGCCATCGGCTGCACCTGCAAGGGGGCGCAATGGCCGCTGACCTGTACGTCCGCGCCTTGATCCTGGGCGTTTTCGCACAGGGATTCGACCAGCGCCTGCACGTCCATCAGTTGCAAGGCTTCGCTGGTGCGCTGTTCGTGCAGGTAGGTGAGGGTGGCGTCGAGCATGCCGATCATGTCGTCCAGGTCCTGGCGCATCTGGCCTTGCAGTTTGTCGTCGTTGATGTTTTCCAGGCGCAGTTTCAGCCGCGACAGCGGGGTGCGCAGGTCGTGAGAGACGGCGCCGAGCATCCGCGCCCGCTGCTGCACCTGTTCGCGGATGCGCTGCTGCATCAAGTTGAACGTGTGCGCAGCCTGCCGTGCTTCCCGGGGGCCGGTTTCGTCCAGCGGCGGGCTGTCGAGGTCTTCACTCAGGCGTTCGGCTGCATCGCTCAGGCGCTGGATAGGCCGGGTCAGCAGTTTGGCGCCGTACCAGGCGGCGATGATCAGCGAGATGAACTGAAAAGTCAGCGGCACGATCGGCCCGCCGAACCAGGGGCGCGGCGGGCGGGGCGGGTAGCGCGGATCCTGTGGCGGCTGTTTGCTGTCGAGGCTTTCCGAGAACTCCGGCGGCGGTGGCGGTGGTGGCGGGCCGTAGAGGCGGAACCAGGCGAAGGCCAGCAAGTGCGCCAGGACGATCGCCACCAACAGCACGCCGAACAGGCGGCCGAACAGCGTGTCGAAGCGCGCCCGCATCAGCCGATGTCTCGTGCGTCGAACAGGTAGCCTTCACCGCGTACGGTCTTGATCAGTTGCGGGGCTTTGGGGTCATCGCCGAGTTTTTGCCGCAGACGCGAGACCAGCAGGTCGATACTGCGGTCGAAGGCTTCGATCGAGCGACCTCGGGCAGCGTCCAGCAACTGTTCGCGGCTGAGGACCCGGCGCGGACGTTCGATGAACACCCAGAGCAGGCGGAATTCGGCGTTGGACAGCGGCACCACCAGACCATCGTCAGCGATGAGCTGGCGCAGGACGCTGTTCAGGCGCCAGTTGTCGAAGCGGATGTTCGCACGCTGTTCGGTGCGGTCGTCGCGTACCCGACGCAGAATCGTCTGGATCCGCGCCACCAGTTCCCGAGGTTCGAACGGCTTGGCCATGTAGTCATCGGCACCCAGTTCCAGGCCGATGATCCGGTCGGTGGGTTCGCAGCGGGCGGTGAGCATCAGGATCGGGATGTCCGACTCCGCGCGCAGCCAGCGGCACAGCGACAAACCGTCTTCGCCGGGCAGCATCAGGTCGAGCACCACCACGTCGAAGTGTTCGGCCTGCATCGCCTGGCGCATCGCCGCTCCGTCGGTGACGCCGCTGGCGTGAATGTTGAAGCGGGCCAGGTAGTCGATCATCAGTTCGCGGATCGGCACGTCATCGTCGACGATCAGGGCACGAATGTTCCAGCGCTTGTCGTCTTTCTGCTCGTCGTTCACGGAGACTTGGGAGTTGTGCATGAGGCTGTTCATCTGCCAGTAGGCCGCCAACCACAAAGATAGGCTGCGAGGTTGTGGTTTCAGCATAGGCGTCCGGCCGTGAGGCGGGAAGGGCTGCTGTAAGGACTTGTTGCGGCTGGCGAGGCTAGCGCGGGCGCATGTTGCCGGCGTGTCGGTTGTGTATCGGCTTCGACACAATATCCTGCAGGGCTATGCTGATCTCGGCTGGCGCGACGATTTACCGATCATCGGGTGCCGCGCCGTCGCCGGTTCCGCTACAATGCGCGCCGATTTCGACTTGCCTGAGAGCCCACCCATGTCCGCCTGCCAGACTCCTATCATCGTCGCCCTGGATTTCCCCACCCGTGACGCCGCACTGAAGCTGGCCGACCAGTTGGACCCGAAGCTGTGCCGGGTCAAAGTGGGCAAGGAATTGTTCACCAGTTGCGCGGCGGAAATCGTCGGCACCCTGCGTGACAAGGGTTTTGAAGTATTCCTGGACCTGAAATTCCACGACATTCCCAACACCACGGCGATGGCGGTCAAGGCCGCTGCCGAGATGGGCGTGTGGATGGTCAACGTTCACTGCTCCGGTGGCCTGCGCATGATGGCGGCCTGCCGTGAAGAGCTGGACAAGCGCAGCGGCCCGCAGCCATTGCTGATCGGCGTGACCGTGCTGACCAGCATGGAACGTGAGGATCTGGCCGGTATCGGTCTGGACATCGAGCCGCAGGAGCAGGTGCTGCGTCTGGCGGCACTGGCCGAGAAGGCCGGGATGGACGGTCTGGTGTGCTCGGCGCTGGAAGCCACTGCGCTGAAAACCGCGCACCCGTCGCTGCAACTGGTGACCCCGGGGATTCGCCCGGCGGGCAGCGCCCAGGACGATCAGCGTCGCATCCTGACTCCACGTCAGGCCCTGGATGCGGGTTCCGACTATCTGGTTATCGGCCGTCCGATCAGCCAGGCGGCAGATCCGGCCAAGGCACTGGCCTCGGTGGTTGCGCAACTGGCCTGAGCGAACAGCTGAAGCATCAAGAAGGGAGCCCAATGGCTCCCTTCCTTGTTTTCAGACCTTCAACACCAGCTTGCCGAAGTTCTCACCGCTGAACAGTTTGCCCAGGGTTTCCGGGAAGGTTTCCAGGCCTTCGACAATGTCTTCCTTGCTCTTGAGCTGACCCTTGGCCATCCAGCCGGCCATCTCCTGGGCGGCGCTGGCGTATTGTGCGGCGTAGTCCATCACCACGAAGCCTTCCATCCGCGCGCGATTGACCAGCAGCGACAGGTAGTTGGCCGGGCCTTTGACCGCTTCCTTGTTGTTGTACTGGCTGATGGCGCCGCAGATCACCACGCGTGCTTTCAGGTTGATACGGCTGAGCACGGCGTCGAGGATGTCGCCGCCGACATTGTCGAAATACACGTCCACGCCTTTCGGGCATTCGCGTTTAAGGCCGGCCAACACGTCTTCGCTCTTGTAGTCGATGGCGCCGTCGAAGCCCAGTTCATCGACCAGAAACTTGCACTTGTCGGCGCCGCCGGCAATCCCGACCACCCGGCAACCCTTGATCTTGGCAATCTGCCCGGCAATGCTGCCGACCGCGCCCGCTGCGCCGGACAACACCACGGTGTCGCCGGCCTTCGGTGCGCCGACATCGAGCAGGGCGAAGTAGGCGGTCATGCCGGTCATGCCCAATGCGGACAGGTAAACCGGCAGCGGTGCCAGTTTCGGATCGACCTTGTAGAAACCTCTTGGCTCGCCGAGGAAATAATCCTGCACGCCAATGGCACCGTTGACGTAGTCGCCAACGGCAAACCCCGGATTGTTTGACGCGATGACTTTGCCTACGCCCAAGGCGCGCATGACTTCGCCCAGACCCACCGGCGGAATGTAGGACTTGCCTTCATTCATCCAGCCGCGCATGGCCGGGTCGAGGGACAGGTATTCGTTCTTGACCAGAATCTGCCCCGCCGCCGGTTCGCCGACCGGTACTTCCTGATAGGTGAAGGTCTCGCGGGTGGCGGCGCCCACCGGGCGTTTGGCGAGCAGGAACTGGCGATTGGTCTGGTTGGTCATGACAGGCACTCGAAATGAATGAAGCCTTGTTGATAGACCTTCATGCGCGATGTCGCAAGGTTGGCTCACGGGGCGAATGCAGGCCGATCCAGTACGGTGATAGTCCCCGGCGGGGTTTCATCACTGCGATTCATGCAAGCCTAACCGGCCTTTTGATAGTGCTGACGTCACTCAGGCCCCTGTGGCTATGCTGCCTTCATCAATCCCCCGCATTCGAGGACATAACAATGAGCATGACGTTTTCCGGTCAGGTAGCCGTGGTCACCGGCGCGGCCAACGGCATCGGCCGCGCGACGGCCCAGGCATTCGCCGCCGAAGGTCTGAAAGTGGTGGTGGCCGATCTGGATGCGGCCGGGGGCGAGGGCACCGTGGCGCTGATTCGTACAGCCGGCGGCGAAGCGACTTTCGTGCGCTGCAACGTGACCGTCGAAAGCGAAGTGAAAAATCTGATGGACGAGGTGATCAATACCTACGGCCGTCTCGACTATGCCTTCAACAACGCCGGGATCGAGATCGAGAAGGGCAAACTGGCCGAAGGCTCGATGGATGAGTTCGATGCGATCATGGGCGTCAACGTCAAGGGCGTCTGGCTGTGCATGAAGTATCAGCTGCCGTTGCTGCTGGCCCAGGGCGGCGGGGCGATCGTTAACACTGCGTCGGTGGCTGGGCTGGGCGCTGCGCCGAAGATGAGCATCTACGCGGCTTCCAAGCATGCGGTGATCGGCCTGACCAAGTCCGCCGCCATCGAGTACGCCAAGAAGAAAATCCGCGTCAACGCCGTTTGCCCGGCGGTGATCGATACCGACATGTTCCGCCGCGCCTATGAGGCAGATCCGAAGAAAGGCGAATTCGCCAACGCGATGCACCCGGTCGGGCGCATCGGCAAGGTCGAGGAAATTGCCAGCGCCGTGCTGTACCTGTGCAGCGATGGTGCGGCCTTTACCACCGGCCATTCGCTGGCCGTGGATGGCGGCGTGACCGCCTTCTAAGGCGACATTGACTGATGCTTGAAAGAATCCGCCCTTCGGCGGATTTTTTTTTACTTGGGGAGCGGTTCCGTGAATCCGCTAAACAATGTGTATCAAATGGTGAGAACGGAGGCTTTTGGCGGTTTTGTCGCACAGCCTGAAGGGCGCGGCTGTGATTAACTGCCGCCAGCAAAATGGACAGGAGTTTGCGTGCTCATGGAATTGAGAATTGACCGACTGGCAATGGTGCCGGTCGTACAGCAGATTGTTGACGGATTGATCGAGTGGATCATGCAGGGGCAGCTGCCGCCGATGACGCGTCTGCCCTCCGTGCGAGAGATCGCGCGGTGCAATCTGCTCAGCCAGTCCTGTGTCATGGAGGCTTGCGAGCGGCTGGTGGCGCAAGGGGTTCTGGCCTCGCGTCAGGGCTCGGGTTTCATGGTGGCGGCTTCGTTGCCCGGTTGCTGCAAGGCAATCGATGGCTCAGGGTGCGAGAGGGAGCGCAACGGGGGCGATCCGGCCTCCGGCTGGCGCAGCGGTTTGACGCTGGGAAGTGGCGTGCTGCCGGAGAGTTGGCGCGAGCCCGACGATCTCGGTTATGCGATCCGCGAGGTAACACGGGCCGACATGGCCAGCCTGTTCAACTACAGCACGCCACTGGGCCTGCCGGCGTTGCGCGAGCAGATCGTCAAGCGCCTGGGATTGCTGAGTATCGAGGCTGTCGAGGGGCAGGTGATGACCACCGCTGGCGCCAGCCACGGGCTGGATCTGATCGTGCGCACGTTGTTCAAGGCCGGCGATTGTGTCGTGGTCGAAACTCCCGGTTATGCGCCACTGTTCGATCTCCTGCGCTTGCATGGCGTGCGCATGCTGGAGGTTCGCCGCACGCCGGTCGGTCCGGATGTCGAGGCGCTCGAGGCGTTGCTGCGGCAGTTTCGGCCCACCGCGATGTTCATCAACAGTCATCACCACAATCCTACGGGCAGTTGCCTGTTGCCGGCGGTCGCTCGACGCATCCTCGAATTGAGCAGAATCCATGACCTGCGGCTGATAGAAGATGATGTCTACGCCGACCTGCACAATGGCAGTGGCACTCGCCTGGCTGCGCTGGATGACGAGGGGCGAGTGATTTACCTCGGCAGCTTTTCCAAGACCCTGAGCAGCTCGCTGCGAGTGGGTTTCGTGCTGGCCGATGGTGAGCTGATCGAGCGGATGGCGCGGGTCAAGATGATCAGTTGCATGGGCACCTCGAGGTTCTCTGAGGCGGTGCTGGCCGGGATGCTGGCCAGCGGCGCCTATCGCAAACTGGTGCAGCGCCAGCGTCAGCGCCTCAATACCGATCGTGTGGCGGCCTTGCAGGCCCTGGAAGATGCTGACTGGGAAGTGTTCGGCAAACCCTCGGGCGGGCTGTTCATCTGGGCGCGCGCGCCACGGGCTGGTGAGCAGCATTTGCGCAGGCAAGCGTCGCGCTGCGGGGTGCAGTTGTCTTGTGCAACCTCGTTCAGCCCCAGTGGCGAAGCCTGCGACTGGCAGCGCATCAATGTGGCTTACGCCTGTGATCCACGGGCGCGACAGTTTTTTCGAAGCACGACCGTGGATCGACCTCAAGCGTTCTGAAAACGACGCGTGCGTAGCTTTTTGCCATTATTCCGACGCCAGAGACTTGTGCTGCTTCAAGGCCGTTGCGAATCTTCGGTAACAGACTATGGCAGGGGACTACGCGCAATGATTTCGGCCGTGCAAGGACGTTTTGCCAACCTCGGTATGGCGAAAAAACTGGGTATCGGGTTTGTGCTGGTGTTGTTGCTGACTGCTCTGGTGGCGGCCATTGGCGTCTGGTCACTGCAAACCATCAGTCATCGCTTCGACGGGCTCAAGCAGATGTCATCGCTCAACAGTGGCCTGCTCAAGGTGCGGCTGCTGGAGCAGGATTACGCCTTGCACGGCAATCCGAAAACCGTCGATGCCTTGCACGAGGGTGTCGATGGCCTGATCGCCATGGCCGACCAACTCAAGATTTTGTCGCCGGGCAACGAGTCGGTCATGAGCGACGTTCAACAGTCATTGGGCGCATACCGCAAGGCGTTCGATGAATTCGTCTCGTTGTCCCAGGCCAAGGACCTGGCGCTGGAAATGGCCAGTTGGTCGGTGTCCAGCGTCGCCAACAATCTTGATGTGTTGCAGGCCGGTCTGGCCGACGACGGTGCGTACACGCTGAAAGACAGCGAGGGCAAGGACGGGGCGCAGTTCATCGAGCAGGCTGGGCAGGTCAGCCAGGTCTCACGCTTGATGTTGCAGGCGATGAACGAAGCGCGGGTACGCCTGGATCAAAGCCGCAAGGGTGATGACAGTGCCGGCCAGGGCAATATCGAACAGGCCGCGCAGGCTCAGGCCCAGGCTGAACAGCTCAAAACCACGGTCAAGGACGAAGGCTATCTGACGGTGCTCAATGAGGTCTCCGGACACATTGCCGGTTTCAGTGAAAAGCTTGCCGAGTACACCGGGTTGCTGGCCCAGGAAAAGACCGTCTATCAGCAGTTGCATCAGCGGGCCGACGAAGTCGTGGCGCGGGTCGATCAGGCGTATGTCGCGCAAGACAGCGCGATGCAGGGCGAACTGAAAAAGAATTCGGTGCTGATCATTGGCTCATCGGCGCTGGCGTTGCTGGTCGGGCTGATCGCGGCGTGGGTGATCACCCGCCTGATCGTGGCGCCGTTGCGCAGCGTGATTCACGTGGCGCAACAGATTGCTGCCGGTGATCTGAGTGCAACGATCGAGGTCTCCCGCCGCGACGAAATCGGCCAGTTGATGCTGGCCATGCAGCAGATGGGCGCGGGTTTGAGCACGATTGTCAGCGGATTGCAGGCGGGGATCGAGCAACTGGCCAGTTCGGCACAATCGCTGTCTGCGGTGACCGAACAGACCAACCTTGAGGTCAGCAGCCAGAAAGAGGAAACCGAACAGGTCGCCACGGCGATGAATCAGATGACCGCCACCGTACACGATGTGGCGCGCAATGCAGAAGAGGCGGCGCTTGCGGCGCAGACTGCTGACGGCAAGGTCGAAAGTGGCCAGCAGGTGGTGCGCCAGAGCATGGCGCGGATTGAGCAGTTGGCGGATTCGGCGACGTCGGCCAGTTCGAGCATCGAAAGCCTCAGTGCGGAAATCCAGAATATCGGCACGGTGCTTGAGGTGATCAAGAGTGTTGCCGAGCAGACTAACCTGCTGGCGCTCAACGCGGCGATCGAGGCAGCGCGGGCGGGTGAGCAGGGCAGGGGCTTTGCGGTGGTCGCCGATGAAGTGCGGGCGCTGGCTCGGCGCACTCAGCAGTCGACCGAGGAGATCGAGCGGCTGGTCAGTGCCTTGCGTTCGGCGGCGCATTCATCGGTGCAGCAGATTCAGAGCAGCGGCGAGCTGGTGAAGCTGGCGGTGAGTGATGCGTTGCAGACCGAGAGTGCGTTGGGGAGTATTGCGGCGGCGGTTTCGTTGATTCAGCAGATGAACCAGCAGATTGCGGCGGCGGCCGAGGAGCAGAGTTCGGTGGCGGAGGAGATCAATCGCAGTGTGACGAGTATTCGGGCGAGTGCGGATCAGTCTTCGATTGCCATGCGGGGGAATGCGGCTTCGAGTGTTGAGCTGGCGCAGTTGGGGAGTGAGCTCAAGGGGATGGTGGGGCATTTTCGGCTTTGACCTTGGCGGCCTTCGGGCCGACCAGGTTCCCGTTTTATTGCGTTTATATCCGTTTCTGCGGGTGCTGCTGCTGGCGGTTTCGCCCTTACGGCGAGTCACTTTTTTCAAACGCCAAAAAAGTAACCAAAAACGCTGGGCCCCGGCGTTCGGCACCTCGCTTTGGCTCGGTGTTCCTTCGTTACGGGATTCATCCGGGGGCATCGCCTACGGTTTGCTTCGCTGCACCTCCTCTCGATGCATGCGGCTTCGCCGCACGGTCGCTGCGCTCCCACCCCCGGATAAATCCCTCCACTCAGCCGGCCGATGGGGCCGGTACGTCAAAAGCCTTACTCGAGCTAACGCTCATCGTGGTGAGGAGTGGGTGCGGCTGCTTTTGCTTTCTGTGGGAATGAGCTTGCTCGCGAATGCTGTTTGCCAGTCGGCTGAGGGCTTTCTGGTTTACTCCTGAACTTAAGCCAACAAAAAAGCCACCTCTCGGTGGCTTCTCTCTTTGACTGGACTCAGTCGTAGATCACTTTCTTCTTCCAGTCCGCGTCAGCCTCGACATCTTTGAGGCCGGCGGTCAGTTGGTTTTCTTCGCCTTCGACCGGGGCGATTTTGTCCATGACCTGGGCGTTGGCGCGGGCCAGGAGTTTTTCCAGGTATTGGAGTTGTTCGGCGTAGATTTGCGGGTCCTGCTGTTTGCGCAGGTATTGCACGCCGCGTTCGAAGGCGAGGCGGGCCTGGCCTGGCTGGTTTTGCTGGAGGGCGTGCTGGCCGAGGTTGTTGAAGAACTCGATGTGCAGCAGGACGAGGATGTGGCGTACTTCGCGGATCCAGTGTTTGGCTTCGTTCGGTGGCAGGAAGCCGTCCTGGGCGGCGCGGGTGATCTGACCGTGGAGGGCTTCGAGGAGGAAGCGAACGTCTTTGGCCTTGGCTTCGGTCTGGATCGGGGCCGGCGGGTTGTTGACCGGGATCGATTCGCCCTGGGCGACGAGGGCGCTCAGTTCGGTGATGCGGGCCTTGGTGGTGGCGCTGGTTTTTTCCAGGTTCAGCAGGCGCTGGCAGACATTCAGCTCAAGGCGGGTCAGCAGCAGCTTGAGGGCCGGGGTCATGAACTGGCCGGGGAAGGTTTCGGTCAGTTCGCCGCAGCGGCGCAGGCGGTCGTTGAGTTCGACCTTGGTGCGGGCCTTCTCCAGTTTGGTGTTTTCCACCACATGGTTCATGTAGCCAATGGCGATCAAGATTGCGATCCCGGCTATGACTAGCAGGGTGATCATGAGTGGTGTCACCGGTAAGACCTCTTTATAGGGTTCGCGTGCGAGTGTAGTGGCTTGGCATGGAGGAGCCTAGCGCCGCTCGACGGGTTTGGATCGGCGAAGCTGTTATCTGTATCGGCCAGGGAGCCGCTTATATAAATGCTGGCCCTTGGGGTGCAGATTGCCATCACCTTTGCGGTGGACTATAACGCCTTGGCGAGTGTCGGAATATAGGCGTCAATCGTCGGGCGACGCAAAAGCCGGAAACGGCCGGTAAAGCAGGTCGAAGTCATTGATTTAAATAAATTTATATCTGGGGGTTGACGACCTTTCAATCCATCCATAGAATGCGCGCCACTTGCAGCGTAAAGCACACAGCGAAACGCGGCAGGGAGTGAATGTTGTAGTGTGTCCCCTTCGTCTAGTGGCCTAGGACACCGCCCTTTCACGGCGGTAACAGGGGTTCGAGTCCCCTAGGGGACGCCAATGCGGGAATAGCTCAGTTGGTAGAGCACGACCTTGCCAAGGTCGGGGTCGCGAGTTCGAGTCTCGTTTCCCGCTCCAATTTTAAACAGCGACGCTTAACGGCGGTGCTGAGTGAAACCAGAACCCAATCTTCGGAGGCGGATCTGGACACCGAAACACACACCATGTGTTCCGGGTAGCGTGTCCCCTTCGTCTAGTGGCCTAGGACACCGCCCTTTCACGGCGGTAACAGGGGTTCGAGTCCCCTAGGGGACGCCATTTGCGGGAATAGCTCAGTTGGTAGAGCACGACCTTGCCAAGGTCGGGGTCGCGAGTTCGAGTCTCGTTTCCCGCTCCAAATTCAAAAAGCGCCGCTTTGCAAAGAGCGGCGTTTTTATTAGTGAAAGTTGTAGCCTGTCCCCTTCGTCTAGTGGCCTAGGACACCGCCCTTTCACGGCGGTAACAGGGGTTCGAGTCCCCTAGGGGACGCCATTGCGGGAATAGCTCAGTTGGTAGAGCACGACCTTGCCAAGGTCGGGGTCGCGAGTTCGAGTCTCGTTTCCCGCTCCAAATTCACAAAAACGCCGCTCAGTGATGAGCGGCGTTTTTGTTTGTGCGTTTTTTGTCACGCAGTAAAAAAGACCGCGAGGTCTTTTTGTGGGCCTGCCAACGGGGCAGGCCCGAAACGCCATCAGAGCTTCGGCAGTTGCCCGATACGCCCCATCATCTCCGTGACGATCTGCAGGTCCAGCAAGAACTGGTCAACGGTCTTGAATTCGCCATCGGTGTGACCGGTGTACTTGACCTCCGGTCGTGCCAGGCCGAATTGCACGCCGTTCGGCAGTTCATGCACCGAGGTGGCGCCGGCCGAGGTGCCGAACTCGTGTTTCATGCCCAGGTTTTCGGTGGCCACGGCCAACAGTGCCTTGACCCACTCGCCTTCAGGGTTGCGGTACATCGGTTCGGCGATCGAATAGTCGAAGTTCACCGCGACATGGTTTTTCTTGCTCCAGGCTGCCAGTTTGTCGGCGATTTCGGTCTTGAGCACTTCCGGCGACTTGCCCTTCGGCACGCGCAGGTTGACCGCGAGTTTGAAGGTTTTGTCGTCCATGCCGACGTAGGTCAGCGACGTGGTCAACGGGCCCATGAAGTCATCGGCGAAACCGACGCCCAACTTGCCACCCTTGTAATCCAGACCCCAATTGTCAGCGGCGTAGTGCGCAGCGTCGGTGATGTGGTTGTGCTTGAACGCAATCTTGCCGTCCACGCTGTGAATGAAGTCGAGCATACGGGCAACCGGGTTGACCCCGGATTCCGGTTCGGATGAGTGCGCGGAAACACCGGTGACGGTGAGTTTGACGTCTTTGCCATCGACCTTGGCGTTCACTTCGAAATCGCCGCCATTTTGCTTGGTATATTCAGTGCCGGCCTTTTGCAGGCTGGCCGCCAGTTCGGCGGGTTTGTCGGTCACCAGCGTGACGGCGGAAACAGACGGAATCTGGTTGGTTGCCATGCCTCCGGTCATCGAGACCAGCTCCGCGCCTTTGCCCTCGGCTTTGCGCTTGGCGAACTTGGCCATGACCGTGCCGTAACCTTTCTCGGCAATCACCACCGGGTAGCCACCGTCCAGTGCCAGGTTGTACTCCGGCGTCGGGTTGCGTTCGAAGTAGTAGGGAATCGCGTCGCCGGTGGTTTCTTCGGTGGTGTCCACCAGCAGTTTGAAATTGCGCGCCAGCGGCAGCTTTTCTTCCTTGATCACCTTCATGGCATACAGCGTCACGACGATGCCGTTTTTATCGTCCTCGGTGCCACGGCCGTACATGCGGTCGCCGATCAGCGTGACCTTGAACGGATCAAGTTTGGTGCCGTCCTTAAGCACCCAGTTCTCCGGTGTTACCGGCACCACGTCGGCGTGCGCATGAATGCCCACGACTTCCTTGCCGCTGCCGTCGAGGGAGATTTCGTAAACGCGGTTGTCGATGTTGCGATAGTTCAGGCCGAAAGACTCCGCCAGATCCTTGATCTTGCCGGCGATCTTGATGAATTCGGGGTTGTCGTGCTGATCGACACCGTCCTTGCGGAAGGTCGGGATTTCCACCAGTTCGCGCAGGGTTTCCAGAGCGGCTTTGCCGTACTTTACGCGGGTGTAGAGGCCGAGCAGGCGATGGATCTCATTCTGTTGTTCGGCGGTCAGCGTCTTGTTGTCGAGGAAGGCGCTGATGGCGGGACGCAGATCGTCGGTCTTGCTCAGGTCGTTCTTGGCCAGATCGCCGAGAAACGCTCTGAAATCACTGACTTTTGCCTCATTGAATGTCTTGAGGATGGTCGCGCTCTGCTGCTCGGTCAGGTTGGCGTGGGCTGGCAGTGTGACGGACGAAAGGCTGGCCAGAATCAGCGTCGAGGCGGCCAGTTGCTTGAGTGAAAAGTCCATTGCTAAGGGCATTCCTTTGCAGGCGGTGAGTAGGAAGTGTCTGATCGATGCGTCAGACGGTTTCGCAAACTAACACCACCCGCGAGTGATAGGGGAGCCCCCGAAGTGGGACGCGTCGCACAGAAATGCAAAAGCGGCGCAGAATCGAAAAAGCCCGCCCAATCTGTCTGGGTCGGGCTTCTCCGATCAATGTGCTTACATCGACAGCACCAGACGCCCGGCAAACAGGATCAGAATCACCCCCATGCTGCGCTCGAACCAGTGGCCCATGCGCATGAACAGCACGCGCACTTTGCTGCTGGAAAAGAACAGCGCGACGATCACGAACCACAACGCATTCACCCCGCACATCCACAACCCGTACAGGGCCTGGATTTGCAGCGGCGTGCTGGCGCTGATGATCGTGGTGAAGATCGCCAGGAAAAACAGCGTGGCCTTGGGGTTGGTGGCGTTGGTCAGGAAACCGGTGGAGAACGCCTTGAACAGCGATTGCTCGACCAGCGGTTCGTCGCTGGCTTTTTCGCCTTCCATTGTCGTCTTGGGTTTGCTGCGGATCAGGCTGATGCCCAAGTAAAGAATGTAAGCGCCGCCGACCACTTTGGCGACGGTCAGCAGCCAGGGCGTGGTGTGCATCAAGGCGCCGACGCCCAGCAGGGTGTACAGAACGTGCACGGAAATTCCCGCGCCGATGCCCAATGCCGTGCAGATGCCGACCAGTCGGCCGAAACGCACACTCTGGCGGATGGTCACGGCGAAGTCCGGGCCGGGAGCGACCACGGCCAGAAAGTGGATGGTGGCCAGTGCCAGAAACTCGCCCAGGTAATTCGATGTCATTTCAGCTCCAGAAAGTCAGGGGTGATGCATTGCCGCGATAGCCGACAAAAAACGATAGGCTCAGGCGCGGATCGTCTATGCCCGGCGTCACCGAGTGCATGCGACGCGAATTGAACATGATGAAATCCCCCGGTTCCGGGCGTACTTCGAGGGCGGGCGGGCCGAGCAGCGCAGGGTCGATGCCGTAGCTGTCGCCGCGCATTTCGTCGAAACGGTCTGGCGAGATGTCGTCTTCCCACATCTGCAATGCGCCGCCTTCAGTCGGCATGTTGAGGTAGACGTTGCAGGCGAACTGCGCCTCCAGACTGCGAGCCTGGAAACTCTCCGGCGCATCCTTGGCGAATATGTCGTGGTGGGCGAGGAAGCACACGCCCGGTTTCACTACCCGGGACAGGCCAACGTACATCTTGCGCCCATAGAGGTTCTCCAGATGGGCGCCTGCGGGCCAGGATTCATCGAGCATGCAGCGCAGGGTGTCGACCGGCGACGAGTAGGGCGCGCAACGGTTACGCAGTTCGGCGATGTTGCTGGTGGCGCGCTCGAAATAATCTTCGATCAGCAGCGGCTGGTTTTCCGCCTCGTAGAACGCCATGCCGATCCGGCCGATGCTGGGCGCGTTGATGTAACCCTCGAAGCCAGGGGCGAGGATCTTGTCACCAATCTGGATCGCCTGCGCGTGGGGCAGAAAGCCTTTGACGCGGATGGCGAGGACTTCTTCGTTGGCCAGTTTTTTTATGCACGTCTCATCGAGACGCTCGACGTCAAGCATCATGGTTTCAGGTCCATCTATCGAATAGTCAACGGAACCGGCGAACGCGGTTCCCCCGGCGCCGGACGCTGCATCTGGCAGCGCCCGAAATCCTCAATCCACGCTGTAGTGGACGGACAACGTGCCTTTCTTCTGCGAAAGGGACGCGATCGTGACTGTGCCCAGATCCTTCAGGCTGCGTACATGGGTGCCGCCGCAGCCATAGGCTGGCAGTTCACCGAAACCGATTTCCCGCGCGCCTTCGCGCAGGGATGTCAGGCGTGGCAGATCGTGTTCGATCCACTGGCCGATGCCGAACTGAACAATTTGTGCATCGACTTCCTGGGCCGAATCTCCAGGTTTGAATTGCACCCGGCCCTCGTCCGGCCAGTGGTGGGCCTTGACCGGCATCCAGCCCAGGGCCTGGACAAAGTGGCCGATCAGATGCCCGGCAGAGTGCATGCGGGTATTAAAGCGGCGGCGTTCTTCGTCGACACGAATCTGGGTCATGCCCAGCGGCACCGGTTGATTGATGAAATGAATGATTCGGTCCGCTTCCTGGACGACCCGCAGCACTTGGCTGTCGCCAATCCAGCCGGTATCACAGGGTTGGCCACCACCCTGAGGATGAAAAAGCGTGGCGCGCAACACAACGGCGAATTCGTTCTCGTGGGGCGTGCAGTCGAGGACTTCCACATTGGCCTTGAGGTCATCACTATGGAAAAAGAGGCGAAGCGTCATATTCCATGCCCTTATTAAAGTTTCTTTTTTAATTATATGAATCGTGCAATAACGTGATAATCCGTTCAAACATCAAAGGACTGTTGCGCTGTGAGCATAAATCTTCCCCTGCCGCTGCTCGGTGAAATGGCGATTTTCGTCAAGGTCGTCGAGACCGGCAGCTTCTCCGAAGCCGCTCGCCAATTGGGCTCATCGCCGTCGGCGGTCAGCCGCAGTATTTCCCGGCTGGAGAAGGCACTGGCCACGCGGCTGCTCCAACGCACCACGCGCAAACTGCGCTTGAGTGATGGCGGGGAAGAGGTGTTCAAGCGCTGTCAGGAAATGGTCAGTGCAGCGAAGTCGGTGATGGAGATCAGCGGCCAGTTCAACCACGAAGCCGAAGGGCTGGTGCGGGTCAGCGTGCCGAAAGCGGTGGGGCGTTTCGTGATTCATCCGCACATGCCGGAGTTTTTGCGGCGCTATCCGAAAGTCGATGTGGAGTTGTTGCTCGAAGACCGCCAGGTGGATCTGATCGACGACCATGTCGATCTGGCCATTCGCATCACGGATCGTCCACCGGCCGGACTGGTCGGACGACAACTGCTGACCATCGATCATTTGCTCTGCGCGACACCGCAATACCTGGCTGAACGCGGGACGCCGACTCATCCCCACGACTTGCTCAACCACAGTTGCATCTATCTGGGCGAAACTCCGAGCGATGCGCGCTGGAAATTCAAGAAATGCACGAAAGCCGTCACCGTCGGCGTGCGCGGCCGGTATGCCGCCAATCACACTGGCGTGCGCCTGGGCGCGGTGTTGCAGCACATCGGTATTGGCAGCCTGCCGTATTTCACTGCGCGTTATGCACTGGAGCAGGGGCTGATCGTACAGGTGTTGCCGGATTGGACATTCCTGGCGTCCTACCACGGCGGATTGTGGTTGCTGCACTCGCCGACGCGCTATTTGCCGCCGAAGCTGCGGGTGTTCATCGACTATCTGGTGGAGTGCCTGGGGAAAGAGCCGACCCTGAGCAAACCGGGAAAGTCTGGCGGAACAAAACCTTTGGCCGAGTACGAATTGCCCGAGAGTGAAGGGTTGCTTTGACCCCATGAAAAAGGCCCGCATGGATCACCATGCGGGCCTTTTTTTATCAGGCAAAAATCAGTGCTTGCTGTCCTGGGCGGACATCGCCAGCAGCTGTTTTTCCTGGTTCCAGTCGAACGGTTCGTCGTTCTGTTCGGCTTCGTAGCGGCGTTCTTCCAGCGCCTGATACATGTCGATTTCTTCGTCGGACAGGTAGTGCAGGCAGTCGCCGGCGAAGAACCACAGCAGATCCCGCGGGATCAGGTGGGCAATTTGCGGGTAACGGGTAATCACCTGAGTCAGGATGTCCTGGCCCAGGTATTGGCTTTCGATCGGCTCGATCGGCAGTGAAGCCAGCAGTTCGTCGAAACGCTCCAGGAACAGGGCATGGCTTTCTTCGGGAACCTGATCGGCCTCACCTACGGCGACCAGGATGCTGCGCAGGTGGTCGAGCAAAACCAGATGATCGGCAACGACGTTGGACACGAGATAAGTCCTCAAGAGCAAAACGGGCGCGGGAGTATAAAGCCCCTGCGCCCGTTTTTCACTGATTGAAGGGATCAGCGGATTTTGCCTTCCGCGGGTTTCAGCTCCTCTTTGTCGAAATCATCGACATCGATCACCTTGCGCCGCGCCGCTTCGGCATCACGCAGGGACTGGGCTTCCACGGCCTGCAACACCCCGGCCTCCAGTGCTGCATCGATGACGTGTTCGCCGGCTACCGGTTTGACCTGACCGCTCTTGAGTGAAGTGTGCAATTTTTTGTGCAGTGGTTGCGCAGCGTTCAACTGATCGAAGGCGTGTTGCAGCGCACCGACCGCATCGTCTGCCGATTGCGGGCGATAGCAGCCGGCAAGCAGTTCTTCCAGCGCCGGATCGCCCTTGGCCCGGCCGATGACCGCAGCGACTTCTGCACCGAGTCTGTCCGACGGCCCTTTGTGACGGCGACCGAACGGGAACACGATCACCCGCAGCAGGCAGCCGAAGACCCGGTTCGGGAAGTTGGTCAGCAATTCGTCCAGCGCCTTTTCCGACTGGCCGAGGCTTTCTTCCATGGCCCATCTGAACAACGGTTCCATGTACGCCGGGGAGTCGAGATCGTGATAACGCTTGAGCGCTGCCGAGGCCAGATAGAGGTTGCTCAGCACATCACCCAGTCGTGCCGACAGACGTTCGCGGCGTTTCAGCTCGCCACCCAACAGCATCATGCTCAGGTCGGCAAGCATGGCAAACGCGGCGGCCTGTCGGTTGAGGGCGCGGAAGTAACCCTGGCTGAGTCTGTCTCCCGGCGCATGTTCGAAATGGCCGAAACCAAGGTTCAGCACCAGTGTGCTGGCGGCGTTGCTTACGGCAAACCCGATGTGCTTGAGCAACAGGCCATCGAATTCCTTGAGCGCCTGATCCTTGTCCTCGCGTCCGGCGAGGGCCATTTCCTTGAGCACGAACGGATGGCAGCGGATCGCGCCCTGGCCGAAGATCATCAGGTTGCGCGAAAGAATGTTCGCGCCTTCCACGGTGATGAAGATCGGTGCGCCGTTCCAGCTGCGGCCCAGATAATTGTTCGGGCCCATGATGATCGCTTTACCGCCGTGCACGTCCATGGCGTGGCTGATGCACTCGCGACCGCGTTCGGTGAGGTGGTACTTGAGAATCGCCGACAGCACCGACGGCTTCTCGCCCAGATCCACCGCATTGGCAGTCAGCATCCGCGCAGCATCCATCATCCACGCGTTGCCGCCGATCCGCGCCATGGCCTCCTGAATGCCTTCGAACGCTGACAGCGGCACGTTGAACTGCTCGCGAATCTGCGCGTATTGCCCGGTCACCAGACTGGTGAACTTGGCCGCGCCGGTGCCGACTGCCGGCAGCGAGATCGAACGCCCGACCGACAGGCAGTTCATCAGCATCATCCAGCCTTTGCCGAGCATTTCCTGGCCGCCGATGAGGAACTCCAGCGGGATGAACACGTCCTTGCCGGAGTTCGGTCCGTTCATGAACGCAGCGCCCAGAGGCAGGTGGCGACGGCCGATTTCCACGCCGGGGGTGTCGGTCGGGATCAGCGCGAGACTGATGCCCAGGTCTTCCTTGTCGCCGAGCAGGTGATCCGGGTCATAGGCCTTGAAGGCCAGGCCGAGCAAGGTCGCGACCGGGCCGAGGGTGATGTAGCGTTTTTCCCAGTTCAGGCGCAGGCCGAGGGTTTCCTGGCCCTCCCATTCGCCCTTGCAGACGATCCCGGTGTCGGGCATGGCGCCGGCGTCGGAGCCGGCGAGCGGGCCGGTCAGCGCAAAGCACGGGATGTCGTCGCCTCGGGCCAGTCGTGGCAAGTAATGATTGCGCTGTTCGTCGGTGCCGTAGTGCAGCAGCAGTTCGGCCGGGCCGAGGGAGTTGGGCACCATCACGGTGGAGGCAAGGTCGCCGCTGCGGGTCGCCAGTTTCATCGCCACCTGGGAGTGAGCGTAGGCGGAGAAACCCTTGCCGCCGAACTCCTTGGGAATGATCAGGGCGAAGAATCCGTGTTCCTTGATGTGCGTCCAGGCTTCTGGCGGCAGGTCCATCGACTGGCCGATCTGCCAGTCGGTGACCATGGCGCAAAGCTCTTCGGTCGGGCCGTCGATGAACGCTTGTTCTTCGTCGCTCAGTTGCGCTTTTGGATAGGACAGCAGCTTGTCCCAGTCCGGGCGCCCGCTGAACAGTTCGCCGTCCCACCACACCGTGCCGGCATCGATCGCGTCGCGTTCGGTCTGCGACATCGGGGGCAGGGTTTTCTGGAACCAGCTGAACAGCGGCGCGGTGAAGTGTTTGCGGCGCAGGTCAGGTAACAGCAGCGGGGCAGCAACCAGGGCCAGCACGATCCAGAAAATCAGCAACAGCCAGCCCGGCGCGTGGCTGAAAATCCCCATCGCCAACAGGTAAGCGGCAACGATGCCCAGTGCAGGCAGCGGGGCGATGCGCCGGTGGGCCAGATACGCCACGCCGACGATCAGAACCAGTATCCACAACAACAGCATATTTAATCCTCCGTGAACCAGGGCGAACCGACCCTCCAGAGCTTAGACGGCATCTGCAAAACGGGGCGGTCAGAGCAAGGTGATTGAAATCGTGGGAAACCCCGGATGTCTTTTGTAGGTTCGGTGGGCAACACGCGTGGGAAATCGTTCGCAGCTTCCGCGTCTTTGCGTGCATGTTTGGCCGAAACGTCGTTATCTCTGTGCTGAACCTCTCGCTAGACTCGAGGCTCAATCAGGAGAGTGTCGTCATGCACGAGTATCTGAGCCCCGGCCGCTTCATCGATAGTGACCACCCCTCGGTGGTGGAGTTCGCCGAGCAGCACCGTGGTACCAGCCGCGATCCGCTCGCGCAGGCGATCAGTCTTTATTACGCCGTGCGCGAGGCGGTGCGTTACAACATGTACACCTTCAGCCGCGACCCGCAAACCTTGCGTGGCAGTTACGCGCTGGCGGCGGGTGAGAGCTATTGCGTGCCCAAGGCCACGCTGCTCGCCGGTTGCGCGCGCCATTGCGGGATCCCCGCACGGATTGGTCTGGCGGATGTGAAAAATCATCTGTCGACGCCGCGTCTGCTTGAGCTGCTGAGAAGCGAGGTGTTCGCCATGCATGGTTATACCGAGCTGTTTCTCAATGGTCGCTGGGTGAAAGCCACACCCGCGTTCAACCAGAAGCTCTGCGAAATGTTCAACGTTGCCCCGCTGGAATTCGACGGCATGAACGACAGCGTTTTTCACCCTTACAACAGTGATGGCGCGCTGTTGATGGAGTACCTGGTCGATCACGGCCAGTTCGCCGATGTACCGGAATCCTTTTTCTTCGAACATCTGCAGAAATGTTATCCGCACCTGTTCAACGATCAGCAGAAACCATTGTCCAGTGACATGCGCGGTGATGTCGGCAGCCTCTGATCCGGCGTATGCTGCCTGCCCATTCACTGGAAAAGAGGCGGTCATGCTGAAGATCTGGGGTCGCAAGAATTCGTCGAATGTCAGAAAACCGTTGTGGGCTGCCGAAGAACTCGGGCTGGCCTACGAGGCCATCGACGCCGGTGGCGCGTTTGGTGTGGTCGACACACCGGAGTACCGGGCAATGAACCCGAACGGGCGGGTGCCGGTGATACAGGACGACGGTTTTGTGCTGTGGGAATCCAATGCCATCGTGCGTTACCTGCTGGCAAAACATGCAGCCGATACCGCGTGGTACCCGGCGGATCCGCAGACCCGCGCCACCGCTGACAAGTGGATGGACTGGACGACTTCCAGTTTTGCAGGGCCGTTTCGCACGGTGTTCTGGGGCGTATTGCGTACCCCGGCAGACAAGCAGGACTGGCCGGCGATCCATGCGGCGATCAAGGAGTGTGACAGCTTGCTGGCGATGGCCGATCAGGCGCTGAAGCATCAGCCGTATCTGTCCGGCAACGAAATCGGCATGGGCGATATCCCGCTCGGCAGTTTCATTTATGCCTGGTTCGAGATGCCGATCGAGCGCGCGCCGATGCCGCATCTGGAGGCCTGGTACGCGCGACTGAAGCAGCGTCCGGCGTATCGCAAAGCCGTCATGACCGCGTTGACTTAATACCTACTATCGACACACTTGACTGTACTTGTGCGGCGGCGGCAAGCACCATTGCGCTTGTGCGCCGCGGTTGTCTCCCTCGCCGCCCGCCGTCATTCAGTCCTTTTTCTCTTCTTGGTGCGTAATCCGATATGAGTTCCGCTCTGTCCATCCGGCAGCTAACCAAAACCTACGGCAACGGGTTCCAGGCCTTGAGTGGTATCGATCTGGACGTCGCTGAAGGTGACTTCTTCGCCTTGCTCGGCCCCAACGGCGCCGGCAAATCCACGACCATCGGCATTCTCTCGACCCTGGTCAACAAGACCAGCGGCACCGTGAATATCTTTGGCAACGACCTGGACAAGAACCCGGCGGCGCTCAAGCGCTCCATCGGCGTGGTACCCCAGGAATTCAACTTCAACCAGTTCGAAAAGACCTTCGACATCGTCGTGACGCAGGCCGGCTATTACGGCATTCCGGCGAAGATCGCCAAGGAACGCGCCGAGCAGTATCTGACTCAGCTCGGTCTGTGGGACAAGCGCGATGTGCCGTCGCGTTCGCTGTCCGGCGGCATGAAGCGCCGTCTGATGATCGCCCGGGCGCTGGTGCATGAACCGCGTCTGCTGATCCTCGACGAACCGACCGCCGGGGTGGATATCGAGCTGCGCCGCTCGATGTGGACGTTCCTCACCGAACTGAACCAGAAAGGCATCACCATCATCCTCACCACCCATTACCTGGAAGAGGCTGAGCAGCTGTGCCGCAACATCGGCATCATCGACCACGGCACCATTGTCGAGAACACCAGCATGCGTCAGTTGCTCGGGCAACTGCATGTGGAAACCTTCCTGCTCGACCTGAAGAACGATCTGGCGGTCGCGCCGCAACTGGCCGGCTACCCGGCCCGTCTGGTGGATGCGCATACGCTGGAAGTCCAGGTCGACAAGTCCATGGGCATCACTGCGCTGTTCGGCCAACTGGCCCTGCAGAACATAGAAGTGCTGAGCCTGCGCAATAAAACCAATCGCCTCGAGGAGCTGTTCGTGTCCCTGGTGGAGAAAAATCTGTCGAAGGTGGCGGTATGAGTTCCGAGCTGCGCCCCAACCTCATTGCCCTCAACACCATCGTTTACCGCGAAGTCAGACGTTTTACCCGGATCTGGCCGCAGACCCTGCTGCCCCCGGCGATCACCATGGTTCTGTACTTCGTGATCTTCGGTAACCTGATCGGCCGGCAGATCGGCGACATGGGTGGCTTCACCTACATGGAATACATCGTGCCGGGTCTGATCATGATGTCGGTGATCACCAACTCATACGGCAACGTGGTGTCGAGCTTCTTCGGCAGCAAGTTCCAGCGCTCCATCGAAGAATTGATGGTGTCGCCAGTGTCGCCGCACACGATTCTGATCGGTTACACCATTGGTGGCGTCCTGCGAGGCCTTATGGTGGGCGTGATCGTGACGATTCTGTCGTTGTTCTTCACCAGCCTGCAGGTGCATCACCTGGGCGTGACCGTTCTGGTGGTGGTGCTGACGGCGACGATTTTCTCGCTGCTGGGCTTTATCAACGCGGTGTTTGCGCGCAACTTCGATGACATCTCGATCATCCCGACCTTCGTGCTGACCCCGCTGACCTACCTCGGTGGCGTGTTCTATTCGATCACCTTGCTGCCGCCGTTCTGGCAGACCGTGTCGCTGGCCAACCCGGTGCTGCACATGGTCAACGCCTTCCGTTACGGCATCCTCGGAGTGTCGGATATCCGCATCGGTATCGCGATCACTTTCATGCTTGTGGCGACGGTGGTGCTGTATTTCGGTTGCGCGCGGCTGCTGGTGAGCGGGCGCGGAATGCGTACCTGATTTCTTCGATGTTGCAATGAAAAACGGCCTCCCACAGTGGAGGCCGTTTTGCATTCACGCCTGACGACTTTTTTTGCGCCGCGCCCATTGCCGCGCCACCCACCAGCGCCAGTACATCATCACCAGGCAATAGGCGAGGGCACCCAGTACCAGCCCGACCACCACCGACCCCAGCAGGAACGGTTGCCACAAGGTCGAGAGCTCTCCGCTGATCCATTCCCAGGTCAATTCATCGGGGAGGGTGCGGGCGGGCACATCCATCAGCCAGGCCCCGGCCTGATACGTGCAGAAAAACACCGCCGGCATGGTGATCGGATTGGTTAGCCAGACCAGGCTGACAGCAATCGGCATGTTGCCGCGCACCATGATCGCGAGGACGGCGGCCACCAGCATTTGTGCGGGAATCGGCAGGAACGCGGCAAACAGGCCCACGGCCATGGCGCGGGCCACCGAGTGTCGGTTGAGGTGCCAGAGGTTCGGGTCATGCAGCAACGTGCCGAGAAAGCGTAAGGATTTGTGTTCCCTGATGCTCGTCGGATCGGGCATGTAACGTTTGAATAAGCGCCGGGGCATAAGGCTTCTCGGTCGGTTAAGGCGGCAAGTATGTCTGGATTCTACGAACCGCCCATTCAGACTTTGTGACAATTGATAACGACGCCCGTGTCCCGCAACCGCTATGCCTGAGGGTGGGACTCTCAAGGACGGGCTTATGCGCACAGGGATGATGGCGCTGGCAGCCGGTCTGCTGGCTGCGGTTTTTTTACCGGCCTTGCCGCCGGTCGGGGTATTGGTGGTGTTGCCGTGGGTGGCGCTGATGCTGCTGCCGTTTCGCAGCTATCCACTGGCGTTTTTGCTGCTTGGATTCACATGGGCGGGTTTCAACGCGCAGATGGCGCTTAATGATCGACTGCCTCACCGGCTGGATGGCGAAACGCGCTGGGTGGAAGGGCGGGTCGTCGGCTTGCCGCAGAATGTGGAGAGCGTCGTGCGCTTTGAACTGGCCGATGCGCACTCACGTCACGAGAAGCTGCCATCACTGATGCGTCTGGCCTGGTATGCCGGGCCTGAGGTCAAAAGTGGCGAACGCTGGCGAGTGGCGGTCAAGCTCAAGCGCCCCGGTGGGCTGCTCAATCCAGATGCGTTCGATTATGAAGCCTGGCTGTTGGCGCAGCGCATCGGCGCCACCGGGACGGTGAAGGATGGCCAGCGTCTGGCGCCGGCGCAGTGGGCCTGGCGCGACAGCATTCGTCAGCGCTTGCTTGCGGTGGATGCTCAGGGACGCAACGGAGCCTTGGCCGCGTTGGTGCTGGGCGATGGCTCGGGACTCAGTCGCGAAGACTGGCAGTCCTTGCAGGATACCGGCACCGTGCACCTGCTGGTGATTTCCGGGCAGCACATTGGGCTGTTGGCGGCGTTGATGTATGCGCTGGTCGCCGGGCTGGCAAGGGTCGGGATTTGGCCGTTGCGTTGGCCCTGGCTGCCTTGGGCGTGTGGTCTGGCGTTCACGGCGGCGCTGGGTTACGGCCTGCTGGCCGGGTTCGACGTGCCGGTGCGGCGGGCGTGCGTAATGGTTGCACTGGTGTTGTTGTGGCGTTTGCGTTTTCGCCATCTCGGTGCGTGGTGGCCGTTGCTGCTGGCGTTCGACGGCGTGTTGTTGATGGATCCGCTGGCCAGCCTGCGTCCCGGGTTGTGGCTGTCATTCGCGGCAGTGGGTGTTTTGATCTTTACCTTCGGCGGCCGACTGGGGCCGTGGCGCTGGTGGCAGACCTGGACGCGCGCGCAATGGCTGATCGCGATCGGCTTGTGCCCGGTGCTGGTGGCGTTGAGCCTGCCGATCAGCCTCAGTGGGCCACTGGCCAATCTGCTGGCGGTGCCGTGGGTCAGTTTTGCGGTGCTGCCGCCGGCGCTGCTGGGCACTTTGTTGCTGCCAATCCCTCATGTCGGGGAAGGGTTGCTGTGGCTGGCCGGCGGGCTGATCGATGGCTTGTTCAGCACGCTGGCCCTGATTGCCGGGCGTTGGCCGGCGTGGGTGCCGCCGACGATGCAAGGGTGGGTCTGGGTGCTGGGAGGTCTTGGTGCCGTGTTGTTATTGCTGCCCCGGGGCGTTCCTTTGCGTCCATTGGGTTGGCCGTTGCTGCTGGTGCTGGCATTTCCGCCGCGAGAGCTTCTGGCCGAAGGCGTGGCCGATGTCTGGCAACTCGACGTCGGTCAGGGCCTGGCGATCCTGATCCGCACCCGCCATCACACCTTGCTGTACGACAGCGGCCCGCGTTTCGGTGACTTCGACCTCGGCGAGCGAGTGGTGCTGCCGGCATTGCGCAAACTTGGGGTGGAACACCTCGATCTGATGCTGCTCAGCCATGCCGATGCCGACCACGCAGGTGGCGCGCTCGCCGTGGCGAAAGGGATGACTGTCAGGCGGATCATCAGCGGCGATCCGCCGGGGCTGCCCGAAGCGCTGACCGCCGAGGCCTGCGAAAGCGGCCGGCAATGGCAGTGGGACGGCGTTGCCTTTCAGCTATGGCAGTGGGCCGACGCCCATGACAGCAACCAGCGGTCCTGCGTCCTGCAGATCGAAGCCAATGGCGAACGCTTGCTGTTGACCGGCGACATCGACAGCGCTGCCGAGCGGGACCTGCTCGACAGCGTGCTGGCAGTTCATACCCAATGGCTGCAAGCCCCGCATCACGGCAGCCGCAGTTCCTCTTCGATGGCCTTGCTCAAGGCTTTGCAGCCCCGGGCCGTGCTGATTTCCCGAGGGCAAGGCAATTCATTCGGCCATCCGCACCCGACCGTCATTGCCCGCTACCGCAAACAGGGAGTGCATATCCACGACAGCGCCGAGCAGGGTGCCATTCATCTGCAACTGGGGCGGTTTCAGCCGGCCCGGTCGATGCGTCAACAACGCCGGTTCTGGCGCGACCCGCCGTTGTCGGAGGCAGAGTACCGTTGAGCACGGTCGTCGGGGCGACGGGTCTTTATCGCGAACCGGTATGGTAAAGTGGCGCACTTTTTCGAGGGGGCTGTCACTGTGTGGGAATTGGTCAAATCCGGCGGCTGGATGATGTTGCCGATCATTCTGAGTTCCATCGCCGCCATGGCGATTGTCGCCGAGCGCCTGTGGACCCTGCGCGCCAGTCGCGTCACCCCTGAGCATTTGCTGGGTCAGGTCTGGGTCTGGATCAAGGACAAGCAGCTCAACACGGAAAAACTCAAGGAATTGCGCGCCAACTCGCCGCTGGGGGAAATCCTCGCCGCGGGTCTGGCCAACTCCAAGCATGGTCGCGAGATCATGAAGGAGTGCATCGAAGAGGCCGCCGCCCGGGTCATCCACGAGCTGGAACGCTACGTCAGCGCGCTGGGCACCATCGCTGCGATGTCGCCGTTGCTGGGGCTGCTGGGTACGGTGCTGGGCATGATCGACATTTTCAGCGCTTTCACCGGTTCCGGCATGACCACCAACGCTGCGGTGCTGGCCGGCGGTATTTCCAAGGCGCTGATCACCACCGCCGCGGGCCTGATGGTCGGTATTCCGGCGGTGTTCTTCCACCGTTTCCTGCAACGCCGCATCGATGAGCTGGTGGTGGGCATGGAACAGGAAGCGATCAAACTGGTGGAAGTGGTGCAGGGCGACCGTGACGTCGATCTGGCCGGGGGCAAAGCGTGAAATTCCGTCGCAAACCCCGGGAAACGATCGACATCAACCTCGCGTCGCTGATCGACGTGGTGTTCATCCTGTTGCTGTTTTTCGTCGTGACCACCACTTTCACCCGCGAAACCCAGCTGCGCGTCGATCTGCCCGAAGCGGTCAGCGGTTCACCGGCCGAGGATCAGCAGGTCAAGCAACTGGACGTCGCCATCAGCGCCGAAGGTGTGTTCTCGGTGAACAACAAGATTCTGCCGAAGAACGACCTGGCGACTCTGATGGAAGCCATGCAGAAGGAAGCCAATGGCGACACCAGCATGCCGTTGTCGATCAGTGCTGACGGCAAGACTCAGCACCAATCCGTGATCACCGCCATGGACGCGGCCGGCAAGCTCGGTTTCAGCCATCTGCGCATGACCACGGTCGAGGCGGCGCCAAAATCCTGATGGCCATGTCCGATCGTCTGCTCGCCGCGTGGTATCAGGGGCACCCGGCCCTGACGCTGTTGCGGCCGCTGGAGTGGCTGTACCGTCGCGTCGTGGCCGGCAAGCGTCAGCGTTTTCTCGACGGCGAAGGCGAGATTTATCAGTCGCCGGTGCCGGTGATCGTGGTCGGCAATATCACCGTTGGCGGCACCGGCAAGACCCCGATGATCCTGTGGCTGATCGAGCACTGCCGACGCCACGGACTGCGGGTCGGTGTGGTCAGCCGTGGTTACGGCGCCAAACCGGCGCAACTGCCATGGCGGGTCGAAGCCGATCAGACTGCCGACATCGCCGGCGACGAACCCTTGCTGATTGTGCAGCGCACCGGCGTGCCGCTGATGATTGATCCCGATCGCAGCGCCGCCGTCAGAGCCCTGCTGGACAGCGAGCCGCTGGACCTGATCCTGTCCGATGACGGCATGCAGCATTACCGTCTGGCGCGCGATCTTGAGCTGGTGCTGATCGACGCCGCCCGAGGGCTTGGCAATCAGCGTTGCCTGCCCGCCGGCCCACTGCGCGAACCGATCGAGCGTCTGCAAAGCGTCGACGGCGTGTTGTTCAACGGCGCCCTCGACGATCGCGATGGCGGTTTCGCTTTCCGCCTCAAGCCTTCGGCGCTGGTCAATCTGCGCAGCGGCGAACGCCGGTCGCTCGATCATTTTTCGCCCGGTCAGGCCGTGCACGCGGTGGCCGGGATCGGCAACCCGCAACGTTTCTTCAATACCCTCGAAGCGCTAGACTGGCGGCCTGTGCCCCACGCGTTTGCCGACCACGCCGAATACAGCGTGCAGGCCTTGAGTTTCACGCCGTCATTGCCAGTGGTGATGACTGAAAAGGATGCGGTGAAGTGCCGTGCCTTCGCTGCTGCCGACTGGTGGTACCTGGCGGTCGATGCCGTGCCGTCTCCGGCCTTCGTGGCCTGGTTCGATACGCAGTTGATGCGCCTGTTGCCGGATCGTCTTTTGCCTTAATCCGTTTTTATCCAGGGAATGTTCATGGACACCAAATTGCTCGACATCCTCGCCTGCCCGGTCTGCAAAGGCCCGCTCAAGCTCAGCGCCGACAAGACCGAACTGATCAGCAAGGGCGCCGGCCTGGCGTACCCGATCCGCGATGGCATTCCGGTGATGCTGGAAAGCGAAGCCCGCACCCTGACCACCGACGAGCGTCTGGATAAATGACCACAGCCTTCACCGTTGTCATCCCGTCGCGTTTCGCCTCGACCCGTCTTCCGGGCAAGCCGCTGCTGGACATCGCCGGCAAGCCGATGATCCAGCACGTCTGGGAGCAGGCCAGCAAAAGCAGCGCCAGCCGTGTGGTCGTGGCGACCGACGATGCGCGCATCGTCGAAGCCTGCAAGGCCTTCGGCGCCGAAGTGGTGCTGACCCGTGAAGATCACAACTCCGGCACCGATCGTCTGGCCGAAGTGGCCGCGAAGCTGGGCCTGGAGCCGGATGCCATCGTGGTCAACGTGCAGGGTGACGAACCGCTGATCCCGCCGAGCGTGATCGATCAGGTCGCCGCCAACCTCGCGGCCCACACCGAAGCAGGCATGGCCACTCTGGCCGAGCCGATCGAAGATGTCGAAACGCTGTTCAACCCGAACGTGGTCAAGGTTGTCAGTGACCTCAACGGTCTGGCGCTGACCTTCAGTCGCGCGACTCTGCCATGGGCTCGCGATGCCTTCGCCAAGAGTCGCGACGTGCTGCCGGAAGGCGTGCCGTATCGTCGCCACATCGGCATTTATGCGTACCGCGCAGGCTTCCTTCAGGACTTCGTGAGCTGGGGCCCTTGCTGGCTGGAGAACACCGAATCCCTTGAACAGCTGCGTGCCCTGTGGCACGGCGTGCGGATTCATGTGGCTGACGCCTTGATCGCGCCGCCAACCGGAGTCGACACCGCCGAAGACCTTGAGCGCGTCCGTCGCCTGCTGGAGGCCTGATGCGCGTTTTGTTCGTGTGCCTGGGCAACATCTGCCGTTCGCCCACTGCCGAAGGTGTGCTGCGCCACAAGTTGCGCGAAGCGGGGCTGGCGGATCAGGTCGAAGTGGCCTCCGCCGGCACTGGCGACTGGCACGTCGGCAATCCGCCGGACAAGCGCAGTCAGGCCGCGGCCAAGCTGCGTGGTTATGACCTGTCGGCGCAGCGCGCTCAGCAGGTCAGCCGCGCCGATTTCGCCAGCTACGACCTGATCCT
The DNA here is from genome assembly GCF_020544405.1 of Pseudomonas sp. IAC-BECa141. Classification (NCBI taxonomy): domain Bacteria; kingdom Pseudomonadati; phylum Pseudomonadota; class Gammaproteobacteria; order Pseudomonadales; family Pseudomonadaceae; genus Pseudomonas; species Pseudomonas sp. IAC-BECa141. The sequence continues at coordinate 4,523,552 of NZ_CP065410.1, read as the reverse complement.
CGCCATGGACAACAGCAACCTGCGTAACCTCAAGGCCCTGCAGCCGTCCACCGGCAAGGCCGAGCTGGACCTGTTCCTGCGCCGCTATGCAGGTGTGGTCGACGAAGTGCCGGATCCTTATTACGACGGCGATCAGGGCTTCGAGCAGGTGCTGGATCTGATCGAGCGTGCCTGCGATCAGCTGTTGATCGAAGTGAAGGGGCGGTTATGAGTTTGCAGGTGCAACCGCAGGTTTCCCTGAAACCCTTCAATACCTTTGGCGTTGACGTTCGCGCGCAGCTGTTTGCCGAAGCCCACAGTGATGCTGATGTGCGCGAAGCCCTGGCTTACGCGACCTCCCACGACGTGCCGTTGCTGGTGATCGGCGGCGGCAGCAATCTGTTGCTCACGGCGGATATCCCGGCTTTGGTGCTGCGCATGGCCAGCCGTGGCATCCGCGTCATCAGTGACGACGGCAACCGCGTGGTGATTGAAGCCGAAGCCGGTGAGCCGTGGCATCCGTTTGTCCAGCACACGCTGGCGCTGGGCTTTTCCGGGCTGGAAAACCTCAGCCTGATCCCCGGCACGGTCGGTGCCGCGCCGATGCAGAACATCGGTGCCTATGGTGTCGAGATCAAGGACGTCTTCGCCGGCCTGACGGCGCTGGATCGCCAGACCGGCGAGCTGCGTGACTTCAGTCTGGAAGAGTGCAACTTCGCCTACCGTGACAGCGTGTTCAAACAGCAGCCGGGTCGCTGGTTGATCCTGCGGGTGCGCTTCGCACTGGATCGAGTCGCCCATCTGCACCTGGAATACGGCCCGGTACGTCAGCGCCTGATCGAGCAGGGTATCGAGCAGCCGACACCGACGGACGTCAGTCGAGCGATTTGCAGCATCCGCAGCGAAAAGCTGCCGGATCCAGCAGTGCTCGGTAATGCTGGCAGTTTCTTCAAGAACCCGCTGGTGTCGGCGGCCGTAGTCGCACAGATCAAGGCGCGGCATCCGGATCTGGTGGCCTACGCGCAACCGGACGGGCAGATGAAACTGGCGGCCGGCTGGTTGATCGAGCGTGCCGGTTGGAAAGGTTTTCGTGAGGCCGATGCCGGCGTGCATAAATTGCAGGCGCTGGTGCTGGTCAACTACGGCGCGGCGACCGGGCTGCAATTGCTCGATCTGGCCCAGCGCATCCAGAAAGACATTTCAGAGCGTTTCAATGTCGAGTTGGAAATGGAGCCCAATCGCTATTGAGGCTACGCTTTCAAGGCTGAACAAAAAGCCCTGCACTTTTTAAAAAAGTACAGGGCTTTTTTGTTAATCGCGGGTTAACGTAGCCAGCTAACGATACCGGTCATTTACTCCACTATTTGTTTCACCAAAGGCCCGGTGCAGACGTTCCCGTCGGCACAAGAGAGCCTGATTAGCCTGAGCCGATCTGCGCGAACCACCACTGTCCCTGCGGTGGCAGATGGCTCGACCCCATAACCTCCATGAATATGCGGGCGTGCCCATGATTACCCTGAAACTCAATGGTCAAGACCATCCACTCGATGTCACCGAGGACATGCCGCTGTTGTGGGCGATCCGTGACGTCGCCGGTTACAACGGCACCAAGTTCGGCTGCGGCATGGGCCTGTGCGGTGCATGCACCATTCATATCGACGGCGCGCCGGCGCGCAGTTGCATCACGCCGATCGGTTCGGTGGTCGGGCAGAACGTGACCACCATCGACAACCTGCATGCCGACCCGGTTGGCCAGATCGTCCAGCAAGCCTGGCTCGACACGGCTGTAGCCCAATGTGGTTACTGCCAGGGCGGGCAGATCATGTCCGCCACTGCGTTACTCAAGACCAACCCGAACCCGAGCGACGAACAGATCGAAGAAGCGATGGTCGGCAACATCTGCCGCTGCGGCACCTACAACCGGATCAAGACTGCGATCCGTCAGGCCTCCACTCATCTGAAGGAGGCCAAGGCATGAGCCGTTTACCGAACGATTTCGCCCTGAGCAATCTGAGTCGCCGGGGCTTCCTGAAGGGCGTCGGCGCCACCGGTGCACTGGTACTGGCGGCGAGCTGGGGCTGGCAGGATGCGCTGGCCGAAGACAAACCGAAGCAGTTCGGCGCCGACGGCATGCCCAACGGCTGGATCGACGATCCGAAGGTTTACGTCAGCATTGCCGCCGATGGCACGGTGACTGTGGTCTGCAACCGCTCGGAAATGGGCCAGGGCGTGCGCACCAGCCTGACCATGGTGGTGGCCGATGAACTGGAAGCCGACTGGGCGCACGTCAAGGTTCAGCAGGCGCCGGGGGATGAAGTGCGCTTCGGCAACCAGGACACCGACGGCTCGCGCAGCATGCGTCACTGGTACGAGCCGATGCGCCGTTGCGGCGCTGCCGCCCGGACTATGCTGGAGCAGGCCGCCGCCGCGCAGTGGAAGGTGCCGGTCGGCGAATGCCGCGCGCAACTGCATAAAGTCATTCACACACCGTCCGGGCGCGAGCTGGGGTACGGTGAGCTGGCTGCTGCGGCCAGTGCACTGACGGTGCCGGCCCGTGACAGCCTGCGGCTCAAGCAACCGGCGGAATTCCGCTACATCGGCAAGGAAGGCACCAAAGCCATCGACGGTGCCGACATCGTCAATGGCCGCGCGGTGTACGGGGCCGATGTGCATTTCGACGGCATGCTGTTCGCGGTCATTGCGCGTCCGGCGGTATACGGCGGCAAGGTCAAGTCGGTGGACGACAGCGCCGCGCTGAAAGTGCCGGGCGTACTCAAAGTCATCCAGATCGAACCCCGGCCATTGCCTTCGGAATTCCAGCCATTGGGTGGCGTGGCCGTGGTGGCCAGCAACACCTGGGCCGCATTGAAGGGCCGCGAGGCACTGAAGATCGAGTGGGACGATGGCCCGAACGCCAGTTACGACTCGGTCGCCTATCGCAAGGAGATCGAAGCCGCTTCGCAGAAGCCGGGCAAAGTCGTGCGCAACACCGGTGACACCGACAAAGCCATCGGCAGTGCTGCCAGCACGCTGGAAGCCTCTTATTATTTGCCGCATCTGGCCCAGGCACCCATGGAGCCGATGGTTGCCATTGCCCGTTACAAGGATGGCACCTGCGAGGCATGGGCACCGAGCCAGGCGCCGCAGGTCACCCGCGAGCGGATCGCCGAACGTCTGGGGCTGCCATTCGATAACGTGACCTTCAATGTCACGCTGTTGGGCGGTGGTTTCGGGCGCAAGTCCAAACCGGACTTCGTCGTTGAAGCGGCCGTGCTCGCCAAGGAATTTCCTGGCAAGGCAGTGCGCGTGCAATGGACCCGCGAAGATGACATCCACAATTCGTATTTCCACACGGTGTCCGCCGAATACCTCAAGGCCGGCGTGGGCAAGGATGGCTTGCCGTCCGCCTGGCTGCACCGCACGGTAGCGCCGAGCATCACTGCGCTGTTTGCACCGGGCATGAATCACGAAGCCGCGTTCGAGTTGGGCATGGGCTTTACCAACATGGCCTACGCGATTCCCAACGTGCGCCTGGAAAACCCCGAGGCCACGGTGCATACACGGGTTGGCTGGTACCGTTCGGTGTCGAACATTCCCCATGGTTTTGCGATTCAGAGTTTCGTCGACGAACTGGCGCACAAGGCCAAGGAAGATCCGCTCAAGTACCAGATCAAATTGCTCGGCCCGGACCGGCAGATCGACCCGCGTACGCTCAGTGAAGAGTGGAACTACGGCGAGTCCCCCGAGCGTTATCCGATCGACACCGGGCGCATGCGCACCGTGCTGGAAACGGCGGCCAAGGCGGCGGGTTGGGGGCGTCAGTTGCCCAAGGGCCGTGGTCTCGGATTGGCGGTGCATTACAGCTTCGTTACCTATGTGGCGGCGGTGATCGAAGTCGAGGTCAAGGACGACGGCACGCTGATCGTGCACAAGGCCGATATCGCCGTCGATTGCGGCCCGCAGATCAACCCCGAGCGGATCCGTTCGCAATTCGAAGGCGCGTGCGTGATGGGCCTGGGCAATGCCGTATGGGGCGAAATCAGCTTCAAGGACGGCAAGGTGCAGCAGGACAACTTCCATATGTATGAAGTGGCGCGCATGTCGCTGGCGCCGAAGGAAGTCGCGGTGCACCTGGTGACGCCGCCGGGCGAGGTGCCATTGGGCGGTGTTGGTGAGCCGGGCGTGCCGCCGATTGCGCCGGCGCTGTGCAACGCAATCTTTGCCGCGACCGGCCAGCGCATCCGCAGCCTGCCGGTGCGTTACCAGTTGCAGGGCTGGCAAAAGGCGCAAGCGTAATGGACAGCGCCGATCTAAATGTCCTGCGCAGCGTGCTCGAATGGCGCCGCGCCGGGCAACGGGTAGTGTTGTTTTCGGTGGTGCAGACCTGGGGCACCGCACCTCGGGCGCCTGGCGCGATGCTGGCGTTGCGCGAGGACGGCGTGGTGATCGGTTCGGTGTCCGGCGGTTGCGTCGAGGACGATCTGATCGCCCGGTTGCACGATGGGCGGATTCCCGCCAACGGGCCGCCGGTGCAGTTGATCACCTACGGCGTGACGCAGGAGGAAGCCGCGCGTTTCGGCCTGCCCTGCGGCGGCACTCTGCGCCTGACCGAGGAGCGGGTCGGCGATCCGGCGTGGGTTGCCGAGTTGCTGGATCGCTGCGAGGCCCATGAAATCGTCGCGCGCGAGTTGAACATCGGCACTGGCGAAGTGGTGTTGCGACCCGCCGGCAAGACCGACACCTTGAGCTTCGACGGCCAGACCCTGCGTGCCATTTACGGTCCGCGCTGGCGCTTGCTGTTGATCGGTGCCGGGCAGTTGTCACGGTATGTGGCCGAGATGGCGCGACTGCTGGATTTCGAAGTGCTGATCTGTGATCCGCGTACCGAATTCGTCTATGGCTGGGAAGAGCAGCATGGACGGTTTGTCCCCGGCATGCCCGACGAAGCGGTGCTGAATATCCAGACCGATGAGCGCACGGCGATCGTCGCGCTGACTCACGATCCACGGCTGGACGACATGGCGCTGCTCACGGCGCTCGACTCCAAAGCGTTCTATGTCGGTGCGCTGGGCTCTCGGGTCAACAGCCGCAAGCGTCGGGAAAATCTCGCTGAACTAGGCTTGTCAGAAGCGGCCATCGCCCGTTTGCACGGGCCGATCGGTTTGCATATTGGCAGCCATTCACCGGCGGAAATCGCCTTGTCGCTGTTGGCGGAGATCGTCGCGATCAAGAATGGTGTCGAGCTCAAGCAGAAGAAAACCGTGGAGAGTGTATGAGCCGAACCATAGGAGTGATTGTGCTGGCGGCGGGCGAGGGTAGCCGTTTTCGCGAAGTGGCGGGCGCAGACAAGGACAAGCTGCTGGCCGATTGCACCGGGCGCGATGGCGCGGTGCGTTCGGTGATCGAGCAGGTGTTGGTGAACCTGCCGGCGAGTCTCGATCAGCGAGTGCTGGTGACGACCGAGGCGCGCCCACAGGCAATGCGCATGGCGCAGGCTTATGGGTGTGACATTGTCTCGATCGAGTCCACCGGGATGGGTGACAGCATTGCGGCGGGCGTGGCGGCTTGCCCGGATGCCGATGGCTGGCTGATTGTCCTGGGGGATATGCCGTTCATCCTGCCGTCGAGTATTGAACGTGTCGTGGCGGCCATTGCCGAGGATGCGGTCAGCGTGCCGACGTTCAATGGTGACTATGGGCATCCGGTCGGGTTTGGTCGCTCGTTTGCAGCGGGGCTGATGGCCTTGTCCGGTGACCGGGGCGCGCGACCGTTGTTTGCCCAAGGGCGGGTGGTTGAAGTCGCGGTGGATGATCCGGGCGTGTTGTGGGATATCGACGTGCCGGATGCGCTGGTTTTCCCGCCGTCCTGATAAAACCTTGAGATATAAAAAAGCCCCGCCTGGATTACCAGGCGGGGCTTTTTAGTGGCGTTTGGAATCAGACGAGGGGTTTAGGCTCGTGTTCTTTTTCCTGGGCCTCTTCGTGTTGCTCGACCGCTTCCTGAACGGAGCGTGGAGCTTCGGCAATCACGGCTTCAACGGCAACTTCTTCAGCGACCGGGGCAGGCGCTGCCTCGATCACTTCGGCAGTTGGAGCAGCGGCGGCAGCGGCAGCCAGTTCCGCTTCCTTCTGCAGACGCTCTTCTTCACGCTTGCGACGACGCACTTCACGCGGGTCGTTAGGTGCGCGGCCGCTTGGGGTCAGGGCGCTGACCGGGGCGACAAGTGGAGCCGCTTCAACTACCGGGGCAGGTGCTTCGGCGACCACTGGCGCTTCAACCGCTGGGGCTTCAACGACCGGTGCCGGTTCGGCAACCACTGCTGGCTCGACAGCCTTGGCTTCTTCAACAGCAGGCGCTTGGACCACTGGCGCTGGTGTTTCAGCGACAGCCGGCTCGGCGACCCAGTTGAAAGCGGTCTGTTCTTCGCGAACTTCACGAACGGTTTCGGTCACGGTTTCAGCGACGGTCTCGACAACCGACTCTTCGACTGCGGCTGGTGCTTCGAAGGTCACCGCTGGTTCAGCGGCCGCTTCAACCAGGGGCTGAGCTTCGCGAGCCGGAGCCACTTCGACTTCCGGAGCGGCAACTACTTCTACCGGAGTGGTTGCTTCAACGACCGGCGCTTCTGCTGGAGCAGTTTCCAGAGTGGCAGCGGTGGCGCGTTCAGCTTGTTCATGGGCCTGAGCTTCAGCCGGAGCGCTGATCACGGTGCTGGCAACAGCAGCGGTAACAGCCAGACCAGCGGCCAGATCGGCAGTGCTTGGCGCTTGAGCGTTTTCGCCGGACTCGGATTCTTCCGAACCTTCGATCACGTTGCCATTGGCATCACGCTGACGTTCGCGACGGTTGCTGCGACGACGCTGACCACGGGAGCGGCGGCGTGGACGATCGCCTTCGGCGTTCTCCGAACCGTCTTCCGGCAGTTGCTCTTCGTTAATGTTGGTCTCTTCTTCGGCGACAGCGGCAGCGGCCTGTTCGGCGCGCGGCTGACGCTCTTCACGCGCAGGACGTGGCGCACGTTCTTCACGCGGCTGACGGGCCGGACGCTCTTCAGCGGTGGCGGCGGCAGCAACGGCGGGAGCGGCATCCAGAGGCTCGCGCAGTTCGCGTACGCGTTCTTCACGCTCGCCACGTGGCTTGCGATCTTCACGCGGGGCACGTGGTGCACGTTCTTCACGAGGCGCGCGCGGTGCGCGTTCTGCGCGGGCTGTCGGTGCTTCGTCACGGGATTCGCGTGGCTCGCGGACTTCGCGTGGTTGACGCTCTTCACGCGGCTCACGTGGGGCGCGTTCTTCACGCGGTGCACGTTCTTCGCGCGGCTTGCGTTCTTCATCGCGGCGACCGTTACGGTTGCGGCTCTGCTGACGACCGTTGCGACGCTCTTCGTTGCGGGCCGGACGCTCGGTGGCAGGTTTTTCAACCACAACCGGCGCAACAGGCTCTTCCTTGGTGGCGAACAGGCTGACCAGCGACTTCACCAAGCCTTTGAACAGGCTTGGTTCTGGCGCGGCAACCGGAGCAGGTGCCGGGGCCGGCGCGGCGACTTCGGTCGGAACCGGAGCGTTGGCGCGGGACGGAGCGGTCTTGACCGCGGCTTCCTGGCGAACCAGGGTGCGGGTCGCGGCGGCTGGCTGGACGTCTTCGACATCGGCGGCAGCGGCAGCGATTTCGTAGCTGGACTGGTTGGTCGCGGCTTCCGGGCTGTCGTCACGCAGGCGCTGAACTTCGAAATGCGGGGTTTCGAGGTGATCGTTCGGCAGGATGACGATGCGGGCGCGGGTGCGCAATTCGATCTTGGTGATCGAGTTGCGTTTTTCGTTGAGCAGGAACGCGGCCACCGGGATCGGCACTTGAGCGCGAACTTCGGCGGTGCGGTCTTTCAGGGCTTCTTCTTCGATCAAGCGCAGGATCGCCAGAGAGAGCGATTCGACGTCACGGATGATGCCGGTGCCGCTGCAGCGCGGGCAGACGATGCCGCTGCTTTCGCCGAGCGAAGGACGCAGGCGCTGACGGGACATTTCCAGCAGGCCGAAGCGCGAGATGCGGCCGATCTGCACACGGGCGCGGTCGGCTTCCAGGCATTCGCGGACTTTCTCTTCCACGGCGCGCTGGTTCTTGGCAGGGGTCATGTCGATGAAGTCGATGACGATCAGGCCGCCGATGTCGCGCAGGCGCAACTGACGGGCGATTTCTTCGGCCGCTTCCAGGTTGGTCTGCAGGGCGGTTTCTTCGATGTCGCTGCCTTTGGTGGCGCGTGCCGAGTTGATGTCGATGGACACCAGGGCTTCGGTCGGATCGATGACGATAGAGCCGCCGGACGGCAGTTCGACGACGCGCTGGAAAGCGGTCTCGATCTGGCTTTCGATCTGGAAGCGGTTGAACAGCGGAACGCTGTCTTCGTACAGCTTGATCTTGCTGGCGTACTGCGGCATCACCTGGCGGATGAAGGTCAGGGCTTCGTCCTGGGCTTCAACGCTGTCGATCAGCACTTCGCCGATGTCCTGGCGCAGGTAGTCGCGGATGGCGCGGATGATGACGTTGCTTTCCTGGTAGATCAGGAACGGCGCGGAACGATCCAGCGAGGCTTCCTTGATGGCGGTCCAGAGTTGCAGCAGGTAATCGAGGTCCCACTGCATTTCTTCGCTGCTGCGGCCAAGGCCAGCAGTGCGCACGATCAGGCCCATGTCGGCTGGAGCGACCAGACCGTTCAGGGCTTCACGCAGTTCGTTGCGCTCTTCGCCTTCGATGCGGCGGGAGATGCCGCCGGCACGCGGGTTGTTCGGCATCAGAACGAGGTAACGACCGGCCAGGCTGATGAAGGTGGTCAGGGCTGCGCCCTTGTTGCCACGTTCTTCTTTTTCGACCTGGACGATGACTTCCTGGCCTTCGCTCAGGACGTCCTTGATGTTGACGCGGCCTTCAGGGGCTTTCTTGAAGTATTCGCGGGAGATTTCTTTGAGGGGCAGGAAGCCGTGGCGCTCGGAGCCGAAATCGACAAAGGCAGCCTCAAGGCTTGGTTCGATGCGAGTGATGCGGCCCTTATAGATGTTGGCCTTTTTCTGCTCGCGTGCACCGGATTCGATGTCCAGGTCGTAGAGGCGCTGGCCATCTACCAGTGCAACACGCAACTCTTCGGGTTGAGTTGCGTTAATCAGCATTCTTTTCATGTAGTACCGTCGGTTTCCGGGCTGCCGGAAACGGCGTTCGGCACACACGACTTCTCACGGTCGGTGTCAGGTGCGTCGGGAGTGGTTGGCCATTCCCGTGTCCAGCGATGTCCGGCCAATTGGGCCGTTATCGCGACGTACGCGTCCTGCTTGCTGTGGCTACTTAAGCACTCAGTCAGGAGGAGGAATCAACCGGTGGCTGTGGACGAGATGAAGCGTCTTGATAAAGCCTGTTGCTACACAGTCCAGCGGTTGTGCATCTCCACCCTACACGTATCCCTGATAATTCGGGTGCTGCCGCGCGCAGAATCCGCAGCGGGTTGGCATTTACCGTGAGCTCCGAAAGGGGAGGTCACGCATCATGGCTAATTCAGGCGGTGTTTCCGGAGCCTTCGCTCGGGGTCATCCGCGGCTGACTGCACTTTGTGAACTGGCCGTGAATATGGCTCGCGTGGCGAGTGAAAACTCTGCTTTGCGGCGTGATTCAGGCCTCATGTCACCTGCGCTTGTTACAGCTGCAAACTCCACCGTTACGTAGCAAAAGCCCCGTAGGACGGCCTCGCGTCCTGGTGAATTGCGTTGGTCAGGGCCGGTTTTTGACCGTGGTTCCGCTGTCCAGGCCGCTTTTGGCGGCGTTCGCGACTATAGCAGCAATGATTAAGTGCTTCAATTCCATAAAAAATTGTTATTATCCGCGCCATGACGACTACTGCCCCTACGACTCCAGGCGTTCAACTGCTTGAGGTCTCGCCGGAATATGCCGGCCAACGAATCGACAATTTTCTCCTCGCCCGGCTCAAAGGTGTGCCCAAGACCTTGATTTATCGCATTTTGCGCAAAGGCGAAGTGCGCGTGAACAAAGGTCGGATCAAGCCCGAATACAAGCTGCAGGCCGGCGATATCGTGCGCGTGCCGCCGGTTCGCGTGCCTGAGCGTGACGAACCGGTGCCTTTGGCTCAAGGCCTGCTGCAGCGCCTGGAAGCCTCGATTGTCTACGAAGACAAGTCTCTGATCGTGATCAACAAGCCCGCCGGCATTGCGGTTCACGGTGGCAGCGGCCTGAATTACGGCGTTATCGAAGCCTTTCGTCAGTTGCGCCCCGATGCCAAGGAACTCGAGCTGGTTCACCGTCTCGATCGCGACACCTCCGGTCTGCTGATGATCGCCAAAAAGCGCAGCATGTTGCGCCACTTGCATGCCGCGTTGCGCGGTGACGGTGTCGACAAGCGCTACATGGCACTGGTTCGCGGCAACTGGGCGACCTCGATCAAGCAAGTCCGGGCCGCGCTCGGCAAGAGCAATCTGCGCTCCGGGGAGCGCATGGTCGAGGTCGATGAGGAGGAGGGCAAGGAGTCTGTGACCGTGTTCAAGGTCCTGCGTCGCTTTGGCGATTTTGCCACTTTGATCGAAGCCAAGCCGATCACCGGCCGCACGCACCAGATCCGCGTCCACACGTTGCACGCCGGGCACTGCATTGCCGGTGACACCAAATACGGCGATGACAGTTTCAGTAAGGAAATCCGTGATCTGGGCGGCAAGCGCCTGTTCCTGCACGCTTACATGCTGACCGTGCCGCTGCCCGATGGTGGTGAACTCAAGTTGCAGGCCCCGGTCGATGAAATGTGGGCCAAGACTGTGGAGCGATTGAGTGCGCCCATTTGATTACAAACTGCTGATTTTCGATTGGGACGGCACGCTGGCCGATTCCATTCATCGGATTGTCGAGGCAATGCACTCGGCGTCCGGGCGTTCAGGTTTCGAGTTGCGTGATGACCTTGCCGTCAAAGGCATCATCGGTCTGGGTTTGCCCGAGGCGATTCGTACCTTGTATCCGGAAATCAGCGATGCGGAAATGACCTTGTTCCGCGAGTATTACGCCGATCACTACATCGCTGCAGAAGCCGTACCCTCGCCGTTGTTCGAAGGTGTAGTCGAGTCGATGGCGTCGTTTCGCGAGCAGGGCTATCACCTGGCTGTCGCGACTGGCAAGAACCGTCGCGGTCTGGATCGGGTGCTCAAGGCCAATGGCTGGGAAGATTATTTCGATATCACCCGCGCTGCCGATGAAACTGCGAGCAAGCCGCACCCTCTGATGCTGGAGCAGATCCTTGCGCATTGCGGTGTGCGTGCCGGGCAGGCGCTGATGGTCGGCGATTCGTCCTTCGATCTGTTGATGGCGCGCAATGCGGGGATGGATTCGGTGGCGGTCAGTTATGGCGCGCAATCGATCGAATCGCTGCAGCAGTTTGCGCCGCGACTGTCGATCGACCATTTTTCCGAATTGCACGCCTGGCTGGAGAAGCAGGCCTAATACGTTTTTGCTGGGGTGGATGGCATGACCGACGAATGGAAAGCACCGGCCAAGGCAACTGCCGACGACGGTGATGCGAAAAGCTGGAAGCTGCTGGAGAAGACACTGCTGGCTGGCGTGCAGGAGCAGCGTCGGTCGCGGCGCTGGGGCATTTTCTTCAAGTTGCTGACCTTTGTTTATCTGTTTGTTGCGTTGATTCTGTTCACGCCGTTGATGGACATGGAAAAAAGCGCCACTCGCGGTCCGAACTACACCGCACTGATCGACGTCACCGGCATGATTGCCGATAAAGAGCCTGCCAGCGCCGACAATATTGTCGGTAGTCTGCGCGCGGCGTTTGAGGACAAGAAGGTCAAGGGCGTGATCCTGCGCATCAACAGTCCGGGCGGAAGTCCGGTGCAGTCGGGTTATGTGTATGACGAGATCAAGCGCCTGCGCGGTCTGCATCCGGATACCAAGCTGTACGCGGTGATTTCCGACCTGGGCGCTTCCGGTGCCTATTACATCGCCAGCGCGGCGGATCAGATCTATGCCGACAAGGCCAGTCTGGTGGGTTCCATTGGCGTGACGGCGGCCGGTTATGGGTTTGTCGGCACCATGGAGAAGCTTGGCGTCGAGCGTCGCACCTATACCTCCGGCGAACACAAGGCGTTCCTCGACCCGTTCCAGCCGCAGAAGCCGGAAGAAACGGCGTTCTGGCAGAGCGTGCTGGATACCACGCACAAGCAGTTCATCAACAGCGTCAAGCAAGGGCGTGGCGATCGCTTGAAAGACAAGGATCATCCGGAGTTGTTCTCCGGGCTGGTCTGGTCTGGCGAACAGGCGCTGCCGCTGGGGTTGATCGATGGGCTGGGTAATGCCAGTTCGGTGGCGCGCGACGTGATTGGCGAAAAGGAACTGGTGGACTTCACCGTTCAGGAATCGCCGTTCGACCGCTTTTCGAAGAAGCTGGGTGCCAGCGTTGCCGAGAAACTGGCAATGTGGATGGGTTTCAGCGGCCCGTCGTTACGCTGATCGAATGCTGCAAGAAAAACCGGCCTGAGAGCCGGTTTTTTTGTGGGTCAGGGAATCTGTACGCCTTCGGCCAGCAGCATGTCGATCAGGCGAATCAGTGGCAGGCCGATCAGGCTGGTTGCGTCCGGTCCTTCGGTGGATTGAAACAGGCTCACGCCCAGTCCTTCGGCTTTGAAGCTGCCGGCGCAGTCGTAGGGTTGCTCGGCGTGCAGATAGCGCTCGACGCGGGCCTGATCCAGTACGCGCATATGCACGGTAAAAGGCACGCAGTCGACCTGGCAGTGGCCGGTCTGGCTGTTGAGCAGGGCAAGGCCGGTGAGAAAGGTCACGCTGGCGCCGCTGGCGGCCATCAGTTGTTCGCGGGCTTTTTCGAAGGTGTGGGGCTTGCCGATGATGCGCTCGCCGAGTACGGCAACCTGGTCGGAGCCGATGATCAGGTGAGTGGGGTGGCTGGCGGCCAGGGCTCGGGCTTTTTGTTCGGCGAGGCGCTTGACCAGTTCGAGGGCTGACTCGTCCGGGCGACGGCTTTCATCGATATCCGGCGAGCTACAGACGAACGGCAGGTGCAGACGGCTGAGCAATTCCCGACGATAGGTCGAGCTTGAAGCGAGTAATAAAGGCAGCATTCGCATCTCCTGAGGCAGGCGACAGATTCTAGCGGAGCCGCGCAAGTGACGGACAGGGCACAATTTCCTTTGACATGGGTGGGTGCATCCCTATAATGCTGCGCCTATGTTGAATGACCCGATTCCACCTCACGTTGACCCGCGCAAATTGGCTGACCGTGGCACCACCCTTCAAGGTGAACTGCTGCTGGCCGATTTGAAGAGACTCTGCGACCCGCTTTCCGACGATGTCGGTACGGTGCAGGCAAAATTCGTTTTTGAACGAGATGAACGTAAATCTGTGGTGATCCACAGCTTTATCGACACCGAAGTCAAAATGGTTTGCCAGCGTTGTCTTGAGCTGGTCACCCTGCCGATCCACAGCGAATGCAGTTACGCTGTAGTGAAGGAGGGTGCGAATACCCAGTCGTTACCGAAAGGTTATGACGTGCTGGAACTGGGCGAAGATCCATTGGATCTGCAGTCACTGATCGAGGAGGAGCTTCTGCTCGCCTTGCCCATTGTGCCTGCTCATCATCCGGAAGAATGCCAGCAGCCGGCGGGAGCAGATGAGCCCGAACCGAGCGAGGACGAGGTAACGCGGTCCAACCCGTTCAGTGTATTGGCGCAGTTAAAGCGTGACCCAAACGTTTAGGAGTTAATCAATTATGGCTGTTCAGCAGAACAAAAAATCCCGCTCTGCCCGTGACATGCGCCGTTCGCACGACGCTCTCGAGGCTAGCACTCTGTCTGTAGAAAAAACCACTGGTGAAGTTCACCTGCGTCACCACGTATCGCCAGAAGGCGTATACCGTGGCCGTAAAGTGATCGACAAGGGCGCTGACGAGTAATCACTTGTCCGCTCAAGTCATCGCGATTGACGCAATGGGCGGGGACTTCGGTCCCCGCAGCATTGTTCAGGCCAGCCTTGCTTGCCTTTCTGCTACGCCCTCGCTGCACCTGACCCTCGTCGGTCAACCCTCCCTTCTTGAAGAATTGATCACCGGCCAATCGGCTGCCGATCGCGCGCGCCTGACGATTGTTCCGGCGTCCGAAGTCATCACCATGGACGAAAAACCTGCCCAGGCCCTGCGTGGCAAGCCGGACTCGTCGATGCGTGTCGCCCTCGAGTTGCTGCGTGATGGCAAGGTCCAGGCTTGTGTCAGCGCCGGCAATACCGGTGCGTTGATGGCTCTGTCGCGATTTGTGCTCAAGACCCTGCCCGGAATCGACCGTCCAGCCATGGTCGCGGCGATCCCTACTCAGAAGGGCTACTGTCAGCTGCTCGATCTGGGCGCCAACGTCGATTGCAGCGCCGAGCATCTTTTGCAGTTCGCCGTGATGGGGTCCGTGGCGGCGCAAACGCTGGGCATTGCCCGCCCTCGAGTCGCATTGCTGAATATCGGCACCGAAGACATCAAGGGCAATCAGCAAGTCAAGCTGGCCGCGACGTTGCTGCAGGCTGCCCGGGGCGTCAATTACATCGGTTTCATCGAGGGCGACGGTTTGTATCGCGGCGAGGCGGATGTGGTGGTTTGCGACGGTTTTGTCGGCAATATCCTGCTCAAGTCCAGCGAAGGCCTGGCGACCATGATTGCTGCGCGCATCGAGGCGTTGTTCAAGAAAAACCTGGCATCGCGCGTCGTCGGTGCACTGGCGCTGCCATTGATGAAACGTCTGCAGGCTGATCTGGCGCCGGCGCGACATAACGGCGCAAGCTTCCTCGGTTTGCAGGGTATTGTCGTTAAAAGTCACGGTTCGGCCGGGGTTCAGGGATTTCAGAGTGCCATTCAGCGGGCGCTTATCGAGATTCAGGAGAATCTTCCCGAGCGCCTGCACGGCCGTCTGGAGGATTTGTTGTCTTAGGCGTTTTCGTCGGACAATGCTTAAATGTGACCGCCCGGTTCAAAGGGCCATCCAACTGTCAGTTTCTTGCGTCCCACTAGCGGGATGCCATTTTTCCGACGACAAGATCATTAGGGGCTTGTTACATGTCTGCTTCCCTCGCATTCGTCTTTCCAGGACAGGGTTCGCAGTCCCACGGCATGCTGGCCGAGCTGGGCGCGCAATATCCACTGATCCTCGAAACTTTCAAAGAAGCATCCGATGCTCTGGGCTACGACCTGTGGGCGCTGACCCAGCAGGGCCCGGAAGAGCTGCTTAATCAAACCGACAAAACCCAACCGGCCATTCTGACCGCCTCGATCGCCCTGTGGCGTCTGTGGCTGGCGGAAGGTGGTGCGCGTCCGGCCTTTGTTGCCGGTCACAGCCTGGGTGAATACAGCGCGCTGGTTGCCGCCGGCAGCCTGAGCCTGGCGGACGCGGTGAAGCTCGTCGAGCGCCGTGGCCAGTTGATGCAGGAAGCTGTTCCAGCGGGGCAGGGCGGCATGGCTGCCATCCTTGGTCTGGAAGATGCCGACGTTCTCGCTGCCTGCGCTGAAGCGGCGCAAGGCGAAGTGGTCAGCGCGGTGAACTTCAACTCCCCGGGCCAGGTGGTGATCGCCGGTGCCAAGGCGGCAGTAGACCGCGCCATCGAAGGTTGCAAGGCCCGTGGCGCCAAGCGTGCCATGCCGCTGCCGGTCAGCGTGCCGTCGCACTGTGAACTGATGCGTCCGGCTGCCGAGCGCTTCGCGGAATCCATTGCTGCCATCGACTGGCAGGCACCGCAGATCCCTGTGGTACAGAACGTCAGCGCTCAGGTGCCGGCGGATCTGGAAACCCTGAAGCGTGATCTGCTCGAACAGCTCTACAAGCCGGTTCGCTGGGTCGAGTCCGTACAGACCTTGGCCGCCAAAGGCGCGACCAATCTGGTCGAGTGCGGCCCTGGCAAGGTGCTGGCCGGTCTGAACAAACGTTGCGCCGAGGGCGTTTCGACTTCCAACCTCAATACCCCAGACGCTTTCGCTGCCGCTCGTGCAGCGGCTGTCTGAATCAGGAGAAGCTTGCATGAGTCTGCAAGGTAAAGTTGCACTGGTCACCGGCGCAAGCCGTGGCATCGGCCAGGCTATCGCACTGGAACTGGGCCGTCAGGGTGCCATCGTTGTTGGCACCGCGACTTCCGCTTCGGGCGCCGAGCGCATTGCTGCGACCCTGAAGGAAAACGGCATTCAGGGCGCAGGTTTCGAACTGAACGTCACCAGTGACGAATCGGTCAGCGCAGTGCTGGCGAACATTCAGGAGCAGTTCGGGGCGCCGGTGGCGATTCTGGTCAACAATGCCGGCATCACCCGCGATAACCTGATGATGCGTATGAAAGACGACGAGTGGTACGACGTGATCGATACCAACCTGAACAGTCTGTATCGCCTGTCCAAAGGCGTTCTGCGCGGCATGACCAAGGCGCGTTGGGGCCGAATTATCAGTATTGGCTCGGTGGTGGGTGCCATGGGCAACGCTGGCCAAGTAAACTATGCAGCCGCCAAGGCCGGTCTGGAAGGTTTCAGCCGTGCCATGGCGCGCGAAGTCGGTTCGCGATCAATTACGGTCAACTCGGTAACCCCAGGGTTCATCGACACCGATATGACCCGCGAACTGCCTGAAGCACAGCGTGAAGCCTTGCAGACGCAGATTCCGCTGGGCCGTCTGGGACAGGCTCAAGAGATCGCGTCCGTGGTCGCTTTTCTTGCATCCGACGGTGCGGCATACGTGACCGGGGCTACAATCCCGGTTAACGGCGGGATGTACATGTAATTCAAATGTGACGGATTGCTTCAAAAAAATGTCATACGAGCTGTCTAAAATCCGTTATAAAGCTGCAATCTATTTATAGGCAGAGGGCTCCAGGGTTTGAGGAGTGAAGCTTTCAGTTGAAAAGCTGAAAAGTCTTTCTATACACTTACCCACTGGCCAGCTGCCTGAATTTGTCCATTAGGAGTGAAAACAAGGTATGAGCACCATCGAAGAGCGCGTCAAGAAAATCGTTGCCGAGCAACTGGGTGTTAAAGAAGAAGAAGTGAAGAACGAATCTTCTTTCGTTGACGACCTGGGTGCCGACTCCCTTGACACCGTTGAGCTGGTGATGGCTCTGGAAGAGGAATTCGAGACCGAAATCCCTGACGAAGAAGCTGAGAAGATCACTACTGTACAAGCTGCAGTCGACTACGTTACTAGCCACCAGGCGTAATAGTTTGTAATCGTTGCTTGCTGTCATGGAAAAACCGCACTGCCATCATGGCGTGCGGTTTTTTCTTTAGGCCTGATGCAAAGTCGTCATTTGAAAAAGGAGAGTGCTGTGTCGCGTAGACGCGTCGTAGTCACCGGTATGGGTATGTTGTCGCCACTGGGCACGGATGTGCCGAGCAGTTGGCAGGGCATTCTGGCTGGCCGCAGTGGCATTGGTCTGATCGAACACACCGACCTTTCTGCCTATTCCACCCGCTTTGGCGGCTCGGTAAAGGGCTTCAATGTCGAGGAATACCTGTCGGTCAAGGAAGCGCGCAAGCTCGACCTGTTCATTCAGTACGGTCTGGCGGCCGGCTTTCAAGCCGTACGCAATGCCGGTCTGGAAGTCACCGATGCCAACCGTGAACGCATTGGCGTGGCCATGGGTTCGGGTATCGGCGGTCTGACCAACATCGAAGAAACCAGCCGCACCCTGCACGAGACTGGCCCGCGCCGGATTTCTCCGTTCTTTGTGCCTGGCTCGATCATCAATATGATTTCCGGTTTCCTGTCCATCCACCTGGGTGCACAGGGGCCCAACTACGCCATCGCCACAGCGTGTACCACCGGTACGCACTGCATCGGCATGGCTGCGCGCAACATCATGTACGACGAAGCCGACGTGATGATTGCCGGCGGTGCCGAGATGGCCGCGTGCGGTCTGGGCATGGGCGGCTTCGGTGCTTCCCGTGCACTGTCGACTCGCAATGACGAGCCGACCCGTGCCAGCCGTCCGTGGGACAAGGGCCGTGACGGCTTCGTGCTGTCCGACGGCGCCGGTGCCCTGGTGCTCGAAGAACTCGAACACGCCAAGGCCCGTGGCGCGACCATCTACGCCGAGCTGATCGGTTTTGGCACCAGTGGTGACGCGTTCCACATGACCTCGCCACCCGCCGATGGCGCCGGTGCTGCACGCTGCATCACCAACGCGTTGCGCGATGCGAAGATCAACGTTGATCAAGTGCAATACATCAACGCCCACGGCACTTCGACGCCGGCCGGCGACCTCGCTGAAGCCAACGCGATCAAGTCGGTGTTCGGTGATCACGCCTACAAGCTGGCGGTCAGCTCCACCAAGTCCATGACCGGTCACCTGCTGGGTGCGGCGGGCGCGGTCGAGGCGATCTTCAGCGTGCTGGCGATCAACAGCCAGGTGGCGCCGCCAACCATCAACCTCGATGAGCCGGACGAAGGCTGCGACCTCGACTTCGTGGCGCACACCGCGCGCAACATGGATATCGATGTCGTGCTGTCCAACTCGTTCGGGTTTGGCGGCACCAACGGCACGTTGGCGTTCCGTCGGTTCGCCGGCTGATGGACTGCTGGGTCGACGGTCTGCCGGCTGACGCTCTGTCGCTGAAAGATCGCGGCCTGGCTTACGGCGACGGTCTGTTCGAGACCATCGCCGTGCGAAGTGGTCAGCCGTTGCTGCTGGATCGGCATCTGACGCGTCTGGCCGAAGGCTGTGCGCGTCTGGCCATTGCTGCCGACATCGAGCGGGTTCGCCATGAGCTGCAATCCTATGCCGCCGCGATGGGCGAGGGTGTGCTCAAGCTCATCCTTACTCGTGGTGACGGATTGCGCGGTTATGCGCCGGACCCTTCGGCGCAGGGCCGACGCATTTTGCAAGGCAATCCTCCCGCTGTTTATCCAGCGACCCACGCCGAGCAGGGCGTGCGCCTGTTTCCGTGCAGCACGCGCCTTTCCAGGCAGCCGTTGCTCGCCGGGCTCAAACACCTCAATCGACTGGAACAGGTCATTGCCCGCGCCGAATGGCAGGACAGTGAACATGCCGAAGGTTTGATGCTCGATCAGGCCGGTCGGGTGATTGAAGGCGTGTTCAGCAATCTGTTCATGGTGCGTGACGGTGTGTTGATCACGGCGGACCTGAAACGCTGCGGCGTGGCCGGTGTGATGCGTGCAGAAATATTGTTTCAGGCCGAGTCCCTGGGCATTCCTGTGCAGATCACCGACATCCCCCTCGAACAGCTGCAATGGGCCGATGAGGTCTTCGTCTGCAACAGCGTGTATGGCGTCTGGCCGGTACGCGCCTGTGCTGCTCTGAGCTGGCCGGTTGGCCCGCTCACCCGTAAACTGCAAACCATTGCCCGCGCGCTACTGGATGCCTGATTCGTGAGACGTAAACTTTTGCTGCTGCTGGAAACCGGACTGGTTCTGGCAGGGCTGCTGTTGGGCGCCAGCGCCTGGAAGATTCATTCGGCACTGGAACAGCCCCTGAACATCACGCAGGAAGAACTGCTGGATGTGCCCAAGGGATCCACCCCGACCCGTACTTTTCTTGGACTCGAAGCCGATGGCGTCATCAAGGACGCGTTCTGGCTGCGGGTCTATTGGCGTTTCAATCTCGCCGGCACGCCGATTCACAGCGGTGAATACCGCATGCAGCCGGGCATGACCGTCAACGGTCTGATCGACCTGTGGAAGCGCGGCGATGTAGTTCAGTACAGCCTGACGCTGGTCGAAGGCTGGAACTTTCATCAAGTGCGCGCCGCGCTGGCCAAAGACGAAAAGATCGAACAGACCCTCAATGGCCTGAGCGACAGTGATGTGATGGCCAAAATCGGTCACAAGGGTCTGTTCCCTGAAGGGCGCTTTTTCCCCGATACCTACCGCTTCGTGCGCGGTGTGACCGATGCCGAACTGCTGAAAAAGGCCTTCGATCGCCTCGACGAGGTGCTGGCGAAGGAGTGGGAAAAGCGATCCGCCGATGTGCCTTACACCGAGCCCTATCAGGCGCTGATCATGGCGTCACTGGTGGAGAAGGAAACCGGCGTGCCTCAGGAACGTGGGCAGATTGCCGGCGTTTTCGTGCGTCGCATGGCGCTGGGCATGCAGCTGCAGACCGATCCGACGGTGATCTATGGCCTGGGTGATCGCTACAACGGCAAGCTGACCCGTGCCCATCTCAAAGAAGCCACGCCGTACAACACGTACATGATTCCCGGCCTGCCGCCGACGCCGATCGCCATGGTCGGACGCGAAGCGATTCACGCCGCACTCAACCCGGTGGATGGCACCAGCCTCTATTTCGTTGCTCGTGGCGATGGCAGTCACGTGTTCTCCGATGATCTGGACGCGCACAACAACGCGGTGCGCGAGTACCAGCTCAAGCGGCGCGCGGATTACCGCTCCAGCCCGGCGCCAGCGGCCGCGCCCGAGGCCTCTCCGGCAGGAGAGGAGGCGATTCCTGCCACCTCCCCGATACCGCACCGGAATCGTTGCCGCAACCGCCTGCTCAAGAACCTGCACCGGCGCCTGAACCGGAAGCCTCCGCTCCCCAAAACACGCAATGACTTTGATTAAGGACTGCCTGTGACTGGCTTGTTTATTACCCTGGAAGGCCCGGAAGGCGCCGGCAAAAGCACCAACCGCGAATACCTCGCCGAGCGCCTGCGCGCCGCCGGTATCGAAGTGGTGCTGACCCGCGAACCCGGCGGTACGCCGCTGGCCGAGCGCATTCGCGAGGTGTTGCTGGCTCCGGTCGACGAAGTGATGAACCCGGACACCGAGCTGCTGCTGGTGTTCGCCGCCCGTGCCCAGCATCTGGCTGAAGTCATTCGCCCGGCGCTGGCCCGTGGCGCGGTGGTGCTGTGTGATCGGTTTACCGATTCGACTTACGCCTATCAGGGCGGCGGTCGCGGCTTGTCGCTGGAGCGCATCGCGGCGCTGGAGACTTTCGTGCAGGGCGACCTGCGTCCCGACCTGACGCTGATTTTCGATCTGCCGGTGGAAATCGGCCTGGCCCGCGCCAGTGCCCGTGGTCGTCTGGACCGTTTCGAGCTGGAAGGCCGTGAGTTTTTCGAGGCGGTGCGCAATGCGTTCCTCAAGCGCGCCGAGGCAGATCCTGCGCGGTATGTGCGGATTGACGCCGGTCAGCCGTTGGCCAAGGTTCAACAATCGCTGGATACCTTGATTCCGAACCTGCTGGAGCTGAGCCGTGGCTGAGGCCTATCCGTGGCAGGACAGCCTCTGGCAGCAACTGGCCGGTCGCGCTCAGCACGCCCACGCCTATCTGCTGCACGGGCCGGCCGGGATCGGCAAACGCGCGCTGGCCGAGCGGCTGATGGCCAGCCTGCTGTGCCTGCGGCCGACACCTGAAGCCTGCGGCGAGTGCAAATCCTGCCTGCTGCTCAATGCCGGCAGCCACCCGGACAATTACATCCTTGAACCGGAAGAGGCGGACAAGGCGATCAAGGTCGACCAGGTGCGCGATCTGGTCAGTTTCGTGGTGCAGACCGCGCAGCTGGGCGGGCGCAAGGTGGTGCTGATCGAGCCGGTGGAGTCGATGAACATCAACGCCGCCAACGCCTTGCTCAAAAGCCTTGAAGAACCGTCCGGCGATACCGTGCTGTTGCTGGTCAGCCACCAGCCGAGCCGATTGTTGCCGACCATCAAGAGCCGCTGCGTGCAGCAGGCCTGTCCGCTGCCGAGCGAGTCCATGAGCCTGCAATGGCTGGCTCAGGCATTGCCGGAATGTTCCGAAGACGAACGTGTCGAACTGTTGACCCTGGCCGCCGGTTCGCCGTTGGCCGCTGTCACGTTGCACGGGCAGGGCGTGCGTGACCAGCGCGCGCAGGTTGTCGAAGGCGTGAAGAAGTTGCTCAAACAGCAGCAATCGCCGACGCAACTGGCCGAGGAGTGGAAAAACATTCCGATGCTGCGGCTGTTCGACTGGTTCTGTGACTGGTCGAGCCTGATCCTGCGCTATCAATTGACCCAGGATGAAGCGGGCCTCGGCCTGACCGACATGCGCAAAGTCGTGCAGTATCTGGCGCAGAAAAGTGCCCAGGCTAAAGTGCTCGATATTCAGGACTGGATCCTCGCCCAGCGCCAGAAAGTCCTGAGCAAGGCCAACCTCAATGCGGCGTTGTTGCTGGAAGCGTTGCTGGTGCAATGGGCGAGCTTGCCTGGCCAAAGATAAGAATGTGTACCTAGACTCTGAACATCAGCAGTGGAGGTCAACATGAACGAACCTGTCAGCCCGGGGCCGCGCAACGGCATCTTGTCCCTGACCATCAAGGACAAGTCGGTCCTTTACGCCGCATACATGCCGTTCATCAGGAACGGTGGCCTGTTCATCCCGACCAACAAGAGCTACAAGTTGGGCGACGAGGTGTTCATGCTGCTGAACCTGATGGACGAGGCGGAGAAGATTCCGGTGGCCGGCAAAGTGGCCTGGATCACCCCCAAAGGCGCCCAGGGCAACCGCGCGGCCGGCGTCGGCGTGCAATTCAACGATGGCGACAACACGGCGCGCAGTCGCATTGAAACTCATCTGGCCGGAGCCCTGAAGTCCGACCGTCCCACTCATACGATGTAAGTTGCAGTCCTTTTTATGCTCGTAGATTCCCATTGTCACCTTGATCGCCTCGACCTCGCCGCTCACGACGGTTCCCTGGATGCCGCGCTGGATGCGGCCCGTCTGCGCGGAGTCGGGCATTTCCTGTGCATCGGCGTCAGTGCCGATAACGCGGCCGACGTCAAAGCCCTGGCCGAGCGTTACGAGGACGTCGATTGTTCGGTCGGCGTGCATCCTTTGGATGTTCAGCCGGGCGCGGCGCCGGCGCTGGACTGGCTGCTGCACGAGCTCAATCACCCGAAAGTGGTGGCGATCGGCGAAACCGGTCTGGATTACCACTACGAGCCGGAAGCCGCTGAATTGCAGCAGGAGTCGTTCCGTCTGCACCTGCAAGCCGCCCAGCAGACCGGCAAACCGGTGATCATCCACACCCGTGGCGCCCGCGCCGATACGCTCGAGCTGCTGCGCGAAGCCGCGTTACCCCAGGCCGGCGTGCTGCATTGCTTCACCGAAGATTGGGACATGGCCAAGGCCGCGCTGGACATGGGTTACTACATTTCCCTGTCGGGCATCGTCACCTTCCGCAACGCCGATGCGTTGCGCGATGTGGCGAGCAAGGTTCCGGCCGATCGCCTCTTGGTGGAAACCGATTCGCCGTACCTGGCGCCGATCCCGTATCGCGGCAAACCGAACCTGCCGCAATACGTGCGGGAAGTGGCAGAGTTTCTGGCGATGCTGCGCGGCGAGAACTATGAGCGTTTTGCCGAGCAGACCACCGAGAACTTCAAGCGATTGTTTCCGCTGGCGAATGTAAAAGCCTGAATCGCAGGCAAAAAAAACCCGGGTTCTGGGGGTGAATCCGGGTTAAGACCATTAGGAGTAAAACAAAGGCACGCGGTCCCTTGGTACCTTTACCGGCGCGACACTTGGGGGAGATGTCGCCCGACAGTTCAAGTATTGATCAGTCTGGCGTTCAGTCCAGTTGGCCGGTCGGGGTTTTTAAACAAATTTGGAATACGTTCGCTTCGGTTATGTTCTCATTCCCCCCGAAACGTTCGTGAAATGAACAAGAAACACAGATATGGTCGGATGATCCGTGCATTTTTGCGCAAGTTAGGCATAATACGCGGCTTCGAATTTTGACCCCTACAGACCTTTTCTTATGCACAAAGAACCTCGTAAGGTCCGTGAGTTTCGTCGCCGCGAGCAAGAAATTCTCGATACCGCGCTCAAGCTGTTCCTCGAACAAGGTGAAGACAGTGTCACCGTCGAGATGATTGCTGATGCCGTGGGTATCGGCAAAGGCACGATCTACAAGCACTTCAAGTCCAAGGCCGAGATCTATCTGCGCCTGATGCTCGATTACGAGCGCGACTTGAACGAGCTGTTGCATTCGGCCGATGTCGACAAGGACAAGGAAGCGCTGTCCCGTGCCTACTTTGAATTCCGCATGCGCGATCCGCAGCGCTATCGTCTGTTCGATCGCCTGGAAGAAAAAGTGGTCAAGGGCAATCAGGTGCCGGAGATGGTCGAGGAACTGCACAAGATCCGTGCCTCGAACTTCGAACGCCTGACGCTGCTCATCAAGGGCCGCATCAGCGAAGGCAAGCTCGAAGACGTGCCGCCGTACTTCCACTACTGCGCATCCTGGGCGCTAGTGCACGGCGCGGTGGCGCTGTATCACTCGCCGTTCTGGAGCAATGTGCTGGAAGATCAGGAAGGTTTCTTCCAGTTCCTGATGGATATCGGCGTGCGCATGGGCAACAAGCGCAAGCGCGACCCGGAAACGCCAAGCAGCTGAATCATTCAGTCGCCTTATGCGCCGTGTTTTTCATTACATGGCGCAGTACCGCAGGAATATACTCAGGCATAGGGCTTGCTAAAACTTGAATTGTGAGTCAAGTTTTAGCCGCTCGATTTTCCATCGCCGGAGTGCTTCATGATCGTTGACCGTCAAGGCAGGCGTTTTCGCAATTTGCGGATCAGTCTGACTTCAGCCTGCAATTACGCTTGTACCTACTGCGTGCCAAACGGCAAGCGGCTGGTGGCTGCGCAGGATGAACTGTCGGCCGAGGCCATGGCGCGCGGCGTGGCTTATCTGATCGAAGCCGCCGGCATCGAGCGGCTGCGCATCACCGGCGGCGAGCCGCTGGTCAGCCCCAAACTCGAATCTTTCATGAGCGCCGTCGGCAAGTTGGGCCTGGAAGACATCAGCCTGACCACCAACGGCCAGCTCCTGGCAAAAAAACTCCCGTTGCTGGTCGATGCCGGCCTGCGACGCATCAACGTTTCCCTCGATACCCTGGACGCCGGCGCGTTCCGCAGCATTGCCCGTGGCGGTGATCTGGCCACCGTGCTGGACGGCATGGATCAGGCGGCCGCGGCGGGGATGAAGATCAAGGTCAACATGGTGCCGTTGCGCGGACAGAATCTCGACCAGGTGATGCCGCTGCTCGATTACTGCCTCGAGCGTGGTTTCGAGCTGCGCTTCATCGAGCTGATGCGCATGGGCCACCTGGCCACTGACTCCAACGCCTTTCTGCAACAGTTCGTCAGCCTGCAACAACTGCTGAGCCTGATCGGCGAGCATTACGAGTACGCGCAAACCGACGCGCCGGTGGACGCCACGGCGGTTCGTTATGCGATTCCCGGTCGGGGTAACTTCGGCGTGATTGCCAACGAAAGCGTGCCGTTCTGCCGAACCTGCTCGCGCCTGCGCCTCTCGTCCACCGGATGGCTGCATGGTTGTCTGTCGTCGAGCAACCGCCACTACGTCGGTGACCTGCTCGACAAACCACGTCACGAGGCGCTACCGGCGCTGCAGCGACTGCTGGTCAAGGCGCTGGGTGACAAACAGGAAGTCGCATTCTCCGGCGGCGCCACCGTCATGAAGATCATCGGCGGCTGAGTCCTTCGCCACAAAAAGCCCTGTTTCAAAGCGGATACCTGCGCATTTCCAAGGACTGGCGCAAAAGCTGCATCCTACGGCCATTCGCCGGTTTTCCGTCACCGGCTTCTGGAGGATTAGGATGCGTAGCCTGGTTTTGCTGCTGGCCGTTTTGGCGCTGGGCGGCTGTATGACTGTCAGTGACATGGCCGAAGGGACTCGCTACCAGATGAGCGACGCGGGCTTGCTGGACCACAGCGACAGCCGTCGCGTAAACAATTTCCGCATTCAGCCGGATTCGTTCATCTACATTGCGCAAGGCTCGTTCGCACCGCCGGGCGGTTCTTACCCGCGTCCCAACGTGGTGGCCGAAGAGGCCTTCAAAGGCTTCGTCGAATACTTCCCAATGGTCCGCCGCGCCCGTGCGCCGGAAGGCCTTGACCAGGCGATGGGCGAGGCCCGCGACGCCGGTGCCCACTACCTGCTGTACACGCGTTTCGCCAAGGCCGACGACCGCATCGGCAACTCCGATGAGTGGCTGGATCAGGAAGCCGTGGATCGTCTCGGCATCGACGGCGGCGTGATTCAGATCATGTTGATCGAGACCAGCACCCAGTATTTGATTGATACTGCACGGATCAAGAGTCGTGGCGGTTTACTGACGTTCCACGACAACAAACCCGAAGACCTGATCGGCCCACCGCTTGCGCAGTACGCGCGCAGCCTGCTGGGCGTCGGGGACCAGTAATTCAAGGAGTACGCCATGAGTGGCCCGCAAAAAGCCAATGACCTGCTGGGGCAAATCCCCAAAACCAAAGGCTTGCCGCCGGTGCACTTGTGGAACCCGGATTTCTGCGGCGACATCGACATGCGCATCGCCCGCGACGGCACCTGGTACTACCTGGGTACCCCGATCGGGCGCAAGCCGATGGTCAAGCTGTTCTCCACGATCATCCGCCGCGATGGCGATGACTATTTCCTGATCACTCCAGTAGAGAAAGTCGGGATCAAGGTCGACGACGCGCCGTTTGTGGCGATTGCCGTCGAGGTGGAAGGCGAGGGCGAGGCGCAACGGCTTCGCTTCACGACCAATGTCGATGAAACCACCGAAGCCGGCGCGGAACATCCGATCCGCGTCGAGATTGATCCCGCAACGCAAGAACCCGCGCCCTACGTGCATGTGCGCACCAATCTCGAGGCGCTGATCCACCGCAACGTGTTCTACCAATTGGTCGAGCTGGCAGTCAGCCGTGAAATCGATGGCCAGCGCTGGCTCGGCGTCTGGAGTGGCGGCGAGTTCTTTCGTATCGGCCTCGAACCTTGAAAAACCGCAGTCTGTGGAAGCAGGCTGCGGTTTTTTGTCGTTGACTCTCAATCGTATGATGATTAGCTTAGGCACCCACAGCGAACGGCTTCGGGGTGTCCATGTCGAGCAGTTTTCACGCATCAACGGTTGACTGGCTGGGCGCCTGGATTGCCGCCGGCCAGGTCAAACCGGGGCAGGCGATCAAGGTCGAGGCCGATCTGGGCGAGCAGCTCGGGGTCAGCCGCACCGTGATCCGCGAAGCCATCAAGACCCTCGTCGCAAAAGGGATGCTGGAAGTCGGGCCGAAAGTCGGCACGCGAGTGCTGCCGATCAAGCGCTGGAACCTGTTCGATCCGCAAGTCGTCGGCTGGCTGTCACGCAGCGGCCTGCCGGAAAACTTTGTCGATGACTTGCTCGACCTGCGCCGCACCATCGAGCCGATGGCGGTGCGCTGGGCCTGTGAGCGGGCGACCGTCGAACAGGTGCAAGCCGTGCGGCAGGCCTACAACGCGCTGGAGCGGGCGGTGGACAGCGGCATCGATTACAACCGCGCCGACCAGTTCTTCCACGAATGCATTCTCGCTGCCAGCCACAATCAATTCATCGAGCAGATGGTGCCGGCCCTCGGCGCGTTGCTCGCGGTGTCCTTCGAAGTTTCTGCGGCCGACCCCGATGAATTGCGCCGCACTCTGCCCATCCATAAAGACATGGCCGACGCCATCGCCGCCCGGGATGCCGCGCGCGGTGTATGGGCCTGCATGACCCTGATCGACAATGCCGACCTGGCCATCAAGCGGTTTTACCCGCAGGTAATGGCCGACAAAAAGCCAGCTGACAAAAACAACAAGACAGGAGGTTGCATGACGTGGACTGCGGTGACAGAGCATCGGGCGCAACTGGGCGAGGGACCGTTCTGGGACGCACCGACCCAGGCGCTGTATTGGGTCGACATTGCCGGCAAGCAGGCGCTGCGGCTGATCGGGCAGAACGTGCAGATCTGGCAGATGCCGGAGCACGTTTCGGCGTTCATTCCCTGCGCCAGCGGCGACGCACTGGTGACCCTGAGCAGCGGCGTCTACCGGCTCGATCTGGATTCCCCCGGACTTGAGCCGCGACTGACGCTGTTCTGCGTCGCCGATCCGCAACCGGGCAACCGCGCCAACGAAGCACGTTGCGATGGCCAGGGCCGCTTGTGGCTCGGCACTATGCAAAACAACATCGGCGAACGGGGCGAGGATCTGCCGATCACTCGACGTTCCGGCGGGCTGTTCCGGATTGATCCGGATAAAAGGGTCACGCCATTGCTGCGCAACCTGGGCATTCCCAACACGCTGCTCTGGAGTGACGACGGCACCACGCTGCTATTCGGCGACAGCCTCGACAGCACGTTGTACCGCTATTTCATTCACACCGACGGCAACCTCGACACTGCTCAGCCTTGGTACAGCGCCGATCAGCACGGTGGCCCGGACGGTTCGGCGATGGACGCCGAAGGCTACGTGTGGAACGCCCGCTGGGACGGCAGTTGCCTGCTGCGTTTGACGCCGGATGGGCACATCGACCGCAAGATCGACCTGCCGATCAGTCGCCCGACCAGTTGCGTATTCGGCGGCGCAGACCTGAAAACCCTTTACATCACCAGCGCCAAAAGTCCGCTGAACCATCCGCTGGACGGTGCCGTGCTGTCGCTGCAGGTGGATGTTGCCGGAAAGCTGTGTACGCGATTTGCCAGTTAAATCCCAAAATATGGGACGCAAAATTATATATTGAGATTATTTGGCGGTCGGGTTTATAGTCGGCTCCAGCAGTAACACGCACTCACACTTAAAAAGAACAAAACAGGTGAAGTGATGCAGCGAATTTCCATCGCACTCCACAGCGGAGTCAGCGCTTCGGGCCGTTCCGGTTCCGCGGCGTGCGCTCGCCTGTTTTGTTCCAGAAGCCTTCCAGACCGGACATCGTCAGATGCCCGGTTTTTTTATGCTTTCGAACAGGAGTCCTGATTCATGGCTGAACCTCTGTCCCTGCCACCAGTGCCCGAGCCGCCGAAAGGTGAGCGCCTGAAAAACAAGGTTGTGTTGCTGACCGGCGCCGCCCAAGGCATCGGCGAAGCGATCGTCGCAACCTTCGCCTCCCAGCAGGCCAAACTGGTGATCAGCGATATCCAGGCTGAAAAGGTCGAGAAAGTCGCCGCACACTGGCGCGAGCAGGGCGCCGATGTGCAAGCGATCAAGGCCGACGTATCGCGTCAGGAGGATCTGCACGCCATGGCCAGACTGGCCATCGAACTGCACGGTCGTATCGACGTGCTGGTCAACTGCGCCGGGGTCAACGTGTTCCGCGATCCGCTGGAGATGACCGAAGAAGACTGGAAACGCTGTTTCGCCATCGACCTCGACGGCGCCTGGTATGGCTGCAAGGCCGTGCTGCCGCAGATGATCGAGCAAGGCATCGGCAGCATCATCAATATTGCCTCGACCCATTCCACGAATATCATTCCCGGCTGCTTCCCGTACCCGGTGGCCAAGCACGGCTTGCTCGGACTGACCCGCGCGTTGGGCATCGAGTACGCGCCGAAGGGCATTCGCGTCAACGCCATTGCCCCTGGCTACATCGAGACCCAGCTCAACGTCGATTACTGGAACGGTTTCGCCGATCCGCACGCCGAACGCCAGCGCGCCTTTGATCTGCATCCACCGAAACGCATCGGTCAGCCGATTGAAGTGGCGATGACCGCCGTGTTCCTGGCCAGCGACGAAGCGCCGTTCATCAACGCCTCGTGCATCACCATCGATGGTGGTCGCTCGGTGATGTACCACGACTGAAAAAGCGGATTTCAGGCGGGAACGTCTGCCTGAAATCCAATCATCATACGATATGACTATTGTCGTCATGATTTGCGGCAAACGCTTCGACCGCTGTAACGCTTTTCAAATAACGCTCAAGAAAAATAACAAGGAGTCTGCTTATGAAACGTCGTTTCGGGATTCGTACCCTTTGCAGTACCGCGCTGGCGGTTACTGCGTTCAGCCTGAGCAGTTCGCTGCTGGCCGCTGACCCTGTGAAAATCGGTTTCCTGGTCAAGCAGGCCGAAGAGCCATGGTTCCAGACTGAATGGGCCTTCGCCGAGAAAGCTGCCAAGGACAAAGGCTTCGAGCTGATCAAGATCGCCGTGCCGGACGGCGAGAAAACCCTCTCGGCCATCGACAGCCTTGCGGCCAACGGCGCCAAGGGCTTCGTCATCTGCCCGCCGGACGTGTCCCTCGGCCCTGCGATCATGGCGAAGGCCAAGCTCAATGATCTGAAAGTCATTGCCGTCGACGACCGTTTTGTCGACGCCAATGGCAAGTTCATGGAAGACGTGCCGTACCTCGGCATGGCCGCGTTCGAAGTCGGCCAGAAGCAGGGCGCTGCCATGGCCGCCGAGGCGAAAAAGCGTAACTGGGACTGGAAGGACACCTACGCGGTGGTCAACACCTACAACGAACTCGACACCGGCAAGAAACGCACCGACGGTTCGATGAAAGCGCTCGAAGACGCCGGCTTGCCGAAAGAGCACATCCTGACCGCCGCCCTGAAAACCCTCGACGTACCGGGCAGCATGGACGCCACCAACTCGGCGCTGGTCAAGCTGCCGAGCGCGGCGAAGAACCTGATCATCGGCGGTATGAACGACAACACCGTGCTGGGCGGCGTGCGCGCCACCGAAGCCGCCGGGTTTGCCGCCGCCAACGTGATCGGTATCGGCATCAACGGCACCGACGCCATCGGCGAGCTGAAAAAGCCCAACAGCGGCTTCTACGGTTCGATGCTGCCGAGCCCGCACATCGAAGGCTACAAGACTGCCGAGATGATGTTTGAGTGGGTCACCACCGGCAAGGAACCACCGAAGTACACCGCGATGGACGACGTCACTCTGATCACCCGCGACAACTTCAAGCAGGAGCTGGAGAAGATCGGCCTGTGGAACTGACGGCAGCGGCGGCCCGGGCAGCCGGGCCGCTTGAACGGTGTGATGAGGTGGCTTAAATGCACGCGCAAGTACAGACACAAGAACACAGCGCCAGTGGCAGCCTGCGTTTCAACGGGATCGGCAAGACCTTTCCGGGCGTGAAGGCGCTGGACGGCATCAGTTTCGTCGCGCACCCGGGGCAGGTTCACGCCCTGATGGGCGAGAACGGCGCCGGCAAATCGACCCTGCTGAAAATCCTCGGCGGCGCCTACATCCCGAGCAGCGGCGAGTTGCAGATCGGCGAGCGGACGATGGCCTTCAAGTGCACTGCCGACAGCATCGGCAGCGGCGTGGCGGTGATTCACCAGGAGCTGCATCTGGTGCCGGAAATGACCGTGGCCGAGAACCTGTTCCTCGGTCATCTG
The DNA here is from genome assembly GCF_020544405.1 of Pseudomonas sp. IAC-BECa141. Classification (NCBI taxonomy): domain Bacteria; kingdom Pseudomonadati; phylum Pseudomonadota; class Gammaproteobacteria; order Pseudomonadales; family Pseudomonadaceae; genus Pseudomonas; species Pseudomonas sp. IAC-BECa141. The sequence continues at coordinate 4,492,425 of NZ_CP065410.1, read as the reverse complement.
CCGGCCAGTTTCGGCTTGATCAATCGCGGCGCGCTGCGTCAGCAGGCCTTGGCTTGTCTCAAGGGTCTGGCCGATGAAATCGACCCGCAGACCAAGGTCGGACGCCTGTCCCTCGGCCAGCGACAACTGGTCGAAATCGCCAAGGCACTGTCCCGTGGCGCCCATGTGATTGCTTTCGACGAACCGACCAGCAGTCTCTCGGCGCGGGAAATCGACCGCTTGATGGCGATCATCGGCCGACTGCGCGACGAGGGCAAAGTGGTGCTCTACGTCTCCCATCGCATGGAGGAAGTGTTCCGTATCTGCGACGCGGTGACGGTGTTCAAGGACGGTCGCTACGTGCGCACTTTCGACGACATGAGCCAGCTGACCCACGATCAACTGGTGACCTGCATGGTCGGGCGCGACATTCAGGACATCTACGATTATCGCGGCCGCCCGCGCGGTGCCGTGGCGCTGAGAGTCGATGGTTTGCTCGGCCCGGGCCTGCGGGAGCCGATCAGTTTCGATGCGCACAAAGGCGAGATTCTGGGCCTGTTCGGGCTGGTCGGGGCAGGGCGCACCGAGTTGTTCCGGCTGCTCAGCGGTCTGGAGCGAAACACCGCCGGACGCCTGGAATTGCGCGGCCATGAACTGAAGCTGCGGTCGCCTCGCGATGCGATCGCCGCCGGGATTCTGCTGTGCCCGGAGGACCGCAAGAAGGAAGGCATCATTCCGCTGGCGAGCGTCGCCGAAAACATCAACATCAGCGCGCGCGGCGCGAACTCCGGGCTCGGTTGCCTGCTGCGCGGGATCTGGGAAAAGGGCAACGCCGACAAACAGATCAAGGCCCTGAAAGTGAAAACGCCCCACGCCGGGCAACAGATCAAGTTCCTGTCCGGCGGCAATCAGCAGAAGGCGATTCTCGGCCGCTGGCTGTCGATGCCGATGAAAGTCCTGCTGCTCGACGAGCCGACCCGGGGCATCGACATCGGCGCCAAGGCCGAGATCTACCAGATCATCCATAACCTGGCCGCCGATGGTATTTCGGTAATCGTGGTGTCCAGCGATCTGATGGAAGTGATGGGCATTTCCGACCGCATTCTGGTGCTGTGCGAGGGCGCCCTGCGTGGCGAAGTCAGCCGCGACCAGGCCAACGAATCCAACCTGCTGCAACTGGCTTTGCCGCGCCACCGCGCTGACGGCGTGGCGAACTGAGAGGTGACTATGATGACAACCCAAAACGAAACCCTGCCGACCGCGCGCAAACCTCTGGATATGCGGCGCTTCCTCGATGACTGGGTCATGTTGCTGGCGGCGGTGGGGATTTTTCTCGCCTGCACTTTGCTGATCGACAACTTCCTCTCGCCGCTGAACATGCGTGGCCTGGGCCTGGCGATTTCCACCACCGGCATCGCGGCATGCACCATGTTGTACTGCCTGGCGTCGGGGCATTTCGACTTGTCGGTAGGCTCGGTGATTGCCTGCGCCGGGGTGGTTGCGGCGGTGGTGATGCGCGATACCAACAGCGTGTTCCTCGGCGTCAGCGCCGCGCTGGTGATGGGCCTGATCGTCGGCTTGATCAACGGCATTGTGATCGCCAAGTTGCGGGTCAATGCGCTGATCACGACGCTGGCGACCATGCAGATCGTCCGTGGCCTGGCTTACATTTTTGCCAATGGCAAAGCGGTGGGGGTGTCCCAGGAATCGTTCTTCGTGTTCGGTAACGGCCAGTTGTTCGGCGTGCCGGTGCCGATCCTGATCACCATTGTCTGCTTCCTGTTTTTCGGCTGGTTGCTGAACTACACGACCTACGGGCGCAACACCATGGCCATCGGTGGCAACCAGGAAGCGGCTCTGCTGGCGGGGGTGAATGTTGATCGCACGAAGATCATCATCTTCGCGGTGCATGGTGTAATCGGTGCGCTGGCGGGGGTGATTCTGGCGTCGCGGATGACGTCCGGGCAACCGATGATCGGGCAGGGTTTCGAGCTGACGGTGATTTCGGCTTGCGTGCTGGGCGGGGTTTCGTTGAGCGGCGGGATCGGGATGATCCGGCATGTGATTGCCGGGGTGTTGATTCTGGCGATTATCGAGAATGCGATGAACCTGAAGAATATCGACACGTTTTATCAGTATGTGATTCGGGGTTCGATTCTGCTGTTGGCTGTGGTTATCGACCGACTCAAGCAACGGTAATCCGCAATACCCTGTGGGGAGCGAACTTGCTCGCGATAGCGGTAGATCCGGCACGTTGATGTCGGATGCGCAGGCCTTATCGCGAGCAAGCCAGCTCCCACAGTTCACCTTTTCTAACGAACCTTCCGTCACTCCCGGATAAATACTCCTTGCTCGTCCTGTCTTGTTTCGGTTATCAATTTGTACATGATTAGACAGGTACGATTTGACAAGAAACAACGGGTGGTCGACGAACTCGTCCGACGCATCGAAAGCGGCCTCATGGAGGACGGCTTTCTGTTGCCTGGCGAGCATCAGTTGGCTCAGGAATTCAACGTCAGCCGAGGCACGTTGCGCGAAGCGCTGGCCGAATTGAAGCGGCGCAATTACATCGCCACGCAAAGCGGGGTCGGCTCGATCGTCACATTTGACGGGATGGTGCTCGATCAGCGCAGCGGCTGGGCCCAGGCCCTGGCCGACAGCGGGGCGATGATCAATACCGACGTGTTGCGTCTGGAAGCCGTGACTCGCGCGGATCTGCTTGCGCGTTTCGGCTCCGATCAATTCATTCTTCTCGAACGTCGCCGCCGTTCCAACGATGGCACGGCGGTGTCCCTTGAACGCTCTCTGATGCCCGCCTCCGGAGGCCTGGAAAGCTTGCCGCGGGTCGGCCTGATCGACAATTCCCTGACCATCACCCTGGCCGCTTACGGCTATATCGGCGAGCGCGGCGATCAATGGATCGGCGCCGAACCGCTCAACGCGGTGGACGCCGAACTGCTCGGTCGTCCGGAAGGCACGGTGTTCCTCAAGGCATTGCGCACCACCTACGACCGGCAGAACCGTTTCATGGAACAGGTCGAAAGCCTGCTCGACCCGGTGCATTTTCGTCTGCACCTGCAATTCGGAGAATCGAAATGACCGCCCTTGACCGTGCCTTGGGCGCGTTTTACGGCCTGGCCCTCGGCGATGCGCTGGGGATGCCGACGCAATCCCTGAACCGCGAAACCATCAGGCAGCGCTTCGGCCAGATCACCGATCTGCAAGACGCCGGCCCGTTGCAACCGATTGCCGCGAACATGCCCAAGGGCTCGATCACCGATGACACCGAACAGGCGATTCTGGTCGGCGAATTGCTGGTCGAAGGTCGCGGCCGGATCGAGCCGGCGGTGCTGGCGCAACGGCTGATCGAATGGGAAGCCGAGATGCAGGCCAAGGGCTCGCAGGACTTGCTCGGCCCGTCGACCAAACGTGCGATCGAAATGATCCTCGCCGGCCATTCGCCGGAAGAGGCCGGGCGCTATGGGACCACCAACGGCGCAGCGATGCGCATCACCCCGGTGGGAATCGCGGCGGATGTCGCCAACCCCGAGCGCTTTATCGCGGCGGTGGTGCAAGCGTGTCAGGTCACTCACAACACCACACTGGGGATTTCCAGCGCGGCGGCGGTGGCGGCGGTGGTCTCGGCCGGCATCAACGGCCTGGATCTGGGCGAGGCGCTGAACCTCGGTCAACAGATTGCCCAGCAAGCGGAAGCGCACGGGCACTGGGTGGCCGGCGGGCGCATCGCGTCGCGGATCAGTTGGGCGCGCAGCATCAGTGTCGAGAGCGATCCGGTGTTGCTCGCGGATCTGCTGTACGACGTGATCGGCACCTCGGTGGCCTCGCAGGAATCGGTGGTGGTCTCGTTCGCCCTCGCGCAGCAAGTCGCGGTCGGTGAAATGACGCCGTTCGATGCGCTGTGCATGGCCGCGAGCCTGGGGGGGGACACCGACACCATCGCCGCGATTCTCGGCGCCATGCTCGGGGCCTGCCTGGGCCTGCAGAGCTGGCCGGCACCGATGATTGAAACGGTGAAGGCCGTCAACGATCTGGAGCTTGAGCCGTTGGTGACAGGGCTGTTGGCCTTGCGCTGATTGAACTGACGCCTTCGTCGGATCGCCGCCCGGAGCAAGCTCGCTCCCACAGGGACAGTGCAATCTCAAGGTTCGCTTCGAACCTGTGAGAGCTGGCTTGCCAGCGATGGGTGCACCACAAGTCTTGAATAATCACCCGCAATGGATCGCGCAGACAGGCCCAGGAAGGGCGGGATGTCTAGTCGTTCTGCGTCATTGCCACAACCACAATAAAGGCAAACAGGAGCATTTTTCATGAGTTCATCGAACGCCGGGCAAAGTGTCGGGCAACTGGAAACCCGGGGCATCGAACCGGTGCCGGAAGGCGAGTGCAACGGCCATCCGCTGCAACTGTTCTGGGTCTGGTTTGCTGCCAATATTTCCATCCTCGGCCTGCCGCTGGGCGCCACGCTGGTTGCGTTTCGCGGCCTGGCGATCTGGCAGGCGATCATTGTCGCGATCCTCGGCGCTGCCGGTTCGTTCGCGGTAGTGGGGATCATCTCGATTGCCGGCCGTCGCGGTCGTGCGCCGAGCCTGACCCTGTCGCGGGCGATCTTCGGGGTGCGCGGCAATATCGGCCCGACGCTGGTGTCGCTGATGTCGCGCCTGGGCTGGGAAACCGTCAACACAACCACGGCGGCGTTTGTGCTGTTGTCGTTGTGCTCGATCCTGTTCGGCTCGCCGGTGGAAGCCAAAAGCGCACCGGTGCTGACTTTGATCTTCATCGCGATTTTCGTGCTGCTGACCTTGTCGGTGTCCGGCCTGGGCCACGCCACTTTGCTGGTGATCCAGAAGTGGGCGACTTACGTGTTCGGCGCGCTGAACATTCTGGTCGGTGGCTTCCTCTGCGCGACCATCGACTGGAGCGCGGTGTTCAACGCCACCCCGGCGCCGATGAGCGCGATGATCATCGGTATCGGCACCATGGCGGCCGGCACCGGGATCGGCTGGGCAAATGCCGGCGCCGACATGTCGCGTTATCAGCATCGCAGCGTCAAAGCCGTGCGCCTGGTCGCTTCTGCAGCGTTCGGCGCGGGGATTCCACTGGTGCTGCTGATTACCCTCGGCGGCCTGTTGTCGGTCGGCAACAACGACCTCGCTTCGGCGACTGACCCGATCGTGGCGATCCGCGACATGCTGCCGACCTGGATGGCCGTGCCGTACCTGATCACCGCGTTCGGCGGTCTGTTGCTGTCGAACAACCTGTCGGTGTACTCCGCCGGTTTGACCACGCTGACCCTCGGCCTGAAGGTCAAGCGCGTGTACGCGGTGGTGGTCGATATCGTTGCGATTTTCGCCGGTTCGATCTACTTCATGCTGATCGCCGACAGTTTCTACGGCCCGTTCATCACCTTCATTTCGTTGCTGGCCGTGCCGATCACCGCATGGGTCGGGATCTTCGTGGTCGATCTGATTCATCGTCACTACTACAGCCCCAAAGACCTGCTCGACGTCAGCCCGAGCAGCGCCTATTGGTACAACGGCGGCATCGAGTGGCGCGCATTCGGCGCGTGGGCGATTGCGATTGTGCTGGGCTTCAGTTTCACCACCATCGGCACCACGGCTGAAAACGTCTGGTTCAAGGGCTTCCTGTCCGACTCGTGGCTGGGCCACAACGGCCTCGGCTGGATTGTGACGTTCGTGGTCGCCGGCGGCATTTACTTCGTACTCGGCGGGGCGAGAGATCGCCGCGCTGCGCAATCCGAGAATGCTCATGCCTAAGATGTTGCACACCGGCCAGGTCATCATCGACCTGGTCATGGCCGTGGATGCGCTGCCGCCAATCGGTGGTGACGTGCTGGCGCAGTCCGCCAGTTTCGAAGCTGGCGGCGGCTTCAATGTAATGGCTGCCGCTGCGCGTAATGGCATGCCGGTGGTCTATCTCGGTCGCCACGGTAATGGTCGTTTCGGCGATCTGGCGCGCCAGGCGATGAACGCCGAAGGCATCCGCATCGGCATCGAACAGCCTGCAGCACGCGACACCGGCATCTGCGTGGCGCTGACCGATGCGTCGGCCGAGCGCAGTTTCATTTCCTACATCGGCGCTGAAGGTGAGGTCACGGCGGCGGAGCTGAACAGCGTCGCCGCCGAGCCGGGGGACTACGTCTACGTCAGCGGCTACAGCCTGCTGCACAGCGGCAAGGCCCAGGCGTTGCTGGACTGGACGCTGGCGTTGCCGAGGGCGATCAACGTGGTGTTCGATCCGGGGCCGCTGGTGGAAACTCCGGACTCATCGATGATGCAGGCGTTGTTGCCGCGCATTGATGTGTGGACCAGCAACCGCGTCGAGGCGTTGCGCTTCACTGGCGCAACGGACATCGAAACCGCGCTGGAACGATTGACCGTGCACCTGCCGCAGGAAGTGCTGATGGTCGTGCGCGACGGCCCGCAAGGTTGCTGGATTCATCAGCGGGGCGAACGCCAGCACGTACCGGGTTTCAAGGTACAAGCCGTGGACAGCAATGGCGCGGGTGATGCGCATGCCGGCGTGTTCATGGCCGGGTTGGCGCAGGGACTGACCGCTCACCAGGCCGCAAGGCGCGCTAACGCTGCGGCTGCATTGGCCGTCACCCGATGGGGCCCGGCGACCGCTCCTGGCACTGCCGAGGTTGATGTGCTGATCAGCAAAAAATGCACTGACTGAACGCTCGCAATCGCTGGCAAGCCAGGTCCCACAGGTTTCAGTAGGGGGCGCAGTTTTTGCGGGCCCTTTGATTTCTGTAGGAGCTGGCTTGCCAGCGATAAGGCCTTCAGCCGTTACATCCAGTCTGGACCTAGCCGGCTCTGCGCAACGCCGCAATCAACTCATCTTTGCGCATCGACGAACGCCCAGGGATTTTCCGCTCCCGGGCCTCCTTGCGCAGGCTCTCGACCGTTTGCACTTCGCGTGAAGCCTTGCTATCGCGCGAATGTCCCTCACGGCTTACTGTCGCGCGTCGCGCCGATTCCTTGCGATCGTCGGCCTTGGCGCTGGCAGGTTTTCGGCGTCCGGAGCCACCGGCTTTCTCGCCTCCGCCAGACTGTTTGTTTACCGTCGCCCAGGCTCGCGCTTCAGCTTCGTCCTTCGGAACGCCTTTCTGTTCATAGCTGTCTTCGATGTGCGCGGCCTTGCGCTTTTGCTCGGCGGTGTATTTGGCTTTGCTTCCACGAGGCATGGCAGGTCTCCTGGTGGCTGGATGAATCTCGGAATGACCGGCGCAGGCAATGCATCCGAACACTGCTTGCGCCAGTGACCGGAAGCGTCAGTTATCGAGCTTACGCGCCGCTTCCACACCTGCAGCGCTGAGCTTGATCGGCAGATTCAGCGAATGCTCTCCCGCTTCATTGCAAGTGATGTGGCCGTGGTGAATCAGTCCACGCTCCTGCAGGGCGGCGAGGGCACCGGCCACGACTTTCTCGCCGCGATAATTGTCCAGCACCTCTTTGCCGAGGCCGCTTGGGTGGGCATGCAACAGGCGGGTGAGGACTTCTTTTTCCAGGTTTTTATCGACGTTCATGGTTACCTCTTCAGGGAAGTGGATAAGACACGTTGCGTGGATGAAGCACGGATCACTGTCCTGCGCCTTCAGAGCCCGAACCACCCGTGGTGGTTTTCGAGCCGACGCCGGGACCGGCGTTGTCGGGGGCGGCCGGAGCGTCGGGGGTGTTCATCCCGCCCTGGCGGCCGGGATCGCTGCCCTGGGTGCGAGGATCGGTTCCCGTTGCGGGTGGCTGGTTGATCAGCGGTACACCCGAACCATCGGTATTCATACCGGGGGCACTGTTGATGGCGGGTGCTCTGGGCTGGGTGACCGGATCGGTCGGCCCGGTGCCGGCGACGGTGGTCGAGGCGGCGAATGCCGCAGGGCTGAGGAGGGTTGCGAATACGAGCGCAGTCAACCTTGACGGGATCATAGGGTGTCTCCAGTGATTGAAATCCTTACCTCATGTTGGTCTGCCCTCGTGAAAGATTGGTGCCTGATGATCGACGAACGGTTCAGAAGGGCTGAGTGCTTTCGAGGCCGATCTCTTCCTTGAATTGCTCCATGAAACCCTTCAGGCGCTGATGACGGATTTGCGCCAGACGCTGACCGGCAGCGGTCTGGAAACCGTCGGCGAGGTGCAGCAGTTTGGTCTGGAAATGATCGAGGCAGAATCGCGTGTCGTCGTAGTCCCTTTCCCGAGCCTCGGGATCGTTCGGGTCGTACAGCGCGCTGCCCATACGCCCGGCGGTGTAGAAGGTGCGGGCAACGCCGAGCAGGCCAAGGGAGTCGAGACGATCGGCGTCCTGCATCAGTCGGGCTTCGAGGGTGAGCGGGGTGATGTTGGCGGAAAAACTGTGGGCTTCGATGGCGTGGATGATGGCGCTGATTTTGGCTTCGGGCCAGTTCAGGTTTGCCAATACCGTTGATGCTTTTTTCGCTGCCAGGCGTGAAGCCTGTGAACGTAGCGGCGAGTTCTTTTCCACCGCGACGCAATCATGCAGCAACACCGCCGCCAGCAGCACCTCAAGGTCGCCACCTTCCTCGGCCTGCAAAGTGCGCACGTTGTGCCAGACCCGTTGCAGGTGCGACAGGTCATGAGCGCCGTCCTCCGACGGTTCCAGCGCATGGGGTAGCAGTTCGGCGGCGAGTGAGGCCAGTGGTTCGAAAGCGATCGTGTTCATGCATGTCCTATAAAGCAAACAACAATCCTTGCGGGAGCGAGCTTGCTCCGGGCGGCGATCCGACGAAGACCTCGGCACAGGCAATACCTCCATCGACTGGCGGGACGCCTTCGCGAGCAAGCTCGCTCCCACACGGATCGCCGTGTTTCTGTGATTGAGTAGGGTAGTGTTTGGATTGCCATGTGACGAGCGCCGCGCGGCACCTTAGTATGGCGTTTTCCTTTTTCCGACAAGGCCCGTCCATGACGATCGAAATCCGCCCGGCGACCCCCAGCGATGCTCCGCAAATCCTCGCGTTCATCACCGAATTGGCAGACTTCGAAAAGGCCCGTCACGAAGTTATCGCCAGCGTCGCCGACATCGAGCGCAGTCTGTTCAGCGAAGGCGCCACCGCCCATGGCCTGATCTGCCTGCGCGATGGTCTGCCAATCGGTTTTGCGGTGTTCTTCTTCAGCTATTCGACCTGGCTGGGCAGCAACTGCCTGTACCTCGAAGACCTCTACATTACCCCGGAACAACGGGGCGGCGGCGCCGGCAAAACCCTGCTGCGCCATCTCGCGAAAATAGCCTGCGCCAACGACTGCGGCCGCTTCGAATGGAGCGTGCTGGACTGGAACACCCCGGCCATCGAATTCTACAAATCCCTCGGCGCCCAGCCGCAGGAAGAGTGGGTGCGTTACCGCATGGATGGCAAGGTATTGCGCGAGTTTGCCGAGGGCAACTGAGCCGCGCCAGGAATATCGCAGCCCGAGACGATTCCTGCAGGGAAATTGAATTTCTCTGTAGGCGCTGTTTCTGCCTGCGATATTTTTTTTGCCTCATCCCATAATGTGGGAATGATATTTATATATTGAGATTTTGTTGTGCCCGGGTTTATAGTCCAGCTCACTCACTGCCAATAACAAAACAGGTGAAGCGATGCTGGCGCAATTGATCGCGCTCGATTGGGGGACGACCTCACTACGTGCTTACAAACTTGGGGCGGGCGGGCAGGTGCTGGCGCAGCGGTCGCTGTCGTTCGGGATCATGCAGTTGCCGAAGACGCCGCGGGTCATCAACGGTCGTGAATGCGCCGAGGGTTTTGAACTGGCGTTCGACGAGGCATGCGGCGACTGGCTCGATGCGCAGCCCGGCTTGCCGGTGATTGCCTGCGGCATGGTCGGCAGCGCTCAGGGCTGGCGCGAAGCGTCCTACCGCGATACGCCGGCCAATGTGGCCGATCTCGGAAAATCCCTGCAAACCGTTCGCAGTCTTCGCGGTGTAAATGTGCATATCGTGCCGGGTGTGATTCAGCGCTCGGCACTGCCGAACGTGATGCGCGGCGAAGAAACCCAGGTCCTCGGCGTCCTGCAGAATCTGCCGCTCGAGGCGACCCATGATCTGCTGATCGGCCTGCCGGGCAGTCATTCAAAATGGGTGGAAGTGGCCGACGGCTGCATCACCCGTTTCGATACCTTCATGACCGGCGAAGTGTTCGCCGTGCTCAGCGAACACAGCATTCTCGGTCGTACCCAACAGCACAGCGCGACGTTCGACGCCGAGGCATTTGATCGCGGCGTGCAAGTGGCGTTGTCGGCAGAGGGCGAGACAGGCGTGCTGTCGACCCTGTTCAGCGCCCGCAGTCTGGGCCTGACCGGTGAACTCAGCGCCACCGCGCAACCGGATTATCTGTCCGGCCTGTTGATCGGCCATGAACTGTCGGCACTGGCCGCAGTGCAACGACGCCGGCGCAACAGCGCACATCTTCCTTCGATCATCCTCATCGGCAACGCGCAATTGTGCGCCCGTTACAGCCGGGCCCTCGACGCCTGTGGTTTCGCCCGGGTGACTCTGGCCGAGCAAGCCACCGAGCGTGGTCTGTGGCAACTGGCGCTCGCCGCCGGACTGATCGATTCCTCACCCCGTTAACCCTGACTGGAGGCCTGACATGCTCAAGCAAGCACTGGCGCAAAACGGTCTGATCGCGATCCTGCGCGGCCTGCATCCGCAGGAAGCCGCCGCTGTCGGAGAAGTCCTGTATGCCGCCGGATTTCGCGTCATCGAAGTACCGCTCAATTCCCCCGCGCCGTACGAAAGCATTCGCACCCTGCGCAAGACCCTGCCCGCCGATTGCCTGATCGGTGCCGGCACGGTGCTGACCCCGGAACAGGTCGAACGGGTGAAGGAGGCTGGCGGCCAGGTCATTGTCATGCCCCACAGCGATGCCAAGGTGTTGCGGGCTGCAAAAGCGGCGGGGCTGTACCTGTCGCCGGGTGTTGCCACACCGACTGAAGCCTTCGCGGCACTGGAGGAGGGCGCGGACATTCTCAAGCTGTTCCCGGCCGAGCAGATGGGACCTGCGGTGGTGAAAGCCTGGCTGGCGGTGTTGCCGGTCGGGACGATTCTGGCGCCGGTCGGCGGCATCACGCCGGACAACATGCAGGCGTTCATCGACGCTGGCGTCAAAGGCTTCGGCCTCGGCTCCGGGCTGTTCAAACCGGGCATGACGACTGAGCAAGTGGCGGCCAATGCCAAGGCCTACGTGGCGGCCTGGAAAGCCCTTCACTAAGACTTTTCCGGCGCTGCGTGCGCTGCATCCAACAAGAGAGACAAGAGATGAAAATCACCAAACTCACCACCTTCATCGTCCCGCCGCGCTGGTGCTTCCTCAAGGTCGAAACCGACGAGGGCGTGACAGGTTGGGGCGAGCCCGTGGTCGAGGGCCGCGCCCACACGGTCGCCGCAGCGGTTGAGGAATTGTCCGACTACCTGATCGGCAAAGACCCACGCAACATTGAAGACATCTGGACCGTGCTGTATCGCGGCGGCTTCTACCGGGGCGGCGCAATCCATATGAGCGCACTGGCCGGCATCGACCAGGCGCTTTGGGACATCAAGGGCAAGGCCCTCGGTGTGTCGGTCAGCGATCTGCTTGGCGGTCAGGTGCGGGACAAGATCCGCGTGTATTCGTGGATCGGCGGCGACCGTCCGGCGGACACCGCGCGGGCCGCGAAAGAGGCGGTGGGCCGTGGTTTCACGGCGGTGAAAATGAACGGCACCGAAGAACTGCAATTTCTCGATACCTTCGAGAAAGTCGATCTGGCGCTGGCCAACGTTGCCGCCGTGCGCGATGCGGTCGGGCCGAACGTCGGCATCGGCGTCGACTTCCATGGCCGGGTGCACAAACCCATGGCCAAGGTGCTGATGAAGGAGCTCGACCCGTACAAGCTGATGTTCATCGAAGAGCCGGTGCTCAGCGAAAACTACGAAGCGCTGAAAGAACTGGCACCGCTGACCAGCACCCCGATTGCCCTCGGCGAGCGGCTGTTTTCGCGCTGGGACTTTAAACGGGTGTTGAGCGAAGGTTACGTCGACATCATCCAGCCGGATGCGTCCCACGCCGGCGGCATCACCGAGACCCGCAAGATTGCCAACATGGCCGAAGCCTACGACGTGGCGCTGGCACTGCATTGCCCGCTGGGGCCGATCGCGCTGGCGGCGTGCCTGCAACTGGACGCCGCTTGTTACAACGCGTTTATCCAGGAGCAGAGCCTGGGCATCCATTACAACGAGAGCAATGACCTGCTCGATTATGTGAAGGATCCGCAGGTGTTCGACTACGACAAAGGCTTTGTGAAAATCCCGAACGGCCCGGGACTGGGGATCGAGATCAACGAGGAATACGTCATCGAACGCGCGGCGGTCGGCCACCGCTGGCGCAATCCGATCTGGCGTCATGCCGATGGCAGTTTTGCCGAGTGGTGAGTCGCTGATTCCCTTCTAAGCGATCGTTCCCACGCTCCGCGTGGGAATGCCTCAATGGACGCTCTGCGTCCGCTCTTGGGACGCAGAGCGTCCCGGGCTGCATTCCCACGCGGAGCGTGGGAACGATCTCGCCAACAACCCTCGACCTCAATAAACATAAGAAGAGGCGCTCCCCATGCAACCGCAAACCCTCACCGGGCAAGCGACGTTAGTCACGCCCAGCCGCAAACGATTTTTCATCATGGTGTTGCTGTTCATCACCGTGGTCATCAACTACCTCGACCGCAGCAACCTGTCGATTGCCGCCCCGGCACTGACGACGGATCTGGGCATCGACCCGGTGCACGTCGGGCTGATCTTCTCGGCGTTCGGCTGGACCTACGCCGCAATGCAGATCCCTGGCGGCTGGCTGGTGGACCGGGTGCCGCCGCGCATCCTTTATAGCGTCGCATTGCTGCTGTGGTCGCTGGCCACCGTGATGCTCGGTTTCGCCGCCAGTTTCATCGCGCTGTTTGTGCTGCGCATGGCGGTCGGTGCGCTGGAAGCGCCGGCCTATCCGATCAACAGCCGCGTGGTGACGACCTGGTTCCCCGAGCGTGAACGGGCTACGGCCATCGGTTTCTACACCTCCGGGCAGTTTGTCGGGCTGGCGTTTCTGACCCCGGTGCTGGCGTGGCTGCAACATGAATTTGGCTGGCACATGGTGTTTGTCGTGACCGGTGCGGTGGGCATCGTGTGGGCGGCGATCTGGTACGCGGTGTATCGCGAACCACGTGATTTCAAAGGTGCCAACCAAGGCGAAATCGACCTGATTCGCGAGGGCGGCGGCCTGGTGGATATCGCAGCCGAAACTGCCAAGGTGAAGGCGAAATTCAGCTGGACCGATCTCGGCATCGTCCTCAGCAAACGCAAGTTGTGGGGGATCTACCTCGGCCAGTTCTGCCTGAACTCGACGCTGTGGTTTTTCCTGACGTGGTTCCCGACCTATCTGGTGAAATATCGCGGCATGGACTTCATCAAGTCCGGCCTGCTGGCGTCGCTGCCGTTTCTCGCCGCGTTCATCGGCGTGCTGTGCTCCGGGTTCTTTTCCGACTTCCTGATTCGTCGTGGTTGCACCGTCGGGTTTGCGCGCAAGTTGCCGATCATTGGCGGGCTGCTGATTTCCACCTCGATCATCGGCGCCAACTTCGTTGAGTCGACGCCGCTGGTGATTGCCTTCCTGGCGTTGGCGTTTTTCGGCAACGGGCTGGCGTCGATCACCTGGTCGCTGGTCTCGACACTGGCACCGGCGCGCTTGCTGGGCTTGACCGGTGGGGTGTTCAATTTCATCGGCAATCTGTCGGCGATTGCCACGCCGATTGTCATCGGCTTCCTGGCCAGTGGTGATTCGTTCGCCCCGGCAATCACCTACATCGCGGTTCTGGCATTGATCGGTGCTTTGTCCTACGTGCTGCTGGTGGGCAAGGTCGAACGCATCGAGTTGTAGTCGGCTATGTCGGGCGACCATAATGCCGCCCGTTCCCTCGCTCAACGCTAAAGGCTGGATATGCAGGAAGACGCCCCAAAAACCGCCAAGGACGCCGCGCCGACCGGCACCCAGACCCTGCTTCGCGGGTTGGGTGTGGTGCAGGCCGTCGCCAGTGGCGCCCGCGATCTCAAAGAGATCGCCCGCCTGATCGGCACCACGCGCAGCACCACCCATCGTCTGGCCAGTTGTCTGGTGGACGAACGTTACCTGCGCGTCGTGCCGCAAGTCGGTTATCTGCTGGGGCCGAAATTGATTGAGCTGGGTTTCCAGGCGCGCGAAGAGTTACCGCTGGTGACGTTGGCCGGGCCTTACCTGGACGAGTTGTCGGCGCTGACCGGCGATACCGTTCACCTGGGAATCCGTGAAGGCGACGAGGTGCTTTATCTGCTGAAGAATCCGGGGCGCAACGGCCCGGAAATGCGCTCGCGGGTCGGCCATCGCATGCCGCTGGCGCGCACCGGAATCGGCAAGGCGCTGATGCTGGATGACGCACCGCAGGACTGGCAGCGTCTGTACGACATCAGCCTGCCGGCGGGTGGGAAAAGTCAGTTCTGGCCGCAGCACCCTCAGCAGTCGTGGGAGCAGCTGGAGCAGCGGATGACCGAATACGTGGCCGGCGGCTACGCGTTCGACCTGGAAGACAACGAACCGTCGATCCGTTGCGTGGCGGCGCCGATCCGCGACGCGAGCAAGCGCATCGTCGCGGCCATCAGCATCGCCAGCACCGTGCCGTACATGCCGCTGGAGAAAATGGCCGAGCTGATTCCCCTGATCAAAGGGGTCACGGCCCGGCTCTCGGCTGAACTTGGTTTAAAAGTGCAGGCTTGAAGGTTTAAAGCTTCAAGGTCGCCATGTCGATCACGAAGCGGTACTTCACATCACCGGCAATCATGCGGGCGTAAGCCTCGTTGATCTGGCGGATATCGAGCATTTCGATGTCGCAGCTGATGTTGTGCTCGGCGCAGAAATCCAGCACTTCCTGGGTTTCTGCGACGCCACCGATCAGCGAGCCGGCCAATACGCGACGGCCCAATACCAGTTTGGCGGCGTGGACCGGCGGATCGATCGGTTCGATCAGGCCCACCAGAATGTGCACGCCGTCGAAGCGCAGGGTATCGAGGTACGGGTTCAGATCGTGCTGCACCGGAATGGTGTCCAGCAGGAAATCGAATCGACCGGCCGCCGCTTTCATCTGTTCCTCGTCGGTTGAGACAATCACGTGATCGGCGCCCTGACGACGACCTTCCTCAGCCTTGCTTGCCGAACGGGTGAACAGCGTCACTTCAGCGCCCATGGCCTTGGCGAACTTGATGCCCATATGGCCGAGGCCGCCCATGCCGAGGATCCCGACCTTGTCGCCGGCCTTCACGCCATAGTGCTTGAGCGGCGAATAGGTGGTGATGCCGGCGCAGAGAATCGGCGCGGCGGCTGCCAGATCCAGCTTCTCGGGGATGCGCACCACAAAGTGCTCGCTGACCACGATGCTGTCCGAATAACCGCCCATGGTGTTGCTGCCATCGACCCGATCCGGGGTGGCATAAGTCATGGTCGGTCCTTCGAGGCAGTATTGCTCCAGGTTCGACTGGCAGGCTTCGCAGGTCCGGCAGGAGTCGACCATGCAGCCGACGCCGACCAGATCGCCTACCTTGTGCCTGGTGACATTCGCACCGACGGCGGTGACTTTTCCGACGATCTCGTGGCCGGGCATCAACGGGTAAACGGCGATGCCCCACTCGTTGCGCGCCTGATGGATGTCGGAGTGGCAGACGCCGCAGTACAGGATTTCGATGGCGACGTCGTCGGCCCGTGGGCTGCGGCGTTCGAACTTCATCGGGGCGAGGGGAGTGGTGGCCGTTTGAGCGGCGTAGCCAATGGCGGTGTACATGTGAAACCTCGCAAAAGCAGTGACAGGTGAGGCGGCGCATTCTGGGCGCCGCCCGGTCGTCCGGCCATGGCGATTCCTCCGGGTGTCATGCCTAATCCTCCGGCATGCGGGGTTGATCGGTCGCATTGGCAAAAGGATCTGCGATGATGCGTTCATCCCTTTTTCCGTGATTTTTCTGAAGAGCCGCCCGATGCAATTGACCCGCCACCTTGACGCCAACGCCACCCTGGTTTCGCTGATCGAACCGCTGGCGCTGCGCGATGGTTACAGCCAGACCGGGCTGCCGGGCGTGCAGGTGTTGCGCGCCAGTTGCGATGTCGCCCGTGGCCCGCATATTTATGAACCGAGCCTGATGATCATCGCCCAGGGCAGTAAGCTCGCGTATCTGGGGCCGCGCACCATGGAGTACGGCGCTGGGCATTATCTGATTCAGGCGTTGCCGGTGCCGTTCGAGTGCGAAACCTATGCGTTACCGGACGCACCGTTGCTTGGCGTATCGGTGGCGATCGACCGGGTGCTGCTCGGTGAACTGGTGCTGGCCATGGGGCTGGCGCCGGGACGGCATATTCCGGCGCAGACACCGGAATCGATGACCTCGGTGGTGCTCGACGATGACATGCGCGGTTGCGTCGAGCGCCTGCTGCGTTGTCTGCACGATCCGCTGGAGTGCCAGATTCTGGGGCCGGCGCGGGTGCGTGAATTGTTGTTCGTCGCGTTGCGCGGACCTCAGGCCGATGTGTTGCGGGCATTGGTGGAGCAGCAGGGGCAGTTTGCCCGTATCGCGGCTTCGATCAGCCATTTGCACTCGCACTACACCGAGCCCTTGAACGTCGAGACATTGGCCGGTTGCGCGAACATGAGCGTTTCGACCTTTCACGAACACTTCAAACGCAGCACGCTGCTGTCGCCGGTGCAGTACTTGAAGCGTTTACGTTTGTTGAAGGCGCAGACGTTGTTGATCGCCGAGGGGCTGGGGGTTGCACAGGTGGCGCATCGGGTGGGGTATCAGAGCACGTCGCAGTTCAGTCGCGAGTACAAACGTTATTTCGAACGCAGTCCGGGGGATGAACGCGCGGCGTGATCCTGTACAAATCGCGGGCAACAAAAAGGCCCCCGTTTCGGGAGCCTTGATGTCCAGCGGGTCGACTTACATGTTCGGGTAGGTCGGGCCGCCAGCGCCTTCCGGCGTCACCCAGGTGATGTTCTGCGAAGGGTCCTTGATGTCACAGGTCTTGCAGTGCACGCAGTTCTGGGCGTTGATCTGGAAGCGCTTCTCGCCGTCTTCCTTGGTGATCACTTCATAAACGCCGGCCGGGCAGTAGCGCTGCGCCGGTTCGTCGTACAGCGGCAGATTCTTGCTCAGCGGGATGCTCGGGTCGGTGAGCTTCAGGTGGCACGGTTGTTCTTCTTCATGGTTGGTACCGGAGATGAACACCGAGCTCAGCTTGTCGAAGCTGATCTTGCCGTCGGGTTTCGGGTAGTCGATCTTCTTGCAGTCGGCCGCGAGCTTGAGGCAGGCGTAGTCCGGCTTGGTGTCGTGCAGGGTGAACGGCAGTTTGCCGCCGAAGATGTTCTGGTCCAGCCAGTTGAAACCGCCGCCGACGATGGCGCCGAACTTGTGGATCGCCGGGCCGAAGTTGCGGCTGGCGAACAGTTCTTCGTAGAGCCAGCTCTTCTTGAACGCGTCGACGTAAGTGGTCAGCTCTTCGGTGCCGTCCTTTTCAGCGAACAACGCGTCGGCCACGGATTCAGCGGCGAGCATGCCGGACTTCATCGCGGTGTGGCTGCCCTTGATCTTGGCGAAGTTCAGGGTGCCGAGGTCGCAACCGATCAATGCGCCGCCCTTGAACACCATTTTCGGCAGCGAGTTCAGGCCGCCCTTGCAGATCGCACGTGCGCCATAGCTGATGCGCTTGCCGCCTTCCAGATATTGCTTCAGTACCGGGTGATGCTTGAGGCGCTGGAACTCGTCGAACGGCGACAGGTAGGTGTTGCTGTAGGAAAGATCGACGATCAGACCGACCACCACCTGGTTGTTTTCCAGGTGATAGAGGAAGGAACCGCCGGTGTTCTCGGTGCCCATGATGTCCATCGGCCAACCGGCGGTATGTACGACCAGGCCTGGCTGATGTTTGGCCGGGTCGATTTCCCAGATTTCTTTCAGGCCGATGCCGTAGTGCTGGGCGTCGGCGTCGCTGTCGAGGTTGTAGCGCTTGATCAGTTGCTTGCCGATGTGGCCACGGCAGCCTTCGGCGAACAGCGTGTATTTGCCACGCAGTTCCATGCCCGGGGTGTACAGGCCTTCTTTCGGATGACCTTCGCGGTCGACGCCGAGGTCACCGGTGATGATCCCGCGCACGATGCCGTTTTCATCGATCAGCGCTTCCTGAGCGGCGAAGCCCGGGTAGATTTCCACGCCCAGGTTTTCGGCCTGCTGAGCGAGCCAGCGGCAAAGGTTGCCGAGGGAAATAATGTAGTTGCCTTCGTTGTGCATGGTCTTGGGCACAAAGAAGTCAGGAATTTTCTGCGCGCTTTCGGCGTTTTTCAGCACGAAGATGTCATCGCGGGTGACTGGCGTGTTCAGCGGAGCGCCGAGTTCTTTCCAGTCCGGGAACAGTTCGTTCAGGGCCCGTGGTTCGAATACGGCGCCGGACAGGATGTGCGCGCCGACTTCCGAGCCTTTTTCGACCACGCAGACGCTGATTTCCTTACCGGCTTCGGCGGCCTTCTGCTTCAGACGGCAGGCGGCGGACAGGCCAGCGGGGCCGGCACCGACGATGACCACGTCGAATTCCATGTGTTCGCGTTCCACAGGCTATCTCCTACTCAAGGCTCAACAGTTTTTTTTCTAATTTGGAGGTTCGGTGTCGTATCCGTTATTGCCTTTACGTTAACGTCAAGGCTAATAATGGGCAAACCACCTTTCTCTCTAGGCGGCGCATTATATCTACACCACTCTTAGCGTCCAATACAAACGTTTGTTTGAATCGGCTCCAGGCCAGAGAAATCAAAGAAGCGCGGCTTATGACAGGGCATTTTGGCGTATTGACCAGAATGGGCGTTCCGGTCAAGATACGGGCGGTTTTGCGCTCGCCGTAGGCTGAATGGTGGTTTCAAGAGCACCTCTAAAGACAGGGCGTAGGCGGTAACCGGTGATGCGCAGCGCAGGTTTGGCGCGCAGTTTACACACCGCGGCGCGGCATGACTCGTCGGTCACGACTGACGAACGGTCATCCCGCTCAGCCGGCGTTTTTAGAGGTGCCCTTGTGCCCGATGAGCATCAACCGCCAGGTTCGCCTAGGCGACTTTCTTTTCACCGGAGAGTAACGAGGAATCCATGAAGGTTCTTGTAGCTGTCAAACGCGTTGTGGATTACAACGTCAAGGTTCGCGTCAAGGCGGACAATTCCGGCGTAGACCTCGCCAACGTCAAGATGTCGATGAACCCGTTCTGCGAAATCGCAGTGGAAGAAGCCGTACGCCTGAAAGAAAAAGGCGTTGCGACTGAAATCGTCGTCGTCTCCATCGGTCCGTCCACTGCTCAGGAACAGCTGCGTACCGCACTGGCTCTGGGTGCCGACCGCGCCATCCTCGTCGAATCCGCTGAAGACCTGACTTCCCTGGCCGTGGCCAAACTGCTCAAGGCCGTGGTCGACAAGGAACAGCCTCAGCTGGTGATCCTGGGCAAACAGGCCATCGACAGCGACAACAATCAGACCGGCCAGATGCTCGCTGCACTGAGCGGCTATGGTCAGGGCACTTTCGCCTCTAAAGTCGAAGTTTCCGGTGACACCGTCGCCGTGACCCGCGAAATCGACGGCGGCGCGCAGACCGTTTCCCTGAAACTGCCAGCGATCGTCACCACCGACCTGCGTTTGAACGAGCCGCGTTATGCGTCCCTGCCAAACATCATGAAAGCCAAGAAGAAGCCTCTCGAGACGCTGACTCCGGACGCTTTGGGCGTTTCCACCGCCTCCACCAACAAGACCCTGAAAGTCGAAGCGCCGGCTGCACGCAGCGCGGGCATCAAGGTCAAGTCGGTGGCTGAACTGGTCGAGAAACTGAAAAACGAAGCGAAGGTAATCTAATCATGACTATCTTGGTAATCGCCGAACACGACAACAAGGTGCTGGCCCCGGCCACTCTGAATACCGTTGCTGCCGCTGCCAAAATCGGTGGCGACATCCACGTTCTGGTTGCAGGCCAGGGCGCTGGCGCCGTGGCTGAAGCCGCTGCGAAAATCGCTGGCGTGAGCAAAGTCCTGAACGCTGACAATGCTGCCTACGCGCATCAGTTGCCGGAAAACGTCGCTCCGCTGGTAGCAGAGCTGGGCGCTGGCTACAGCCACATCCTGGCTGCTGCCACTTCCAACGGTAAAAACATCCTGCCGCGCGTTGCTGCACAGCTGGACGTTGACCAGATCTCCGAGATCATCTCGGTAGAAAGCGCTGACACCTTCCAGCGCCCGATCTACGCCGGTAACGCCATCGCTACCGTGCAATCGACCGCTGCGATCAAAGTGATCACCGTGCGTGCCACCGGTTTCGACCCGGTTGCCGCTGAAGGCGGTTCGGCTACTGTTGAAGCGGTTGCTGCTGCTCACAATGCCGGCACTTCCAGCTTTGTCAGCGAGGAACTGGCCAAGTCCGATCGTCCTGAGCTGACCGCTGCCAAGATCGTCGTTTCCGGCGGCCGCGGCATGCAGAACGGCGACAACTTCAAGCACCTGTACGCTCTGGCCGACAAGCTGGGCGCTGCCGTGGGTGCTTCCCGCGCCGCGGTCGACGCAGGTTTTGTACCGAACGACATGCAGGTCGGTCAGACCGGCAAGATCGTTGCGCCACAGTTGTACATCGCCGTCGGTATCTCCGGCGCGATCCAGCACCTGGCCGGCATGAAAGACTCCAAAGTGATCGTTGCGATCAACAAGGACGAAGAAGCACCGATCTTCCAGGTGGCCGATTACGGCCTGGTGGCGGATCTGTTCGAAGCCGTACCTGAGCTGGAGAAGCTGGTCTAATCCGGCTGCTTCACTTATAAAGAGCCCGACCTTTTGGTCGGGCTTTTTTTTGTCTCGGATTTGAGTGGGAGCGTTTCGCCATGGATCTGCATCGTCGGTTGGGCTGTTCGTGGTTGCTGGGGCTGGCATTGTTGCCGGGCCTGTCGGTGGCGGCGGGCAAGTGCGAGCGGCTCGTCGTGACCGGCAGCCCGGATGCACCGCCGTACCTCTGGCAGGATCCGCAGAATCCCAAACAACTGATCGGTGCCAGTGCCGACCTGTTGCAACAGGTGGCCAAGGATCTGGGCATCAAAGTCGAACTGCTGTATGCCGGCAAGCGTTCCCAGGCCCTCGACGAAGTGCGCAGCGGGCGCATGGACATGCTGGCCGACGCGCCGATGACCTTCAATGAGCTGGAAAATTTCGACTACATTCACCCGCCGTTGCTGGAAAACGATTACCTGGTATGGACGCGTAAAGGCTCGACGCTGGTTTACACCGAAGCCATTGATCTGCACGGGCATACCGGCGGCTTGTCGGAAAAGTCTCGAATGACTCCGGCATTCGGCACTTTCGCCGAGCAGCAATTGACCCTGAGCCGTACGGCAAACCTGACCCAGGCGTTTCAGAAACTTCTGCTGGGCGAGGTGGAATATGTACTGGCCGGTCGCTATTCGGGCATGGCGGCCGCGCAGGCACTGGGTATGGCCAATGATCTGCTGGCCTTTGAACAACCTATCGATCGGCCTGGTCTGTTCCTGGCGGTTTCGCACAACTCGGCCTGCAACGATCCGTGGTTGCGCGGACAGCTGGCCAAAAAGATGACAGAATTGCCCGCATCCGGCCTGACGGAAGCCGCGCTGCAACGCAACATCGAGCGCTGGAAGGCGCAGCAGCAACAGCCACCGCAAGCACCTGTCAGCGCCCCAAAACAGTAGGGATTCTTAGTGAGTAATCGACTTCTTTTCGCGGCCATGGCCGTTCTGGCCCTGGCCGGTTGCGCGAGCGATCCGGCACCCAACGAACAAATGCGCCTGACCGAGCAGGCCCTTGAGCAAGCCAAAGCCGTGGGCGCCACCGCCGAAGACGTGCCGGAAATGAAACTGGCAGAAGACAAGTTCAACCGGGCCAAAGGCAGTATGGCGGGTGAGTCTTACAAAAATGCGCGAATGCGATTCGAACAGGCCGAACTCGACGCACGTCTGGCGGAAGCCAAAGTGTTGACCCAGAAGAGCGAAGAGCATGTGAATGTGCTCAATACCCGCATCGTCCGACTGCGCAAGCAACTGGGGGATGCCCAATGAGCCCGAAGTCCAAAGCCATTGGCGCTCTGCTCCTTGCCGGTTGCGCCAGCCTTTACGGCTGCGCCGGTCAGCACAGCGAATCCGCATTGCAGCAGGCCAGCACCGATTTCCAGAAGGTCAAGGAGGATTCCAACGTGCTGCGCATCGCGCCGAAAGACGTGATTCGTGCCGGCGAGTCCCTGGCCCGTGCCGATCGACTGTCGACGTACTGGGGCAGCGGCTCGGACGTGGTGCATTACGCCTACCTGAGTCAGCGCTACAGCGAAATTGCCCGTGAGCACACCAATCATGTCCTCAACGAAGAGCGCGCAGCGAAGCTGGAACTGGAGCGCCAACGCCTGCAACTGGCACTGCGCGAGTCCAAACTGCTGAGCGTGCAACAGCAGGGTAAATGGCTGGAAGAGCAGATCGTTGCACTGGCCACTACCCAGACCGACCGTGGTCTGGTGATGACCCTGGGTGACGTGCTGTTCGACACCGGTGAAGCCGAACTGAAAAACTCGGCCAACCGCGTTGTGCTGAAAATCGTGCAGTTCCTGCAACTCAACCCGAAACGCGTGGTGCGTATCGAGGGTTACACCGACAGCACCGGTGGCAAACAGGAAAACCTCAAACTGTCCCGCGATCGCGCGCAGTCGGTAGCAGACGTGTTGACGGATCTGGGCATCGACGAAAAGCGTATTCAGGTCGAAGGTTACGGCGACGAATACCCGGTGGACGCCAACGCTTCCGAGCGCGGGCGTGCACAGAACCGTCGGGTGGAAATCGTGTTCTCCGACGAAAAAGGCCAGCTCGGCGCCGCCCGCTGAGGGTGGCGTTACTGGAAAGCCCGGGCTGTCAGGCAGCGCCGGGCTTTTTTACGTCTGTCGATTACCTCACAAAGCAGTACAGATTTCACCGACACTGCACTGTATGGTTGACTAATATGGCAACTGTCCCAGTACACTTCCAAACTGTTCCGGTATTGTTTCACACAAGAATAAAACGCCCGTGAAATCGAGTGCTGCGTCATGACCAATCTCTTGCTCTACCAACGTATTGCTCAACAGCTGGCCGAAGATATCCGCCGTGGCGTCTATCAACCGGGCGAGCGCGTGCCTTCGGTGCGCAAGATGAGTTCGCAGCTCAACGTCAGCCATGCCACGGTGCTGCAGGCTTACGCCAACCTCGAGGATCAGGGCCTGATCCGCGCGCGGCCGCAGTCCGGTTACTACGTGCACCAGACTCCCGCACTGACGGCGCCCACGCCGGACATCGCCCGGGTCGAACGGCCAGGCCTGGTCACCCGCAGCAGCATCATTCAGCAAGTATTGGTCGAATCACGTCGTGAAGGCGTGTTCCCGCTGGGAGCGGCGGTGCCGAGTGTCGATTACTTGCCAGTGCGTGCCCTGCATCAGCAACTGGCCAAGGTCACCCGGTTTCACAGCCCTCGGGCGTTCAGCTATATGTTCAGCCCCGGTTTCGAACCGTTGCGCCGGCAAGTGGCAATTCGCATGCGCGATGCAGGCGTGGTCGTTGACCCCTCGGAAGTAGTGATCACCCACGGCTGCGTCGACGCCTTGCAGATGTCGTTGCGGGTGCTGACCCGCCCCGGCGACCTGATCGCCGCCGAATCACCGACTTATTACGGACTGCTGCAACTGGCGGATCTGCTGGGCCTGAAAGTCATCGAGATCCCCAGCGACCCCGCCACCGGCATGAGCCTCGAAGCCCTGCAACTGGCGGCCAACCAATGGTCGATCAAGGCGCTGGTGCTGACCACGCGCCTGAGTAATCCGCTCGGCGGCACCATGCCAGAGGAGCGTCAAAAACAACTGCTGAGACTGGCTTCGGACTTCGATATCCAGATTGTCGAAGACGACATCTATGGCGAGTTGATGTTCGAGCAGGGCCGCACCAAGTCGCTCAAGGCCTACGACCGGCTCGATCGGGTGATCTATTGCTCGAGTTTTTCCAAGACGTTGTCCCCCGGTGTGCGCATCGGCTGGATGATCGCCGGCAAGTATCAGCAGGAAATCCAGCGCTTGCAGACCTTCAGCACCCATTCGGCGTGCAGTGTCACGCAAATGGCCATCGCGGCTTACCTGGAAAATGGCGGTTATGACCGGCATTTACGGTACATCCGCCAGGAATACCGAAAAAATCTCAGTGCGTTCCAGCTGGCGGTTCAGCAATACTTTCCCGAAGGCACACAGATGACCCGGCCGACCGGCGGATTCATTCTGTGGGTCAGTCTGCCGGGGCGGGTCAATACTCAGGAATTACACGTGCGGGCGCTGCAACAGGGCATCAGCATTGCGCCGGGCCTGATTTTCAGCAACACCGAGCAGTTTAACCACTGCATCCGGTTGAACTGCGGCATACCGTGGAATCGTGAAGCGGAACGGGCGCTGATGACCCTTGGCATGTTGGCGACCCAGCTCTGCCAGGAGATGGCCGGCGGATTTTGAAACAGTGGCGGAGCTTGTCATGTGGCGTCCAACAGGCGAGCATATGGCCCTCTGCCGTTAGCTTCGTTGGGTTCATGAAAGCGAAATTTTCTGTCGCATGGGTTGTGCTCTGCCTGTTGATGATGGGTCATGTGCCTGGCGCGACGGCGGCCGCGGCTCAGGAAAAGACGCCGGCTGCAGCCACCGCGAAAAAAACGGTCACGGTCAAGAAAGCCGTTCCAGCGAAGAAAGAACCGCAGAAAAAGGCTGTTCCAGCCAAGAAGCGCGCTCCGGTCGCTTCCAAGTCCAAGTCGGCGAAAGAAGTGGCCAAGACGCCGTTGCCGTCCACGAAGCTCGATTTGAGTCTGCCCAAAGACATGGTCCAGGAATTGAAACCACCTGGCTCCGTGACGCTGCCCAAGCGCGAACCGATCCTGCCGCAAATGTTCGGCGACAAGAACAGCGGGTTCCAGCTCAACGGCCGTTTGCTCAGCAACGAAATGCAGTTGCAGCTGCGCAATGAGGAGCGTCGGGAAGTCGAAGGCGCGGCGCTGGATTTCGAGTTCAAGCAATAAATCGTCCCCATCGGTGACCCGCAGACCAGACGCTTTGTCGGAGACTGGTCAGTCACTTTCGTTTCTGCGTAAAAACCCCGGTTCAGGGAATTTAAAACAGCCGTTTAAGCGGTTACCCTGTTCCGCGTCCCTTTAACACATTGCCCGCTGCGAGGAACGCGTCGTCATGAAATGCCGTGAAGGCTGTGGCGCCTGCTGCATTGCCCCCTCCATCAGTTCGCCGATTCCAGGCATGCCCGATGG
The DNA here is from genome assembly GCF_020544405.1 of Pseudomonas sp. IAC-BECa141. Classification (NCBI taxonomy): domain Bacteria; kingdom Pseudomonadati; phylum Pseudomonadota; class Gammaproteobacteria; order Pseudomonadales; family Pseudomonadaceae; genus Pseudomonas; species Pseudomonas sp. IAC-BECa141. The sequence continues at coordinate 4,467,022 of NZ_CP065410.1, read as the reverse complement.
CAAACCTGCCGGTGAACGCTGCGTTCAGTTGTCGGTCGATAACCTGTGCAACATTTTCGGCCGACCGGAGCGTCCGGCGGTCTGTTCAGGCTTCAAGGCCGATCCCGACGTCTGCGGCAGCAGCCAGGAAGACGCGATCAGACTGCTCGGCTGGTGGGAGCAGATGACGGCGGCGTGATGTGTCAAACGAACGGAACTTCAACAATAAGGAATAAGACTATGGGTTCGCTGCATCGTATCGCTGTGTTGTGTGGTTTGACTGCCGTGCTGGCCACCTCGGCCGCCCAGGCTGAAGACTGGAAAGTCGCCAAGAACGAGGACGGCATCAAGGTCTCCCTGAGCGAAGTGCCGGGTTCGGACTACAAGTCTTATCAGGGCGTGACCTTGATGAAGACCACCGTCGCCAAACTGCGCGCCTTGCAGGAAGACGTTTCCGGTGCGTGCGCCTGGATTCACGAGTGCAAGACCCAGAAACTGCTCAAGCACGAAGGTGACCAGAGCTGGACCTACACTCAGTTCAACACGCCATGGCCGGTCACTCCGCGCGACTCCATCCTGCATGTCACCACTGTTGAAGGCGCCGATGGCAGCCTGACCCGCAATCTGGAAGGCTTGCCGAAGTACCTGCCCGAAGAGAAGGGCTTTGTGCGGGTCGCGCAGGTCAAAGGTTTCTGGAAGTTCGTGCCAAAGGGCGATCAGGTTGAAGTGACTTATCAGGTTCACACCGAGCCAGGTGGCAGCGTGCCGTCGATGATCGCCAACAAGTTTGTGGTCGATGCACCGTTCAACACCCTGAAAGCCTTGAAAGAACGCGCCGAGAAATAAATATCGCGTTCATCTGTAAACGCCCCGAAGAATTCGGGGCGTTTTGTTTTCAAGGCTTATTGTGTTTCCGGATATGCGTTGAACGAAATTTTCACAAAGTCTCCAAGACAATTCGCCCGCGCTGTTTGCACCTGTCCCGATGCGCTGTGCCTTGAATGAAAGCGTCCGGCAGCGGGCACTAATCAATGGCAATGCCGCCGGTGATCGTGCAACATTTGCGCTCCGCGCAAGCCCCGGGGCCTGGAACGGCCAACAGAGGGCAGGGCGCAGCTGAATTTTTGCAACTTCAACTTCCAATGGGTCCTAAAACGACATGGCAAACCCGGACGCCCTGAGTCAGCAGCGATCTTCCAGTCGCCTGCTGCAACCGACCGTCAAATCGCATCTGGCCTACACGCTCCTGTGCGCGCTGGTCATGATGGTGATGTTTTCCGTGCTGCGCCTCGCGCTGCTGGTCTACAACCGCGAGATGATCCTCGACACCCCGGCCTCGACGTTCCTCGAAGCCTTCGCCAACGGCCTGCGCTTCGATATTCGCCTGGTGGTGTATGTCTGCATTCCGCTGGTGCTGGCGCTATTCAGTGCCCGGGCCATGGCGGCGCGCGGGTTCTTCCGTCTGTGGCTGACTGTCGCTTCGAGCATCGCGCTGTTCCTCGGCCTGATGGAGATGGACTTCTATCGCGAGTTCCACCAGCGCCTCAACGGCCTGGTGTTCCAGTACGTGAAGGAAGATCCGAAAACCGTGATGAGCATGCTCTGGTACGGTTTCCCGGTGGTGCGCTACCTGTTGGCGTGGGTCGTGGGCACGTTGATCCTGACCCTGGCGTTCAAGGGCGCCGACCGTCTGACCCGCCCACGTGGCCCGTTCAGCGGTGGCAACGTCGGCACCCGTCAAGTGGCGCCTTGGTATGCGCGTCTGGCGGTGTTCGTGGTGTGCCTGCTGATCTGCGTGGTCGCCGCTCGCGGCACTCTGCGTCAAGGCCCGCCGCTGCGTTGGGGTGACGTGTACACCACCGATTCGAACTTCGCCAACCAGCTCGGCCTCAACGGCACGCTGTCGCTGATCGCGGCGGCCAAGGACCGGATGGGCGAGGATCGCGACAACATCTGGAAAGCTACGCTGCCGCAGGATCAGGCGCAGAAAGTCGTGCGCGAGATGCTGGTGATGCCGGACGACAAACTGGTAGATGCCGATATCGCCGCCGTGCGTCGTGAATACACGCCGCCTGCCGACAAGACCCTGCCGATCAAGAACGTCGTCGTGATCCTGATGGAAAGCATGGCCGGTCACTCGGTCGGTGCTCTGGGCGCGCCGGGCAACATCACGCCGTACCTCGACAAGCTGTCGAAGGAAGGCCTGCTGTTCGACCGCTTCTTCTCCAACGGCACCCATACCCACCAGGGCATGTTCGCCACCATGGCCTGCTTCCCGAACCTGCCGGGTTTCGAGTATCTGATGCAGACCCCGGAGGGCAGCCACAAACTGTCCGGTCTGCCGCAGTTGCTCAGCGCGCGCGACTATGACGATGTCTACGTCTACAACGGTGACTTTGCCTGGGACAACCAGTCCGGATTCTTCAGCAACCAGGGCATGACCAACTTCGTCGGCCGCAACGACTTCGTGAACCCGGTGTTCTCCGATCCGACCTGGGGCGTGTCCGACCAGGACATGTTCGACCGTGGTCTGGTGGAGCTCAAGGCGCGGGAAAACGGCAAGCCGTTCTACGCGCTGCTGCAGACCCTGTCCAACCACACGCCGTATGCCTTGCCGACGCCGTTGCCGGTCGAGCGCGTCACCGATCGTGGCCCGCTCAACGAGCACCTGACCGCCATGCGTTACGCAGACTGGGCGCTGGGCCAGTTCTTCGAGAAGGCCCGCAAGGAGCCGTACTTCAAGGAAACCCTGTTCGTCATCGTCGGCGACCACGGTTTTGGCAACGAGCGTCAGATCACCGAAATGGACCTGGGCCGCTTCAACGTGCCGATGCTGATGATCGCACCGGGCATCCAGGAGAAATTCGGTACCCGTGACCACACTGTGGGCACCCAGATCGACATCGTGCCGACCATCATGGGTCGCCTCGGCGGCGAAGTGCGCCATCAGTGCTGGGGCCGCGATCTGCTGAACCTGCCGCAGGGTGACACCGGTTTCGGTGTGATCAAGCCGTCGGGCAGCGAGCAGACCACCGCCATCGTCACCGCCGACCAGATCCTGGTGCTGCCGAAAGAGAAGGAAATGGCACCGAAGATCTATCAGTACCAACTGGGCGCCAATCCTTCTGCCGAAATCATTCCGGACGCACCGCGCACCGCCGAGCTGAAGCTCAAGCTCGAAGCGTTCCTGCAGACGGCTACCAAGAGCCTGCTCGACAATACCGCCGGTGTGATTAACGGCAAGCCGGACTGATCATTCGGCGCAATAAAAAAGAGGCCCTTTTGAAGGGCCTCTTTTTTTGTCGGTCAAACAGTCATATCCGACCGAGTAACAACAGCACCAACAGTACTACCAGCACCACACCGATAATGCCCGAAGGGCCATAACCCCAACTTCTGGAGTGCGGGAAGACCGGCAGACCACCGATCAGCAACAGGATCAGGATGATGATTAGAATTGTGCCCATGTCTATTTCCTTGTTGATAGCGTCTGTGAAGTCTTGGTGTTCAAGGGCGGCTGGAAGTTGAACTAATTCCAGACGGCTTACAAATTCCGACTGGTGCGCATGAAAGAAAATTCAATGTTTTTTTAAGGTATTTGGCTCGCGTGCTTATTTCGTTTGTTGTCGCGGTTTGCCCTCGCCATTCAGCAATCTGATGGAGCGTGGGTCGCTGATGATCCTTCGCTACACTCCGCGCATCTTCCCCGGAACAACAAGGCTGTCTGCTATGCAAAATCGCATGATGATCACTGGCGCGGGCTCAGGCCTGGGTCGCGAAATCGCGCTGCGCTGGGCGCGTGAAGGCTGGCAACTGGCCTTGTCCGACGTCAGCGAGCCCGGTTTGCAAGAGACCCTGAAACTCGTTCGCGAGGCTGGCGGCGATGGCTTCATCCAGCGCTGCGACGTGCGTGATTACAGCCAGCTCACCGCATTCGCCCAGGCCTGCGAAGTGAAACTTGGCGGCATCGACATCATCGTCAACAACGCCGGGGTGGCCTCGGGCGGTTTCTTCAGCGAGCTGTCGCTGGAGGACTGGGACTGGCAGATCGCGATCAACCTGATGGGCGTGGTCAAGGGCTGCAAGGCGTTCCTGCCGTTGCTGGAGCAGAGCAAGGGCAAGATCATCAACATTGCCTCGATGGCCGCGCTCATGCAGGGCCCGGCGATGAGCAACTACAACGTGGCCAAGGCTGGCGTGGTGGCGCTGTCGGAAAGTCTGTTGATCGAACTGGCTCAACAGGAAGTCGGGGTTCATGTGGTCTGCCCGTCGTTCTTCCAGACCAACCTGCTGGATTCTTTCCGTGGCCCGACGCCGGCGATGAAAGCCCAGGTCGGCAAGTTGCTGGAAAGTTCGCCGATTACCGCCAGCGATATTGCTGACTACATCTACAAACAAGTCGCGGCCGGTGAGTTCATGATCCTGCCCCACGAACAAGGACGCATGGCCTGGGCGCTCAAGCAGAAGAACCCGCAATTGCTTTACAACGAAATGACCGCGATGGCTGAAAAGATGCGCGCCAAGGCCAGGCAGAACAACGGCTGAACTTGCCCCGCGTTCGCCGCATCGTTAGGGTGGCCGCAACAGTCACCCCGACGAGATGTTTTGCATGCTCAACTACCTGTGGTTTTTCCTCGCCGCGCTGTTCGAAATCGCCGGTTGTTTCGCGTTCTGGATGTGGTTGCGCCAGGGCAAGAGCGCTCTGTGGGTGATCCCGGCGCTGATCAGCCTCACCCTGTTCGCGCTGCTGTTGACGCGCGTCGAAGCGACCTACGCCGGTCGCGCCTATGCCGCATACGGTGGCATCTACATCATTGCTTCGATTGGCTGGCTGGCGGTGGTCGAACGCATCCGCCCGCTGGGTTCGGACTGGATCGGAGTGGCGTTGTGTGTGATCGGGGCGAGTGTGATTCTGTTCGGGCCGAGGTTTTCCGCGAGCTGAATCTCGCAGGCCTGAAGGAAACGTCTGAAGGCTTGCGCGCCTTGGCGCGTAGGGAATGACTGAATTGCCCGGCGTGCATTGTAGGGCGGGCGAAACCCGCGCATCTTCAAGGCTCGCAAACCTTGAAGGACACCTCCCATGCTTGTACTCAGCCGTGTTGTCGGTGAACTGATTTCCATCGGCGACAACCTCACTCTGCGCGTTCTGGCGGTCAACGGCTCCAGTGTGCGGTTCGGCGTCGAAGCGCCGGAGCAGGTCGGCGTGCATCGCGCCGAGGTCTACGAACGGATCCAGCGCAAACAGGCCAGCGGCAAGGGCCGCTGACCGTTTTCAGTCGAACAGGTGCTTGGGCACGTCGTGCTTGAGCATCAATTGGCATTGCTCGCTTTCCGGATCGAAGACAATCAGCGCCTGACCTTTGGTCAGTGCCTGGCGAACCCGCAGCACGCGGGTTTCCAGCGGCGTGTCGTCACCGTTGTCGGTACCGTCACGGGTGACGAAATCCTCGATCAGGCGGGTGAGGGTGTCGACTTCTAGCGCGTCGTAGGGAATCAGCATGGGCACCTCGGCTAAATCAATGTCGGGATGCTACGGCGAATGACCGCCGAGGGCCAGACTCAACTCTCCGAGCGTTGCCCCACCAGGCTGTCCACCGACGGCACACGGGTGTCGCTCTCCATCTGCGTTTCGTGTTCGATCTGATGACTGAATCGGTCCAGTGAAGCATTGGCCGGTTGTGCATCGCTGGCGAACACCGGCGGGCTCAGAATGTAGGCCCCGAGCAAGCGACTGAGTGCCGCGAGGCTGTCGATGTGCGTACGTTCGTAGCCGTGGGTCGCGTCGCAGCCGAAGGCGAGCAGGGCGGTGCGGATGTCGTGACCGGCAGTGACGGCCGAATGGGCGTCGCTGAAGTAATAGCGGAACAGGTCGCGGCGCACCGGCAGCTCGTGTTCACCCGCCAGCCGCAACAGGTGCCGCGACAGATGATAGTCGTACGGGCCGCCGGAATCCTGCATCGCCACGCTCACGGCATGTTCGCTGGAGTGCTGGCCCGGTGCGACCGGGGCAATGTCGATGCCGACGAATTCGCTGACGTCCCACGGCAACGCTGCCGCCGCGCCGCTGCCGGTTTCCTCGGTGATGGTGAACAGCGGATGGCAGTCGATCATCAACTCCTGGCCGCTGTCGACGATGGCTTTCAGCGCGGCCAGCAGCGCGGCGACACCGGCCTTGTCGTCCAGATGGCGGGCACTGATGTGGCCGCTTTCGGTGAACTCGGGCAAAGGATCGAAGGCCACCACATCGCCAACACTGATGCCCAGCGAATCGCAATCGGCGCGGGTTGCGCAGTAGGCGTCCAGACGCAGCTCGACGTGATCCCAACTGATCGGCATCTCGTCCACGGCAGTGTTGAAGGCATGACCGGAAGCCATCAATGGCAACACGCTGCCGCGAATCACGCCGTTGTCGGTGAACAGGCTGACGCGGCTGCCCTCGGCAAACCGGCTCGACCAGCAACCCACCGGGGCCAGGGTCAGACGCCCATTGTCTTTCACCGCGCGCACGGCGGCGCCGATGGTGTCGAGGTGCGCCGACACTGCGCGGTCGGGGCTGTTTTTCTTGCCTTTGAGGGTGGCGCGAATCGTTCCGCGACGGGTCATTTCGAAGGGAATGCCAAGTTCTTCGAGACGCTCGGCGACGTAGCGCACGATGGTGTCGGTGAACCCGGTGGGGCTGGGAATGGCGAGCATTTCCAGCAGGACTTTCTGCAGGTAGTCCAGGTCCGGTTCGGGAATTTGGGTGGTCATGGAAACTCCTGTTGCGGGGCGTCATTCGCGCGTTGAACGCGGGAATGACGCCGAAGAGAAATCAAACGGCCGGCTGACTGTGCGGAAACAACAGATCGACAAACCGCTCGGCCGTCGGTTGCGGTTCATGGTTGGCAAGACCCGCCCGCTCGTTGGCTTCGATGAACACGTACGCCGGTTGATCCGCCGCTGGCACCATCAGGTCGAGGCCGACCATCGGGATCTCCAGCGCCCTGGCCGCGCGCACGGCAGCGTCGGCCAGAGTCGGGTGCAGAATCGCCGTGACGTCTTCCAGCGTGCCGCCGGTGTGCAGGTTCGCCGTGCGTCGCACGAACAGATGCTCACCGGCCGGCAGGATGCTGTTGTAGTCATAACCGGCCGCGTGCAGGGTGCGCTGGGTTTCGTGATCCAGCGGGATTTTGCTTTCGCCGCTGGTCGCCGCTTGCCGTCGCCGGCTCTGGGCTTCGATCAGCGCGCCGATGGAATGATGACCGTCGCCGACCACTTCTGCCGGCCGCCGGATTGCCGCTGCAACCACCTCGAAGCCGATCACCAGAATTCGCAGGTCCAGGCCTTCGTGGAAGCTTTCGAGCAGTATGCGAGTGTCGAACTGCCTGGCGGCTTCGATGGCCTGCTGCACGTCCTCGATGGTCTGCAGATCCACCGCCACGCCCTGTCCCTGTTCGCCATCCAGCGGTTTGACGACTACTCGCTGGTATTCGTCGAGAAACGCCAGATTGTCGTCCGCGTTCCCCGCCAATTGCTGTGACGGCACATTCAGTCCGGCAGTTTTCAACACCTTGTGGGTCAGGCTCTTGTCCTGACACAGGTTCATGCTGATGGCGCTGGTCAGGTCGCTCAGGGATTCGCGGCAGCGCACCCGGCGCCCGCCGTGGCTGAGGGTGAACAGCCCGGCGTCGGCGTCGTCCACCTGCACATCGATGCCGCGCCGATGGGCTTCCTCGACGATGATCCGCGCATAAGGGTTGAACTGCGCCTCCGGCCCCGGCCCGAGGAACAGCGGCTGATTGATGCCGTTCTTGCGCTTGATGGCGAAGGTCGGCAGGTTGCGAAAACCGAGCTTGGCGTAGAGATTTTTCGCCAGACGGTTGTCATGCAGCACCGACAGATCGAGGTAGCTCAGGCCGCGGCTCATGAAATGCTCGATCAGATGCCGTACCAGCACTTCGCCGACACCGGGACGCGAGCACTGTGGATCGACTGCCAGGCACCAGAGACTGCTGCCGCTTTCCGGGTCGTTGTAAGCCTTCTGGTGATTGAGGCCCATGACGCTGCCGATTACCGCGCCGCTGTCGTCGTCTTCCGCCAGCCAATACACCGGGCCGCCCTGATGGTGCGGGGTGAGCAGGGTGGGATCGATCGGCAACATGCCGCGTGCCTGATACAGCTGATTGATCGCCTGCCAGTCCGCGTCACTTTGCGCACGACGAATGCGAAAGCCACGAAATACCCGGGTTGCCTGACGATAATCGCTGAACCACAACCGCAGGGTGTCGGACGGGTCGAGAAACAGTTGGGTCGGTTCCAGGCCGAGAATCTGCTGCGGCGCGGCGACGTACAACGCGATGTCGCGCTCGCCGGTCTGCTCGTTCAGCAGTTCCCGGGCAAGGCTCGCCGGATCGGGAAAGGTGTGGCCGATCAGCAATCGGCCCCAGCCGCAGTGCACTGCAATCGGTTCGGCGGCCGGCTCGCTGCCGTCCTCGGCCAGTCGCGCCTGCAAGCGCTCGTAGGACGGCGTCTGACCGCGCAGCAGCCGTTGGCTGTAAGCCGTGGCGTGAGGTTTCATCGATCAGATTCCTTGTTCGCTGAGCCACAGGTTCAGGGCCGCCAGTTGCCATAGCTTGGAGCCGCGCAGCGGGGTCAACTGACCTTGTGGATCGGTCAGCAATTTGTCGAGCATGGCGGGGTTGAACAGGCCGCGATCCTGACTTGGATCGAGCAGCAGTTCGCGTACCCAGTTCAGGGTATCGCCCTGCAAATGCTTGAGACCCGGCACCGGGAAGTAACCCTTCTTGCGGTCGATCACTTCGCTCGGAATTACCCGTCGCGCGGCTTCTTTCAACACCTGCTTGCCGCCGTCCGGCAGTTTGAATTTGCCGGGAATACGGGCCGACAACTCCACCAGGCGATAGTCGAGAAACGGCGTGCGCGCCTCCAGGCCCCAGGCCATGGTCATGTTGTCGACCCGTTTGACCGGGTCGTCCACCAGCATCACAGTGCTGTCCAGGCGCAGAGCCTTGTCGACTGCTGCATTGGCGCCGGGCTGTGCGAAATGTTCCTTCACGAAGTCGCCGGCGGCGTCATTGGCGGTCAGCCATTTCGGCTGCACCGTGGCGGCGTAATCGTCGTAGCTGCGGTCGAAGAACGCCTCACGATAGGCCGCATACGGATCGGCCGCGCCGTCGACTTGCGGATACCAGTGATAACCGGCGAACAGTTCGTCGGCGCCCTGGCCGCTCTGTACCACTTTGCAGTGCTTGGCCACTTCGCGGGACAGCAGATAGAAGGCGATGCAATCGTGGCTGACCATCGGCTCGCTCATGGCGCGGAACGCGGCGGGCAGTTGCTCGATGATCTCTTTTTCATCGATGCGCAATTGATGGTGCCGGGTGCCGTAGTGCCTGGCGATGAGATCGGAATACTGGAATTCGTCACCGCGCTCGCCGCCGGCATCCTGGAAACCGATGGAAAAGGTCGACAGGTTTTCCACGCCGACTTCACGAAGCAAGCCGACGAGCATGCTGGAATCGACGCCGCCGGAAAGCAGCACGCCCACATCCACTGCCGCTCGTTGGCGGATCGCCACGGCTTCGCGGGTGCTGTCGAGCACGCGGTCGCGCCAGTCTTCGAGTGTCAGATTCTTCTCGTCGTCGTGTGGGCCGTAGGGCAGGGTCCACCAGGTTTTCTGCTCGGTGGTGCCGTCCGCTTCGATGCGCATCCAGCTCGCCGGCGGCAGCTTTTCGATGCCGGCCAGCAAGGTGCGCGGCGCGGGCACCACGGCGTGGAAATTCAGGTAATGATTGAGCGCCACCGGATCGAGGATCGGGTTGATGTCGCCGCCCTTGAGCAGCGCCGGCAGGGCCGACGCAAAACGCAGGCGCTGGCCGGTGCGCGACAGGTACAGCGGCTTCACACCGAGACGGTCGCGGGCGATGAACAGGCGCTGGGCGTCACGCTCCCAGATGGCGAAGGCGAACATGCCGTTGAGTTTCGGCAGCAGTGCTTCGCCCCAGGCGTGATACCCCTTGAGCAGCACTTCGGTGTCGCCGCCGGAATAGAACGCGTAACCGAGCGCTTCGAGTTCGGCGCGCAGTTCCGGGAAGTTGTAGATCGCGCCGTTGAAGGCCAGGGACAGGCCCAGTTGGCTGTCGATCATCGGCTGCGCCGAGCCGTCCGACAGGTCCATGATTTTCAGGCGTCGATGGCCCAGGGCAATCGGTCCCTGGGCATGGAAGCCCCACGCATCGGGGCCGCGAGGGGCCAGGTGATGGGTGATTCGCTCGATGGCTGCAAGGTCTGCAGGTTGTTGATCAAAACGTAACTCGCCAGCTAATCCGCACATAAAGTCCTTACCGGTTTTTCCGTTGGGGAGGGTGTTGCTGAACCGCGCCGAAATGGCCGGTACCCAGAAACTGACCCGGCACGCATGTGGGAGTTTTAGAACGATCGGTTATAAGCGTGTCGACCTGACCGATCGCATTGTGCCCGCTGACTGATCGAGCCCGGGTTCATTTGCCACGAATCAGACGGCGCAGGGCAAACCGGTTGGGATGACAGGCTTCGGCCACGCTGCGCGGCAGCGGCAGCGGTTCGTTATCGAGCCACGCGGCCAGCAACTCGCCAGACAGGGGTGCGGTGATCAATCCGCGTGAACCATGACCGCTGTTGACGTACAGACCGTCCAGCCATGGGCAGGGAACGTCCGGCACTTGCCGGGCATCCTTGCTCAAGGCGCGATACGCGTCGGTGAAGGCTTCGTGATCGGCGAGCGGGCCGACAATCGGCAGGTAGTCGGGACTGGTGCAACGGAAGGCGGCGCGACCCTCGAAGCAGTCGGCGTCGGGTTCGCTGATGTGCAGGCGTGCGACCAGATCCGTGGAGATTTCTTCGAGCATCGCCTGATTGCCCAGGTGTTCGGCGGTGGTCGGGGTCAGGTCGTCGTTGTTGAAATCGAAACTGGCGCCGAGAGTGTGCTCGCCCAAGCGTGCCGGTGCGACATAACCCTCGGCGCACACCACGGTGGCCAGTGCCTGACTTTGTGTGGTCTGCGCCAGTCGGGTGATTTGTCCGCGAATGCGTTTGAGGGGCAGGTCGGCACTCTGGGGGAAACGCTTGATCTCGGCGGCACCCGCCAACACCACGACGGGTGCTGTTGCGATCAATCGATCACCGTCGAAGGCCTGCCACTGGCCGTCAACCTTGCGCAGTTCCACGGCTTCCTGATGGGTGAGCAGCGTGACGCCCGGTTGTGCGGATTGCGCCTGACACAACGCGGGCGGATGCACCCAGCCGCCCTCGGGATAGTACAAACCGCCATGGGCCAGACCGACCCCGGCACGGGCCTGCGCTTCGGGTTGATCAAGCCATTGCAGAAGGTCTTCGGGAAACGCCGCCGCCAGTTGCCCCTGACGCTCGCGTTCCTTTTCATTGAACGCCAGTTGCAGCACGCCGCAGTCGTCCCAGTCGGTACCCCGTTGCAGGGTTTCCAGCAGGCGCCGGGTGTAGCCGAAACCGCTGACGATCAACTGCGACAGTGCGGTGCCGTGGGCGGACAGTTTCAGGTACAGCACGCCTTGAGGATTGCCCGAGGCTTCCCGGGCCACGGCGTCATGTCGCTCCAGCAGACTGACCTGCCAGCCCCGCGCCGCGAGGCTGGCCGCCGTGGCGCAACCGGCCAGACCGGCGCCGATCACCAGAGCGCGACGCTCACTGCTCAACTGAACCGGGCGGGCAAACCATGGTTTGGTCGCAACGGGTAAAGGCACATCCTCGGGCCAGCCCAGAAACTCGCCGCGCAGGATTTCCCACTTGTGGCCGATGCCCGGCGTGCGCTTCATTTTGAACCCGGCAGCGTTGAGCAGGCGCCGCACCCAGCCGGTACTGGTGAAGGTGCTGATGGTCGAGTCGGGCGCCGCCAGTCGCGCCAGTTCGGCGAACAGTTCGGCGGTCCACATCTCCGGGTTTTTCGCCGGGGCGAAACCGTCGAGAAACCAGGCGTCGATCTGGCCGTCCAGTTGCGGCAACTGTTCCAGCGCATCGCCGATCAGCAGCGTCAGGGTCACGCGACCGTTATCCAGAACAATACGCTGGAAGCCTTGATGGATTGCCACGTAATGCTTGAGCAGTTGATCGGACAGCGGCTTGAGATCCGGCCACAACGCCAACGCCCGCTGCAGGTCGGCAGGGCTCAGCGGGTACTTTTCCACGCTGACGAAATGCAGCCGCGCACCGGCCACCGCATGCTGTTCGAACAACTGCCAGGCGCAGAGAAAATTCAGCCCGGTGCCGAACCCGGTTTCACCGATCACCAGTCGCCCACCCGCCGGCAGCGCGGCAAAACGCTCGGCCAGACGGTTTTGTTCGAGGAACACGTAGCGGGTTTCATCCAGCCCCGACTGGTCGGAAAAATACACATCGTCGAACACTCGCGAACGCGGGCGTCCCTGGTCATCCCAGTCGATTTGGGCGTGGGGCATTACAGGTTTCATGGCAGGCTCGGCAACGACAAGGCGGCCATTCTAGCCGATCACGCAGGCGGCGCTTGATCCATGGCAAGCCTGGCTGACGATCACTCGAGGACAATCCGCCGCCGACGGGAATTTCTGTGCCGCGCCAGAGCCCAATCCGCTAGTCTTGCTGAATCCTGGAAGGAGCCGTCCCTATGTTCGAATCCGCTGAAATCGGTCACGCCATCGACAAAGACACCTACGAAGCCGCCGTGCCCGCTCTGCGTGAAGCGTTGCTGGAAGCCCAGTTCGAGTTGCAGCAGCAGAAGCGTTTTCCGGTGATCATTTTGATCAACGGCATCGAAGGCGCCGGCAAGGGCGAGACGGTGAAATTGCTCAACGAGTGGATGGATCCGCGTCTGATCGAAGTGCGCACTTTCGACCAGCAGACCGATGAAGAGCTGGCGCGGCCACCGGCCTGGCGTTACTGGCGGATGCTGCCGGCCAAGGGGCGGATGGGGGTTTTCTTTGGCAACTGGTACAGCCAGATGCTGCAGGGCAGGGTCCACGGCTTGTTCAAGGATCCGCGACTGGATCAGGCCATCGCCGGGGCCGAACGCCTGGAAAAGATGCTGTGCGACGAAGGTGCGCTGATCTTCAAGTTCTGGTTCCACCTCTCCAAGAAGCAAATGAAGGCGCGGCTCAAGGCGTTGGCCGACGACCCGCTGCACAGCTGGCGGATCAGCCCGCTGGACTGGCAGCAATCGCAGACCTACGACAAGTTCGTCAAATACGGCGAACGTGTGTTGCGCCGAACCAGCCGCGACTATGCGCCGTGGCATGTCATCGAAGGGGTGGACGCCAACTACCGCAGCCTGACCGTTGGCAAGATTTTGCTTGAAGGCCTGCAAAACGCGTTGAAGCGCCCCGACGTGCATTCGAGTGCGGTCAGTGCCCAACCGCTGGGCACGTCGGTGGATCAGTTGAATCTGCTCGACAGCCTCAACCTGGATCAGCGTCTGGAAAAGAAAGATTACGAAGAACAATTGATCACCGAACAGGCGAGGCTGTCCGGCCTGATGCGCGACAAACGCATGCGCCGCCATGCACTGGTGGCGGTTTTCGAAGGCAACGATGCGGCGGGCAAGGGCGGGGCGATCCGTCGGGTGGCGGCGGCGCTCGATCCGCGTCAGTACAACATCGTGCCGATTGCCGCGCCGACCGAGGAGGAGCGGGCACAGCCTTACCTGTGGCGTTTCTGGCGACACATCCCGGCCCGGGGCAAGTTCACCGTGTTCGACCGCTCGTGGTACGGCCGGGTGCTGGTAGAGCGGATCGAAGGTTTTTGCAGCACCGCCGACTGGATGCGTGCCTACGGCGAAATCAACGACTTCGAAGAGCAGCTCGCCGATGCCGGGGTGATCGTGGTCAAGTTCTGGCTGGCCATCGACAAGGACACGCAGATTGAACGCTTCCAGGCGCGTGAAGAAATCCCCTTCAAGCGCTTCAAGATCACCGAAGACGACTGGCGCAACCGCGACAAGTGGGACGCCTATCGTGCCGCGGTGGGCGACATGGTCGACCGCACCAGCACCGAAATTTCCCCCTGGACCCTGGTTGAGGCCAACGACAAGCGCTGGGCTCGGGTCAAGGTCTTGCGCACGATCAACCGTGCGCTGGAAGAAGCTTTCGAGAAGTCCGACAAACGAGCCAGGAAACACAAGGACTGAGCCGATGGGCCCGCATACGCGAGGTGAATGATTGTCGCGGTCGGCGATTGAGTGGACATATGCTCGGTCCACTCTCAACTGACTGCAACAATGAGGTATGCCATGCGTGAAGTGGTGATCGTCGACAGCGTACGGACCGGCCTGGCCAAGTCCTTTCGCGGCAAGTTCAACCAGACCCGTCCCGATGACATGGCGGCCCATTGCGTCAATGCGTTGCTCTCGCGCAACGACATCGACCCGGCCAGCGTCGAGGATTGCATCGTCGGCGCCGGCTCCAACGAAGGCGCCCAGGGCTACAACATCGGTCGTAACGTGGCGGTGCTCTCGCAATTGGGCACTGGCACGGCGGGCATGACCCTCAACCGTTTCTGTTCGTCGGGCTTGCAGGCGATTGCGATTGCCGCCAACCAGATTGCATCGGGTTGCAGCGACATCATCGTCGCCGGCGGCGTCGAGTCGATCAGCCTGACCCTGAAAAGCGTCAACACTGATCACCTGATCAACCCGTTGCTCAAGCAGCAGACGCCAGGTATCTACTACACCATGGGCCAGACCGCCGAAGTGGTGGCGCGCCGTTATGGCGTGAGTCGCGAGGCGCAGGATCGTTACTCGCTGCAAAGTCAGATCCGTACTGCCCAGGCGCAGGCAGCAGGGCTGTTCAACGATGAAATCGTGCCGATGGCGGTGAAGTACCGCGTTGAAGACAAGAACAGCGGTGAAGTGCAGATCCTCGACGGCATCGTTGATCGCGATGACTGCAACCGTCCGGATACCACTTATGAAAGCCTCGCCGGATTGAAACCGGTATTCGCCGAGGACGGTTCGGTGACCGCCGGCAACTCGTCGCAGTTGTCCGATGGCGCCTCGATGACGCTGGTGATGAGCTTGGAAAAAGCCCTGCAACTGGGGCTCAAGCCGAAAGCGTTTTTCCGTGGGTTTACCGTAGCCGGGTGCGAGCCGGACGAAATGGGCATCGGCCCGGTGTTCTCGGTGCCGAAACTGCTCAAGGCCAAAGGCTTGCAGGTGGCGGACATCGATCTTTGGGAATTGAACGAAGCGTTCGCCTCGCAGTGCCTGTACGCCCGTGACCGACTGGAAATCGATAACGAGAAATACAACGTCAACGGCGGCTCGATTTCCATCGGTCACCCGTTCGGCATGACCGGGTCGCGGCAGGTCGGGCATCTGGTGCGCGAGTTGCAGCGACGCAATCTGCGCTATGGGATCGTGACCATGTGCGTGGGCGGCGGAATGGGCGCGACCGGATTGTTTGAGGCCGTGCGTTAAGTCCGGGAATTTGTTTTGCTCTCTCGATGGCTTTCGCGAGCAAGCTCGCTCCCACAGTTGACCCTATTCTTATTGAAGGAATGTGATCGAATGCGGGAGCGAGCTTGCTCGCGAATGGGGCGACCGGATCTACCTGCCGGAATCCAGCAACTGCATCCGCGCGATGTAGGCCTTTATCTGCTGCTCGGCTTTCTCGGGGCTGTCGAACGGCCCTTCGAGGGTGTTTTCCCGGGTGCTGAAATACAGCTCGCCATTGACCCGGCATACGCGGTCGCTGCGAAAGTGCATGGCGGGGGCGGTGTCCTGGGCGCGCATGCCTAACATGACGGCGTCTCCTTGGTGAGTGTTGTCCCGGGCTGGATCCAAGGAGCTTATGCCTGAACCACTTACCTTGCCCGGCCAGCCGATCAACGGCCCTTCGTCAATTTTCTGCTGCGACCTGCACAGTTTCATTTGCGGCTTGAGCGCAACTGTCCCTGTGTCGGGCGGATCTGTGCGCCTAGAATGAGCGCTCCTGTCTCTGGCGCTTGGGGTTCTCATGCACGTTTCATCGGGTCGTTGGGTGTACGGCATGTTCCTGGCGCTGTTGACGGCGTTTCTGTGGGGAATCCTGCCGATCAAGCTCAAGCAGGTGCTGATGGTGATGGATCCGGTCACGGTGACCTGGTTTCGTCTGCTGGTGTCCGGCGGCTGTCTGTTCATTTATCTGGCGGCGACCAAACGGCTGCCGAGTCGCAAGGTGCTCGGGCCGAAGGGCGGCTGGCTGGTACTGATGGCCGTGCTCGGGCTGGTGGGCAACTACGTGCTGTACCTGATGGGCCTGAACCTGCTCAGCCCCGGCACTGCGCAACTGGTGGTGCAGATGGGGCCGATCATGTTGCTGATCGCCAGTCTGTTCGTGTTCAAGGAGCGCTTCAGCATCGGCCAGGGCATTGGCCTGGTGGTGCTGCTGATCGGTTTTGCGCTGTTCTTCAATCAGCGTCTGGCGGAATTGCTCACCTCTTTATCTGATTACACCGCCGGCGTGTTGCTGGTGCTGTTGGCCTCGACCGTCTGGACCTTTTACGCGTTGGGGCAGAAGCAATTGTTGACGGTGTGGAATTCGTTGCAGGTGATGATGGTGATCTACCTGTTCTGCGCCATGTTGCTGACGCCTTGGGTGCATCCGCTCGAAGCACTGTCGCTGAGCCCGTTGCAGGGCTGGCTGCTGCTGGCGTGCTGCATGAACACCCTGATCGCCTACGGCGCATTTGCCGAGGCACTGGCGCATTGGGAAGCCTCACGGGTCAGTGCGACGCTCGCGATCACGCCGCTGGTGACGTTCGGCGCAGTAGCGGTGGCGGCCGTGGTGTGGCCCGAGTATGTGCATGCCGAGCAAATCAATCTGCTGGGGTATGGCGGGGCGGTGCTGGTGGTGCTGGGGTCGGCGCTGGTGGCGCTCGGGCCTTCGCTGATTGCCGGGCTAAAGGCCCGGCGGATGAAGATGGCCGCCAGCTAAACCGCGTCAACCTCATTCGCGAGCAAGCTCGCTCCCACATTCAACCGCATTCCTGACAGGGGAATGCGGTCAACTGTGGGAGCGAGCTTGCTCGCGATGACGGACTTTCTGGCGCTACGGGATTCAGCCCTTGGCCCCGGCCTCGATCATGTTCTCCGGCCGTACCCAGGCGTCGAACTCCTCATCGGTCAGATAACCCAGCTCCAGCGCCGCTTCGCGCAGGGTCTTGCCCTCGCTGTAGGCTTTCTTGGCGATTTCCGCCGACTTGTCGTAGCCGATGTGCGGGTTCAGCGCCGTCACCAGCATCAGCCCGCGTTCCAGATGTTTCGCCATGACTTCGGCATCCGGTTCAAGCCCGGCGATGCAGTGCTGCTGGAAGTTGCTGCACCCGTCGGCCAGCAGGCGGATCGATTGCAGCAGGTTGTGGATGATCACCGGTTTGAACACGTTCAGTTGCAGATGACCCTGGCTGGCGGCAAAACCGATTGCCACGTCGTTGCCCAGCACCTGACAGGCGAGCATCGACAACGCTTCGCACTGCGTCGGGTTGACCTTGCCGGGCATGATCGAACTGCCTGGTTCGTTGGCCGGCAATTTCACTTCAGCAAAACCTGCGCGTGGGCCCGAGCCCAGCAGACGCAAGTCGTTGGCGATTTTCATCAGCGCCACGGCGAGGGTTTTCAGGGCGCCGGACAGCGTAGTCAGCGGCTCATGGCCGGCGAGGGCTGCGAACTTGTTCGGCGCGGTGACGAATGGCAGGCCCGACAGCGCCGCCAGTTCCGCGGCAATCGCTTCGCCGAAACCGTGTGGCGAATTGAGTCCGGTGCCGACGGCCGTGCCGCCCTGCGCCAGTTCGCAGACTGCGGGCAACGCTGCGCGGATCGCTCGTTCGGCGTAATCCAGCTGCGCTATGAAGCCGGAGATTTCCTGGCCGAAAGTGATCGGCGTGGCGTCCATCATGTGGGTGCGACCGGTTTTCACCAGTTTCATATGCCGTGCCGACAGCTCGGCGAGGCCGCCCGACAACTCGGCGATGGCGGGCAGCAGTTGGGCCTGCACCGCTTGCGCAGTGGCGATGCTCATGGCGGTGGGAAAGCAGTCGTTGGAACTCTGCGAGCGGTTGACGTGATCGTTGGGGTGCACTGGCGTCTTGCCACCGCGCGGGTTGCCGGCCAGTTCGTTGGCGCGACCGGCGATCACTTCGTTGACGTTCATGTTGCTTTGCGTGCCGCTGCCGGTCTGCCAGACCACCAGCGGGAACTGGTCGTCATGCTGGCCGTCGAGCACTTCGTCGGCGGCCTGTTCGATCAGGCGGGCGATGTCGGCTGGCAGGTCGCCGTTGCGGTCGTTGACCCGGGCCGCGGCTTTCTTGATCAGGGCCAGGGCGTGCAGGACCGGCAAGGGCATGCGTTCCTGGCCAATGGCGAAGTTGATCAGCGAGCGTTGCGTCTGAGCGCCCCAGTAAGCGTCGTCCGGGACTTCGATCGGGCCCAGGCTGTCGGTTTCGTTACGGCTCATCGTGCACACTCCTGTTGGTCTGTTTGCGCAGTTTAGGCCGGTGTCGGCCCGGGTGGTTCCCTCCGGCCGATTGTTGACTGGCAAATCCCCGCCAATCAAGCGCGGCAAGGGCCGGGGGTTGAGCCGCAGCGTTATTCAGGCGCAGAATGGTCGCCCTTGGGGTTTGACCTCGCCTAGCTGAAAAGGAAACTCGATGATTCGTCTTCGTGCCATCTGCACCGCGGTTGCCCTGGTTTGCGCCAGCGGCCAGGTGTTTGCCGATACCGCCAGCCACAACGCCAGTGCCGAAACTTTCCTGACCCTGGCGCACGCTGACAAGCTGGGCACTCCGGTGTACATGCAGGTTCAGCAGATGTTTGCCCAGCGTTTTGAACAGACCAAGGCGCCGGAATCCAAGAAAGCCGTACTGGATACCTACCAGGCCAAGGCCAACGCCGCCCTGGACCAGGCCATCGGCTGGAACAAGCTGAAGCCGGACATGGTCAAGCTCTACACCAGCAACTTCAGCGAACAGGAGTTGAAAGATCTGGTCGCGTTCTACCAGTCGCCACTGGGCAAGAAAGTCCTGGAAAAAATGCCGCAGCTGACTCAGCAATCGGCCCAGATGACCCAGGCCAAACTGGAAAGCGCGGTACCGGTGGTCAACAAGCTGCTGGACGACATGACCAACGAGCTGGCACCGAAAGGCGCGGCTCCGGCCAAGAAGAAGTAAGCGGAGTTCGTGATGACCATGCAACAACGCATCGAATCGACGCTGGCGCTGCTTCAGCCTGAGCATCTGCAAGTGCTGGACGAAAGCCACATGCACAGTCGCGGGTTGCAGACCCACTTCAAGGCAGTGGTGGTCAGTGCGCAGTTCGAAGGCCTGAACCGGGTCAAGCGCCACCAGAAAGTCTACGGCACGCTCGGCGAGCTGATGGGCGAGTTCCATGCGTTGGCGCTGCACACCTACACCCCGCAGGAATGGGCAGAGGTGGGTGCCGCTCCGGCGTCGCCGACCTGTGCCGGCGGCAGCAAGCATTGAGCCTTGCAGCAATGAACTGAGGTTTTTTGCTAGAATCCGCAACGCGCCGCTGACCCGGCGCGTTTTTTTTCGCATCCGGTTCACCCTTTACGAGGGTAGCCACCTGGAGAAATACCCATGACACAACCGATTGTCGTGGCGGCACTGTACAAGTTCGTCACCCTCGAAGATTACGTCAGCCTGCGCGAGCCCCTGTTGCAAGCGATGGTCGACAACGGCATCAAAGGCACTCTGCTGATCGCCGAAGAAGGCATCAACGGCACGGTTTCCGGCAGCCGTGAAGGCATCGACGGCCTGCTGGCCTGGCTGCGCAACGATCCGCGCATGGTCGATATCGATCACAAGGAATCGTACTGCGACGAGCAGCCGTTCTATCGCACCAAGGTCAAGCTCAAGAAAGAGATCGTGACCCTGGGCGTCGAAGGCGTCGACCCGAACAAGAAGGTCGGCACCTACGTTGAACCGCGGGACTGGAATGCGCTGATCAGCGATCCGGAAGTGTTGCTGATCGACACCCGCAACGATTACGAAGTCTCGATCGGCACCTTCGAAGGCGCCATCGATCCGAAAACCACCAGTTTTCGCGAATTCCCCGACTACATCAAAGAACACTTCGATCCGGCCGTGCACAAGAAGGTCGCGATGTTCTGCACCGGCGGCATTCGTTGTGAAAAAGCCTCGAGCTACATGCTCGGCGAAGGTTTCGAAGAGGTTTACCACCTCAAGGGCGGCATCCTGAAGTACCTCGAAGAAGTGCCGCAGGAAGAAACCAAATGGCAGGGCGACTGCTTTGTGTTCGACAACCGCGTGACCGTGCGCCATGACCTGAGCGAAGGCGACTACGATCAGTGCCATGCCTGCCGCACCCCGGTCAGCGTTGAAGATCGCGCCTCCGAGCATTACGTGGCCGGCATCAGCTGCCCGCACTGCTGGGACACCCTGAGCGAGAAGACCCGCCGCAGCGCCATCGACCGCCAGAAGCAGATCGAACTGGCAAAAGCGCGCAACATGCCGCACCCGATCGGCTACAACTATAAGCAAGATAAGCAAGCATCCACCGAGGCTTAATCATGTCTGCACGCCTGCTCTATGTGATGGATCCGATGTGTTCGTGGTGCTGGGGATTTGCTCCGGTAGCCAAGGCATTGGTGGAGCAGGCGCAGGCAGCCGGGGTGGAACTGCACCTGGTGGTCGGCGGGTTGCGCACCGGCAGCGGTGCGGCGCTTGAGCCGACCACCCGGCGCTACATTCTCGAACACTGGCAGGCGGTTACCGAGGCCACTGGCCAGCCGTTCAAGTTGGAAGGCGCATTGCCGGAAGGTTTTGTCTACGACACCGAACCTGCCTGCCGGGCCATCGTCACCGCGCGCAGCCTGGCGCCGGATTGCGCGTGGAAACTGGTCGGGTTGATCCAGCACGCGTTTTACGTCGAAGGTCGCGATGTCACCCAGGCCAGCGTTCTGGTGGAGCTGGCCGAGAAGTCCGGCGTCCCGCGCATCGAATTTGCTGCCCTGTTTGATCATGCCGATCAACACAAGGCGACCCAGGCCGATTTCAGCTGGGTGCAGGATCTGGGCATCGCCGGATTCCCGACCCTGCTCGCCGAGCGCAATGGCCAACTGGCGTTGCTGACCAACGGTTACCAGCCGCTCAGTGAACTGTCGCCGTTGCTCGGTCGATGGCTGGAGCGCGCGGCCTGTGTCTGACCCGGCCGATGACACGCCAGCCGTCAAGCGTGTCGACCGGCTGAGCTGGGCTGAAGTCCGGCGATTGGCACTTCATCACAAAAAATCCCTGTGGATCGCCAACGGCGTGGCCGTACTGGCGACGCTGTGCAGCGTGCCGATTCCGCTGCTGTTGCCGTTGTTGGTGGACGAAGTCCTGCTCGGTCACGGCGATGCGGCGCTGAAAGTCATGAACCATGTACTGCCTTCGATGTGGCAGCAGGCGGCAGGCTATATCGGCCTGATGCTGGTGGTGACGCTGACCCTGCGCTGCAGCGCCCTGTGTTTTGGCGTATTGCAGGCGCGGTTGTTTGCGCGGCTGGCCAAGGACATCGTTTATCGCATTCGCGTGCGGCTGATCGAGCGTCTGAAACGCATTTCCCTCGGTGAATACGAAAGCCTGGGCAGCGGCACGGTCACCACCCACCTGGTCACCGATCTCGACACCCTCGACAAGTTTGTCGGCGAAACCCTCAGCCGTTTCCTGGTGGCGATGCTGACCCTGGTCGGCACCGCCAGCATCCTGATGTGGATGCACTGGAAACTGGCATTGCTGATCCTGCTGTTCAACCCGCTGGTGATCTACGCCACGGTGCAGTTGGGCAAGCGGGTCAAGCACCTGAAGAAACTGGAGAACGACAGCACCTCGCGCTTCACTCAGGCGCTGAGCGAAACCCTTGATGCGATACAGGAAGTGCGCGCAGGCAACCGTCAGGGCTTTTTTCTCGGGCGCCTCGGCCTGCGAGCGCAGGAAGTGCGCAACTATGCAGTCAATTCGCAATGGAAGACCGACGCCTCGAACCGGGCCAGTGGTCTGCTGTTTCAGTTCGGCATCGATATCTTCCGCGCGGCGGCCATGCTCACGGTGTTGTTCTCCGATCTGTCGATCGGCCAGATGCTCGCGGTGTTCAGCTATCTGTGGTTCATGATCGGCCCGGTCGAACAACTGCTGAACCTGCAATACGCCTACTACGCGGCAGGCGGTGCGCTGTCGCGGATCAACGAACTGCTGGCGCGCGCCGACGAGCCGCAATACCCCGGCGGTGTCGATCCGTTCAAGGGCCGCGATACCGTCGGGATTCAGGTGCAAGGGTTGAGCTTCGGTTACGGCGACGAACTGGTGCTGGACCAGTTGAATCTGTCCATCGCTCCTGGTGAAAAAGTGGCGATTGTCGGCGCCAGTGGTGGCGGCAAAAGTACCCTCGTGCAATTGCTGCTGGGGCTCTACACGCCACTGGCCGGGACGATCCGCTTCGGCGGATCGACCCAGCAGGAAATCGGCCTGGAAACGGTTCGGGAAAATGTCGCGGTGGTGCTGCAACATCCGGCGCTGTTCAACGACAGCGTGCGCGCCAACCTGACCATGGGCCGCACCCGTAGCGACGAAGCCTGCTGGCAGGCACTGGAAATCGCCCAGCTCGAACCCACCATCCGCGCCTTGCCGGACGGGCTGGACAGCATCGTCGGCCGCTCCGGCGTGCGCTTGTCCGGCGGTCAGCGGCAACGTCTGGCGATCGCGCGGATGATTCTCGCCGAACCCAAAGTGGTGATTCTCGACGAGGCGACGTCAGCCCTCGACGCCGCCACCGAATACAACCTGCACCAGGCCATGGCGCGGTTCCTCCATGGCCGCACCACGCTGATCATCGCCCACCGCTTGTCAGCGGTGAAGCAGGCGGACCGGGTGCTGGTGTTCGACGGCGGGCAAGTGGCCGAGGATGGCGACCATCAGCAACTGATTGCCGATGGCGGGTTGTACGCCAAGCTTTATGGGCATTTGCAGCGGTTGTAGATCAGCTGCGCAGCACCTTCAATCCATCTGTCGTGGCGTCGTGACCAGCTGTTGCTCGGCGGCAGGCTTGTGGCCACGTCCACCGAGGCGATACTTTTTCCGCAACAAGCCCACCAGTTTGGCCTCGCTTTCCAGTGAGGTCGGCACGTCATTGCTGGCGGTCACGACGTCGGCATGCGCGATGTTTCTCGCCTTATGCGATTGATGGTTTTCTCGTGCGACGGGTGAGGGAACCAGGTCTTTGATGTCGGGGCCCGAATCAAGTCCCGATGCTTGTCTGACACGAAACTCCTGAGTGTCTGGTGTGTCGGTTGTAGCAAGAGAGATCGATGTGATGCAGCACTCCGCGAGAACGATTTCCTGCCCTGAGAGGGAACAACTGGAGTGCCAGTGAAACGCCGCCAGCCAATTGTGCGGCGTTACATATATATAAGGCTGCGTTTGTACTGAATCAGGGCCGATCCGCCGCTTGCCGTAACCCCGAACGCCTCCTAGTCTTTGGGAGTTGGTCTGATAGAGACGGACGATCAGGCAGTGACCACGCAAGGAATCCAATGAAACAAAAGCGGACTCTCGGAACGCCTCGGTTGCTGGGCATCGTCTGGCCATTCATTGCCGTCGTGTTGTTTCAAGCCTTGCTGGGGGGCGTGAGTCTTTACGTCCTGTCGGCCGTTCGAGGTTATGTGGCGGGCGAAAGCCTCTGGTCCAAGGGCCAGAAAGACGCCATCTATTACCTCAATCTGTATGCCGACAGCCGAGACGAGGCGATTTACCTCAAATACCAGACCGCGATTGCCGTGCCTCAGGGTGGCCATCAGTTGCGTCTGGCGCTGGACAAGCAACCGCCCGACCTGCAAGCGGCGCGCGAAGGCATCCTCAAGGGCGGCAATCATCCGGACGACGTGTCCAGTCTGATCTGGCTGTACCTGAATTTCCGTCACTTCAGTTACCTGGAAACCGCCATCGACCGCTGGACGCTGGGCGATGCCTATCTGGTGGAGCTCGACGGCGTGGCGCAGGAGATGCATCAGCGCATCACTGCCAATGCCGCCACCGAGGCCGATATCCGGCGCTGGAAAGAGCGGATTTTTGCCATCAATGATGGCGTGACCCCGGCCGCCAAGGCGTTCAGCGATGCCTTGGGCGAAGGCTCGCGGATGATCCTGCGCCTGCTGCTGTTCACCAACCTTGCCACCGCGCTGGGCCTGATTGTGCTGGCACTGCTGCGCACCCGCAAATTGCTCAAGCAGCGGCACGCTTTCGCCGAAGCGCTGCAACTGGAAAAGGACCGCGCCCATGTCACCTTGCACTCGATCGGCGACGGGGTGATCACCACCGATGTGAGCGGGGCGATCGACTATATGAACCCGGCCGCCGAGGCGTTGACCCACTGGAAGGCCGAGCAGGCTGCCGGTCTCCCGCTGGCGGCGTTGTTCAACCTGCTGGATGACAACGCCCAGAATGAGGGGTTGACGCTGATCGAGCACATTCTCAGCGGCCAGCTCACGGGCGGCAGCGAGCATTCGAAGCTGATCCAGCGGCTGGATGGCAGCACCGTGTCAGTAACCCTGGTCGGCGCGCCGATC
Source organism: Pseudomonas sp. IAC-BECa141 (assembly GCF_020544405.1). Classification (NCBI taxonomy): domain Bacteria; kingdom Pseudomonadati; phylum Pseudomonadota; class Gammaproteobacteria; order Pseudomonadales; family Pseudomonadaceae; genus Pseudomonas; species Pseudomonas sp. IAC-BECa141. The sequence goes on along the minus strand of NZ_CP065410.1, from coordinate 4,442,447 downwards.
CGCAACGCCGGCAAGGTCAGCGGTACCGTGCTGGTGCTGCATGACATGACCCAGGAGCGGCAATACATCGCCAATCTGTCGTGGCAGGCCACTCACGATGCGCTGACCGGGCTGGCCAACCGTCGCGAGTTCGAATACCGCCTCGAACAGGCCCTGCACAACCTGACCCGGCAGCCGGGACGGCATGCGCTGATGTTCCTCGATCTCGATCAGTTCAAGCTGGTCAATGACACTTGCGGGCATGCGGCCGGCGATGAGTTGTTGCGGCATATCTGTGCGTTGCTGCAATCGGGCCTGCGCGAGGGCGACACCCTGGCGCGGCTGGGCGGGGACGAGTTCGGCATCCTGCTGGAGAACTGCGCGCCGGAGGCGGCCGAGAAAATCGCCGAGGGGCTGCGCCAGACCGTGCAGAACCTGCATTTCGTCTGGAAGGGCCGGCCGTTCCTGACCACTGTCAGCATCGGCCTGGTGCACGTCGCGCAAACCCCGACCACCCTCGAAGCCTCATTGCGGGCCGCCGACATGGCCTGCTACATGGCCAAGGAAAAGGGCCGCAACCGGGTGCAGGTCTATCACGCCGACGATTCGGAGCTGTCTCTGCGCTTCGGCGAGATGGCATGGGTACAGCGCCTGCACATGGCCCTGGAGGAAAACCGTTTCTGTCTCTACGCCCAGGAAATCGCTCCGCTGAATTCGGTTGCCGGAGGCTCCCGCGGGCACATCGAAATTCTACTGCGCCTGCATGACGAAGCGGGTCGGATGATTCTCCCGGACAGTTTCATACCGGCGGCTGAGCGTTACGGTTTGATGACCTCATTGGATCGCTGGGTTGTGCAGAATGTATTTAAGGTTATTGCTCAATGTATTAACGAAGAGTGCGAAGGGCCTCTGGCAATGTGTGCGATTAATCTTTCAGGCATTACTATCGGAGATGACGCTTTTTTGCACTTTCTACGCGAGCAGTTTGATAACTACGGCATACCGCCTGAAATGATTTGTTTTGAAATTACAGAAACCAGTGCCATTGCAAATCTCGGTAGTGCAATCAGATTTATTAATGAACTCAAGGGCTTGGGTTGTTATTTTTCGCTCGATGACTTTTGTGCCGGAATGTCTTCATTCGCTTATTTGAAACATTTGCCTGTAGACTTCCTGAAGATCGACGGGAGTTTCGTAAAGGATATGCTGGACGACCCGATTAACCGTGCAATGGTCGAAGTGATCAATCACATCGGGCATGTCATGGGTAAGCAGACAATTGCCGAGTTTGTTGAAACGGCGCAGATCGAGCAGGCGTTGCTTGAAATCGGCGTGGATTACGCTCAGGGTTATGTTGTGGAACGCCCGCAGTTGTTTACCTGTGACAGTTTGCAAAGTCGGCCCGCCAGACCGCAGCCACTGTTATTCAAGGCGCCTGGCAAATTCCGTTGAAGTCTCTTGCCGATCCTTACAATCACAAATCAAAAGGAGCCGAACAGTGATCGACACATTCAACCGAACCGGACCACTCATGGAAGCTGCAAGTTATCCCGCCTGGGCGCAACAGTTGATCCAGGATTGCAGCGAGAGCAAACGCCGGGTTGTCGAACATGAACTTTATCTGCGCATGCGTGATAACAAGCTCAGCGCCAAAACCATGCGCCAGTACCTGATCGGGGGCTGGCCCGTCGTTGAGCAATTCGCCTTGTACATGGCGCAGAACCTCACCAAAACCAAATTCGCCCGTCACCCGGGTGAAGACATGGCGCGGCGCTGGTTGATGCGCAACATCCGCGTTGAACTCAACCATGCCGATTACTGGCTGCACTGGAGCCGGGCCCATGGGGTGAGCCTGGAAGATTTGCAGGCGCAGCAAGTGCCACCGGAGCTGCATGCTCTGAGCCATTGGTGCTGGCACACCAGTTCGGCGGATTCACTGATCGTGGCCATTGCGGCCACCAACTACGCCATCGAAGGCGCGACCGGGGAGTGGTCGGCGCTGGTGTGTTCGACGGGTGTCTATGCCGCCGCCTTCCCTGAAGAGGATCGCAAGCGGGCGATGAAGTGGCTGAAGATGCACGCCCAGTACGACGATGCCCACCCTTGGGAAGCACTGGAGATCATCTGCACCCTGGCCGGGACGAACCCTAGCAAGGCCTTGCAGGTGGAACTGCGACAGGCGATTTGCAAGAGCTACGACTACATGTACCTGTTTCTGGAGCGCTGCATGCAGCTTGAGCTGTCGGAGCGGGTGATGGTCGGACGTGAGCGTCGGGCGCTGGTCGAGAGCTGATTTCGGCGACATCAATAAAAAACGGGAGCCTCGGCTCCCGTTTTTGTCGGCTGCGAAAAATCAGCCCGCCATGGTCAGGCGATTGCGACCCTCGCGCTTGGCGACATATAGCGCGCTGTCGGCGCGGCGCAGCAGGCTGTCGGCGGATTCGCCCGGCAACAGGGTCGAGCAGCCGAGGCTCACGGTGAGTTCGATCAATTGATTATTGGCGTAGTAATCCTGGGCCTGCGCTGCCTGACGCAGGCGCTCGCCGACCATGGCGGCCGCATCGCGGGCGGTGTTGGACAGCAGGATCAGAAACTCTTCGCCGCCATAGCGAAACACCATGTCGACATTGCGCAATTGGCCCTTGATCGATGCGGCTACGGCTTTGAGTACGTCATCGCCAGCGCCGTGGCCGTGAAGGTCGTTGACCTGTTTGAAATGATCGATGTCCAGCATCAGCAACGACAGCGGTTGCAGGTGCCGGCGGGACATCTCGATTTCCCGTTGCAGCGTCTGCTCCATGGCAATGCGGTTGCCGGCACCGGTCAACGGATCACGCAAGGCGCTTTGCGTGGCGGCACGGTACAGCAGGGCATTGCGCATCGGATACAGCAGGGCCGACAGCAGCGACTCGAGATTGCCCAGTTCCTGTTCGCTGAAGCGCTGGTTGCGGCGGAATACCAGTTCACCCATGTGCTCGCCTTCGTGACTGAGGCTGTAACTGGCCGAGTGGTGTCCGCGGGCGCCGAATTCCAGGCGCAGGTCGCTGCCGCTGTGCATATAAGTCAGAGCGTCCAGCGGCACGAGGCGCTGAACTTCGCGGAAAAACAGACCGAGGATGCGTTGTGGCTCGAGGCTGGTTTGCAGTTGCAGGCTCATTTGCTGGCGCAATTGCGCCAGGCTGACAGGTCGCGCCAGCAGAGACGGATGCTGACCAAAGCCCAGGCGTTGCAATTTGGCACTGTCGAAGTCAATTGCAGTGGTCTGGGAGGGTGATTTCATATGGCGTGAGCCCCTAAGCAGTAAGTCTGTCTTACAGGCTGGGTGAGAGCGGCTATGGGCTGCGCGTCATACTGATCCATCAGTCCCGTAGGACATTTGTCACAAGTTTAGTCTGCGCGATGACGATTAGTCAGCTATCGAATCGGGCCTCGCCCGACTGCCTTCACTCGGCGTGCTTTGAGGAAATGTAGAGCGAAAGTCGTGCCATACGGTTCATATTGTTTGAAAACCGTTTTGAATCAACAGGTTGGGACTTTGTAGGCGGTAAAGATGATGGATATTTGACTGAGTTTGCGCTACTCAGAGCGGCAATTGCATGCCGCGACGGGATTCCGCCACGGCAACAAATGCGACGTATGGTATTACTGGGCGTTGAAGGCCTGGCCATTGATACCGGTGCTGTCGGGGCCCATCAGGTACAGATAGACCGGCATGATCTCTTCCGGTGTCGGGTTGTTCAGCGGGTTTTCACCCGGGTAAGCCTGGGCGCGCATGCTGGTGCGGGTGGCACCCGGGTTGATGCTGTTGGAGCGCACCGGGGCCACGTTTTCGACTTCGTCGGCCAGGGTTTGCATCAAGCCTTCGGTGGCGAACTTCGACACGCCATAGGCGCCCCAGTAAGCACGACCCTTGCGCCCGACACTGCTGGAGGTGAAGACCACCGACGCGTCCTGCGACAGTTTGAGCAGCGGCAACAGCGTGCTGGTCAGCATGAAAGTGGCGTTGACGTTGACCTGCATGACGCGCATGAAGTTTTCACCGGACAACTGCTCGATCGGCGTGCGCGGGCCGATGATCGAGGCGTTGTGCAGCAGGCCGTCGAGGTGGCCGAACTCGGTCTCGATCATCGCCGCCAGCTCATCGTATTGATGGGGCAGGGCGGTTTCGAGGTTGAACGGGATTACGGCCGGCTGCGGATGCCCGGCCGCTTCGATCTCGTCGTAGACCTGGGTCAGGTTGGCTTCGGTCTTGCCCAGCAACAGCACGGTCGCGCCGTGGGCGGCGTAGGTCTTGGCGGCAGCCGCGCCGATGCCACGACCGGCACCGGTGACCAGAATGACCCGATCCTTGAGCAATTCGGGGCGAGCGGAGTAATCAAACATAAAAAACCTCATCAAGAGTCAGATCATTCCCACGTCGAACCGTCGGCGCGGGAATGCAGCCAATAACGCTCCGCGTCAGGCCTCAGCAGCTGCAAAGTGCGTTATCCAGCACCTTGCGCAGCTCCAGCGGATGATCCACCACCACGTCCGCGCCCCAGTGCCGAGGGTTGTCGTCCGGGTGAATGTAGCCATAGGTCACGGCAGCGGTCCTGGTGCCGGCGTCACGGCCGGATTCGATATCGCGCAGATCATCGCCGATAAACAGAACGGTCGACGGATCCAGATCAAGCATCTTGCAGGCGAGGATCAGCATCTCGGGATCCGGCTTGCTGTTCTTCACGTGATCCGGGCAGATCAGCAGTGCCGAGCGCTCGGCCAGCCCCAGTTGCTGCATGATCGGCTCGGCGAAGCGCAGCGGTTTGTTAGTGACCACGCCCCAGACCAGATTGGCTTTCTCGATGTCGGCCAGCAATTCGCCCATGCCCTCGAACAGCTTGCTGTGCACGGCGCAACCGACGAGGTAGCGCTCAAGGAACTCCAGGCGCAGTTCCTCGAAACCCGGCGACTCCGGATCCATCGAGAATGTCACCGCGACCATGGCCTTGGCACCGCCGGAAATTTCATCGCGGATGTGTTTGTCGTTCATGGGCGGCAAGCCACGATCCGCGCGCATCGCCTGGCAGATGGCGATGAAGTCCGGCGCGGTGTCGAGCAGAGTGCCGTCCATGTCGAAAAGGACTGCTCTGATGGCCATCGGCTTATTCCTCGCGCAGGGTCTGGATCATGTAGTTGACGTCAACGTCCGCCGACAGTTTGTAGTGCTTGGTCAGCGGGTTGTAGGTCAGACCGATGATGTCCTTGACGGTCAGGCCGGCCATGCGGCTCCAGGCGCCGAGCTCGGAAGGGCGGATGAATTTCTTGAAGTCGTGGGTGCCGCGCGGCAGCAGCTTCATGATGTATTCGGCGCCGACGATGGCGAACAGGTACGCCTTCGGGTTGCGGTTGATGGTGGAGAAGAACACCTGGCCGCCGGGCTTGACCATGCGGAAGCAGGCACGGATCACCGAGGATGGATCCGGTACGTGCTCGAGCATTTCCAGGCAGGTGACGACGTCGAACTGCTCGGGCATTTCTTCGGCCAGGGCTTCGGCGGTGATCTGCCGGTACTCAACGTTCACGCCGGACTCCAGCTGATGCAGTTGCGCGACCGCCAACGGCGCTTCGCCCATGTCGATGCCGGTCACGGTCGCGCCGCGCTGGGCCATGGCTTCGCTGAGGATGCCGCCGCCGCAACCGACGTCCAGAACCTTCTTGCCGGCCAGATTGACCCGTTCGTCAATCCAGTTGACCCGCAGCGGATTAATGTCGTGCAGCGGTTTGAATTCGCTTTCGCGATCCCACCAGCGATGGGCCAGGGCTTCGAATTTGGCGATTTCGGCGTGGTCGACGTTGCTCATGATTCAATCCTCTAAAACTTGAAAAAGGGCTGTAGCCCCGGAGTCTGCCCGGGGTGTTTACGATTCGGTGTGGCCGCTGATGCGACGGCCCCAGGCCCGGGCGGTTTCGCCGAGCTGTTGTTCGTCCAGGCGGGTCAGACGGCGGTCGTCGAGCAACTGCTTGCCGGCAACCCACAGGTGTTTCACGCAGTCGCGGCCGGTGGCGTAAATAAGCTGCGAGACCGGGTCATAGACCGGTTGCTGCGCCAGGCCGGACAGGTCGAAGGCGACGATGTCTGCCGCCTTGCCGAGTTCCAGCGAGCCGGTCTCGGCTTCGATCCCCAAGGCTCGCGCGCCGTTCAGCGTGGCCATGCGCAGCGCCCGATGGGCGTCCAGCGCGGTGGCCGAGCCGGCGACGGCTTTGGCCAGCAGGGCGGCGGTGCGGGTTTCGCCCAGCAGGTCCAGGTCATTGTTGCTCGCGGCGCCATCGGTGCCGACCGCGACGTTGACCCCGGCCTGCCACAGGCGCTCCACCGGGCAGAAACCGCTGGCCAGTTTCAGGTTCGACTCCGGGCAGTGGATCACGCTGGTGTTGCTTTCTACCAGCAACGCCAGGTCGTCATCGCTGATCTGGGTCATGTGCACGGCCTGGAAGCGCGGGCCGAGCAGGCCGAGGCGACCGAGCCGGGCCAGCGGGCGTTCGCCGCGCTGTTCGACTGCTTGCTGTACTTCGAAAGCGGTTTCGTGGACGTGCATGTGGATCGAGGCGTCCAGCTCTTCGGCGATCACACGGATTTTTTCCAGGTTCTCATCGCCAACCGTGTAGGGTGCATGAGGGCCGAAAGTGATCTTGATGCGCTCGTGATGCTTGAGGTCGCCGAACAGTTCGACGCCCTGACGAATGGCTTCATCGGCGCTGGCGGCCCCCGGAATCGGGAAGTCGAGGATCGGAATCGCAATCTGTGCGCGGATTCCGCTGTTGTGCACGCGCTCGCTGGCAACCTTCGGGAAGAAGTACATGTCCGAAAAACAGGTGATGCCACCTTTTATCTGTTCGGCGATGGCCAGATCGGTGCCGTCACGCACAAAATCTTCATCGACCCATTTGCCCTCGGCCGGCCAGATGTGGTTTTCCAGCCAGGTCATCAGCGGCAGATCGTCGGCCAGGCCCCGAAACAGCGTCATCGCGGCGTGGCCGTGAGCGTTGATCAGACCGGGACTGAGCAGTACGTCCGGCAGTTCGCGGACTTCGGCGGCGTTACACTTCAGCGCTTCGGCGCGCGGGCCGATAAACACGATGCGGCCGTCGCGGATGCCCAGGCCATGCTCCTTGAGCACAACGCCTGCAGGTTCGACGGGTACCAGCCAGGTCGGCAGCAATAATAAGTCGAGCGCAACGGCAGGTTTCGGCATCGAGGGTCGGTTCCAGTGCTTTTGTAAAGGATGGCGAAGTATACCCGAGCGTCTTCGCGGGGGGATCGCTATAATCGGCGGCTTTTGTTCATGAGTGCGGGGTGAGGGATGCGCGATCGACTATTGGCTGCGGAGAAAGTAAAGGCCATCGATTGGCGTGATGGCGCGCTCCACCTGCTGGATCAGCGCGTTTTGCCGTTCGAGGAAAACTGGATCGCCTACACCAGCGCCGCCGGCGTGGCCGAGGCGATTCGTTCGATGGTAGTGCGCGGTGCGCCGGCCATCGGCATCAGTGCGGCCTACGGCATCGTGCTGGCCGCCCGTGCCCGGATTGCCGAAGGTGGCGACTGGTACGCGGCGCTGGAAGAGGATTTCATGCTGCTGGCCGATTCCCGGCCGACGGCGGTGAATCTGTTCTGGGCGTTGAACCGCATGCATGACCGGCTGGACCGGTTGAAAGAAAACGCCGATCCGCTGGCGACGCTGGAGGCCGAAGCCATCGCCATCCATGAAAGCGATCGCGAAGCCAACCTGACCATGGCCCAGCTCGGCGTTGACCTGATCCGCAAGCATCAGGGCAATGCTCAGGCCATTCTGACGCACTGCAACACCGGCGCCCTGGCCACCGGCGGTTTCGGCACGGCACTCGGAGTGATTCGCGCAGCATTCATCGAGGGTATGGTCGAGCGCGTCTACGCCGACGAAACCCGGCCGTGGCTGCAAGGCTCGCGCCTGACCGCGTGGGAACTGGCCAACGAAGGCATTCCGGTGACCCTGAACGCTGACTCCGCCGCTGCGCACATCATGAAAACCAAAGGCGTGACCTGGGTGATCGTCGGCGCCGACCGGATCACGGCCAACGGCGACGTGGCGAACAAGATTGGCACCTATCAACTGGCAGTCAACGCCATGCATCATGGCGTTCGTTTCATGGTGGTGGCGCCGAGTTCGACCATCGACATGAATCTGGCCAGCGGTGATGACATCCCGATCGAAGAGCGCGCCGGCGCCGAATTGCTGGAAGTTGGCGGCAAGCGCGTCGGCGCTGAAGTTGAAGCGTTCAACCCGGTGTTTGACGTGACCCCGGCAGACCTGATCGATGCGATCGTCACCGAGAAAGGCATCGTCGAACGGCCGGATACCGCGAAAATGGCGCAGTTGATGTGCCGCAAGCGCCTGCATTGATTGACTCTGGCGTCTGTTCGGACGCTATCACTGGCAAGCCAGCTCCCACAGGTTTTGTGCATGCCGCCGATCTTGTGGGAGCTGCGGTGCGACGACTCGACGTGCCAGCGATGAGGCCATAAATGTCAATAAACATCCCCAAACCTGACCTCAAATTTGCATTCAGGGAAGCTCTGAGCCTCTCTCGTCCCCGTTAAGCCTGTCATCGGTCATCTAACTATGCTCCATGCGCATCTGGGGGATAGGTGCGTGGCGGCTCTTGTGATAACATCCGGCGTTTTCCGAGGCAGTCCCACGGGGTTGTCTTCACTGCGCAAATCCAGGGTCAACTTGTCGATTTGTCGTAAGTCGGCGCATGGCACTCGGCCTGCATCGACGAGCTTCGTGCGTCCCCTATGGATATGGCGAAGTTTCACCAGAAAAAGGAATCAGGCTTCTCATGGGCGAACTGGCCAAAGAAATCCTCCCGGTCAATATCGAAGACGAGCTGAAACAGTCCTATCTCGACTACGCGATGAGCGTGATCGTCGGCCGTGCACTGCCGGATGCGCGCGATGGCTTGAAGCCCGTGCACCGTCGCGTGCTGTTCGCGATGAGCGAGCTGGGCAACGACTTCAACAAGCCGTACAAGAAATCTGCCCGTGTCGTCGGCGACGTGATCGGTAAGTATCACCCGCACGGTGATACCGCGGTGTACGACACTATCGTCCGCATGGCGCAGCCTTTCTCCCTGCGTTACCTGCTGGTCGACGGCCAGGGCAACTTCGGTTCGGTGGACGGCGACAACGCCGCGGCCATGCGATACACCGAAGTGCGCATGACCAAGCTGGCGCACGAGCTGCTGGCCGACCTGCACAAGGAAACCGTGGACTGGGTGCCGAACTACGACGGCACCGAACTGATCCCGGCGGTCATGCCGACCCGCGTGCCGAACCTGCTGGTCAACGGTTCCAGCGGTATCGCCGTGGGCATGGCAACCAACATTCCGCCGCACAACCTCGGTGAAGTCATCGACGGTTGCCTGGCCCTCATCGACAACCCTGAGCTGACCGTCGATGAGCTGATGCAATACATCCCCGGTCCGGACTTCCCGACGGCCGCGATCATCAACGGTCGCGCCGGCATCATTGAAGCCTACCGCACGGGTCGCGGCCGCATTTACATGCGCGCCCGTTCGATCATTGAAGACATCGACAAGGTCGGTGGCCGTCAGCAGATCGTCATCACTGAACTCCCTTATCAGCTGAACAAGGCGCGTCTGATCGAGAAGATCGCCGAGCTGGTAAAAGAGAAGAAGCTCGAAGGCATCACCGAGCTGCGCGACGAGTCCGACAAGGACGGTATGCGCGTCGTGATCGAACTGCGTCGCGGCGAAGTGCCTGAGGTTATCCTCAACAACCTCTACGCCCAGACCCAGCTGCAATCGGTATTCGGCATCAACATCGTTGCGCTGATCGACGGCCGCCCACGGATCCTGAACCTCAAGGACCTGCTGGAAGCCTTCGTCCGTCACCGTCGCGAAGTGGTTACCCGCCGCACGGTGTTCGAACTGCGCAAGGCGCGCGAGCGTGGTCACATTCTCGAAGGTCAGGCCGTCGCCCTGTCGAACATCGACCCGGTCATCGCCCTGATCAAGGCCTCGCCGACCCCGTCGGAAGCCAAGGAAGCGCTGGTCAGCACGCCGTGGGAATCCAGTGCGGTGATGACCATGGTTGAGCGCGCCGGTGCCGATTCGTGCCGTCCGGAAAACCTCGATCCGCAATACGGTCTGCGCGACGGCAAGTACTTCCTGTCGCCGGAACAGGCGCAAGCCATTCTGGAGCTGCGTCTGCACCGTCTGACCGGTCTGGAGCACGAAAAGCTGCTGGCCGAGTATCAAGAGATCCTCAACCAGATCGGCGAGCTGATCCGCATCCTCAACAGCGCCACGCGCCTGATGGAAGTGATTCGCGAAGAGCTGGAAGTGATCCGCGCCGAATACGGCGACGTGCGCCGCACCGAAATCCTCGATGCCCGTCTCGACCTGACCCTGGGCGACATGATCCCGGAAGAAGAGCGCGTCGTGACCATCTCCCACGGCGGTTATGCCAAGACCCAGCCGCTGGCTGCGTATCAGGCCCAGCGCCGTGGCGGTAAAGGCAAATCGGCTACCGGCGTCAAGGATGAGGACTACATCGCTCACCTGCTGGTTGCCAACAGCCACACCACGCTGCTGCTGTTCTCCAGCAAGGGCAAGGTGTACTGGCTGAAAACCTACGAAATCCCGGAAGCATCCCGTGCTGCCCGTGGTCGTCCGCTGGTCAACCTGCTGCCGCTGGATGACGGTGAATACATCACTACCATGCTGCCGGTCGAGGAATACACTGAAGGTCACTACATCTTCATGGCCACCGCCAACGGCACCGTGAAGAAGACTCCACTGGAATCCTTCAGCCGTCAGCGCAGCGTCGGTCTGATCGCGCTGGAGCTGGACGAAGGCGACGTGCTGATTTCCGCAGCCATCACCGATGGCGCGCGTGAAGTGATGCTGTTCTCCGACGGCGGCAAGGTGACTCGCTTCAAGGAATCCGACGTTCGTGCCATGGGCCGTACCGCTCGTGGTGTGCGCGGCATGCGTCTGCCGGAAGGGCAGAAGCTGATTTCGATGCTGATCCCGGAAGAAGGCAGCCAGATCCTCACCGCTTCCGAGCGTGGTTATGGCAAGCGCACCGCGATCACCGAGTTCCCTGAGTACAAGCGTGGCGGTCAGGGCGTGATCGCCATGGTCAGCAACGAGCGTAACGGCCGTCTGGTCGGTGCAGTTCAGGTGCTCGACGGCGAGGAGATCATGCTGATTTCCGACCAGGGCACGCTGGTGCGTACCCGTGTCGACGAAGTTTCCAGCCTGGGTCGTAACACCCAGGGTGTGACCCTGATCAAACTGGCCAAGGATGAAACCCTGGTCGGTCTGGAGCGGGTCCAGGAACCGTCGGAAGTCGAAGGTGACGAGCTGGAGGGTGAAGAAGGTGTCGAGCTGGAACAAGGCGTGACCGGCGCCGAACCGGACGATGCGGTCGACAACCTGCAGGCGGACGCCGCAGACGAAGAAGAGTCGCAAGACTAACCAAATCGTAGCAGGGCAGAGTGTTTGCTCTGTCCGCTACCGTGATTGCATAGCGAGAGTGGATGTGAGCAAACGAGCCTTTAACTTCTGCGCAGGTCCCGCTGCGCTGCCTGAAGCTGTCCTGTTGCGTGCCCAGTCCGAGATGCTCGACTGGCATGGCAAGGGTCTGTCGGTCATGGAAATGAGCCATCGCAGTGATGACTACGTGGCCATCGCCGAAAAGGCCGAGCAAGACCTGCGCGACCTGCTGTCCATCCCCTCCAATTACAAAGTGCTGTTCCTGCAGGGCGGTGCGAGCCAGCAGTTCGCCGAGATTCCGCTGAACCTGCTGCCCGAGAACGGCACTGCCGACTATGTCGAAACCGGCATCTGGTCGAAGAAAGCCATCGAGGAAGCGCGTCGCTTCGGCAACGTCAACGTCGCTGCCAGCGCCAAGCCTTATGACTACCTGGCCATCCCTGGTCAGAACGAGTGGGAGCTGACCCCGGGTGCGGCCTATCTGCATTACGCGTCGAACGAAACCATCGGCGGCCTGCAGTTCGACTGGGTTCCCGAGGCCGGTGACGTTCCGCTGGTGGTCGACATGTCCTCTGACATCCTCTCGCGTCCCATCGATGTGTCGCAGTACGGCCTGATTTATGCCGGCGCACAGAAGAACATCGGCCCGAGTGGTCTCGTCGTTGTGATCGTTCGTGAGGATCTGCTGGGTCGTGCCCGCAGTTCGTGCCCGACCATGCTCGACTACAAGGTTTCGGCCGACAACGGTTCGATGTACAACACGCCGGCCACCTATTCCTGGTACCTCTCGGGTCTGGTCTTCGAGTGGCTGAAGGAGCAGGGCGGCGTCGCCGCGATGGAGCAGCGCAACAAGGCGAAGAAAGATCGCCTGTACGGCTTCATCGACAACAGCGACTTCTATACCAACCCGATCAGCACCAACGCCCGCTCGTGGATGAACGTGCCGTTCCGTCTGGCTGACGAACGTCTGGACAAAGCGTTCCTGGCTGGCGCCGACGCCCGTGGCCTGCTCAACCTCAAGGGCCATCGTTCGGTCGGCGGCATGCGTGCCTCGATCTACAACGCCCTGGGGCTGGACGCCGTCGAAGCCCTGGTTGGCTACATGGCTGAATTCGAGAAGGAGCATTCCTGATGTCCGAGCAGGAGCTCAAGGCGCTGCGCGTTCGCATCGACAACCTGGATGAGAAAATCCTCCAGTTGATCAGCGATCGCGCGCGCTGTGCCGAAGAGGTTGCCCGGGTCAAGATGGCCAGTCTGGCCGAGGGCGAGCAGCCGGTGTTCTATCGTCCCGAGCGTGAGGCGCAGGTCCTCAAGCGCGTGATGGAGCGCAACAAGGGGCCGCTGGGCAATGAAGAGATGGCGCGCTTGTTCCGCGAAATCATGTCTTCGTGCCTGGCCCTCGAGAACCCGCTGAAAGTCGCTTATCTCGGTCCGGAAGGCACATTCACCCAGGCGGCGGCCATGAAGCACTTCGGGCACGCGGTGATCAGCAAGCCGATGGCGGCGATCGACGAAGTGTTCCGTGAAGTGGCGGCTGGTGCGGTGAATTTCGGCGTGGTGCCGGTGGAGAACTCCACCGAAGGCGCGGTCAACCACACCCTCGACAGCTTCCTTGAGCACGACATGGTGATCTGCGGTGAAGTCGAGCTGCGGATTCACCACCACCTGCTGGTCGGTGAAAACACCAAGACCGACAGCATCAGCCGCATCTATTCCCACGCCCAGTCGCTGGCCCAGTGCCGCAAATGGCTGGATGCCCATTACCCGAATGTCGAGCGTGTGGCGGTGTCCAGCAACGCCGAAGCGGCCAAGCGGGTCAAGGGTGAGTGGAACTCGGCGGCGATCGCCGGTGACATGGCGGCCGGGCTGTACGGCCTGACGCGTCTGGCCGAGAAGATCGAGGATCGTCCGGACAACTCCACGCGCTTCCTGATGATCGGTAACCAGGAAGTGCCGCCGACCGGCGACGACAAAACTTCGATCATCGTGTCGATGAGCAACAAACCCGGCGCGCTCCATGAGCTGCTGGTGCCGTTCCATGACAACGGGATCGACCTGACCCGGATCGAAACCCGTCCGTCGCGCAGCGGTAAGTGGACCTACGTGTTCTTCATCGACTTCGTCGGTCACCACCGTGATCCGCTGATCAAAGGTGTACTGGAAAAGATCAGTCAGGAAGCAGTAGCACTCAAGGTGCTGGGTTCCTACCCGAAAGCAGTTCTTTAAGGGGTGGTAGCAATGAGTGGCAACTTCCTCGCTCTGGCACAGCCGGGCGTGCAACAACTTTCGCCATACGTGCCGGGCAAGCCCGTGGACGAGCTGGCGCGCGAGCTGGACCTGGATCCGGCAAGCATCGTCAAACTGGCAAGCAACGAAAACCCGTTGGGCGCAAGTCCGAAAGCGCTGGCCGCGATCCGCGAAGCGCTGGACGAGCTGACCCGCTACCCGGACGGCAACGGCTTCGCACTCAAATCCCTGCTGGCCGAGCAGTGTCGCGTCGAGCTGAACCAGGTGACGCTGGGCAATGGCTCCAACGACATTCTCGAACTGGTGGCGCGCGCCTATCTGGCGCCGGGCCTGAATGCAGTGTTCAGCGAGCACGCGTTCGCGGTCTACCCGATCGCGACCCAGGCGGTCGGCGCTCAGGCAAAGGTCGTTCCGGCCAAGGATTGGGGCCATGACCTGCCGGCCATGCTGGCGGCCATCGACGCCAACACTCGCGTCGTGTTCATCGCCAACCCGAACAACCCGACCGGTACCTGGTTCGGCGCTGAAGCGCTGGATGAGTTCCTGCAGGACGTGCCTGAGCATGTGCTGGTGGTACTGGACGAAGCCTACATCGAATATGCCGAAGGCGGCGATCTGCCGGATGGCCTGGACTTCCTCGCGGCTTACCCGAACCTGCTGGTCTCGCGCACCTTCTCCAAGGCCTACGGTCTGGCGGCGCTGCGCGTTGGCTATGGTCTGTCCACTCCGGTAGTGGCAGACGTGCTGAACCGTGTACGCCAGCCGTTCAACGTCAACAGCCTGGCCTTGGCCGCGGCCTGTGCGGCGCTGAAGGACGAGGAATATCTGGCGCAGAGCCGTCAGCTCAATGAGTCCGGCATGCAGCAGCTGGAAGCGGGTTTTCGCGAGCTGGGTCTGAGCTGGATACCGTCCAAGGGCAACTTTATCTGTGTCGATCTGGGTCAAGTGGCGGCTCCGGTGTTCCAGGGCCTGCTGCGCGAAGGCGTGATCGTGCGTCCGGTGGCCAACTACGGCATGCCGAACCATCTGCGAGTGACCATTGGTCTGCCGGCGGAAAACAGCCGCTTCCTTGAAGCGCTGCGCAAGGTTCTGGCTCGTGGGTGATGTCACTGCGCTGCAATCTGCTGCACCTATGATCGGGCGCCTGGTGGTGGTCGGTCTGGGGTTGATCGGTGGTTCGTTTGCCAAAGGCTTGCGTGAAAGCGGTGTGTGCCGCGAAGTGGTCGGCGTTGATCTCGACCCGCAATCGCGCAAGCTGGCGGTCGAGTTGGGCGTGGTGGATCGCTGCGAAGACGATCTGGTGGCCGCTTGCCAGGGCGCGGACGTGATCCAGTTGGCGGTGCCGATCCTGGCCATGGAAAAAGTGCTGGCTCGTCTGGCCGGCATGGATCTTGGGCAGGCAATCCTGACGGACGTCGGCAGCGCCAAGGGCAATGTGGTGCGCGCGGCGACCGAAGCGTTTGGCGGCATGCCGACGCGTTTCGTACCGGGGCATCCGATTGCCGGTTCCGAGCAGAGCGGGGTGGAAGCCTCCAACTCGGAGCTGTTCCGCCGTCATAAAGTGATTTTGACCCCGCTGGAGCAGACCGATCCGTCTGCCGTGGCGGTGGTTGATCGCTTGTGGCGCGAGCTGGGCGCCGACGTCGAGCACATGCAGGTCGAGCGTCACGATGAAGTGCTGGCCGCGACCAGCCATCTGCCGCACTTGCTGGCCTTCGGTCTGGTCGATTCGTTGGCCAAGCGCAATGAAAATCTTGAGATCTTCCGTTACGCTGCGGGCGGTTTCCGTGATTTCACAAGAATTGCCGGAAGCGACCCGGTCATGTGGCATGACATCTTTCTCGCCAACCGCGAGGCTGTCCTGCGCACACTCGATACATTTCGCAGCGACCTCGACGCCTTGCGCGACGCGGTCGATGCAGGGGATGGGCACCAATTGTTGGGCGTCTTCACGCGCGCCCGGGTTGCCCGCGAGCATTTCAGTAAAATCCTGGCCCGCAGGGCCTATGTGGACGCTATGAATTCCAACGATCTGATTTTCCTGGCTCAACCTGGTGGCCGCCTGTCCGGTCGGATTCGCGTACCGGGTGACAAATCGATTTCCCACCGTTCGATCATGCTCGGTTCCCTGGCTGAGGGCGTTACCGAAGTCGAAGGCTTCCTCGAGGGCGAAGATGCCCTGGCGACCTTGCAGGCGTTCCGCGACATGGGCGTGGTCATCGAAGGCCCGCATCACGGCCGCGTGACCATCCACGGTGTCGGCCTGCACGGCCTGAAGCCTGCGCCGGGCCCGATCTATCTGGGCAACTCCGGTACTTCGATGCGCCTGCTGTCCGGCCTGCTGGCCGCGCAGGACTTCGACAGCACCCTGACCGGTGACGCGTCGCTGTCCAAACGCCCGATGAATCGCGTCGCCAACCCGCTGCGGGAAATGGGCGCAGTGATCGAAACCGCTGCCGACGGTCGTCCGCCGATGACCATTCGTGGCGGTCACAAGCTCAAAGGCCTGACCTACACCATGCCGATGGCCAGTGCCCAGGTTAAATCCTGCCTGTTGCTGGCGGGTCTGTACGCCGAAGGCAAGACCACCGTGACCGAGCCGGCTCCGACTCGTGACCACACCGAGCGCATGCTGCGCGGCTTTGGCTATCCGGTGAGCGTTGACGGCGCGACTGCGTCCGTCGAGTCCGGTGGCACGCTGGCTGCGACCCACATCGAGGTGCCGGGTGATATCTCGTCATCGGCGTTCTTCCTGGTAGCAGCGTCGATCGCTGAAGGTTCGGAGCTGGTGCTCGAACACGTCGGCATCAACCCGACCCGTACTGGCGTAATCGACATCCTGCGCCTGATGGGCGCCGACATCACCCTGGAAAACCAGCGTGAAGTAGGCGGCGAACCAGTAGCGGATCTTCGCGTGCGGGCGGCTAAACTCAAGGGTATCGAGATTCCGGAGGCGCTGGTTCCTCTGGCCATCGACGAATTCCCGGTGCTGTTCGTGGCTGCGGCCTGTGCCGAAGGGCGCACCGTGCTGACCGGCGCCGAGGAGCTGCGGGTCAAGGAGTCGGACCGTATCCAGGTCATGGCGGACGGTTTGCTGGCGCTGGGCGTCAAGTGCGAGCCGACCCCGAACGGCATCATCATCGACGGCGGCCAGATCGGCGGCGGCGAAGTGCATGGTCATGGCGATCACCGCATCGCGATGGCTTTCAGCGTGGCCTCGCTGCGCGCCACTGCACCGATCCGCATCCATGATTGCGCCAACGTCGCGACGTCGTTCCCGAACTTCCTGGCGCTGTGCGCGCAGGTCGGCATTCGTGTGGCGCAAGAGGCTCAGTCGTGAACAACATTGCACCGGTCATCACCATCGATGGGCCAAGCGGCTCGGGCAAAGGCACCGTAGCCGGGATTCTGGCCAAGCGTCTGGGCTGGAATCTGCTGGATTCCGGCGCGCTTTATCGCCTGCTGGCGTTTGCTGCGCGCAATCATGGTGTCGACCTGACCAATGAAGAGCTGCTGAAGAAACTGGCCGCTCATCTGGATGTGCAGTTCATCGCCGCGACCGACGGTCAGTTGCAGCGCATCATTCTGGAAGGTGACGAAGTCAGCGATGTCATCCGCACTGAAAGCGTCGGTTCCGGCGCTTCCCAGGTGGCTGCATTGCCGGCCGTTCGCGAGGCGCTGCTGCAGCGCCAGCGCGCTTTCCAGGAAGTGCCTGGTCTGGTGGCCGATGGTCGCGACATGGGAACGGTGGTTTTTCCGAACGCACCCTTGAAGATTTTCCTGACCGCCAGTGCCGAGGAGCGGGCGCGCCGTCGATATTTGCAGTTGAAGGGCAAAGTCGAGGGTGTTAGTCTGTCGAGTCTGCTAGATGAGATCCGTGCGCGCGATGAGCGTGATACCCAGCGAGCGGTGGCCCCGCTCAAGCCGGCGGCCGACGCGATACAGCTGGATTCCACGGAGTTGTCCATCGATCAGGTGCTTGAACGCATCATGAGCGAGATTGCCATTCGCGATATCGCCGGGTGACCAGGAAGGCCGCAGGGGACCAGTCATAGTCCTGCGGTGGCTTCCTTTACATGAAACTGACCCGCATCGTCTGGGATGTGGAGATGGGCGTATTTTTCGCCCTAATCAACAGGAATTAAAATGAGCGAAAGCTTTGCGGAACTCTTTGAAGAAAGCCTGAAGACTCTGAACCTTCAGACAGGCTCCATCATCACCGGCGTTATCGTTGATATTGACGACAGAAATGGCTGGGTTACCGTTCATGCGGGCCTGAAGTCTGAAGCGCTCATCCCGCTTGAGCAGTTCTACAACGAAGCTGGCGAACTGACCATCAACGTCGGTGACGAAACTCACGTTGCTCTGGACTCGGTTGAAGACGGTTTCGGTGAAACCAAGCTGTCCCGTGAAAAAGCCAAGCGCGCTGAATGCTGGATCGTTCTGGAAGCAGCCTTCGCAGCTGAGGAAGTGGTCAAGGGCGTTATCAACGGTAAGGTTAAAGGCGGCTTCACTGTCGACGTTAACGGCATCCGTGCGTTCCTGCCAGGTTCCCTGGTTGACGTCCGTCCAGTGCGCGACACCACGCACCTGGAAGGCAAAGAGCTGGAATTCAAGGTCATCAAGCTGGATCAGAAGCGCAACAACGTTGTCGTTTCCCGTCGCAGCGTCCTGGAAGCCGAGAACTCCGCCGAGCGTGAAGCTCTGCTGGAATCCCTGCAGGAAGGCCAGCAAGTCAAAGGTATCGTCAAAAACCTCACCGATTACGGCGCATTCGTCGATCTGGGTGGCGTGGACGGCCTGCTGCACATCACCGACATGGCCTGGAAGCGCATCAAGCATCCTTCCGAGATCGTCAACGTTGGTGACGAGATTGACGTCAAGGTTCTGAAATACGATCGCGAACGCAACCGTGTTTCCCTGGGCCTGAAGCAACTGGGCGAAGATCCATGGGTTGCTATCAAAGCCCGTTACCCAGAAGGCACTCGCGTTACCGCTCGCGTAACCAACCTGACCGACTACGGCTGCTTCGCTGAGCTGGAAGAAGGCGTTGAAGGTCTGGTACACGTTTCGGAAATGGACTGGACCAACAAGAACATCCACCCTTCGAAAGTCGTACAAGTCGGCGACGAAGTGGAAGTCATGGTTCTGGATATCGACGAAGAGCGTCGTCGTATCTCCCTGGGCATCAAGCAGTGCAAGTCGAACCCATGGGAAGACTTCTCTGGCCAGTTCAACAAGGGCGACAAGATCTCCGGCACCATCAAGTCGATCACCGATTTCGGTATCTTCATTGGTCTGGACGGCGGCATCGACGGTCTGGTTCACCTGTCCGACATCTCCTGGAACGAAACCGGCGAAGAAGCCGTGCGTCGTTACAAGAAGGGCGACGAGCTGGACACCGTTATCCTGTCGGTTGACCCGGAGCGTGAGCGTATCTCCCTGGGTATCAAGCAACTGGAAAGCGATCCGTTCTCCGAGTACGTCTCGGTTAACGACAAAGGCGCAATCGTTACTGGCACCGTGAAAGAAGTTGACGCCAAAGGCGCCATCATCGTTCTGGCCGACGATATCGAAGCGACTCTGAAAGCCTCCGAAATCAGCCGTGACCGCGTTGAAGACGCGCGCAACGTTCTGAAAGAAGGCCAGCAAGTAGAAGCCAAGATCATCAGCGTTGATCGTAAGAGCCGCGTAATCCAGCTGTCGATCAAATCGAAAGACGATGCTGAAGAGAAAGAAGCCATCCAGAGCCTGAAAGCAGCTCCGGAAGGTGAAGCAGCTGACACCACCATGGCGGCACTGCTGCGTCAAGCAATGGCCAAACAGAACTGAGTTCTGTCTGATCATTAAAAAAAGGGCGACTTCGGTCGCCCTTTTTTGTGCCTGTGATTTATTTGGCGTCATGCTGTGCGTTGTCCCGGTGAAACCATTCCCTTTGTGCGGCGGTCTGTTTCTTTAATCGGATCAATCGTCTATTCGCGTCTAGGCTTAGTCTGAAGATCGCAGTAGTCGGGCAGGTGCCTGGCATAAGGATGTGAATGAACAAGTTTATAGTTCTGTTGGGTGTGTTGGTGTTGGCAGGGTGTACTACCAGCGCCAAGACCCATGCGGTGCGCGGAGTTAGCGGCATCGAAGTCGATTGCTCGGGTTTGGGGTCGGGCTGGGAGAGGTGTCAGAAGCGCGCAGCCAAGGAGTGCAAGGGTGCAGGTTATAAGGTGATTACGCGATCTGATGATGCCCGGGATGAGGATGAGTTTCCCTTTGGCTTTAATCCTGCCGGTTACGTAACTCGAACAATGCTGGTGATTTGTCGGTGAGTGAGCGTTGGCCTGCTTGCGATCCGATGCCCTGAAAATGGGCGTTTCGGCGAGCGGAAAGATATGTCAAGCCCTGGGCTGTTCAAAATCTTCAGGGCGTGCTAAAACCTTTCAAGCGCTGATCTAGCTGCTTGAAAAAGAAGGGAAAAATATGACGAAGTCGGAGTTGATCGAACGAATTGTCACCCATCAGGGGCTGCTCTCATCCAAGGATGTGGAGCTGGCCATCAAGACCATGCTTGAGCAAATGTCCCAGTGTCTGGCTACGGGTGATCGCATCGAGATCCGTGGTTTTGGCAGTTTTTCATTGCACTATCGCGCGCCGCGTGTTGGGCGTAATCCGAAAACCGGCCAGTCCGTCAGCCTTGATGGAAAATTCGTCCCGCATTTCAAGCCAGGCAAAGAGCTGCGCGATCGCGTGAATGAAGAAGAGGAGGAGGGGGCTTGACGGTCACCGTTACGCAAGGAGTCGCTTATGAGTAATCTCAAGCGCATTTTGTTTTCCGTTTTAATTCTATTGCTTGTGTTGGCGATCCTTGCGTTCGTTCTCGAAAATCAGCAATCGGTCTCCCTGTTGTTTCTTGGTTGGGCAGGACCACAACTTCCTATATCAGTGATTGCGGTTGGTGCATTTCTGGTGGGTATGCTGATCGGGCCGGTTTTTGGCTGGTTTCTGGGACGTTCGTCCAGGGCCTTACGCAAGCGTCTGGTCTGATTGCAACATGGAAGGAAAGGCGAACTAAACTTTAGCCACAGCTTGTCTATATCCATTAGTAAAACGTTCATTAAGCTGTAAAATGCTGTGCTTGTCCGATAGTGACGTATTCCCACATCGGTACAGACTGACTCTGTCAGAAGTCACAGCTAGCTGATGGCTTTTGCATTCATGGATTAGACAGCGCTCGGTTGGCAGCCCTGTCAGCAACTCAAGGGTATGGTTTCGCGTGAAAATTCTAGTAACCGGCGGCGCCGGGTTTATCGGCTCAGCTGTTATCCGTCATATCATCTCCAATACTACCGACGCAGTGGTAAACGTCGACAAGCTGACGTATGCCGGTAACCTTGAGTCGCTGGCCGAAGTCAGCGGAAACTCGCGTTACACATTTGAGCGCGTCGATATCTGCGATCGTGAGCAGATCGACCGCGTTCTGAAGGAGCATCAACCGGATGCAATCATGCACTTGGCGGCAGAGTCCCATGTAGATCGCTCTATTTCCGGTCCTTCCGAGTTCATCCAGACCAACATCATCGGTACTTACACCTTGCTGGAAGCCGCGCGCCATTACTGGGCGGCGCTGGATGATGCCCGCAAGGCCGCTTTCCGCTTCCACCATATTTCGACGGATGAAGTTTACGGCGATCTGGAAGGCCCGGAAGATCTCTTCACGGAAACCACCCCGTATCAGCCAAGCTCGCCGTACTCGGCCAGTAAAGCCAGTTCCGATCACCTGGTCCGCGCCTGGGCTCGTACATATGGTTTGCCGACGCTGGTCACCAATTGCTCGAATAACTATGGTCCTTGCCACTTCCCCGAGAAATTGATCCCGTTGATCATTCTCAATGCCCTGGAAGGCAAGCCGCTGCCTGTCTATGGCAAAGGTAATCAGGTTCGCGATTGGTTGTATGTCGAAGATCACGCTCGCGCGCTGTACAAGGTTGTTACAGAAGGCGTCATCGGTGAGACCTACAACATCGGCGGCCATAACGAGAAACAAAACATTGAAGTAGTTAATACACTGTGTGCACTACTCGATGAATTGCGCCCGAATTCCGCACACCGCCCGCACGCGAGCCTGATCACCTACGTTCAGGATCGCCCGGGTCATGATCAGCGTTATGCCATCGACGCCAGCAAAATCCAGCGCGAGCTGGGCTGGACGCCAGAAGAGACCTTCGAAACAGGTATCCGCAAAACAGTTGAGTGGTATCTGAATAACTCTGAGTGGGTGTCGCACGTGAAGAGCGGTGCCTATCAGCAATGGATCGATCAGAACTACGCAGATCGCTCTGACAAGGCATGAAAATTCTCCTGTTGGGCAAAAATGGCCAGGTAGGTTGGGAGCTGCAGCGTTCGCTATCGCCACTGGGCGAGCTGATAGCGCTTGATCGCCATGCCGATGATGGATTATGCGGCGACTTGTCCAATCTGGAGGCGCTTCGCGTCACAATTCGAAAGCTCAAGCCAGACATCATTGTCAACGCTGCAGCTTATACTGCTGTCGACAAGGCTGAAGTGGAGGCGGTGCTGGCCGATCGCGTGAATGCTCAAGCCAGCCAGCTCATGGCGGAGGAAGCCAAGGCTCTGGGGGCTGGTTGATTCATTACTCGACTGATTATGTCTTCAATGGCCAAGGCTCCAAGCCGTGGAAGGAGTCAGATCCAGTCGCCCCGGTGAATCAATACGGCGCAAGTAAGCTGGCTGGGGAGCAGTCGATCATTGCGTCGGGCTGCAAGCATCTGATTTTTCGCACGAGCTGGGTGTATGCCGCTCGCGGCAATAACTTTGCAAAGACCATGTTGCGCCTGGCTAAAGACCGTGAAACGTTGAACGTGATTGATGATCAGGTCGGCGCCCCTACAGGAGCTGATCTGATTGCCGATGTCACCGCGCTGGCCATCCGCCAGGCTGCGGAGCGGCCAGAGCTGTCAGGTGTGTATCACCTCGCAGCGAGTGGCGAAGTGTCCTGGTACGGCTACGCCAGCCATGTGATTGCATTTGCGAGGGGTAATGGCGAGGAACTCGCCGTCAAGGTGGTCAATCCGATTGATTCCTCCGCTTATCCCACGCCCGCGCGTCGGCCGCTGAATTCGCGACTGAATACTCAGAAGCTGCGTGACAATTTTTCTCTACACTTGCCGGATTGGCAAAGTGGTGTAACCCGAATGCTTAGGGAAGTTCTGAACAAATGATTACGACAAATCGTAAAGGCATCATCCTCGCTGGCGGCTCGGGCACACGCCTGCATCCGTTAACCCTTGGCGTGTCGAAGCAGATGCTGCCGATCTACGACAAGCCGATGATCTTCTATCCGCTATCTGTACTGATGCTGGCGGGAATGAGTGAAATTCTGATCATCTCCACACCGGAAGATCTGCCATGTTTCCGCAAGTTGTTGGGTGATGGCAGCCTCTACGGTATCAAGCTTACCTATGCCGAGCAGCCTAGCCCGGATGGTCTGGCTCAAGCCTTCATCATCGGTGAAGAATTCATCGGCAAAGACCCTTGCTGCCTGATTCTTGGCGACAATATCTTCTATGGTCAGCATTTCTCGGATAATTTGCGTTCGGCAACTACTCAGCAGAAAGGTGCTACGGTCTTCGGTTATCACGTGTCCGATCCAGAGCGTTTCGGTGTTGTCGAATTCGACAAAACGGGTCGTGCTCTGAGTATTGAAGAAAAACCGCTCAAGCCAAAATCCAACTACGCCGTGACCGGTCTTTATTTCTACGATAACGATGTCGTCGAGATTGCGAAGAGCATCAAGCCATCGGAGCGCGGTGAGTTGGAAATCACTGACGTCAACCGTGCGTATCTTGAGAGAAAGACACTGAGTGTTGAAATGCTCGGTCGTGGGTTCGCTTGGCTCGATACAGGTACACACGATTCGCTGCTTGAAGCCAGCCACTTCGTACACACCATCGAGCAGCGTCAGGGGCTCAAGGTGGCTTGCCTGGAGGAGATCGCGTACCACAATGGCTGGATCAATGCTGAGCAGCTGGGTGCGCAGGCTGATGCGCTGAAGAAGACGGGATACGGACAGTACTTGCAGAAACTCTTGGAACCAACTAATCGCTGAAAATAGCGATTTGATGCAAAGGATGTTTCGTGAGTGCTCGAAAAAACCATATGCCAGTAAAACCCCGAATCGCTGTTTTACTGGCGGCTTATAATGGCGTGCACTGGTTAGAGGAACAGATTGAGTCAATCCGCCACCAGACGGCGGTGGACCTGACAATTTACATCAGTGTCGACCCTTCCTCTGATGGTACCGAGCAGTGGTGCGCCGCTTGTGCGGCCGAGCATACCGAGGTGGTTCTCCTGCCTGTCTCCGAGAAGTTCGGAGGCGCTGCCCGTAACTTTTTCCGTCTGATTCGCGACGTTAGTTTTGAAGGCTATGACTACGTAGCGTTTTCTGATCAGGATGATATCTGGGATACGAACAAGCTCGATCACTCTGTCCGGATGCTTCAGAGTCATAATGTTGATGCGTATTCCAGTAACGTCACCGCATTTTGGCCAAGCGGCAAAACTCTCTTGTTGGACAAGGCGCAACCTCAGGTCGAGTGGGATTATCTATTTGAGGCCGCGGGTCCGGGCTGTACTTATTTGATGAGCCGGAAAGTCGCCGACCCGTTAAAGGCATTAATGCTGCAGAGTTGGGAAAAACTTCAATCTGTTTCCCTGCATGATTG
Organism: Pseudomonas sp. IAC-BECa141; assembly: GCF_020544405.1. Lineage (NCBI taxonomy): Bacteria > Pseudomonadati > Pseudomonadota > Gammaproteobacteria > Pseudomonadales > Pseudomonadaceae > Pseudomonas > Pseudomonas sp. IAC-BECa141. The sequence goes on along the minus strand of NZ_CP065410.1, from coordinate 4,417,953 downwards.
GTATGTTTATGCGTTTGCCCGAAGCAGGGGGTTTGAATGGTTTATCGATCCTCGCTCAACACTGCGCTATCGACAGCATGAAAGGAATCAGGTCGGTGCGAATGCTGGGATAAAGTCGCTTATTTCAAGATATAAAACCATTCAGGATGGTTGGTGGTTTTCACAGGTCAGGTTAATAGCTGCGCTAGTGGGTATGAACCAACATCCATTTTTCAGTTCATGGAAAATGATGGGAAGGTTGGAGTTTCTGACGCTATCCCTGCATGCCTGGAAGTGTCGTCGCCGTTTGCGAGATAAAATTCTCTTTTTCTTTGTCTGTTGCCTCCGGGCTGTGAATCGGGGGAGCTGAAATTTGATCTTGAAAAGTCTTTGCTGCTCGGAGGGGCGACAATTGCAGCAACGATAACAAAAGGGTGACTTGGAAGTTGATTTTTTTGTGGGCTTTAGAGGGGCGATGGTATGAGTTTTTTTCCTTGTTTTGTTTCTGTTGTTTTTGTCGTCAGGAATCAAGCGCTGGATCTTGAAAAGATTATCACGGATGCTACTAGTGTAGTCTCTGAAGTCGTGCGTGATTACGAGATTATTATTGTAGATAATGCTTCTGAAGATGAAAGCATTTCAGTAATGAAGCGACTGACAAGTGAAGATGGCATTGCCAATCTGCAAGTTTACGCACTGACAAAAGAAGTCGATTCAGATACTGCGTCGTGGGTTGGGCTAGAAAGTGCTTTGGGTGACTATGTCGCAGTAATTGATCCGCTTGTCGATAGTATAGAATTTTTGCCATCAATGCTGCAAAAGGCAATTGATGGAGTTGATGTCGTCTTTGCAAATAACGAGAAAAAACCTACTCATAGCCTCGGATACCGAGCAGCTTTCGCCGTTTTTCATGGTATGTACAATCATTTCAACGGAGTTCACCTTGCTAAAGAGGCGCCGCAGTTTAGGCTGTTGAGCAAGAAGGTAATTAATTTTATTTTGCAACATCCTCAGTCAGCCATGACATATCGCCATCTGCCGGCGACGGGAGGGTTTTCACAGGTTCGACTTTCGTATAGCGCGCCACCTAAGGCATCTCAGCCAAAACGACTGGCAGAAAGTATTGATAGAGGGATGCGATTGTTGGTATCCACTACCAGAGCACCTATGCGACTTGTCACTTCTCTCTCCTTGTTTGGGGCGATGGCGAATTTACTTTATTGTGTTTATGTTATTGCAGTAGGCTTGTTTAAAACTGATGTTGCTCCAGGGTGGATTAGTGTCTCGCTTCAACAGTCAGGCATGTTTTTCCTGATTTCTTTAGTGCTGTTTGTGCTTGGCGAATATATCCTGCATATGGCGAGCCTTTCTAACGAAGCACCGCTATATCATGTGGCTCAGGAAATGACGAGTTCGAAAGTTACGCGCCGTGAAAAGTTGAACATAGAAGAAGTGTCCGCCTATTCCAAACGAAACACAAATTCAGATGATGAGCAAGTTGATAATGCCAATGTCTGAAACGGATTTCGACGCAGTAATTATTGGTGGCGGCTTTTATGGCTGTGCCATCGCTATCTATCTTGCAAAAAATCGCGGATTTAAAAGAGTGCTTTTAGTAGAAAGAGAATCGTCTCTTCTCCTAAGAGCTTCTTACAATAATCAAGCGCGTGTGCACAATGGCTATCATTATCCGCGAAGCTTCACTACCGCTTACCGCAGCCGCCTGAATTTGCCAAAATTTGTGCGAGATTGGCCTGAAGCCGTAAATCAAGAGTTCACAAAGCTGTACGCTATTTCTCGACGAAACTCAAAAGTCACCGCAAAGCAATTTGTTCGTTTCTGTACCGATATTGGTGCGGAAATACAAACAGCCGATCCGGCAATGCGCAAGCTATTTGAACCTCGGCTGATTGAAGATGTTTACTTGGTCAAGGAGTATGCTTTCAACTCAACTTTGATTGCCAATAAAGCACGGCTTGAACTGTTAGAGTCAGGGGTTGACCTGTTGCTTGATACCCAAGTGGCATCCATCTCCAAGGCAACATCCGGAGAACTCTCCATCGCGATTTGCGATACGGGCGGAGAGCGTAAAGTATTATCAAGTCGATATATTTTCAATTGCAGTTATAGCGGGATAAACCAATTGAAGGGTGATTTTCCAGGTGTAAAAACGGAGTTGAAGCAGGAAATTACCGAAATGGCGCTCATGAAAATGCCTGCTCCTCTGGCAGATTTGGGTATCACCGTGATGGATGGGCCTTTTTTTTCGTTAATGCCTTTCCCCGCAAAAGGGCTTCATACGTTATCTCACGTTCGATACACGCCACACCTTCAATGGCGTGATGAACCCGGGATAAGTCCTTATGAAAAACTCAGCGATTATCCGCGGATTTCACAAGTAGACCGTATGGTGCGAGACGTGTCCAGGTATCTTCCGTCGCTTTCAAAGGCGCAGTACGTTGAATCATTGTTTGAAGTAAAGACGATCTTGATGAAAAACGAAAGTGATGACGGTCGTCCAATCTTGTTCGAGAAATATGAAGACTTACCGAGATGCTTTTCAATACTTGGTGGAAAAATCGATAATATCTATGATGTGCTGGAGAAGCTCGATGCTGAACATCTTGACTAAGAATAAGTTCAATCTTTTAGCTTTATTTTTTATGGTGGTCGTGGCCACGTTCAGCTATCAGTTTAATTATTTCAAATTCTCCGACCAGTATTTTTTTGATAATTTCGACAAGGGGTCTCAGGCGTTAATCCTAGGGGGATTACGGCTGATAACTCCGGACTTGCCAAAGATGGTGCCCATATAGGTTTTATCTCGATTGGGCAGAAATTTGATTACGCAAAAAATATGCTGGACGCTTATCCTGTATTTGCCGGAGATGCGTCTGGTAAAGATATATATTTTTCACCCTACAAATCGCAATATGGTATTCAGGGACTTTTCTTTTCAACGGCATATGCTTTGCTTGGTCTTGATAGCATCGATAAGTTGCAACTTATTAATTCTGTATTGTTTGCTTTAGTTGTTGGTGTTCTTTCACTATTGTATTCGAAAGTCTACAGTAGTCGCTTTGCATTGGTTTTTTTTGTCGTAATGATTAGCTCTCCATGGGTCGTTGCATTTGCCAGAAATCTTTATTGGGTTCCGGTGCTTTGGTTTTTACCAGCAGTTTTTTCAGCTTTAGCATACAAGTCTATTGGGAATGCCAAAAGACTGGCCTACTGCGTACTGACAGGTTTGGCAGTTTTTATAAAGAGCTTGGCGGGATATGAATATCTTTCGGCGATTACTCTATTTGCCTGTTCCATATTTATCGTTGCACCGTTTTTTAGTAGGCAAGAATCTGATTGTCGTCGCAATCTGAAGTTCTTTTTATTAACGTTTTCGTTTTGCGTGGTTGGTTTTATTTTTGCACTATTGCTTCATGCTGGAATGCGTGGAGATACTATCGTCGCTGGTCTGCAGAACATTTTCGAGCAAGATGTGAAGCGACGAACCTACGGTGATCCATCTACTTTTGATGATGTTTTCAAAGCATCGCTTCAAAGCTCTCCATTTGATGTAGTGCAGCGCTATATTAATGTCTGGGAAACTCAGCTTTTCTTTTACTTGCCTGGTGCTGCTTTTAAGTGGCTGATACTGATATCTTTGGCGGGCCTTCTTTATGTATCTATTTCCAGTCGGAAGTTTTGCGCAAAGAACAGTGTTGTGTTTTTAGTGTTTTTTGCTGCTTCTGCATCTTGGCTGGTCTTAGCTAAAGGCCACTCTTATATCCACACTCAATTAAACTACGTGCTGTGGTATTTTGGTTTTGTTCAAGCGTTAGCGTATATTACGATCTCTTGTCTAATTCTTTGTGTTCAGGATCTGTGGCAATCGGCGAAGCAGCGCTCATTTTATAAGCCTGCGTTATTGGTTTGTCATATTTTAGTACTGCTTTTGATGGTGGTGTTCGGGGCGAATTACGAGCGTGGAACGTTGTTCGAGGAGACTTTCGCGAATCTACTGGCGGATCCTGGTCGTGAGATTAAAACTTCGGTAGGTATAATGGTGAAAGTCACCCAGCAAGGAGAGTTGGCTTTTTACTCCCACGACTGCAGTCAGTTAGACACAAGTAAGACATTTTATCTGCATGTATACAAAAATGGCGCGTCATCAAGTCCCAATCAATATGAAAATCTGGATTTCGAATGGAAGCGCTTTGAATTGCCCTCGCCGTTGTGGCCCTCAAAATATGCGGCATCGTGCGCGGCCCTGGTAAAACTGCCAAATTACAGTGTCGAAAAAATTGATTTTGGCCAGTATACCGTTTTGGGTAATTCCATAAATATCATTTGGCGTGACTCAATGGTTCTTGATAAGCAGGCAAACAATAAAAAAATCGTTGCATTTAATATGACGGACTTGAACTGGGTTAATGGAGTTTCTGGAGTTCGGTTTTTCGTTAAAAATAATTTTTCAAATAGACAGTCTCTATTTCTTGATGTTGGACTGAATTTTTCCGCCTCTGGCTTTCGTAAAGTTACTGCGCTGGAATATAGCGATCAATTTATTAATGTGACAGTTAGTGGTAAGACCTTAAGTCCAAGTCTTGATGGCTACCCGAATCTTATTGAGGTTCGGTAATGAAGGTCAATGTTTCTTAAATGGAGGGTAGAATGGCTAATGCACTTATCGGTTACAGTGGTTTCGTCGGAGGAACACTGCAAAATCAAACCCATTTTGATTTTCTTTATCGCTCCACGAATATTGCTGAAATTCAGGGTAAGGAATTTGACACTGTTGTTTGCGCCGGCGCACCTGCGCAAAAATGGATTGCCAACTCCCGACCTGAAGCTGACCTAGAAAACATACTGGGGCTTATTGATATTCTCAAGAGCTTAAAATGTAAAAAATTTATTTTGATAAGTACAGTAGATGTTTTCATGCATGCAGTAGCTGTCGATGAAAATACACAGATTAACGAGATTGACCTTCATCCCTATGGTCTTCATAGACGGCTACTTGAGAAATTTGTAGAAGAACAGTTTTCCAACCACCTGATTGTAAGGTTGCCTGGCTTAGTAGGACCGGGGTTGCGAAAAAATGTTATTTATGATTTTTTGAATAATAATAATGTTGAGTCTATCGACAGTAATGCGGTTTTTCAATTTTATCCTATGGTTAACCTTTGGTACGATATATCGATAGCAGTTAATGCAAATCTAAAGCTTGTTCATCTGACAGCTGCTCCCATATCGGTTGGTGATATATCAAAATCCGGTTTCGGCGTGGAATTTCAGAATACTAATGATAAGCCATCCCCTGTTTACGATATGCGAACTATACATGCTAGTCTTTTCGGTGTGAAAAGTAATTATCAATATAGTTATCGTGAAACAATTCAGGCGGTCAGAGCTTACGCGCAATCCGAGCCAAAGACCAAGGGGTCTGCTCTATGAGGATTTCCATTTCAAATATAGCTTGGAGCGTTGAACACGACGAAGCTGTTGCGAGTATATTGAACAGGTTTTCGGTTGATGCTATAGATGTGGCTCCGAGTAAGTATTTTTCGGAACCTGCCAAAGCTCGAAGTTCAGACATATCGAGTGTCAGAGATTGGTGGAATTCTAGGGGCATTGAAATAGTCGGCATGCAGTCCTTGCTTTTCGGAACTACCGGATTAAATGTATTCGGCACAGATGAAAGTAGAAGTGAGATGATCAAGCATCTGTCTAATATATGCCGGATCGGGGAAGGGCTGGGTGCAAAGCATTTGGTTTTTGGATCCCCCAAAAACAGGGATCGCAGCGGATTAACGGATGCGGAAGCCGCCTCAATTGCAATTCCTTTTTTCCGAAAACTCGGAGACGTAGCCGGAGAGTATGGCACCACTCTATGCCTGGAGCCGAACCCTGTCTGCTATGGTGCAAACTATATGGTAACCAGTGCTGAAACCGCGCAGGTCGTCCGCGAAGTCGATCATCCATTCATCAAGATGCAGTTTGATACTGGAGCGTTGACGATTACTCGTGAACAGCCCTCAACGGCTTTGGAGCAGTTTGCTGATCTGATTGGCCATGTTCACTCCAGTGAGCCCAACCTGGTCCCGCTTGGCGATGGTGCCACTGACCATAAAGTGATGAGCCGTGCACTTCACGATTACTTACCGAAACATATAGTCTGTATCGAGATGTTAGGTCAAAAAAACGAGCCAAATATTGTATCGATTGAGCGTGCCTTGGGCATTGCTGTCGGTTGCTATCGAGAAAATATCTCCGGATGTTTATCATGAAATGGCTTATTTTGATCGTAGGGATTTTGTCTAATGCATCCGCCAGTGTATTAATTAAAATGGCCATGATGGCGCCGCGTAAGTTTCCTTCGTTTACTGACCCGCTCGCGGCGTTGGCGAACTGGCCATTTTGGCTTGGCTTGGGATTGTACGGCGCTGCATTCCTGTTGTATGCAGCCGCGCTAGCGCGCCTACCACTGAATATAGCGCACCCTGTTCTTACAGCCGGTGCAGTTGCAACGGTCGCTGTTTCCTCTGTGGTTATTTTTAGAGAGCCGTTTCATACCACTACAATAGCTGGAATAGTATTAGTAATTGTCGGTGTGTTTTTGATCACACTTCGCTCGACTTAATGGTAATAACGAACATGAAAGTAGACAAAATGGTTGATGAGCGTTTCAGTTGGGAGGTGCCGGCGTACGAGGAAGCCTTTTGGCAGGGGCGTGTAAAACCTTGGTGTGTTGTGATTCCCGTCATTAACGAAGGTGATCGAATTAGAAATCTTCTTGAAAGAATGACACATCTGAATATCAGTGAGATCGCAGATGTCATTATTGTGGATGGTGGGAGTACGGATAACTCTCTCGCTCTAGAGTTTTTGCATAATAATAACGTTCGCGGTTTGTTGATCAAGCGCGGTCCAGGGAAGCTGAGTGCGCAGTTACGTTGCGCATATGCTTTCGCTCTTGATCAGGGCTATGACGGAATTGTAACTATCGACGGTAATGATAAGGATGATCCAGAAGCGATCCCGAGATTCATTAGCGAGCTGGAGAAAGGAGTTGATTTCGTTCAAGCGTCCAGATTTCTGGAGGGGGACTTGCTGAAAATACGCCGAAATCCAGAGATCTGGCCATCCGGCTGATTCATGCACCCTTACTAAGTATTTCTTCAGGGTTTAAATGGACCGACACTACTCAAGGTTTCCGCGCTTATAGTCGGAAAATGCTCTTGGATACTAGAATTTCACCATTTCGTAGTGTCTTTATGACATATGAACTGCTTGCCTATCTGAGTTATATAGCCCCCAAACTCGGATTTTGGTGCAAAGAGTTGGCAACGGTAAGGCGTTACCCTGTCGGCAAAGTTCCGACAAAAATTAACGGCATGAAGGGGAATTTTGCAGTTTTGGCCGTATTGTTTCGTGCATGCAGTGGTTACTACAACCCGAAATAGTGTTCTTGATATTGATTTGTAAAGCGGGGTAAAGATTGCTTCTTACCCCGTTTGGATATTAAGCGTTATATTATTTTCCGGTAGATTTCAGGCTATCAATGTACCAGTTTATTGTTTGTGTTAAACCTTCGTGAAGGCTGAACTCTGCCTTCCAGTTCAGTTCTCTTTCTGCAAGTGAGCAATCAAGTACATTGATGGGAACATCAAAAGCTCTTGCGGGTGAGAAATTACATTCCACCACGTTGTGAGTTATGCTCTCAATAAGCCCGATCAAGGTGTTGAGTGAAGTTCCTTCACCTGAGCCAATATTGAAAATTGTTTCTGAACCTTTGTATTGAAGGGCTTTTGAAAAAGCATTGGCGATATCTTTTATGTATATATAGTCTCTTGTGACTGAACCATCACCCCATATATCTATCGCTTTTCCTGCTGTAGCTCTGCTAACAAAGGCGGCGATTGCTCCTTGTGCAGTTTCAATTCTTTGTCTTTCACCATAAGGGTTGGCAACCCTTAAAATTACCGGTTTGATATTGTGAAGCTTCTTATACAGATATAGATATTTTTCAATAGTCAGTTTGCTGATGCCGTAAGAAACTTCTGGATCGGTAGGGTGACTTTCCGGTAGTGGGCACTGGATAGGTTTGCCATAAACCGTTCCTCCAGATGAAATAAAGACGATCTGCTCTACTTTTTGCTCTACCATGACATTCAGCATGTTTAGAGTTGCGATGACATTAGTTTGAATGTCATAAATTGGATCATCGTTAGACGATTTAGGTAGGGTAGTAGATACCAGGTGGAGTACGCCATCTACGCCCCGGATTGCTTCTTCAAGGTCGTGTTTGCTCTGAAGATCTCCAGAGATCCATTCAACGTCCTCATGGGATTCAAACGTGCGGTACGGCGGGACACGTGGTCGCTCGAAAATACGCAGGCTGTGCCCCTCTTCGAGGAGCTTGTCTGCTATGTTCGAGCCGATGAAGCCCCCGCCGCCAAAGATTACGTACTTCATAATTTATTCCAATTTTTCATGAGATTTGGATGAGGTCCGCATAAACGCCCGACAGTACGCTGACATAGGCGTGCAGTGGTTCACCCGCTATCCTTCCTGCGCCCCGATTGTGGGCTGGCTCACCACCCAATGCAAGGTACGACTTAAGCTGTTGGGCCAGCTCTTGGGCGTTCCCAGGCTTGAAGACGGTTACATTGTCCTCCTCTCCAAGATATTCAGTTATGCCTGTTACATCGCTGGCAATCACAGGGGTGCCACAAGCCAAAGCATTCAAAAGAACCAATGGAGCGTTTTCCCTCCAGGTTGAGGGTATGACGAGTACATCCAATGTGCTCAAAATATTGCCGATATTTTCATGAGGGAAAGTTCCCACGAAGCGTATTCGGGGGTCGCCTTGAGAAATAGACTTTAGCTTTTTCAGGTAATCAGGGTTTTGTTGAATGTCGCCGTAAATTAGAAAGTCGGCATCGATATTGGGGATTAATTTGATTGCCTGTATAAGTACATGGCAGCCTTTATGATCAGACAGCGTTCCAATGAAGCCGATTGCAGCGCGTTTTTTCGCTGTATTGATCAAGTCCGGCGCGACCGGGTAAATGATCGGAGGCTGAATCCCGTATTTTAGTCGTCTGATCTTCTGTTGTGGGACCCCGGCACTGATGAGCAAATTCTCTATAAATTGGGTCGGCGGGAGGATCTGGTCGATTTTGAGCAGCGCTTGGGAAATGGTCTGTTCTCGATCGCGTAAATCGGTCATCGCCTGAGCGGCACTCCTCAGTCGTGTTCTTACAAACGCGGGGGCAAGGGCCACTATTGTTGAAAACAGGAGCTGAGGAGTCATCGCTGAAATCTTTCTAACAATACCCCTTCTGTTGTTCACGACTATGTGTTTGAGGCAGTTTCCGGCCAATAAGCTTGGCCCGGGGCATTCATTTTTGCCCCATGGCTTAACCAACTGGCAGGAGCGACAGTTGATCCAATAATCTGTGGGCGTGTACACCGTCGGAATCTTGCTATCAATGCAGGCCTGAAGCGCCGATAAAGTCAGATTCTTGAGATGGAAGAAGTGCACCAGATCCGGTTTGATCTGCTCGAGCAGATTCTTGAATGGCGTGTATACCGATGGGTTGTTGTATTCGTTCACTACAATTGTGCTGGAGAATTTTCCTGCGATGTAAGGAATCTCCAACTGATGTACTGTGAAGCCCTTGTGATTATAGGAGCGGGTTCTCAGCGTATCTTGCGCCCCAAGCTGTGCAGTTACAATTTCTACCGCATAACCTTCTTCTTTTAACGCTTGAGCGGTCGACAAGGTAAGCACTTCTGTTCCAGCAGAAAAATGCGGGAAAAATTGATGGGCGCACAATAGAATGCGTTTGCCATTGGCAATAGCCAAATCACTGTGCATGATAAGCAACGATGTCCATGTCGATATATCCAGTCATTTTTACCAAGGTCGTAGTTCTCAATTCGTCTGAATGTTCGAAAGTTGTAGTAGTGCTCGGCGCCCATTATAGTCAGAGCGAGTGTCATGTACTGTTATAGGGCTGGCGGGATCCGAGTATATCGCCAACCCCAGCATTTCCGGCATGGGTTTGTCTAAACCTGATTTTAGAGTAACAACTTCTTCCCATTGATCGCCGGGCCTCAATTTTTCAGACTTCGAGAGTGCCGAATCCGATTTGTCGAGAATCTGCGCGTCTTTATCCAAGAGGTGAACAGCCAGTATATATCCCTTGGGAAGAGGTTTTATCAGTTCGAACGCCAGTTCGATAGTGTTACTGCCTGAGTCGTTTTTCAGAGACTTTGCAGCAATAAGACGCAGGTTTTCACCAAATATAGGTGAGTTGTTTAAAACATGGTTTCTTACCAGCGAGGTGCATTCATCCGACTGGCAACCTCTAGGGGCAAACGCCGCAGGTAGTGTGTTAAGCGCCAGGATCAGAGCACTTGCTGTTACGAGATAAGCAAGTGAGCGGACGTTGTAAGCTGAGGACAGCGCGTTTGAAACTGTGGTTTTGTTGATGCCAAGAATAAACTTGCGGCACGGATTTTCTACTGCTTTGTGCATGAGAAAAGCCATAGAAAGGGCAATAGCCCAATAACCTGTAGTCTGAACGATGAGCGGAACATGACTGAAGTACAAGATGTTGGACTGGTACCACTGAAATATTGTCATGTGTACCAGGTACAGAGAGAAACTTATTTCACCCAGCAGTACCAGAAAAGGGGCGGAGAGCGCTTTTGAAAATATTCCTTTGCCCAAGGCGAAAATAACAATTAAAGCTGCAAATACCGGGAAGCTCCCCGATTTGATCAAGTAATAATTTATGACACTTCCGAAAGTGCTGTGAATTCCAATATACATTATAAGCTTGGGGGTCAGCCACATGGCGACTACTGCCAAGCAGATGGCCAGTAATTCGATTACGGAAAAAAGGACGCCTGTTTCGCTCTTGATGCGGTGATATATTGTTTTATATACGCCACAAGCGAGAATTCCCGCAAAAAACTCGACGATTCGGACAAGCGGATTTACGTAAAGTAATCCCATCAGGCTGACTTGGGGGGCTCCATCGTCTGCTGGGAGGTTCCAGGCAACGGCGAATCCGAAAAACAACGCCGCGATTGTACCTAAAAACAGTATTTTTATTTTCCATCCCGGTATAAGGCTGGAAATTAGAAGTGGAAAGCTGAAGTAAAAAACATCTCCGTAGAGATGCTCCAGGCGACACCGTTAAATGTCAGATACACATCTCTTAGCGGTATAAGTGATTGAATTAGAAATATGTTTGCTACAGCAGTGAAGGCAGCCTGTAAATGTGTCAATCCTCCGAGGTTGAGACCTGACGTGAGCAGGTAAAGCAAAATGATTGCTGCAATATGTGCTGGCCAGATACGTGCAATTCGGGCTTTAAAGAAATGGGAGAGTTCTTGGCGCGATGATAGAGAGGGGTAGTTATAAGCAAGGATAAAGCCGGAAAGTACAAAAAAGAAAGATACACCTTGTGCCAAGGATAATGTAGTTGCCAGACCCAGTGAACCGAAGGCGCCGTGAGTATGCCCCAATACAATCATCGCGGCGGCAAAAAAACGTAATGATGTCAGGGCGTCAAGTTTTACTGTCGCATGCATAACATGAATCCTGTGAGCTTGATATTTGATGCGAATTTTAAAAAACTTGTCAGGGCCCTCCTTGGCCCTCGTTGATCAAGCTATCTTGTTAGACGCAGCTGCTGTTTTTGAATACATGGCAAATGTTTCCCTCGCCATTAATTCCGGCGTCCGTTCGTAGTTCGTGGTTTTCGCCAGGTCATAGAGGACTTTCGGGTTGGCAACCCAGGCCGACAGCTTTCGATACAGGTCTTCTGCGCTGCCACGATCGAAGATCTCTCCGTTTACGCCGGCTTCAACGAACTCCGTCATCCCGCGCACATCCGAAACGAGTGCCGGGGTATGGGTTGCGAGAGCGTTCAACAGTACCAGCGGGCTGTTTTCATACCAGCGCGAAGGAATCACTAAAGTGTCCATGTCACGCAGGATGTTGACCATGTCCTTGCTCTCGAAAACGCCGCGGAACTCGATTTGTGTGCCGGCGCTTTTGGCTTTCAGCTCTTCCATGTATGCCGGATCCTGATCGGTCGGCCCATAGATCAACAATCGTGCACTGCCTTTTGGCAATCGATTGAAGGCATCAATCAACAAATCTGTACCTTTGTGCGGTGCTATCTGGCCAATGAAACCAATCACGGGTATGTGGTCGGCGTCTCGTACCGGCTTCGGTGTACGATCGACGTCGATGCCGAACCACAAGGTTTTCATAGGTACCTTGATGTCGTTTTTGACGTAGGCTTCCCTTAAAAAGGTGGTTGGGGCGACGGCTCCCGCGTAAGAACCGTTGTAGAGGGCACCCAGGATGTCAGGTCGCTCTGCGATGTAGTCGATCGTTTTATCGAAAACACTGTTTTTCACGCCCGGCAGTTTTCGTAGGGCGGTGACAGCGCTCGCGATCAATTTTGCTGAAGTGCCATTATTTGCGTATTTGATCCAACCGTCTTTCGAGGTGCGCGCCGTCTCTTTCAAGTAGCACGCCACGCAGTTGCTGCGAGTCCTGGACGGGCCTGCGCAAAGTGCACCATCGGCGGCTTCCAGCTTATTGGTCAGGCAGAAGCCGAAAAAGTCCGTGAAAGTTGCATAGGTTGGAATGCCCAAAGCCTTGGTGGCTTCGAGCAAGGCGCTGGTATGGTTGATCAAGTGCGTGACGTGAACGATGTCCGGTTTCAAGTCGGAGAGGATATCGGTCAAGACCGGGCGCATTTCTGCCTAGTAGTACGTTTCCTTGATGTTGGCATGAGGGATTTTGTTTTTGTCGATAAGGACAACTTTAAAGCCTTCATGCTCATAGGCAGTAATCAGCTCCGCTGCCGCGGGTTCACCCTGAAACAAGGCGCTGACGATGACCACCTCGTGTCCCCAGTTGCGGTAGTTCTTGGCCAGTTCCAGCGTATAGGTCTCTGTTCCGTAGAAGTGGTCAGGAAAGAAACAGTGCACAAAAAATACGATCTTCATTGTTTGGTTTCCGCCAGGGTCTCGGCATAGATCTGGTCGTAGTTCTCAATCATTGCTTTGATCGAGAAGTGAGCCTGCGCTCTCTCGCTGTGGCGGTTGGCAATCAAGGTTCGACGTGCGCTGTCATCCAGCAGGTTGACGATGATGTCCGACAGTTTGTCTGCGTCACCGTAAGGTGCCAGCAAGCTTGTATCGTCGACAATTTCACCGATTGCACCAATGTCGTACCCGACGACGGGAACGTGCATATTCATTGCGAAAGGGCTGACCTGGCCGAAGCTTTCTTTCCAGACCGGTGCCACAAACAATTTCATACGGCGGTACAGGTCCGGCAGTTGCCCGTAAGCCACATAGCCGGTGAACTCAAAGTTATCGGTCAACCCCGCAGCGTTTACTGCTTCCTTGAACGTCTCCATCAGGCTGCCGCCGCCGACAATCAGTACGCGAGTCTGAGGGCGCTTTTGTACGGCTTTGATGAACGGCGTAATGGAATCAGCGTTGAGTTTGTCCGTCTCCAGTCGATAAACCATGCCAATTGTGTCGGTCGCCGATTGGTTGGGAGCGTCGGCTTCAAAGATTGAGAAGTCAGAGCCAGGGTATACCGTTGCGTTCGGTGCCTCGGCAGTACCAAATACATTGCGCACATAGTTACTGACATAGACGTACCGCTTGATGGCCGGCGATACATAGGGAGCCACGGGTGTATTGATGTTCTGAATGACTGGAATGCCGAGTTGTTGTGCAGCGCGCATGGTTTGGTCATACCAGGGTTCGTCGCAATCACCCCAGTAGTGCATGTGGATGGCGTCTGGCTGCAAGGTCTGCAGATATTCGACAAAAGGCGCTTCATCTGCAGACAGTTTGATTTCCTTGATGGTAATACCGGAATAAGCCGCTGGATTTGGTGCGAAACTGGTCAGGATGCTTTGATCGAACCGACCGCCCAGGTACTCGTAGATGTCCACCACCAGACGAGAGGAGCCCCCGGTCATGAAGTTCGCAATCACATGCAGCACTTGCGGCCTTGCTGCGTTGAGCGAGGTCGGTTGCTTGACGATGTAGGTGTCTTGGTTGATGTCGAAAGTCTTTTCGGTGACCTGCGTGGCGGCAGGTTCGCGCTTGAGATTTTTCTTCAGAGCTGAAACTGCCGGACTCAGCAAGCGTCGAACCGGTGTTGGTGTCACCAAGGAAGCCAGTACGTAAGCCACGCGAAGGTATTTTTTCAGGTCGCTGGGCTGAGCTGCAAACGCTTGACTCAAACGGAACAAACGGCTCCGGGCAATGGTTTGCAAGCGTTGTTCACGCTGTGCAACTTCAGCATTCAGCAGCTGGACAATCGCGTTTTTCTGCTCCAGGTGCTGGTTCAGGGCGTTGATCTGCTCTTGAGCTGCATTGGCCTCTTCCCGAGCTGCATTGGCTGCCGCCCTGGCCTCTTCCAGAGCGGCCTTGCTGGCGTCTGAAATAATGGACTGCAGTGCCGCATCCTTCTGCAGGATCACCTTATTCAGACGCGCGGTTTCGGCGACGATACCTGGTACTTTCGACAATTGAGAGTCGCGGTCGCGAAGGTGTTGGTGCCACCATTGCGGGGTGCGATTCTGAGCGTTGGAAACATACCGTAAGGCATAAGCGCATGAGGAGGCGAGCTCGACAATGGCACCGAGCTCGGACAGGCCGAAATCAGTCGGTTTGTCGAGCGAACCGATTGACGAGCGCCAGTCTGCACCAAGCGCTTTTTCTGCGCCGGCAACACCTGCACGCCAATACTCCACAGCCTTTTGATAGTTGCCTGCGCCCGACTCGATCAAGCCAAGATTCAGGTACGATCGAATCTGCTTGGTGATCAGTGTCGGGCTGTACTGCAAGCAGTCGTATGCCACGCAGCGTTCATACAGTTCGATAGCGCGAGCCGTATTGCCGACGACCTGCCAGAGTTGAGCCATGACGAACGCCAGCGACACTTTCCAGCGCAATTGCTGGGGGGAATGGTCGAGTTGGTTCATGTATGTGTCGGTGCCTTGGGCAAACACTTCCAACTCGCTCACCGTCAGCGTTGAAGCTTGCAGGAGCTGATAGGCCTGAATGCAGAGCGCCGCGCCGAGATCGGGAGATGTCGACGACGCCTGACTGGCTGCTTCGCGGGACAGTTCAAGCAGTTGCTGACGATCCTCGATGCGGTCACCTATCGTGACCAGTCCTTTTACCAGCCAGGGGTTGGCGTAATCGTCGAAGCGCGTGACTTTCCACTCGGGATTTTCCGGATAAAGGTCATACGTGCTTTCACGGTAAGGCACTGTCGCACCCAGTGTCGGCGATTTCATCCCGACCAGAATGCACCATTCGCAAGACGGATCTTTTTCGATCAGTGTCTTGGTGTCGACTTCGTACATTTCACGAACGCCGACTGCCCATTCATAGGAGTTGTTGATTTTCGGTTTGTATTGATCGGCGGTCTGAGCGTACGCCGCTTCAACAATGAAGTCCTTCTCAAGTTCCTTGAGAATGCGTTCCCACGTATAGACATGGAAATGGAATTCGTTCGGATCCTCTCCGGTTTCATCGGACCAGTCATTTGGAACAGAAAGCACAATTCGCCCTGAAGGGCTGAGGACGCGGTAGAACTCGGCAAGCAGGCCGACCGGGTCCGGAACGTGCTCCAGTGTTTCAAATGATGTGATCAGGTCGATTGAGTTGTCCGGAATATCGTTCAATGCTTCCGGCAACCAGCCTTCTTTGAAGGTCAGTTGTGGATTGACGGCGGAGAAATTCTTTTCTGCGTATTTGATCGCGTAGTTGCTTCCGTCAACACCCAGGATCGAACTGGCGTCCGAGCAATTGAACAGGGTATAGGCGCCATAGCCCAGTCCGCAGGCCGCATCCAGGACACGGTCGCCATTGCGCACATAACGACTTGCCAGCAAGTAGCGAATGATATGGCCATCGGAGCGACTGCCAGGTTCGCGCGTCATGTCCATATGCAGGTCGCGCTCTTCTTTAAGCGCTTCCAATGGATAAATGGCTGCGGCTTCCTTGGGCAGTTTTTCAAGTGGAATCGCGATTTTGCCCTGTTCGTATTGCAGGGATTGGTAATCGTTGACGCGATAGTAGGCCGGATGTTTTCGAGCGCCGTTGTCGAAAAACACCATTTCCCAGGCTTTGCGAGCCTCTTTCGTATCGGGTTCAGTGCGAGTATCCAGGAACAGGAAAATATTGCGCCGAGAAACTCTTGTCGCCTCAATGGCCAAGCGCTGAAGCGACAATTCAATGTCGTCAGCACGGGTGGTGATCAGAACCGTCGAATAGCTCTCATCGCCCAATGGCAGATCGTCGCTCTTCCATTCGATGAATCGACCCGGTAGCTGGGCATTGTAATTGCCGACTTCGGCTCCCGGGTAAACGCTGGAAACCTGGACGCCTTCCAACAGGAACGAGCGTAGCAGTTCTGTATCAGGCAGGCCGATATGCAGCAGGTTGCCATTGCCACAGGCGGAAAGTACCTGCGACACCAGTTGTGCGCGCTCTCCCGCTGTCAGCGAGGTCGTGTGTGCTTCGGCGGCCGAGCAAATGTTTGTGTCAGAGATAGTCATAGGCTCAGCCCTTAATTTCATTTGCTTTCATGCGAAGATCCAATACACCGCCGAAGTGATACTCCCGTGGCTTGGTTGCCACCGTGAAGAATGCTGCTTCGTCTCTCCAATGGAGAATGCGTTGTTCTGCGTAGTAAGGTTTGCCTTCCTGGGAAACGGCCGCCTGAATTTCATAAAGGTTGGCGCCCAGGCTGCATTCAAATTGAAAGTCCACCGATGATTCCGTGCCTGCGGAGAACGTCTTGTTCCAGAATGTTTCGCCCGTTGCCAGGTTGGCGGCAATGGCCATGTCCTGATTCAGTGTGCCCCACGAGTAAATCTTGACGCCTTCCTTGTTGCGTAGACGCAGACTGACGTTTAGATGCTCAAGATCCACATTGCTACGGAAAGAGACCCGAATGACGGCGATGTCTGTTGCGTAAAAAACCTGAGTTTCCTCGCCTGCTGCGTTGAGAACCCTGACATCCAGAATTTCCGCGTCCTGATTCCCGAAAGAGAAACGATCCGCTGTTTTCGATTCAGCCTTCTCTGTCTGGCCGCTGTCTTTCTGATGCTGAACCGCTTTATCGGAAAGACTTTTGGTCAGCTGTTGCAGGTAAAGACTTTCCTGTTCGTGCAGGTTTCTGCGGTAGTCGAGAATGACGTCAGCCGATGAACCAATGCTTTCGATTTTGCCGTTCGATAAAAAAATTGCTCGCTGTGTCAAAGTTCGAACGGATTCTTCATCGTGAGAAACGAACAGCAGAGTAGTTCCGCTGCTTGTGAGCTTTTCAATGCGTTCATAGCAACGTTTCTGAAACAGCGCATCGCCGACGGCGAGAGCTTCGTCGACGATCAGGATTTCGGGTTTCAGGTTGGCCTGCACAGAGAATGCCAGGCGTACAAACATGCCGCTTGAGTAGGTTTTGACGGGCTGGTCAACAAATTCCCCGATATCCGCAAATGACAGGATGTCGTCCATCAGTTCGTCGGTCTTGCTTCGGCTCAGGCCATGAATCGCACAGTTCAGATAAACGTTTTCCCGCCCGCTGAACTCCGGATTGAACCCGGAACCAAGCTCAAGCAGTGCGGCAATACGCCCGTCAACATTGACCGTTCCGGTAGTTGGCGTGAGCGTGCCGCAAATGATCTGCAAGAGTGTGGACTTGCCCGATCCGTTTTTGCCAATGATGCCCACGGACTCACCACGTGCCACTTCAAAGTTTATGTCCTTCAGCGCCCAGAATTCATGGTGAAGCTTTTTCGATGGCAGGATCATCTGGAGCAAGCGGTCGTGTGCTTTCTCATACATGTTGAAACGCTTTGAGAGGCCATTGACGTGAATGGCAACATCTTTAGAGGACATCAGCAAAGCCTGCGCGAGTTTTTTGAAAGAATGCAAAGCCGAGGCAGCAAATGACGATCCCGACGATGTAGCTTGTGCCGAGTGTATGCAGGTCGGGAATTTGACCGAAAAGCAGGGTTGCACGGCCATTCTCGATGATGGCCGTCAGGGGGTTGATGTAGAGCCAGCCACGGTACTCTTCCGGCAGGGCGCTGATCGGGTAGAAAACAGGTGAAAGGAACAGCAGGGCCGTTGCTGCCATGCCGGTTACCTGGCCTATGTCGCGAATATAGGCGCCGAGCGCGGACAGGATCCAGGACAGACCGATCACCATCAGAATCAACGGGAGCAGGACCAGCGGAAAAAGGAGCGCAGTAAGTGGAATCGAATGGTTGAATACCATTTGCGCAACCAAAAGGACTGAAAGGCTGACACATAGATGAAACAACGCATTCAGTACGGAAGTCGGTGCGAGGGTTTCAATAGGGAAAACCACTTTTTTTACAAAGTTGACATTACTCGTGATCAGTTTCGGCGCGGTATTTATGCACTCAGCGCAGAATGCATGAATGATGAGGCCGGTAAAAAGGATCAGCGCGAAATCGACTTTGGAGCCTGTGGCCGCGCCACCTCCCCACCGGGCATTGAATACTGTTGAAAATACAAACGTGTATATCGCGAGCAGCAGCAGCGGGTTTATGAATGACCATGCCACGCCTCCGACAGAACCGCGGTAGCGAGAAGAAATTTCCCGTTTCGTCAGTTGAATGATCAACTGGCGATTCCTGATCGCACTCGTCAACATTCTCAGGGGCGACGTTGGAAATGAATCATGCATGTTCAAGGCAATAGCTCCAATGGCAGCCGTTCTTTATGTCGAAAAATTTTATGAGCGGCGCTGAATATTTCGTGCGTTGGGGACGATGGCCGATCCAGGGATCGCGTAGAAGTCTCTCCCGTTTCATGCTCGCCGAGGCTCGTGCATCGACATGCGTTGACGATTATGGAATGCAACACTCGTGTTTTGTTCATCGGTCAAATGCCCCTCACAATGGCTGCGAGGAACAGTCCGATATTGCCTGGCAATGTTTGTCGGTAGACACCAGCACGCAATAGCCCCACCAGGCGGCGTGGAAGAGGGCTCTGCCTTGCCAGGCGAAACCGCTCCAGTATTTGCTGGTTTTCGACTGTCAGCAGGTGGTGTGCTGAGCCCAGGCAGTTGATGTTTTGCTCGGTCCAGTTCGAGAATCGACCCTTGAGCATCATGCGCAACCGGGACAGCCGTGCTGTAAAGCCTGAATTCGAGCCTACAAGATTGTCTTCATGTTGCCGGTAAAGAACGAACGGTTGTGCGTCATAGAACACCTGGCCGCCCGCACCGGTCACCAGCAGGTAGGCCCACCAGTCATGAGAAACGATATCCAGTTGCTCCCCCGCACTGATGAACAGCTCCCGCGCTGCTTGGTTGAATACCATGGTGTTGCCACCCGCGAGACTCTGCACGAGTGCATTGGCAAAGGCTGGGGGGCGAGAGAAAAGAGGTGAGCATTCGAGGGGGGTGCCCTGCGAGTCCATTCCTCGGGTTCTTCCGCAATAGAGCGCAGGTACCTGGGAAGGAATTGTCTTGATCCAGTCCAAAGCTGTTTCAATTTTATTTTCCTGCCAGATATCGTCCTGATCAGACCAGGCATAGAAATCTGCCTGGATTTCCTTACGACAGGCTAAAGTCAGGAAATTGGCTGCAAATCCCCGTTTAGGCCCTTGCACGACGCTGACTTTACCGATTTGATCGAGGCGATTGGCAAACGATTCAATAACCTCGAGGGTCTTATCAGTCGAACCATCGTCCGATATCACGACTGTCCAGTTGTCGTGGGTCTGACGCCCTATGGACGTCAATTGCTCGGCGAGAAAGCGCTGACCGTTATACGTGCACATAAGCACTGCAACGCTTTTAGACGAAGATCCAAGAAGAGTATCTGTATGCCTGCTTTGGCTTTGGGAGGTGGCGTCCACTTGATGATCTGGTGGTAAAGGGTTAAGCAACCTAGCACTCCATTGCAAAAATGACTCGAAGGTCAGAAAGGTTTTCAACGAGAGCATGATTGCTGAATGCAACGCACATACTAGATCGAATGACCCAAATCAAAACGGGCATTGTAGCGAAAATGCGCTTGTGCTTGATAGTGCCTGACTGCCATGGAGCAGGGAGATTGACCGGCGGACGACCCGCTATCAGGTAAGATATCGATTCACCGCTTTGATCGCATGAAGTCTTCACCAAGGGATTTCATGATGTTCCTCATCCAGTGACGCTGAAAATTGTAAGGCTTTACCCTTATCAACCCCGCCGGTCTTGAAGACATGCCAGCTGTGGGTTGCACCTTTTGCGGAGCGCTGTGGATACTGGCATCCAGGGGAGCGCTCCAGGACTTGAGCCTTCAGGTTCGCTTTTAAATGATTATGCTTGAGAAGAACGAGATTAATGAGCGCAAGTACCCTACTTGTTACAGGTGGATCAGGTTTTCTGGGCGGCGCCTTGT
The DNA here is from genome assembly GCF_020544405.1 of Pseudomonas sp. IAC-BECa141. Classification (NCBI taxonomy): domain Bacteria; kingdom Pseudomonadati; phylum Pseudomonadota; class Gammaproteobacteria; order Pseudomonadales; family Pseudomonadaceae; genus Pseudomonas; species Pseudomonas sp. IAC-BECa141. The sequence goes on along the minus strand of NZ_CP065410.1, from coordinate 4,397,479 downwards.
TAAGGACATTGGTTCCCTTGAATCGTTACGTTCTGCGTACAGCATCAAGGCGCCAGGCTGCGGATCTGCCGTCATCAGTACAAACTTTCCCGATCGAGGGTCTTACACCTCAGCAAGATTGGCGACAAGCGTTGTCCGGCGTCGATATCGTCGTTCACGCTGCTGCACGGGTGCATGTAATGGAAGAGTCCTCTCGGAACCCACTCGCAGAATTCCGTCTGGTCAATGTCGACGGCACGATGAATCTGGCGCAACAGGCTGCGCAGGCAGGTGTGCGGCGGTTTATCTATATAAGCTCCGTAAAGGTCAATGGTGAGAACACTGCGCCAGGGGTAGCGTTTACTGCAAACGACCCGGCTTCGCCCGCCGATCCCTACGGTCTTTCCAAACATGAAGCAGAACAGGCGCTTGCTGAATTCGTTGCTTCGACGGAAATGGAGCTGGTCATCATTCGTCCGGTACTGGTCTACGGCCCAGGGGTAAAGGCCAATTTTCTCACCATGATTCGCTGGCTGGAACGTGGTGTGCCGCTGCCATTCGGTGCAGTCGACAATAAACGCAGCCTGGTAAGCCTTGATAATCTGATCGACCTGATCGTCACTTGTTTTGATCATCCCGGGGCGGCAAATCAGACATTCCTTGCAAGTGATGGGGCCGATGTCTCCACCACTGAGTTGCTAAGAAAAATCAGTCATGCGTTGAACAAGCCGGCAAGGCTTATTTCTTTCCCCGTAGTCTTGATGCGATTTGGGGCGAAGCTTGTTGGAAAGGATGCGCTCGCTCAGCGTCTCTTCGGATCCCTTCAAGTTGATATAAGCAAAAACAGACAGCTCTTGGGATGGGTGCCACCCTTTAGTCTGGATCACGGAATCAGAACTACCGTTCAGTCTTATCTGGAATCGCAATCACAATGAACTTTTGTTGGCTTGCTCCGGCGCTGGCCGGTCTTTCTTTTGTACTTACCGCCACATTGCGCCGTTATGCGATGTCTCGTAGCCTTCTCGATGTTCCCAATGATCGCAGTTCCCATTCCATGCCGACGCCTCGTGGGGGCGGTGTGGCGATCGTCCTGAGCTTCCTCGCTGCACTCGGGTTGATGTATGGCTGGAAACTGATCTCTTTCGACGCTTTTGTGGCATTCCTTGGAGCAGGCGGAGTCATCGCTGTCATCGGTTTTCTTGATGACCACGGACACATTGCAGCTCGGTGGCGATTGCTTGCGCATTTTGTGGCCGCAGGTTGGGGCGTTTACTGGCTGGGTGGGCTTGCGCCTGTGACACTCTTCGGTTTCACCCTTGATTCCGGATGGAGCGGACATCTTCTGGCCGTGATTTATCTGGTATGGATGCTCAACCTTTACAACTTCATGGATGGTATCGATGGGATCGCCAGTATCGAAGCGATGAGTGTCTGTTTAGGTGCCGCACTTCTTTATTGGGTCAGTGGAGCAGCCGATGTCGCCTGGCCATCCGTAATGCTTGCCGCATGCGTAGCGGGATTTCTATGCTGGAATTTCCCGCCGGCAAAAATTTTCATGGGCGATGCGGGCAGCGGCTTTCTTGGCATCGTGTTAGGGCTTATGTCTTTGCAGGCGGCCTGGAACAGTCCCGGGTTGTTATGGGGGTGGCTGATTCTACTGGGGGTTTTCATTGTTGATGCCACATTCACTTTGCTGCGACGCCTCATACGTGGTGATAAGGTTTATGAGGCGCATCGCAGTCATGCCTATCAGTTTGCGTCACGCGTCCATGGCGCTCACTTGCCAGTAACATTGACGGTTGGTTTGATCAATTTGCTGTGGTTGTTGCCACTCGCGTTGGGAGTCGTCGTTTTTCACTGGGATGGTGCCCTGGTTCTGATCCTGGCCTACTTGCCTCTTGTTTGGCTGGCTGTGAGGTACGAGGCAGGGCAGTTGGAGAGCCGGTCGTCAAACACGTGAAAAACAATGTTACTGTTTGGTTATGCTGTGTTACTCCCTCTCTCATTGAGGGGAAGGCGTGATAGTAAGGTCAGTTGAAAGGAACAGTGCTGAGGTGTTTGACGGGATGATGGACAAGGTAAGAACGTATTTGCTGGGTTTGCCCCGGCGTCGTAAAAGGCTGATTCAGGTCGCCACCGACATAGTATTGGTGTGGCTGGCACTCTGGTTGGCCTTTATCGTTCGTCTTGGCATCGATGACATGTACAACCCGCTGCGTGTTCATCTTTGGTTGTTTGCCTCGGCGCCTTTCGTGGCTATTCCGTTGTTCATTCGTTTTGGTATGTACCGGGCTGTGATGCGTTACTTCGGCAATGATGCGCTGGTTGCGATCATCAAGGCCGTCAGCCTTTCATCGTTAATTCTGGCGTTGATTGTTTACTGGTACAGCAATCACGAAACTGTCGTTCCTCGCTCGATAATCTTCAATTACTGGTGGGTGAGCATGGTGATCATCGGCGGCCTGCGCCTGCTGATGCGTCAATATTTCATGGGCGACTGGTTCACTGCCGCCCAGCACGTTCCCTTTACCAATCGCGATGATGGTTTGACCAAGGTAGCCATCTATGGCGCCGGCGTTGCCGGAAATCAGTTGGTGGCGGCCCTTCGCATGGGGCGTGTCATGCGTCCGGTAGCATTTATCGATGATGATCCGGGTATTTCCGATCGCTCCATTTCAGGATTGCAGGTCTACAAACCCAAACATATTCAACAAATGATTGATGTTACTGGTGCGCAGGAAATTCTTCTCGCCTTGCCTTCTTCGACCCGGGCAAGACGCAGGGAAATCCTGAACGTTCTGGAAGGCTTTCCACTACATGTTCGAAGTGTTCCTAACTTTACCGACCTGGCCAGTGGTCGGGTCAGGGTCGAAGATATTCAAGAAGTAGATATCGGCGACTTGTTGGGGCGTGATGCTGTTCCTGCGTTGCCTGACCTTTTGGAGCGTTGCATCAAGGGCAAGACCGTGATGGTGACGGGGGCGGGAGGCTCGATCGGATCTGAGTTGTGCCGTCAGATCTTTGCGCTGGGACCGATTACCCTGATTCTGTTCGAACACAGCGAATTCAACCTTTACAGCATTCTGTCTGAACTCGAACAGCGTGGCAGTCGCGAATCGATCCCTGTCCGGTTACTGCCGATACTCGGTTCGATCCGGCACTCTCAAAAGCTTCTCGACGTGATGAAATCTTGGAGGGTCGACACGGTCTATCACGCAGCGGCCTACAAACATGTACCGATGGTCGAGCACAACATTGCTGAAGGTGTGTTGAACAACGTGATTGGTACGCTTAATACTGCGCAAGCCGCTTTGCAGTCAGGCGTTTCGAATTTCGTATTGATCTCGACTGACAAGGCTGTCCGTCCGACCAATATCATGGGTAGCACGAAACGTCTTGCAGAGTTGACTCTCCAGGCGCTGAGTCGTGAGGTGGCGCCGGTATTGTTTGGTGACGCAGCCAACGTCTCCCGGGTCAACAAGACCCGCTTCACCATGGTCCGATTCGGCAACGTGCTGGGTTCGTCCGGTTCCGTAATCCCGCTGTTTCACAGTCAGATCAAGTCCGGCGGTCCGCTGACGGTCACACACCCGAAAATCACCCGCTACTTCATGACGATCCCGGAAGCCGCCCAACTGGTGATTCAGGCGGGCTCCATGGGGCAGGGTGGCGATGTGTTCGTGTTGGATATGGGCGAGCCGGTGAGAATCGTGGAACTGGCCGAGAAAATGATTCATCTGTCCGGTTTGAGTATTCGTTCCGAGCGCAATCCGCAGGGCGACATTTCCATCGAGTTCACAGGTTTGCGCCCGGGTGAAAAGCTCTACGAAGAACTGCTGATTGGCGACAACGTTGCCGCGACGCCGCATCCGATGATTATGACCGCCAGTGAGGATCACTTGCCTTGGGATGTTCTTAAATCCCGGTTGGGAGAGCTGCTCGCTGCTGTCGATGCGGATGACTATTCCCGCGTCCGCCAGATTCTGCGCGAAACCGTCAGCGGCTACACCCCTGACGGCGAAATCGTTGACTGGATCTACCAGCAGCGCCGTCTCGAACCCTGATTGTTTCACATCCTGTAACGGACACGTTTTTGACAGGCTCCCATCATCGCCTAAGTTTGGAGAGCAGCTTCGGAAAAGCTGCTTTCTCAATTGATGATGGAGCGTCACTTATGCGTACCGGTTATTTCTACTCCCTGATTTTTGCCTTGCTGACCAGCGCCTCGATTGCCGCAATCGCTGCGCCTCTGGCGTCTACCGAAACGAACAGGGCGCCTGTGGTGATGGACGCGTCAGCCGCTTCTGAAAATCAGAAGGTCGATCTGAACGGTGCCGATGCGGCCACTCTGCAGAAGGAACTTGCAGGCGTGGGCGAGGCCAAGGCGAAAGCGATTGTTGCTTATCGTGAAACAAACGGGCCGTTTGCATCGGTGGACGAATTGCTTGAGGTGAAAGGTATCGGCAAGGCGATCCTGGATCGCAATCGCGACAAGCTGGAAGTGAACTAAGCTGATTGTTCAACGCCAAGGGGCCGGTCATTGACCGGCCCTTTTTGGTTCCCGATTCTTGGGTACATCGCAGAAGGACGACAGCCTTTCCGTCGGAAAATAGAAAATTACGGCTATCATATTGCTTTGAGATTATGCCTATAATAATTTCAGTCGCCACTGAAGCCCTCTGCTTTTCAGCGGTCGCTCATTCCTCACGCATTCCAGGAGTATCGTCATGAATTCCCCGAAATCCCAAGGCACGGCGCTGGTCACTGGCGCTTCTTCCGGCATTGGTGCGGTGTATGCCGAGCGGTTGGCGGCACGTGGTTTTGATCTGTTGCTGGTGGCTCGCGATCAGGAGCGTCTGGAGTCCGCGGCCAGCAAGCTTCGGGACGCACATGGCGTTCAGGTCGAAGTCCTGAAAGCCGATCTGACCCAGAAGAATGAAGTGCTCAAGCTTGAGCAGCGCCTGCGCAGCGACTCCAGTATCAGCCTGCTGGTCAACAATGCGGGCGTAGCGGTAAACGGCTTGCTGGCCAACGCCGATCCCGAGGTGCTGGAGCAACTGATCCAGTTGAACGTCACAACCCTGACCCGGCTGGCAGCCGCAGCAGCCTCGGCGTTCACCCGCGCCGGGCGTGGCACGATCATCAACATTGCATCGGTGGTTGCCTTATTCCCCGAACGTTTCAACGCCACCTACAGCGCCAGCAAGGCTTACGTGCTAAGCCTGACTCAATCGCTCAATACCGAACTCGAAGGCACCGGGGTCAAGGTGCAAGCGGTATTGCCCGGTGTGACACGCACCGAAATCTGGGATCGCTCCGGTTTCGATGCCAGCGGTATTCCGGCGGAAATGGTCATGGAGGCGGGCGAGATGGTCGATGCTGCGCTGTCCGGTCTGGATCAGGGCGAACTCGTCACGATTCCTTCGCTGCCCGATGCCGGGGAATGGCAAGCCTTTGTCGCCGCGCGTCATGTAATGGCCCCGAATCTGTCCCACAGTTCGGCGGCCAGCCGTTACAAGTAAATTGATTCGTGAGAGGTCAACCCGATATGGATCAGCGTCGAGTAGTTGTCACGGGTATGGGCCTGGTATCGCCCTTGGGAAGCGACGTCGAAGTTGTCTGGCAGCGCTTGCTGGCCGGGCGGTCGGGATTGCGAAACCTGCCGGAAGCGGTCATTGCCGATCTGCCGACGCGGGTCGGCGGCGTGGTGCCGACAATGGAGGAGGACGCCGAAGCGGGGTTCGATCCGGATCGCGCCACGCCGCCCAAAGAACAGAAGAAAATGGATCGTTTCATTCTGTTCGCGATGGAGGCTGCACGGCAGGCGCTTGAACAGGCGGGCTGGCACCCGACGCAATCCCACGCTCAGGAACGCACGGCCACCATCATCGGCTCAGGTGTCGGCGGCTTCGGTGCAATCGCCGATGCGGTTCGCACCACCGACAGCCGTGGTCCGCGTCGCTTGTCACCGTTCACTATCCCTTCGTTTCTGGTCAACCTTGCGGCGGGCCATGTCTCGATCCAGCACGGTCTCAAGGGCCCGCTCGGTGCGCCGGTCACGGCGTGTGCCGCCGGCGTGCAGGCGATCGGTGATGCCGCTCGGCTGATTCATGTCGGCGAGGCCGATATTGCCGTGTGCGGCGGTGCGGAAGCATGCATCGATCGCGTCAGCCTTGCCGGATTCGCGGCGGCGCGGGCCTTGTCCAGCGGCTACAACGAGACGCCTGAGCGCGCCTCACGCCCGTTCGACAGCGGGCGCGACGGTTTCGTGATGGGCGAGGGTGCGGGGCTGCTGGTGATCGAATCACTTGAGCACGCATTGGCACGGGGGGCGCAGCCATTAGCCGAACTGGTCGGATATGGCACCAGCGCCGACGCCTATCACCTGACCGCCGGGCCGGAAGACGGCAGCGGTGCACGCCGGGCGATGACTCTGGCGCTGGCCCAGGCTGGTGTCACGCCGGATCAGGTGCAACATCTGAACGCACATGCGACCTCGACGCCAGTGGGTGATCTCGGTGAACTGGCCGCGATTAAATCGGTATTCGGGACCCAGAACGAGATTGCCGTGACCTCGACCAAATCCGCGACGGGGCATTTGCTGGGTGCGGCGGGAGGTCTGGAGGCGATTTTCACGTTGCTGGCGATCCGCGATCAAACCATTCCGCCAACGCTCAACTTCGAGAATCCCGATCCGGCGAGCGAAGGCGTGGACATCGTCCACGGTCAGGCGCGGTCGATGCCGATCGAGTATGCGTTATCCAACGGCTTCGGCTTCGGTGGGGTCAATGCCAGCGTGCTGTTCAAGCGCTGGCAGGCTTAGCCTTCGGAGCGCTTGAGGTGTTCGCGGGTGACGTCGAGGATCTGCTGCGCAAATTCGGCATCCGCAACACTGCGTGACAGCAGGAGCGCCCCGGCCAGTGTCGCCATGATGACGATGCTGCGTTCGGCGGCGTTCTCGCCTTCAAGGGTGCCTTCGATCTGGTCGAGGCGAGCCTTCAAGACTGAATCGCTGGTCGGACTAGGCTGGCCACGCAGTCCAAGCTCCGAAGAAATGGTCAGCAACGGACAGCCTTCATGGGGACTTGTCTGGTGCCATTCGGACAGGTAGGTGTCGATGAACACCTCCAACGGTTTGTCCTGGGCGAAGATTTCCGCGCACAGCCCCGCTACCTGCTCGCCGGCAGCTTGCAGCGCTTTTTCCACCAGTTCGTCCTTGGACGCGAAGTGCGAATAGAAGCCGCCGTGCGTCAGGCCCAGTGCCCTCATCAAGGGTTGCAGCCCGGTCGCACCAATGCCGTCCTTGCGAAACCGCTCGGACGCTTCCTTGATAATGCGCTGATGGGTCTGGGCTTTATGATCCTGCGAGTAACGCATTTAAACTCTCCGCAACAAGACCGCCATCTTAACCAATGCAAATTGAATGGTGACTGTACTTCTACTTCTAAAAAGCCTGCCGGTGAATCCAACAAGTTCGTAACAACCATAAACGGTTGGCACGGATAGTGGTTGCAGCTTGCAAAGTTGCCATCACTTGAGGAGCAGGAGAATCATGTACAAAGACTACCCGGCCGCCTATCAGGTCAGCAAAGGCTCGGCGCTACAGGTCAATACACCTTTCTACGAACGGATTCGCGACCGCAAGGACGGGCGCACACTGATCGAACAATTCGAAGTGCCGATCCGCACCGGTCGTGCCTGGCATGTGCCGGCGGGGCATGTGTTTCGTGTCACCACACCGGTCGGGCCACAAGTGGGCGATTTCAATGTGTGGAACGCACACGATCCGCGTGAACGGATGTGGGCGGCGCGCACCCGGCAATTGCAGGGCGCCCATGTCAGCACCCACGACCGGCTCTGGTCGAACCTGCCTTTTCTTCGTCCGCTGGTGACCATCACCGATGACAGCCTGGCCGACTATGGCATCGACGAGCACGGTGGGCGCCTGCACGATTTGCTCGGCACGCGCTGTGATCCCTACGTGAACAAGATGCTCACCGGCGAGGATTTCCATCATCACTGCCATTCAAACCTGACCCGCGCCGTGTTGCCCCATGGCCTGACCGAGTTCGACGTGCATGACGTGCTGAACATCTTCCAGTGCACGGGCCTGAATCACGATGACCTGTACTTCATGAAGGCCTGCCCGGCGCAGAAGGGTGACTATCTGGAGTTCTTTGCGGAAATCGACTTGCTGTGTGCATTGTCGACGTGCCCCGGCGGTGATCTGTCGCTGGCGATGTGGGGGCCGGATGCGCAGGATCCGCTGACCGTGTGCCGCCCGCTCGGCGTGGAAATCTATCGTCTGGACGATGCGCTGCTCGAAGGCTGGAGCCAGCCGGAACGCGCGGCGTACAAAGGCCTGCATGGCTTGCACATCGCCAAGGCTGAATGGGAAAAATAGCCGCGATAAAAACAAACCCCGCCGATTCAGGCGGGGTTTTTCGTTCAGCGGTCCTGCGCGTCCTTGATGTCCGCTTCGGCATTGCGTTCAGCGACGCGCTTGCGCTGTTCATCGGTCAGTTCGACCTTGTTGGCGGTGTCACGCAACATCATCAGACCGCCGACGATCGAGCCGATTGCAACGACCAGAATCAACCAGGCATACCAGGGCATAACGGCTCTCCTTAAAGACAGGTCGACGGGCGAGGGTTTCGCCGTTCAACGCTGCATACCACTTTGAGCGAAGTGCATTCGCAGTGGTTCCATTCTAGGCCGGTTATGCCCGTCGCGGTTTACAGTCCGGTGAGCATGGCGTCTGCCGGGGCGTTGGCGCGCAATTGGCCGGTCAACAGGAAGTAGCCGAAACCGACCGCCATGAAGCCGAGAAAGATCAGCCCGATCAGCGCATTGAACCAGGCCATCGCTACCAGGCACACCACGGCCAGCGCCAGCGCGATCAACGGAATCAGCGGATAGCACGGCGCGCGGAAGGTGCGCTCCAGATTTGGTTCGGATTTACGCAGTTTGAACAGGCTGAGCATGCTCATGATGTACATCACGATTGCGCCAAAAACGGCCATGGTGATCATCGCGGCGGTGAGGGTCATGCCGCCGAGGTTGATCAGCCCGTCGCTGTAGATCGCCGCGATGCCGATCACGCCGCCGGCGATGATGGCGCGGTGCGGGGTCTGGAAGCGCGACAGCTTCGCCAGCGAAGCGGGCAGGTAACCGGCGCGGGCGAGGGCGAAGAATTGCCGCGAGTAGCCAAGAATGATCCCGTGGAAACTCGCCACCAGCCCGAACAGGCCGATCCAGACCAGCATGTGCAACCAGCCGGAGTTGTCGCCGACCACGGTTTTCATCGCCTGCGGCAGCGGATCATTGATGTTCGACAGGGTGCGCCAGTCGCCGACGCCACCGGCGAAGAACATCACGCCCATGGCCAGCAACACCAAGGTCAGAATGCCGCTGATGTAGGCCTTGGGAATCGTGCGTTTCGGATCCTTGGCTTCTTCGGCGGCCATGGCCGCGCCTTCGATGGCGAGGAAAAACCAGATCGCAAACGGAATCGCCGCGAACATCCCGGCAATCGCCGGAGCGCCGAAGATGTCCGAGCCGGCCCAGCCATTCAGCGCGAAGTTGCTGAAACTGAACGCCGGGGCGACCACGCCCATGAACACCAGCAACTCGGCCACTGCCAGCACGCAGACCACCAGTTCGAAGGTCGCTGCCAGTTTCACCCCGAGGATGTTCAAGGTCATGAACACGATGTATGCGCCGACCGCCGCGTGTTTCGGGTCGAGGGCCGGAAACTGCACGTTCAGATACGCGCCAATCGCCAGGGCGATCGCCGGCGGGGCGAAGACGAATTCGATCAGTGTCGCCAGGCCTGCGATCAATCCGCCTTTTTCACCGAAAGCCCGGCGACTGTAGGCAAATGGCCCGCCCGCGTGGGGAATCGCCGTGGTCAGTTCGGTGAAGCTGAATATGAAGCAGGTGTACATGGTTGCGACCATGAATGAGGTCACCAGAAAGCCGAGAGTTCCCGCGACGCCCCAGCCATAACTCCAGCCGAAATATTCCCCGGAAATCACCAGCCCCACCGCGATGCCCCACAGATGCAACGTGCCCAGCGTGGGTTTGAGTTGAGTGTTCATGCGTTTGCTCCCTGAACGGTTTGGAAAGCTCGGGGAAAGGCGTGTGCAGTGGACGTGCCATTTTGTATTGGCGGGTCGTAATGCGCTTAAAGCTGTCGTATCGGGGATGTTCGCGGCGCAATGCCCACAGAGTTGTGCGCCAGTTGGGTGCGATGTTGTCTGTATTGCCGTCTTCGCGGGCAAGTCCGCTCCCACAGGTGTAAGTGGTGTCTGGACGAGCGCGTTTCAAAACGTGGGAGCGGGCCTGGTCCGGGCGGCGATCCGACGAAGAGGCCCGTCCACACGACGCAAAACTCTGCTGTAACGCCCGCGTAAACCCACTCTTTACGCTTTCTTTATGCCCCGCGCGCACCCTCGGTCTCGTTCCTTTACAGCCTCCTTTCCGACAATGCCTCCACACGCGGCAATACGCCGTAACACGGAGATCTTCCATGAGCGTTCTGGACGGGGTGTCACTGCTGCTGGCAGTGGGGCTGTTCATTTATCTGTTGGTTGCGCTGTTGCGCGCGGATCGGAACTAGGAGCGGTTATGCACAGTTATGACTATTGGCAGATCCTCGCGTTTTTCGCGTTGGTGTTGCTGCCGGCGCCGTTCCTCGGGCGGTTCTACTACAAAGTGATGGAAGGTCAGCGCACCTGGCTGACGCCGATTCTCGGCCCGGTCGAGCGCGGCTGTTACCGCATCGCCGGGGTCAATCCGCAGGACGAACAGAGCTGGCAGAAGTACACGCTGGCACTGCTGGCGTTCAACCTCGCCGGTTTCCTGCTGCTGTTCGCGATTCTGCTGTTTCAGGATCACCTGCCGCTGAACCCGCAAAACCTGCCGGGCCAGGAGTGGACCCAGGCGTTCAACACCGCCGTCAGCTTCATGACCAACACCAACTGGCAGTCCTACAGCGGTGAAGCGACCCTCAGCTACCTGAGCCAGATGGTCGGCCTCACCGTGCAGAACTTCGTCAGTGCCGCCACCGGCCTCGCCGTACTGGTTGCGCTGTGCCGTGGCATCGGGCGCAAGTCCACCAAAACCCTCGGCAACTTCTGGGTCGACATGACCCGCGCCACGCTCTACGGTCTGCTGCCGCTGTGCCTGCTGCTGGCGCTGTACCTGGTGTGGCAGGGCGTGCCGCAGACCTTCGCGCAATATGTGAATGCAGTGACGATGCAGGGTGTTGATCAGGTGATCCCGCTAGGCCCGGCCGCCAGCCAGATTGCGATCAAGCAACTGGGCACTAACGGTGGCGGCTTCTTCGGCGTCAACTCGGCGCATCCGTTCGAGAACCCGACTGCCTGGAGCAACCTGTTCGAAGTCGCATCGATCATCCTGATCCCGGTAGCGCTGGTGTTCACCTTCGGCCATTACGTGAAGGACCTGCGTCAGAGCCGCGCCATCATCGGCTGCATGCTCGCGCTGTTCATCATCGGCGGCGCCACTTCGCTGTGGGCCGAGTACCAGCCGAATCCGGCGCTGAACAACGTCGCCGTCGAACAGACCGCGCCGCTGGAAGGCAAGGAAGCGCGCTTCGGCACCACCGCCACCGTGCTCTGGTCGGTGACCACCACGGCGGCGTCGAACGGTTCGGTCAACGGCATGCATGACAGCCTAAACCCGCTCAGCGGCATGGTTGCGCTGGTCAACATGATGGTCGGCGAAGTGATCTTCGGCGGCGTCGGCGCGGGGCTCTACGGCATGTTGCTGAACGTGCTGATCGCGGTGTTCCTCGCCGGCCTGATGATCGGCCGCACCCCGGAATACCTCGGCAAGAAACTTCAGGCCCGTGAAGTGCAGCTGCTGGTTGTCACTCTGCTGGTGATGCCGGTCGGCGTGCTGGTGCTGGGCGCGATTGCCGCGAGTCTGCCGGGCCCAGTGGCGGCGGTGAGCAATCCCGGCCCGCACGGTTTCAGTCAGTTGCTCTACGCCTACACCTCGGCCAGCGCGAACAACGGTTCGGCGTTCGGCGGCTTCGGCGCCAACACCGCGTTCCACAACCTGATGCTGGGACTGGGCATGTTGATCGGTCGCTTCGGCTACATCCTGCCGGTACTGGCTCTGGCCGGCAGCCTGGCGATGAAGAAAACCGCACCGATCGGCCAGAACAGCTTCCCGACCCACGGCCCGCTGTTTGTGACCCTGTTGACCGTGACCATTTTGCTGGTGGGCGGCCTGACATTCTTGCCGACCCTCGCACTGGGCCCAATCGCTGAACACCTGAGCATGGGCTTCTAAGGAGCTGATGATGAATATGCCCGCAATCAAACCCGTCGTCGCCAAGGCGCCGGAACAAGCGAAAACCGCGATCAGCGCCCTGTGGCGTCCGGCGCTGGTGCAAGCGTTCGTCAAGCTCGACCCGCGCCAGTTGCAGCGCTCGCCGGTGATGCTGGTGGTGGAACTGACGGCGATCCTGACCACCGTGCTGTGCTTCATTCCCGACAACGGCGTGCCGACTTTCGTGGCCGCGCAAATTGCCCTGTGGCTGTGGTTCACCGTGCTGTTCGCCAACTTCGCCGAAGCGCTGGCCGAAGGTCGTGGCAAGGCCCGCGCCGACAGCCTCAAGGCCGGCAGCGAAGGCCTCAGCGCCCGCCGCAAACTGGCCAACGGCAGCTTCCAGGTCGTACCGGCCACCAGCCTGCGCAAGGGCGACGTGGTGCGCGTTGAAGCGGGGGAGATGATCCCCGGTGACGGCGAAGTCATCGAAGGTATTGCGGCGGTCAACGAAGCGGCGATCACTGGTGAATCGGCGCCGGTGATTCGCGAGTCCGGCGGCGACCGTTCCGCCGTCACCGGCAACACCCGGCTGGTGTCCGACTGGCTGCTGGTGAAGATCACCGCCAACCCCGGTGAATCGACCCTTGACCGCATGATCGCGCTGGTCGAAGGCGCCAAACGCCAGAAGACCCCGAACGAAGTGGCGCTGGATATCCTGCTGATCGGCCTGACCCTGATCTTTCTGCTGGTGGTCGTGACCCTGCAACCGTTCGCCCACTTCGCCAACGGCAGCTTGCCGCTGGTGTTCCTGGTGGCGTTATTGGTCACGCTGATTCCGACCACCATCGGCGGTCTGCTGTCGGCGATCGGTATTGCCGGGATGGATCGCCTGGTGCGCCTGAACGTGATCGCCAAGTCCGGTCGTGCAGTGGAAGCGGCGGGTGATGTGCACGTGTTGCTGCTGGACAAGACCGGCACCATCACTTTCGGTAACCGTCGTTGCAGCGCGGTATATGCCGCGCCGGGTGTGAACGCCCGTGAGCTGGCGGAAGGCGCTCTGTTCGCCTCGCTGGCTGACGAAACTGCCGAAGGCAAGTCCATCGTCGAGTACCTGCGCGGCACCAATCCGCAGCCGGAACCTTCGCCGGAAACCCTGACCGCCGTGCCGTTCAGTGCCGAAACCCGCTTGTCCGGAGTCGACTATCAGGGCCGTGTATTTCGCAAGGGCGCGGTGGATTCGCTGCTGGCCTTCCTCGGTCAACAACGCAAGGATCTGGCCCCGCCGTTGTCCCGGGAAATCGACAAGATTGCCCAGAGCGGCGGGACCCCGTTGCTGGTCTGCGCCGACGGCAAACTGCTCGGGGCGATCCACCTGAAAGACGTGGTCAAGCCGGGCATCCGCGAGCGTTTCGCCGAGCTGCGCAAGCTGGGGATTCGCACGGTGATGGTCACCGGCGACAACCCGCTGACCGCCGCCGCGATTGCCGCTGAAGCAGGTGTCGATGATGTACTGGCCGAAGCCACACCGGAGAAAAAACTGGCGCGCATCCGTCATGAGCAGAACGACGGTCGTCTGGTCGCGATGTGCGGCGACGGCGCCAACGACGCCCCGGCGCTGGCCCAGGCTGACGTCGGCATGGCGATGAACGACGGCACGCAAGCCGCGCGCGAAGCGGCCAACATGGTCGACCTCGACAGCGACCCGACCAAGCTGCTGGACGTGGTGCAGATCGGCAAGGAACTGCTGGTGACCCGTGGCGCGCTGACGACCTTTTCCATCGCCAACGACGTGGCCAAGTACTTTGCGATCCTGCCGGCGCTGTTTGCCGCGATCTACCCGCAACTGGGCGTGCTGAACATCATGCAGTTGAGCAGTCCGCAGAGCGCGATCCTGTCGGCCATCGTGTTCAACGCGTTGATCATCGTGGTGCTGATTCCGCTGGCCCTGCGCGGCGTGCGGGTGCAGGCAGCGAGTGCGGCGGCGTTGCTGCGACGCAATCTGCTGATCTACGGCCTGGGCGGGATTCTGGTGCCGTTTGTGGGGATCAAGGCGATCGACATGCTGTTGACGGCGTTGCATCTGGTTTGAACCTGAACAGCGGTGTGCCGGGCACACCGCTTCAAGCACGAATTCGAGGATTTTGAAATGTCCACAATGTTACGTCCGGCCCTGAGCCTGTTGGTGCTGATGACCCTGGTCACCGGCGTTGCCTATCCGCTGGTGGTGACCGGCGTTGCCCAGGTCGCCTTCCCCGAGCAGGCCAACGGCAGCCTGGTGCGCGACGCCGAAGGCAAGGTGCGCGGCTCGTCGCTGATCGCGCAGGACTTTGTCGGCGATGCCTGGTTTCATCCGCGCCCTTCGGCCGGTGCCTTTGCCACCGTGTCGAGCAGCGCGAGCAACCTGTCGCCAAGTAATCCGGCGCTGGCCACTCGGGTGATCGATGACGCCAACAAGCTGCAGGTGCCCGGTCAGGGCCCGGTGCCGCTGGCGCTGCTGACCACCTCCGGCAGTGGCCTCGATCCGCACTTGCCACCGGCGGCGATTGCCTATCAACTGGCGCGTGTTGCGGCCGCGCGCAATCTGCCGGTGGCGACCTTGCAGCAACTGCTCGACGCGCACATCGAACAGCCGCTGGTGGGCCCGCCGGTGGTGAATGTGCTGACGCTGAACATGGCGCTGGAAAAGCTGTAGTGGATGTTCGTTCCCACGTCCAGGCGTCGAACCGTCTGCATGGGAACGCCTTAAAAGACGCTGTGCGTCAGCCTGTGCGGGACGCAGAGCGTCCTGGGCTGCTTTCCCACGCAGAGCGTGGGAACGATCAACTTCAGGAAGAGAGCTTCAAGCATGAGTGACTCCGGCCGCGCCGACGCGCTGTTAGCAGACTTGCCCCGCGATGGACGCGGCCGGCTCAAGGTTTTCCTCGGCGCTGCGCCGGGTGTGGGCAAGACCTACGCGATGTTGCAGGCCGCCCACAGCCAATTGCGCCAGGGCGTGAAAGTCATCGCCGGAGTGGTTGAAACCCATGGTCGCGCCGAAACCGAAGCGCTGCTTGGCGGTTTGCCGCAACTGCCGTTGGTGCGCTCGGAATACCGTGGCGTGACGCTTGAAGAAATGGACCTCGATGGCCTGCTCGCGGCCCGGCCGAAACTGGTGCTGGTCGATGAGCTTGCCCACAGCAACGCCCCCGGCAGCCGCCACGCCAAACGCTGGCAGGACATTCAGGAACTGCTCGCCGCCGGTATCGACGTGTACACCACGGTCAACGTCCAGCACCTCGAAAGCCTCAACGATCAGGTGCGCGGCATCACCGGTGTCCAGGTACGCGAAACCCTCCCGGACTGGGTGCTGCAAGAAGCCTACGAACTGCTGCTGATCGACCTGCCGCCCCGCGAACTGCTCGAGCGCCTGCGCGAAGGCAAGGTCTACGTGCCTGAGCAGGCACGCGCCGCGATCGATGCATTCTTCACTCAGACCAACCTCACCGCACTGCGCGAACTGGCGATGCAGACCGCTGCCGCGCAGGTCGATAACGATCTCGCTCAGGGCTATCGCCAGCTCGGCCAGGCCGCGCCGGCGGTGCGCGGGCGCTTGCTGGTCGGGGTCGATGGCGATGCGCAGGCCGAACGGCTGGTGCGTCACGCCAGCCGCGTCGCCCAGCGGCGACATCTGCCATGGAGTCTGGTGCACGTCGATAACGGCAGCGTGCGCGACGAGCAATCGCGCCTGCGCCTGCAAAGCGCCCAGCAACTGGCCGAACGCCTCGGCGGCGAGGTGGTGCTGTTGCGGGCCGGCGAAGTGGCGAAAACCCTGATCCAGCATGCGGCTGAACGACGGGCGAGTCTGGTGCTGGTCGGCCAGTCCCGGCCGCGTCTGCGCAGGCGCCTGTTCGGCGGTGGGCTGGCGGCGCGTTTGCTGCGTCAGGCTCATGGCCTGGAAATCAACGTGCTGGACAGTGACCAGGAACAGCATCAGCCGCGCCCGCGTGTAGCGCCGACGCTGGTGTGGTTCGACTATGCGCTGGTGCTGGTCGCCACAGTGCTGGCCAGTGCGCTGGCGTGGGCGGTGTCCAGCGTGCTGCCGTTGCCGAATATCTCGCTGGTGTTCCTTGCGGCGGTGCTGCTGGTGGCGGTGCGCAGCAGCCTCGGCCCGGCGCTGGCCTGTGCGGCGCTGTCGTTTCTGACCTATGACTTTCTGTTCATCCCGCCGAATTTCTCCTTCAGCATCCAGCGCGAAGAAGACGTGCTGACCTTGCTGTTCTTCCTGCTGATGGCGGCGCTCACCGGCAACCTCGCGGCGCGACAGCGGCGGCAATTGCAGGCGCTGCGCGATACCCAGGAAGAGACCACCGAACTGCTCGACCTGTCACGCAAACTCACCGCCGCCACCGACCGTCAGGCCGTGGTCAGCGCCGCCGCGCAACACCTCAATGGCTGGAGCGATCTGCAACTGTGCCTGCTAAATCGTGACGGGCAGGGTGGCTGGAAAGTCGAAACCGGCGGGCCGTTGCAGTTCACCGAATCCGAACGCGCCGCCGCCGACTGGGCCTGGCAACACGATCAACCGGCGGGCATGGGCACCGGCACGTTGCCGTTCGGTCGCTGGTGGTGGTGGCCGCTGTCGGTGGAGGACGGACCGCTGGCGCTGCTCGGGGTGTGCGCCAAAGAGGGCCGGACCTTGAGCGGCCAGCGTCGTCGTTTGCTGACCGCGTTGAGTCAGCCGCTGGCCCAGGCATTGGCCCGGGCGCAATTGGCCGATGATCTGGAAGCCGCGCGCCTGCACGGTGAAACCGAGCAACTGCGCAGCGCTTTGCTGGCCTCGGTGTCCCACGATCTGCGCACGCCGCTGACCTCGATGCGCGGCAGCATCGACAGCCTGCTGGCCCTCGGCAAAGCGATCCCGCTGGAGGATCGCCGCGAGCTGCTCGAAGGCACACGCGACGAAGCCGAACGTCTCGATCGCTACATTCAGAACCTGCTGGACATGACCCGTCTCGGGCATGGTGCGTTGAAGTTGGCGCGGGACTGGGTGTCGCCGGCGGACATCGTCGGCAGTGCGCTCAATCGACTGCGGGCAGTGCTCTCATCTTTGCAGGTGAGCACCGATGTGCCAGCCGAACTGCCGCTGCTGTACGTGCATGCCGCGTTGATTGAACAGGCGCTGGTGAACGTGCTGGAAAACGCCGCACGCTTCTCGCCGTCTCACGGCCGTCTGCAACTGCGCGCCGGGGCGGATGACAGCGAAGTGTTTTTCTCGGTCAGCGATGAAGGGCCGGGGATTCCCGTCGATGAGCGGGCGAAGATTTTCGACATGTTCTACACCGCCGCCCGAGGTGATCGTGGCGGCCAGGGCACGGGACTCGGGTTGGCGATCTGTCAGGGTATGGTCGGCGCCCATGGCGGGCGGATCAGTGTCGGCGACGGCATCGACGGACGCGGCACCTGCATCACCCTGCACTTGCCGTTGCAGACGCAACCGGGGATGGACGGTGAAGCCTGAACCGCGCTGCGCTACTCTCTTGCCACTCTTTTGTGTTGATGTGAATTCATGAGCCAGACCGCGACCATTTTGGTCATCGATGACGAACCGCAGATCCGCAAGTTCCTGCGTATCAGCCTCGCTTCCCAGGGCTACAAAGTGCTGGAGGCCGGCACCGGCGCCGAGGGCCTGGCCCAGGCGGCGCTGAACAAACCCGATCTGCTGGTGCTCGACCTCGGCCTGCCGGACATGGACGGCCAGCAAGTGCTGCGCGAGTTTCGCGAGTGGGCCACGGCGCCGGTGCTGGTGCTCTCGGTGCGTGCCAGCGAAGGGCAGAAAGTCCAGGCGCTGGATGGCGGCGCCAATGACTACGTGACCAAGCCGTTCGGCATTCAGGAATTTCTCGCCCGGGTGCGCGCGTTGCTGCGTCAGGCGCCGGCCGGCGAAGCGCAGCAGGCCGCGTTGAATTTCGGCCCGCTGACCGTGGACCTGGCATATCGCCGCGTGTTGCTCGACGGCGTCGAAGTCGCCCTGACCCGCAAGGAATATGCAGTGTTGGCGCAACTGGCGCGGCATCCGGGGCGGGTGATCACCCAGCAGCAATTGCTCAAGGACATCTGGGGCCCGACTCACACCGAGGACAGTCACTACCTGCGGATCGTGGTCGGTCATCTGCGACAGAAACTGGCGGACGATCCGACCCGGCCCCGTTTCATCGTGACCGAGGCCGGTGTCGGTTATCGCTTGTTGAGCGAGAGCAGCCTTTAGTTCTGTTCGCTCTCGTAGCGATCCAGCGTATCCCGGGCGATCTCGCGACCCAGCGCGATCAATTCGGGCGCCTTGTAGAACTCGAAGAACCGGCACACCCGCTTCGGCACGTTGATCAGGATGTCCGGCGGATACCCGGCGATCTTGTACTGCGCCAGCGAGGTCTGCATCACCTCGAAACTCTGGTTGATCAGGTCCAGCAATGACGCCGGCCCGACGTTATCGACGATGAACGAACCGGTGGCGGACTTGGGTGCGCCGTCGCGCTCCGGGGCGGCGGCCGGTTGCTGGGCTTCCGGCTCGGCGCTTTCGACCCAAGGATTGATGTCCGCCGCTTCGGCACGCAGCGCTTCCTGTTCCAGGATCAGCAGTTGCTCGGCCTGTTTGCGGCGGAACGGCATCTTCGAACCCAGCGAACTGATCAGGCTGTCGAAGCGCGTACGGAACGCGGCGGGGCGTTGGATCACCGGCAGTTTGTAATGGCGCTGGTTGGTCGAGTTGAGATTGACCGCGATGATCAGGTCACAGTGGCTCGACACCACCGGCACGATCGGCAACGGGTTGAGAATGCCGCCGTCCACCAGCATCCGGTTGCCTTGCATCACCGGGGTAAACAGACTGGGAATCGCTGCCGAGGCGCGCATGGCCTGATGCAGGCAGCCTTCCTGGAACCAGATTTCCTGCTGATTGGTGAGGTCGGCGGCCACCGCCGTGTAGGGAATGCGCAGGTTTTCGATGTTGATCTCGCCAACGATCTTGCGGATCTGGCCGAAGACTTTCTCGCCACGGATCGCGCCGAGACGGAAGCTGACATCCACCAGGCGCAGCACGTCGAGGTAATCCAGGCTTTCGATCCAGTTGCGGTACTCGTCGAGCTTGCCGGCGGCGTAGATTCCGCCGACCACGGCCCCCATTGAACAGCCGGCAATACAACTGATGTCATAGCCCCGTCGTTCGATCTCTTCAATGACCCCGATATGGGCATAGCCCCGGGCGCCACCGGAGCCCAGCACCAGTGCGACACGTTTTTTCATCCGTCTTCCTCCCGGCAAGGTTCCACAATGCACCCATCGAGGGCCGGGCTTCAATCGCCGGGGTCGCTCGGGGCGGCCATGGCGTCGTTTTTTCGATACTTCATGACCCGTCGGCGCTATCTTTTGCAGTGCGGTGCAATTGCGGGGTACAAGGCACTTTTTCGCTGCCTTACCGTCTTACCTGCACGACTGTTGACCTATCTTTGAGGTGTGAGTGATGAAAGCCTGGATCTGTGTGCCGTTGATGGCTCTGGCATTGGCCGGTTGCGCCGGCAAGACCGCTTATCGCGACAGCTGCGGCAGCCAGCTCGACGCGGCGTGGCATGAACTGGACCTGGCGAAGGCCGAAGGGTTTGCCGGCACCGTCAGCTATTCCAAGGCGTTGTCGCTGTTGACGGCGGCCAAGACTCAGCAGCAATTCGAGGGTTTCGAAGGCTGCACCAAGAAGGCCGAAAAGGCGCGTTTCTACATTCGCGAATCCCGCGCCGGACGCTAAGCTGCTGACGTGGCGCAAGGGCAGGTGTCTTGCGCCAGTTCACACTCGTGCAAAGCCATTGAATTCAGGAGCAAGCGATGTCTGCGTTGGTTGATCGGCTGGTGGCCCATGTCCTGAGCCTGGAAGTACGGCTGCTGGGCTGTCAGGCCCGTCTGACTGCGCGGACCGACCCTGAGGCGCTGCATGATTTGCGCACCACCGTGCGCCGTTTGCGCAGCCTGTTGCGGCCGTTGCGCGGTTTGCCCGGTGTCGAGCAACTGGAAGATGCGGCGGCTGCGGTGGGGCAACTGACCACGCCATGGCGCGACCGCGAAGTGCTGGCGGCCTGGCTGATCAAACATGATCAGCCCGAAGCCGCGCAGCGCCGCATGGCGCAAATGGCCGAGGCGTATCCGACGCTGGCGGCCAGCGCCGAAGTGGCTTCGCTGCTGATGATCCTCGACGCCTTCCCGCGCTTTCTGCGAGCGTCCCAGCGCCAGGGATTGCTCAAGCGCCTGGACAAACGCATCGAGAAACGTCTGGGCAAACAATGGAAAAACCTCGACGTGGCGCTGCACGACCCGGCCCACGACCGCCATCGTCTGCGTTTGCTGATCAAGCGCGTGCGTTACGGCATCGAGGCTTACCCGGAACTCGATCGTCTGCCGGAAGCCGCATTAACCCGTCTGAAATCCGCACAAGGTGCCCTCGGTGACTGGCACGATTGCTGGCAATGGCTGGCGCGTGCCGAACTGGAGCCGGATCTGCGACCCTGCGTCGCCACCTGGCAGGCGACCATGGCCAAAGCCGAAATCAAGGCCGACCGGGTACTGGATAAACTCAGCGCGGCCTGCTTCAAGTCCTGAAACCCGCTGGCGCGCAGCGCCGCTGTCTTATCTGTCAGTCTCTTTGACCGGAATGGACGCTGCGCGGCTCTGCCGCGCTGGTTAAGATCCGGTCATTCCCTTTTTCGTGTCCGAGGTTTCCATGCGCTTTTGCGATCTGATCGATGCTGTCCGTCGTCAACCGGAGGTAACGATTCCGGCGGAGTGGGGCCAGGGCCGGGCCAGTTTTGGCGGGTTGGTGGCAGCACTGCAATTTGAAGTGATGCGCACCCGAGTACCGACTGATCGGCCGGTACGTTCGCTGGCGATCACCTTTGTCGGCCCGGTCGAGCCCGAAGTGCCGGTGAGCTTTGAAGTCGAAGTGCTGCGCGAAGGCAAGGCGGTCAGTCAGGTGCTGGGGCGCGCCGTGCAGAACGGTCAGGTGGTGACGATGGTGCAAGGCAGCTTCGGGGCTTCGCGGCCGTCGGAAGTGGCGGTGGAAGCCTATCCGGCACCCGAGATGAAACATTGGGACGACTGCCAGGAACTGCCATACATCAAAGGCGTAACCCCGGAATTCATGCGTCATCTGGCGATGCGCTGGAGTGTCGGCGGCATGCCGTTCACCGGCATTCAATCGCGGCTGATGGGCGGTTGGGTGCGCTTGCGCGGGGATGTGAAGGAAGAGCCGGTCAACGAGGCGCACCTGCTTGCGCTGGTCGATGCCTGGCCACCGGCGCTGTTGCCGTACCTGAAGAAACCGGCACCGGGCAGCACGTTGACCTGGACCATCGAATTCGTTCAGCCGTTACGGGATTTGAGCACGCTGGATTTTTGCCAGTACCTGGCGGACATCGAGTATGCGGCCGACGGTTACGGCCATGTCGCCGCCAAGCTGTGGAGCGCGCAGGGTGAACTGATTGCCATGAGCCGGCAGACGGTGACGATCTTCGCCTGACTCAATGGCGGCGGTGACGCTCACGCCAGGCCCGGTACCAGCCGCCACTGAGGAAGAACCGCGGAAACGTCAGAAACTGCTCGACCAGCAGACGCGAGACGGCGTCCTTGCGATCACTGAACGGCTCGGAGGCTTGCGCCTCCAGGCTGTGACCGTGGCGCTGCAGACCCAGCGCCGCGATGATACCAATCACGCCGATCGCCACACTGGCCAGACTCAGGCTGAACACACCGGAGACGATCAACAGAAACGCGACGATGAACAGCGGCACGGCAATCAGGTGCAGCACCAGATTGGTCGGATGCTGATGGTTGTTCGGATATGCGCGCCATTGCCACGCGGGAAGGTTGGGGTGACGTTTGCCCATGTTGCTGCTCCTCGATCCATGTTCAGTACATGGTTGAAGAATAGGCCCGGGCAGCCAGAGCGGCGAATCAAGGTTGGCTATTGAAGTAATAGGGACAATGGCCATTTTTGATGTTGCGCCCTAGAGCTTGAGCTGACCGATCGCCTTGTTCAGTTCCCCGGCCAGCGTCGCCAACTCGTTACTGGTGGTCGCCGAATCCACGGTCTGCTGCACAGTGTTCTCGGTGACATCGCGAATGCTCACCACGGCGCGATTCATCTCTTCGGCAACCTGACTTTGCTGTTCTGCCGCCACCGCAATCTGCGTGTTGCTCTCACGCATCTGCGCCACCGCCCCCGTGATTTCCGCCAGCGCTTCGCCGGCCTCTTGCGCCTGCTGCACGCAGTCGTCGGCCTTGTACGAACTCTCCTGCATGAAGTCCACCGCGTCACGGGTGCCGGCCTGCAACGCTGACACCATGGTGGTGATTTCATCGGTGGAGGTCTGCACGCGTTTGGCGAGGTTGCGCACCTCGTCGGCGACCACCGCGAACCCGCGGCCCATTTCCCCGGCTCGGGCCGCTTCGATGGCGGCGTTGAGTGCCAGCAGGTTGGTCTGTTCGGCGATGCTGTGAATCACGCTGACCACGCCATTGATCTTCTGGCTGTCCTCGGCCAGGCGCTGAATCATCTCGGCGGTCTGCTGCACGCCGCTGGACAGCCCGGCAATCGACGTCTGCACTCGGCTCACCACTTGCTGACCGCTGCCGGCCAGGCCGTCGGCGGTCTGCGACAGGTCGCGCGTGGCGCCGGCGTGCTGAGCGATGTGGTAGACGGTGGCGGTCATTTCGTTGATCGCCGTGGCGGCCTGATCGGTTTCACTCTGCTGGCCGAGCATGCCGTGGCGCACTTCGTTCATGCTCGACGCCAGTCGCGCGGCGCCGATATCCAGTTGCCGCGCGGTGTTGGCCACGGTGGTGACCACCCGCTGATAACCGGCCTGCATCGCGTTGAACGCATTGGCCATCTGCCCGACTTCATCCTTGCAGGCCAGCGGCACCCGAGCGGCGAGGTCGCCGGTTTTCTCCACGTGCAGCATTACGTCCTTGAGGGTGTTGAGCTGGCTGAGCAGAAAGCGGATCAGCAACTGTGAAGCGCCAAGCATCGCCAGCATCAGGATGAGCACCGCCACCGCATAGTTGGCGAAGCGCTCGCTGAACACTTGACTGAGGCTGGGCGCGCAGGCGATCACGGCGACCTGCTGGCCATCGGCACGGCTGAATACCTCCGCGCCGAGCAGCGGGTTTTCGCCGAACAACGGCAAGTGACTGATCTCGATCCAGCCGTTGGTGTCGGTGATCTCCAGCAACGGCTGATCGTTGAGGCGCGGTGCTTCGCCGCGTTTGAACGTCAGCACTTGATCGGATTTGGGCAGCGCCTGCCCGGCCGGCCAGGCCTTGAGCAACTGTGCCTGGGCCTGGGCCGAGGTTTGCGCGGCGTGACTGCGGGCCTGTTGTTCGAGCTGTACGGCGTACAGCACCAGCAACAGGGTGGTGACAAAGGCGACCGCGTTGACCGCCCAGAATTTGTATTTCAGCGAGATATTGCTAAGCCAGGCACCCATGGAGGTCTTCTCTGATAGCGGAAACAGTTTTGGCAAGGTGCCATTATTGTGCCGCTACCCAGGTGCCCGGATTTTGATGTGCATCAACAAGTGATGCATTCGCCCCGGCTAGGGCAGGGTAGGTAGACCGTAAAACGCCCGCGCGCAGGCGGTGGTGTGGGCCGCCAGATCTTCCTCGGTCTCGCCTCGATGCAAGGCCACTTCACGCAGCACTTCGGTCAGATACGCCGGCTCGTTGCGACCGTTCTTCGGTTTTGGCCGCAATGTGCGTGGCAGCAGGTACGGCGCATCGCTTTCCAGCATCAGGCGACCGCGTTTGATCTCCTTCACCAGCGGATGCAAATGAGTGCCGCGACGCTCATCGCAGATCCAGCCGGTGATGCCGATGTGCAGATCCAGGTCGAGGTAACTGAACAACGCTTTCTGCTCACCTGTGAAGCAATGCACCACGGCGGCGGGCAATCTGTCGCGAAAGTCTCGGAGGATTTCCAGCAGGCGCTGGTTCGCATCACGTTCGTGCAGGAACACCGGCAATTGCAGTTCGGCCGCCAGCGCCAGATGTTCTTCGAGGACTTTTTCCTGCTGCGGGCGCGGCGAGAAATCACGGTTGAAATCCAGCCCGCACTCGCCCACCGCCACTACGTTCGATTCTTGCAGCAGGCTGCGCAGACGCCGTGCGCTGTCGGCATTCCAGTCGCTGGCCGAATGCGGGTGAATGCCGGCGGTGGCGAACAGTCGCTGGCCGTCCGGATCCAGTTGCTGGCACAGTTCCAGCGCCTGTTCGCTGCCCTCGACGCTGGTGCCGGTCAGCACCAGTTGGCAGACCCCGGCAGCGTAGGCGCGGTCGAGCACGGCCTGGTGTTTGTCGGCGAAACTGGGGTTGGTCAGGTTGACGCCGATATCGATGAGTTGCATGGTGCTACCTCGGGCCGAAGGCCGGAAAGCATATCAGAGCTGTAGATTTATAAGAAAAGCCAAGAACTACAACGGCTTATGGCTGTCTGTTGAGGCCGCGAGGCAGGCAGGTGTGACAGCATTGCTATCACTGTGCCAGTCTCTCGCACTTTATCAGCGCTCCAGGCGCTCTGTTTTCGTCGGTGTTTTGCGACCGTTCAGCGGTGAAAACGCCCGTATTCTTTCCGGAGAGTGGATGGTTCGTCCGTCGGTTTTGCTCCTGCTGTGTGGTTCGTTGCTGCTGCCGATGACGGCGGTCGCGCGGCTGCCCGGGCCGCTGCAAGCCGTGCCGACCGCCAAGGTCCGCGACCTGACCGAGATCCGCAGCAGCCGCGTCCTGCGGGTGCTGGTCAACCAGAGCCGCAACAGCTCTGGCGAAGTCCAGGGTCAGGCCATCGGCGTCGAATACCACCGTCTGCGTGCCTTCGAGCAGTACCTCAACGGCCACGCCCGCGACGGCCAGGAAGTCACCCTCAAGATCATCCCCAAAGCCAAGGACCAATTGCTCGGCGCGTTGCAGCGCGGCGAAGGTGATCTTGTTGCGCCGGGCGAACTGCTCGAGTTGCAACCGGGCCACGCGGTCGCAAGCAGCGAGCCGATTGCCAGCAACGTGCCGCTGGTGTTGGTCGGCATCAAGGGCGAGAAGCGCTACACCAAGGTCGAACAACTGGCCGGCAAAACCCTGGCATTGCCCACCGGCAGTGCGGCAGGGGAGGCGGTGAGTCAGCTCAACCAGAAGCTGGCGCTACACAAACTGGCGCCGATCAAGATCGAATGGGTCGATCCGACGCTGGCGGTCGAAGATGTGCTGGAAATGGTCCAGGGCGGTATCTTCCACCTGACCATCGTCGAGCAACCGATTGCCGAGCGTTGGGGCAAGATCCTGCCCAAGCTGCGTTTCGACCGGCAGGTGATGATCAGCGAACCGGGCGAGGAATACTGGTTCGTGCGCCGCGATGCCTCGATGTTACGGGCCAGCATCGACCGCTTCCTGACCGGCTACAAAAAACCGTCGAACGAAGATGCGGCATTCCTGCGGATCTACCGCCGCCTCTATCAAGTGCACTATCCGTTGGCCAAGGCTGACCGTCAGCGACTGGAAAAACTGCGCCCGACGCTGCAGAAACACGCCGAAGCGCAAAATATGGACTGGCTCAACCTGGCGGCGCTGGCCTTCAAGGAGTCTGCGCTGCAACCCAGCGCGCGCAGCGGCGGCGGGCCAACCGGGTTGATGCAGATCACGCCGTCCGCTGCGCAGCGGGTCGGCGTCAACAATATCCAGAATCTCGATGCGAATGTGCAGGCCGGGGCCAAGTACCTGGCGATGATCCGCCGCAAGTTCTTCAATAGCCCGAAACTCAACGAGCGCGAGCGCATGGCGTTCACTCTGGCCGCCTACAACATCGGGCCGGAGCGGGTGCAAGGCATGCGTGCAGAAGCGCGGCGTCGCGGCCTGAATCCCAACCAATGGTTCTTCCAGGTCGAGCGCATCGCCATGGAGCAGGTGGGAATGGGAGCCGTCAGCTATGTTAATAGCGTGAACAAGTATTACTTGGCGTTCGACCGGGAGCGGGAGTCGTTGGAGCCCGCAGGGCAAAAAGTGGTCTCACGCAAATGATCTAATAAGTTGATTGTTATGGCGGATTTTTTGCGCTTTTAACATGAAATTAACTGATTAATATAGCGGCCAACCAACAAGCACTTCTGACCACAAGGAAACGCAACATGAGCTCTCTGATCAACAAGGTCCTGTTCACCCGCGCCGGCTACGGTCTGACCCTTCTGCGCATTGCCGTCGGCGTGATCTTCGCCGCCCACGGCTCGCAGAAACTCTTTGGTCTGTTCGGTGGCTACGGTCTGGCAGGCACCGCGCAATACATGGAAAGCATCGGTCTGACCCCGGGTTATCTGATGGCCACACTGGCCGGCGGCACCGAGTTCTTCGCCGGTCTGGCGCTGATCATCGGCCTGCTGGTGCGCCCGGCGGCACTGGGTCTGACCTTCCTGTCGCTGGTGGCCATTTTCACTGTGCACATCAGCAACGGTCTGTTCATGGCCAACAATGGTTACGAGTTCGCCCTGGCTCTGCTCGGTGGCAGCCTCGCGGTACTGATCGAAGGTGCCGGCAAGCTCTCGGTGGATCGCGCCATCGCCGGTTGAAGGCTCTGGCTCAAGCAAAAGGCCCGCATTATGCGGGCCTTTTTTGTTGCGGCTGATTCTTGACACTGGCCGGTCACGTTCTCTAGGATGCCGCTCATGCGCCGATTTAAACAGCTACTTGCGGGGCGCCAGGTGACTATTCTTCAGTTGCCGTCAGAAGCCGGAACAGGGCTTCGAAATACCGCTAAAGCGCTGGTTCGGTGTTGCCTCTCACCTGCCATGCAGACTTTTGAGGCAGAGACACGACACGATGAATGCACTACGCCCTCCAGCACGTCCCGCGCCGATCACGGCACACATCACCCAGCGCAATCCGAAAATCCTGCTTGGCGGCAAACATCAGCCGACGCTGTTGCGTTATCTCGATGGCTGGCCACGTCGCAGCGGCGGTCCTGCCGCATTTCTGATCCAGTTTGTCGAAGACGGTGAGTCGCTGGCGCGTTTTGCCGATGACAGCTTCGATCTGGCCGTCATTCAGGCTCCGAGTCTTGAAGAAGCGCCGGAAATGATTCGCCAACTGACCCGCGTCGCACGCCAGGGCCTGATTACCCGGCGCTGAGCGTCAGGGATATTCGATCGCCACGATGTAGACGAACTGTTCGCCGGTCGGCGTCTGTACCCGCACTTCCGCATCCAGCGCCTTGCCGATGAGGGCGCGGGCCAGTGGTGAGTCGATGCTGATCAGGCCGAGTTTCAGGTCCAGTTCGTCCGGGCCGACGATGCGATAGCGCGACTGTTTGCCGTCCTCGTCTTCGATGGTCACCCAGGCGCCGAAATAGACCTTGTTCGGATCACTCGGTTTTTCGCTGACCACTTTGAGCGCTTCAAGGCGTTTGGTGAGAAAACGCACGCGACTGTCGATCTCGCGCAGCATTTTCTTGCCGTAGGTGTACTCGGCATTTTCCGAACGATCACCCTGAGCCGCTGCCTCGCTGACCGATTGCGTCACTTGCGGACGGCGCACATGCCACAGCTCATGGAATTCGGCCCGCATCCGCGCTTCACCCTCAGGGGTGATCAGCGCGGTGCCAGCGGTGCGGGGAGGGCGATAACGGCTCATGGCAAGTTCTTTTGAGGGAGACGGCTGGAGTCTATCAACCCTCACGCAACACTGTCAGCGGGCTGGCGTTGAGCGCACGCCGTGTGCCGAACACCCCGGCGCCACCAATCAGCGCCGCGCCGATCAACGGCAACAGCAGCAACCACGGATGGGGATGCCAAGGCAGATCGAAGGCGAAGCGATACAGCACCAGGCTCACCACTTCCGAACCGATGGCCGCGAGCAATCCGCTGACCGCGCCGAGCAAGCCGAACTCGATCCGTCGCGCCTTGATCAACAACTGCCGCTCGGCACCCAGCGCACGCAAAAGCGCCCCCTGGCGAATGCGTTCATCCAGCGTTGCCTGCAACCCTGAAAACAGCACCGCCATCCCCGCCGCCAACACAAACAACAGCACATACTCCACCGCCAGGGTGACTTGGGCGAGGATGCTGCGCAGCTGTTCGAGCAAGGCTTCGACCTGCAGGATGGTCACCGCCGGAAACGCTCGCGACAACTCGACAATCTGCTGATCGTGGCCGGGCGCCAGATAGAAGCTGGTCAGGTAAGTCGCCGGCAGATCCTTCAAGGTGCCGGGCTGGAAGATCATGAAGAAGTTCGGCTGGAAGTTGTCCCAGTTGATCTCCCGCAGACTGGTGACCTTCGCCTCGCGATTGACCCCGCCGACGCTGAACACCATGTGATCGCCCAGTTTGAGTTTCAGGCTTTCGGCCACTTTGCCTTCGACCGAAACGCCCGGAACGTCATCCGAAGGTTGACCGGTCCACCACGAGCCGGCGGTGATTTTATTGCCCGCCGGCAGGTCGGCCGCCCAGGTCAGGCTCAGGTCGCGCTGGATGGCACGGTCGCCGGCCGAATCCTTGCTGACGATCTGCTGCACCGCCTCGCCATTGATGCTGATCAGCCGTCCCGGCACCACCGGATACAACGGCGCGGCCTGGGCCGAGACATTGATCAGGTGATCGGTGAAGGCCTGTTTGTCCGCCGGCAGGATGTTCAGAGCGAAGTAGTTGGGTGCGTTTTTCGGCAACTGGTTTTGCCAAGTGTCGAGCAGTTCGCCGCGCAGCAGTGCAATCAAAGCCATGGACAACAGAATCAGCCCGAAGGCCAATGACTGGCCAGCCGCCGCCAAAGGATGGCGCAACAACTGACCCAGACCAAGCCGCCACGGCAGGGACGCGCGTGCGAGCAGGCGACGCAGACTCTGCAGCAGCAACAGCAGCAAGCCGCCGAGCACCAGCGCGGCCACCACGCCACCGCCAAGCAGGGCGAATGTCAGCAGCAGGTCCAGACTCAGGCGCCACATGATCAGCCCAAGCGCGCCGAGTGCCGCGCCATAGACCATCCAGGTACTCGACGGAATCGGCAGCATGTCCCGGCGCAATACCCGCAATGGCGGCACGCGGCCCAGTGCGGCGAGCGGTGGCAGGGCGAAACCTGCCAGGGCGACCAGTCCGGTGCCGATTCCGGCGAGCGCCGGCAGCAAGCCACCCGGCGGTACGTCGGTCGGCAGCAGATCATGCAAAAGCGCGAACAATCCCAATTGTGCGAGCCAGCCGAGCAGGGCGCCGCTGAGGCTGGCGAGCAGGCCGAGCACTGTCAGTTGCAGACTGAACAGCACCAGGGTTTCCCGGCGCGACAAGCCCAGGCAACGCAGCAGGGCGCTGGCATCGAAACGTCGACTGGCAAAGCGGTTGGCCGACAACGCCACCGCCACCCCCGCCAGAAGCACGGCGACCAGACTGGCCATGTTCAGATAACGTTCGGCCTTGCCCAGTGCGCCGCCGATCTGTCGGTTGCCGTCGCGGGCATCCTGAATCCGCTGGTTGGCGGCGAGGCCCGGTTTGATCAGTTGACGATAGGTTTCCAGCGCTTGCGGCTCACCGCGCCAGAGTTCGCGATAGCTCACCCGGCTGCCGGGTTGCACCACGCCGGTCGCGGCGAGGTCGTCAAGGTTGATCATTACGCGTGGTGTGAGGCTGTAGAAGTTGCCCGCGCGATCGGGCTCGTAGGTCAGCACTCGCGTCAGTTTCAATGTCTTCATGCCGACGTCGATACTGTCGCCGATTTTCAGGTCCAGCGCCGTCAGCAGGCGTGCTTCGACCCAGGCTTCACCGGGCTGCGGCTCGCCTCCGGCTTCTTCCGTCGCGTAAGGGGCGGGGGCGCTTTTCAGCTCGCCGCGCAGCGGATAGGCGCGGTCGACAGCTTTGATGCTGGAGAGCTGAATGCCGTTGTCCGTAGCGATGACGCTGGAAAACTCCACCACCTGCGCATGGTCCAGCCGCAGCTCGGTGCCGCTCCGGATCTGCTCCGGTCGGGCTGGCGAGCTGCCTTCGAGCGACAGGTCGGCGCCGAGAAACTCGGTGGCGCGCAGCATCATTGCGCCGTTGAGGCGGGCGCCGAAATAACCGATCGCGGTACTCGCCGCCACCGCCACGACCAAGGCGAAAAACAGCACCCGCAGTTCACCGGCGCGGGCATCGCGCATCAGTTGGCGCAGGGCGAGACTGAACAGACGCAACAGCGGCAGACGTGCCATCAAGGCTCCAGAGGGGCGACCAACAGGCCGGCTTCAAGACGGATCAGGCGCCGGCACCGATGGGCCAGGCGTTCGTCGTGGGTCACCAGCACCAGGGTGGTGCCGCGTTCCTTGTTCAATTCGAACAGCAAGTCACTGATGCGCTCGCCGGTGTGACTGTCGAGGTTGCCGGTGGGTTCGTCGGCGAACAGCACGTCCGGCTCGGCGGCGAAGGCCCGGGCAATTGCAACGCGTTGCTGCTCACCCCCGGAGAGTTGGCGCGGCGAGTGAGTCAGGCGCTGGCCGAGGCCGACCCGTTGCAGCAGTTCGGTGGCGCGGCTTCTGGCGTCTTTGCGGCCGTCGAGCTCCAGCGGCAGCATGACGTTTTCCAGCGCGTTGAGGCTGTCGAGCAACTGGAACGACTGAAAGACGAAACCCACATGCTCGGCACGAATGCGCGCGCGCTGGTCTTCGTCGAGATTGCTCAGGCCTTGCCCGGCGAGAGTCACTTCGCCGCTGCTCGGCAGGTCGAGGCCGGCAAGCAGACCCAGCAGGGTGGATTTACCGGAACCGGACGCGCCGACGATGGCCAGGCTATCGCCCTTGTTCAGTTCCAGGCTGAGTTCGTGCAGGATGGTCAGTTCACCTTCCGCGCTGGGAACCACTTTGCTAAGGTTCTTCGCGGTGAGAATGCTTGCGCCCATGGAGAATCCGATGCGTGTGTGGTTTTTGAGTGCTGGCCTGGCCCTGATGTGCATGGCCCAGAACGCAGCGGCGGGTACAGTCCTGATCGTTGGCGATAGTATCAGCGCCGGTTTCGGACTGGATACCCGGCTGGGGTGGGTGTCGTTGCTCGAACAGCGGCTCAAGACCGAAGGGTTTGACGACAAAGTGGTCAATGCGTCCATCAGTGGCGACACCAGTTCTGGAGGCCAGGCGCGGCTGCCTGCGCTGCTTGCAGAGCACAAACCGGAACTGGTGATCCTCGAATTGGGCGGCAACGATGGCCTGCGCGGAATGCCGCCCACGCAATTGCAACAAAATCTTGCTTCGATGATCGACAGCTCCCGGCAGAGCGGTGCCAAGGTGCTGTTGCTTGGCATGCAATTGCCGCCCAACTACGGCAAGCGCTACACCGATGCCTTTGCCGAGGTTTACGGCAAACTCGCCGAGGAGAAAAAAATCCCGCTGGTGCCATTTTTCCTCGACGGCGTGGGCGGGCATCCGGACCTGATGCAGGCCGACGGTCTGCACCCGGCAGCCGGGGCTCAGGGCAAGTTGCTGGAAAATGTCTGGCCGACGCTAAAACCGCTGCTATGAGGCTTTTCTAGCGGCAGGCTTTCGGCTAATGTGGCGCCCCCTTATTTGGAGCCCCCGATGCCGCGTCCTGCCTGGTCCCTGTTTGCCTACCAACTGATCGAGCCTGACGAACAGCTGGATCTGTTCGCCTGCCAGGAAGTGCGGGTGCATCTGGTGACCCGTCAACTGGAGCTCGGCGGCTCGGCAGACCGGACCCTGTGCGGCAGTCTGCTGCCGGCGCAACCGCGCTGGTCGAGCGTGGATCGCCGGGTGTTTCAGGATCAGCGCCTGTGCTCGCTGTGCCGGGCGATCCTCGAATCGCAGAAGCGCGGCACCTCGCCGATCTGGCCCGAGTTGCGTTTCGAGCTTTAAGCTCAGCCATCTCCGAATGCAGTCGGAGCTAGCGCCAGCTTCAATCGTGAAGAGTGATGCCAGCCCATCGGCGCATCTCCCCGAATTCTCTGGGCGCGGTGTACAATCGCGTTCTTATTACCCTTGTCGATCTTGCGAAGGATTCTCCGGATGTTGCCGCGTTTTCCTGCCGTCACCCGCTGCCTGTCTCTTGCCGCCCTGTGCGTGGCCGGTCCCGTTGCCGCACTGGAGTTTCCCCTGCCACCGCCTGGTGAAGACATCATCGGCCAGGTGCAGGTGATCAAGGCCAAGTACGAAGACACCTTTGCCGATCTGGGCACCACCTACGATCTTGGCTATTCGGAAATGGTCGCGGCCAACCCGGGCGTCGATGCCTGGCTGCCGGGCGCCGGCACCGAAATCGTTCTTCCGACCCGCTTCATCCTGCCACCGGGCCCGCGTGAAGGCATTGTGATCAACCTCGCCGAATACCGCCTCTACTACTACCCGAAAGGCCGGAACGTGGTGTACACCTTCCCGCTGGGTATCGGTCGTGAAGGCTGGGGCTCGCCGATCGCCCACACCACGATCACTGCCAAGACACCGAATCCGACCTGGACGCCACCGGCCTCGATCAAGGCGGAACACGCCGCTGATGGTGATCCGCTGCCGAACGTGGTGCCGGCGGGTCCGGACAATCCACTGGGTCCGTTCAAGTTCACTCTGGGCACGCCGGGCTACCTGATCCACGGCTCGAACAAGAAGTTCGGTATCGGCATGCGTACCAGCCATGGCTGTTTCCGCATGTTCAACAACAACGTGCTGGAAATGGCCAGCATGGTGCCGGTGGGTACTTCGGTACGAATCCTCAACGACGCTTACAAGTTCGGTCGCAGTGGCGGCAAGATCTATCTGGAAGCGCACACGCCGATCGACGACAAGGGCAACCCGTCGGTGGTCGACAAGCACACCGCCGTGATCAACGCGATGCTCAAGCGCGAAGACATCACCAACAACCTGCGCATGAACTGGGATGTGGTACGTGATGTGGTGGCGGCCGAAGATGGCCTGCCAACCGAAATCGGCACACCGAACACCTCGGCGCCAATGGTCTCCAGCGCACCGATCGACCTGCAGCAATAAGCTGAAAGATGAAACCCGCCGAGGCTTGCGCAGCGGCGGGTTTTTTGTTGCCTGCCGAAAACCGCAGGCACAAAAAAGCCGACCCGAAAAACGGGTCGGCTTGATAACAATCCCGAAGGACTATTACTTGCGGCTAGCTTTTTCCAGCATGCGCAGAGCACGCTCGTTAGCTTCGTCAGCAGTCTGTTGTGCTTTTTGAGCAGCAGCCAGAGCTTCATCAGCTTTACGGTAAGCTTCGTCTGCACGAGCCTGGGCGCGAGCAGCTGCGTCTTCAGTAGCGGTCAGACGTGCTTCGGTTTCTTTCGATGCGCTGCTGCAACCGGTAGCCAGAACTGCGGCCAGAGCCAGAGCAGAGAATTTCAGAACGTTGTTCATCGTGTTCCCCTTCAAGGACTTTCAATTAAGTGGCTGTCTCCTCCGATTGAGGAAATAGCCGGCGTACATACTACCCATTACTTGTAGTAAGTAAACTGACGTGAGGCAAGAAGCAAAAAAATTGTAGGCGTTGATTCTTTTTCGAGCAACTTTTAACTGGGCTGTATAAAAAATATCCACCTGTAAGCCGCGAGATGAGTGAGTTAATGAGAAAAAGTTCCCGTTGCCCTTCGCTGTTTTGCAGGTAGTGGCTAAAGTCTGTCTATATGGATTCGTCCACACTTCTGTTGCGAATTTGCGCAGCGCCTCGCATATCTTTGTCCATGTTGAGGTGACTTTAAAACAGGGGGCTCGTCTTAAGTCTCAACATCCGGCGATGTTCAGCCTTTCGGCTCGGGAAGATCGTCTCCCGAACCGGACCTGAGTCCACTGAAATTGCCCCGTCGATCTGAGTAAAGACGAGCGTACCTTGAGCATTTTCGCCAATGGTGCCTACTATTTGATACGTGCTCGGGTTGCGCGAGATCGGTGCAGTTCTTCTCGGTGTCCATCAGGCACAGGGTGGCGTAGATGTTCCTTCGCCGGGAAAACATCGGTAAGGTAGGGGTCAGAATTCGAGACCCGCGAGGAGTAGTGATGAGCGAGGCGTTGTCCATCCACCATGACCAGGCTGGTCATCAGTTCGAGACCAATGTGGACGGTCATCGTGCCTACCTGACCTATATGGATCTGGGGAAACAGACCCTGGATATCTACCGCACCTTCGTGCCCAACGCCTTGCGTGGCCGAGGCATCGCGGCTGCCCTCACCGAGCGGGCGTTGCAGTACGCCGATGAAATGGGTTACACGGTCATTCCTTCGTGCTCCTACGTGGAGCGTTATATGGAGCGTCATCAGCGGCGCACCGCCAAGATCTGACTGACCTCACCGCACACACAAAAACGCCGGGCAATGCCCGGCGTTTTTTTATGCCTGCGAAACGGCTGTCAGCCGCGCTGACGTTTCGGCAGGACATCCTTGAGCTTGGCGTGCATGCTGCGCAAGGTGTTTTCGGTAGCGGACCAGTCGATGCACGCATCGGTGATCGACACGCCGTATTGCAGGTCGGCGAGGTCTTTCGGGATCGCCTGGCAGCCCCAGTTCAGATGACTCTCGACCATCAGGCCGATGATCGACTGGTTGCCTTCAAGGATCTGGTTGGCAACGTTCTCCATCACCAGCGGTTGCAGGGCCGGATCCTTGTTGGAGTTGGCGTGGCTGCAATCGACCATGATGTTCGGCTTGATCTTCGCCTTGTTCAGCGCCTGCTCGCACAGGGCGACGCTCACCGAATCGTAGTTCGGCTTGCCGTTACCACCGCGCAGCACCACGTGACCGTAGGCGTTGCCCTTGGTGGTGACGATCGACACGCCACCTTCCTGGTTGATGCCCAGGAAACGGTGCGGGCTGGAAACCGACTGCAAGGCGTTGATTGCCACAGTCAGGCCGCCGTCGGTGCCGTTCTTGAAACCGACCGCCGAGGACAGGCCGGAAGCCATTTCGCGGTGGGTCTGGGATTCGGTGGTCCGTGCGCCGATGGCCGACCAACTGATCAGGTCCTGCAGATACTGCGGGGAGATCGGGTCGAGGGCTTCAGTGGCAGTCGGCAGGCCTTTCTCGGCCAGGTCCAGCAACAACTGGCGACCGATGTGCAGACCGTCCTGGATCTTGAACGAGTCATCCAGGTATGGGTCGTTGATCAGGCCTTTCCAGCCGACGGTGGTCCGTGGCTTCTCGAAGTAAACGCGCATGACCAGATACAGGGTGTCCGACACTTCTGCCGCCAGCACTTTCAGGCGATCGGCATATTCGTGGGCAGCCTTGATGTCGTGGATCGAGCAGGGGCCGATAACCACGAACAGACGATGGTCAGTGCCATCGAGAATGTTGCGGATGACTTCGCGACCCTTGGTGACGGTGCGCAGGGCAGCGTCGCTCAGAGGGATATCACGCTTGAGCTGATCAGGAGTGATCAGGGTCTCGTTGGAAGCGACGTTCAGGTCGTTGATCGGTAAATCAGCCATCGTTTACTCGTCAGGTCACGGGTGCCGGCCGCCAGCGATCCCCGCGCGGCGGAGCACAGCGGATTTAAGCGCGTCGGGGAGCCGAACCTTATCGCGTTAGGCGCCTGCTAGACAATGGGCAAGTAACTGTTCAGTCCAGCACTGGATGCGCAAAAGCTTTGCGAACGGTGTCGTGAGAGAACTCGTCGGCGTGTTGTTCGACCCATTGCAGGGCCAGGGCCTGAATATCCTGGAGATCGTCGTGGGCATCGTTGAGTCGGCAATAGCGTTCGATCTGACACACCTGTTCACCCATTCGCGCACTGAACAGCGTCTGTTCGTCGGTGAAGGCGATGCCCACCAGATAGCCTTTTTTACGTCGCAGGCACCAGGCCACGTAGCCCGGATAACAGATGTCGGCGTTGAGGGTCGGCATGCGTACCTGCAAGGCGGTGCCATGGCGCCAGGCACGGTGGTAATTGCAAGCGATGCCGCCGAGGCTGATAGTGTGCAGCCGTTGACGCGAAATACACTCCGGTGTGAGCAAGGTCAATTCAACGGGCACATCATCCGGATGAGGAATAAACCGTCCCATGAGCACAGACTCCCTGTGTCGGCCATTTGACATTGTTTCCCCCAGTATAGTGGTCGAATCGCAGCTGACCGATTTCGACGCCGACCAACGGCTGCTGGCGATGGACGGCGTTTCGCTGGTGATCTTCACCAGTGTCGGCTGCGCCAGTTGTCGCTATGCCCGCGAAGTGTTGCCGGGGTTCGACTTGACCGTCGATCGCGTGTGCTGGATCGATGCCGGTGACAACGGCGGACTGGTCGAGCGTTATCAGGTCTTTCATTTGCCGGCGCTGTTTGTGGTGCGCGACGGCGAGTTTTTTGGGGCAGTGCACACGCGCCTGAATGTCGATGAGCTGAACGCAGCCGTGGCGCAGGCGCTGGGTCGAATTGCAGAGGAGTTGCCGTGATGGGAGCAGTCAACAAACCGGTGGTGGGGATCATTGGCACCGGCGCCATCGGAGGGTTTTACGGAGTGATGCTGGCTCGGGCCGGATTCGATGTGCACTTTCTATTGCGCAGTGAATTTTCAACAGTCGCCGAGCGCGGCTTGCAAGTGGACAGTGCCGTGCATGGCGCATTGACGCTGAACCCGGTGCAGGCCTATTCGTCGGCAGAAGACATGCCGCCCTGCGACTGGCTGCTGGTCGGCGCCAAGACCACCAGCAATGCCGGGCTGGCACCGTCGATCATTCAGGCGGCGAAACCCGACGCGAAAGTGCTGTTGTTGCAAAACGGCCTCGATGTCGAAGACAGCTTGCGTGCATTGCTGCCCGATTCCCTGCATTTGCTGGGCGGCTTGTGCCTGATCTGCGTCCACCGTGAAGGGCCGGGGCAGGTCACTCACCAGGCGCTGGGGGCGGTGAACGTCGGTTATCACAGCGGCCCGGCACCGGATGAAGCGGCGCGCATGGCGATCGTCGAGGAGGGCGCCGGCCTGTTTCGGGCCGCCGGTCTCGACTCCCAGGCGATGCCGAACCTGCATCAGGCGCGCTGGCAGAAGCTGGTGTGGAACATTCCCTACAACGGGCTTTCGGTGTTGCTCGGTGCCGGCACCACGCCATTGATGGCCGACACTGACAGCCGCGCATTGATTCAGGCGCTGATGGCTGAAGTGGTGCAGGGCGCCAGGGCCTGCGGCCACGACATGCCGCCCGGTTACGCCGAATACCTGTTCATGATGACCGAGAAAATGCCCGACTATTGGCCGAGCATGTACCACGACTTTTTGCACAAGCGACCACTGGAACTGGAGGCGATCTACGCTCGTCCTTTGGCGGCGGCAAAAGCGGCAGGCTGCGAGTTGCCGCGTATCGAGTCGTTGTATCGCACATTGAGCTTTATCGATCGGCGCAACGTATAAACCGGTCGCACGGGGGGAAAGGCATGGCCAAGAATATCGATGACAAACTGGTGCTGGCGATTTCGTCCCGTGCCCTGTTCGACCTGAGCGAAAGTCACAAGGTGTATGAGTCGAGTGGCGTGGAAGCCTACCGGCAATATCAGATCGATCACGAAGACGAAATTCTCGCGCCGGGCGATGCCTTTCCGCTGGTGGAAAAACTGCTCAACCTCAACAGTCGCCTCGGCCGCGCCCGGGTCGAGGTGATTCTGGTGTCGCGCAACAGTGCTGACACCGGCCTGCGCGTTTTCAATTCCATTGGTCATTACGGCCTGGCGATTTCCCGTGCTGCGTTTGTCGGCGGGCGCAGTCCTTATCCGTACCTGAAGGCTTTCGGTTGCGACCTGTTTCTCTCCACCCATGCCGAAGACGTGCGCGCCGCACTGGATGCCGGTTTTGCGGCGGCGACCATTCTGTCCGGCGGCGCCAGCCGTGCGGCCAGCGATGAATTGCGCATCGCCTTCGACGGGGACGCGGTGCTGTTTTCCGACGAGTCGGAACGGGTTTATCAATCCGGTGGCCTCGAAGCCTTCCAGGCCAAGGAGCGTGAATCCGCGCGCGAACCGTTGCGCGGCGGTCCGTTCAAGGGCTTCCTCGCGGCACTCAATCTGTTGCAGCGCGAATTCTCCGATGAGGAATGCCCGATCCGTACGGCACTGGTCACTGCGCGTTCGGCTCCGGCCCACGAGCGGGTGATTCGCACCTTGCGTGAGTGGGACATTCGTCTGGACGAATCGCTGTTTCTCGGTGGCTTGAACAAATCGGCGTTCCTCGAAGCCTTCGCCGCCGACGTGTTTTTCGACGATCAGGCCGGCCACTGCGAGTTGGCCCGGGAAGTCGTGGCAACCGGTCACGTACCTCACGGCATCAGCAACGAACCGGCGGTCTAGAGCGCACGTGGTTCAAGACGTTGCGTCGCACGTCGTACTCGCGAAGGCACTGCTAAGCTGAATCAAATCTCCGCCATGTTGGCACGCGAGGAGGTCATATGATTCGTTCGATGCTGTATGCCACTGACCTCGGTCTGTACGCACCGTTAGTGATGCAGCATGCCTTGGCAATGGCACGAACGTTCAATGCCGATCTGTACGTGGTGCACGCGGTGGAGCCCATGGGGCTGTTTGCCGAATCGGTGTTGCAGAGCTATCTCGACGAACAGGCATTGAACGAATTCCACAGTCAGGGTCTGAAAACCGTTATCGCCAATATCGAGCAACGGGTGCTCGACAGCTTTCGTGAAGAGCTGGGGGACGAGGGCGAGCAGGACCTGCAGCGGATACGCGCAGTACGGGTGCTGCAGGGCGATCCGTCACAGGTGATTCTCGATCAGGTGCAGAAACTCTCTGTCGATTTGCTGATCGTAGGGAGTCACAGCCATGGGGTCGGGGCGGAGACACCCCTGGGGCGAACGGCAGCACGGCTGCTGCAATTGTCCAAGGTGCCGGTTTATCTGGTGCCGTTGGTGGAGCGTCGGCGTCGGGAGGATCGCTGAAGCAGGAATAATGGCCCTTTGATAAAAAAGTTCTAGATTTATTATTCAAACCATTAATATAGTTATATATCGTCGCTGATGCCCGTGGCGTCTACCTGCTTTGAGGGATTCATATGAAGCTTCAACAATTGCGCTACATCTGGGAAGTGGCGCACCACGACCTCAACGTTTCCGCTACAGCCCAAAGCCTCTATACCTCGCAACCGGGCATCAGTAAACAAATCCGTCTGCTGGAAGACGAACTGGGCGTCGAAGTATTCGCCCGCAGCGGCAAGCACCTGACCCGCGTCACCCCGGCCGGCGAGCGCATCATCACCACTGCCGGTGAGATTCTGCGCAAGGTCGAAAGCATCAAGCAGATCG
The DNA here is from genome assembly GCF_020544405.1 of Pseudomonas sp. IAC-BECa141. Taxonomy (NCBI): domain Bacteria; kingdom Pseudomonadati; phylum Pseudomonadota; class Gammaproteobacteria; order Pseudomonadales; family Pseudomonadaceae; genus Pseudomonas; species Pseudomonas sp. IAC-BECa141. The sequence goes on along the minus strand of NZ_CP065410.1, from coordinate 4,357,964 downwards.
CTCAGGAATTCTCCAACGAGAAGAAGGGCACCCTGTCGATCGCCACCACTCACACCCAGGCGCGTTATGCACTGCCGCCGGTGATCAGCAACTTCATCAAGCAATACCCGGACGTGGCGCTGCACATGCACCAGGGTTCGCCGATGCAGATCGCCGAAATGGCCGCTGACGGCACCGTCGATTTCGCCATCGCCACTGAAGCGCTGGAGCTGTTCGGCGATCTGGTGATGATGCCGTGCTACCGCTGGAACCGTTGCGTGGTCGTGCCTCAGGGCCACCCGCTGACCAAGCTGCCGAAGCTGACCCTCGAAGCGCTGGCCGAATACCCGATCGTGACTTACGTGTTCGGTTTCACCGGCCGTTCGAAACTCGACGAAGCCTTCAGCCATCGCGGCCTGACGCCGAAAGTGGTGTTCACCGCTGCCGACGCCGACGTCATCAAAACCTATGTGCGCCTGGGGCTGGGTGTGGGCATCGTGGCGAAAATGGCAGTCGACACCAAACTCGATAACGATCTGGTGGTGCTCGATGCCAGCGAGCTGTTCGAGTCCAGCGTGACCAAGATCGGTTTCCGTCGTGGCACTTTCCTGCGCGGCTTCATGTGCGACTTCATTGAAAAATTCGCGCCGCACCTGACTCGCGATGTCATGGCCAAGGCCATTCAGTGCCACAACAAGCAGGAACTGGAAGAGCTGTTCGAAGGCGTCGAACTGCCGGTCCACTAAGCCCCTGTCACCAAGCGCCTGTCTACAGCACCTCGGTGACAGCAAACTGTTGCCGGGTGCCTGCCACCAGAATCTCCACCTCGTCACCCTCGAACTTGCCCAGCAGGCTTTTGCCCAGCGGCGAGCGCGGGGTGATGACGGTAATCGGCTGACCCACCACGTCGACTTTCAAGCCCGCGGCATCCGGCGCGAGAAACAGCCATTGCTCGCGACCTTTTTCGTCTTCCAGACCAAGCAGGGCGCCGACTTCAATCCCTCGCTGATCGTCGTATGCACGCAGCGTCAGGTTCTGGCACAGCGCCAGCGAGTGACGAATCTCCTCGACCCGTTTTGCCTGGCCCGCCGCCAGGTACGAAGCCTCAAGTCCCAGGGTGTCGTACTTGTTTTCGGCGATGTTCTCTTCGTGGGTCGCAGTTTCGTAAGCGGTTTGCGCCGCGCGTTCGGCGATGTCGAGGTCGACGCGCAGCCTGTCGAGAATCAGTTGGTGAACCGTCTGTTTATTCATGATCAATCGCAGAATTGCAGGACATTGGCGCGGCTTTTTTCGCTCGGGGCCGTCTGATCCTGTTGCAGCCAGAACTGGCATTTGGGATTCGACAGATTGCGTGTGTTGCCTCGGGCCTGATCCAGGCGTGCCTGTTGTTCGTTCTTGCGCAGGTTTTCTTCGTACTGCTCGAACAGGCGGTTTTGTGGCTCAGGTTCTGGCTGTGGCTGGGCGGCCACCGCAGGCTTGCTCAGTTGTTGTACCGCCTGCGCCACCGGCTGCAACTGATGGCTGAAGAGAGACGAGGCGAGCCAGCACGTCAGCGCAATGGCCAGGAAACCCAGCCACAAACCCAGCGCAATGCTGCCGGTCAATTGCAGCGCGCTAAGCTGAACAGGCAAGGGGCGACGGGGATTGGGACGATAGGGCATGGCTGCCTCCTGGCGGATGAATGCGGGCGAGTGGCGATTGTCGCACGAAGATTAATTACCGTCGGCTCTTCTGCATGGAGACATTTATGCGGACAATCGGCGCTTTTGCCAACGGGAGCCTTGAATGCCGCAACCGATAACCCGCTGGGACATTTTTTGTACGGTCGTCGACAACTACGGCGACATCGGCGTGACCTGGCGTCTGGCCCGGCAACTGGTCAGTGAACATGCAATGACGGTGCGACTGTGGGTCGATGACCTGCGCGCCTTCGAGCGCATCTGCCCGGAAATCGACATCCATCTTGACCAGCAAAGGCAGCAGGGTGTCGAAGTCCGACACTGGCCGGCTGAATGGTCGGAAACGGACGCCGCCGACGTAGTGATCGCCGCGTTTGCCTGCCAGTTGCCGAGTCTCTACATGGACGCCATGGCCGCGCGGCAGAAGCCGCCGTTGTGGATGAACCTCGACTACCTCAGTGCCGAAGACTGGGTGGTCGGTTGCCACGGTCTGCCGTCAGTGAAGTACAAGTCGGTGCAGAAGTACTTTTTCTTTCCGGGATTCCAGCCGGGGACCGGTGGCCTGTTGCGTGAGAGCGGTTTGCTGGAGCGGCGCCAGCAGTTTCAGCAGGATCCCGAGGCGCAGCGACAATTCCTGCACGGTCTGGGGATCGTTCCTGTGCCCGGTGCGCAGTTGATTTCGCTGTTTGCCTACGAGAATGCCGGACTCGCCAGTTGGCTGGATGTACTCGCCGCTGACTCGACGCCCACTCATCTGCTGGTGCCGGAAGGGCGGATTCTCGGTGATGTCGCGCGCTGGCTCGAAGTCGAATCGCTGGCAGTCGGGTCGAAACATGTTCGCCAGTCGCTAACCGTGCAGGTGCTGCCGTTCGTCCGGCAGGATCAATATGACCAATTGCTCTGGTGCTGCGATTTCAATGCGGTGCGCGGCGAGGACTCGTTTGTCCGGGCGCAATGGGCGGGGCGTCCGATGCTGTGGCACATCTATCAGCAGGACGAAGACATCCATCTCGACAAGCTCGACGCCTTCCTTGCGCTCTACACAAAGCGCCTTTCGCCCGTAGCTGCCGAGGCGATGAACGGTCTCTGGCGTGCCTGGAGTGCCGGGCAGCCTATCGGCGATCACTGGCTCGAGGCCCGAAAACACTGGCCTGCACTGCAGGAAAATGCCCGCGCGTGGTGTCTGGAACAGGCCTCCCAGGCGGATCTTGCGACGGCGCTGGTACAGTTTTACCGAAATTGGATATGATACGCGGCCTAGATTTTTGTAAATCCCATCCAAATTCGGATATTCGCAATGAAAACTGGTAAAGAACTCAAACCCGGTACCGTGATCCGTATCGACAACGATCCTTGGCTGGTTCAGAAAGCTGAATTCACCAAGTCGGGCCGTAACAGCGCGATCATGAAGACCAAGCTGAAGAACCTGCTGACCGGTTACAAGACCGAAACCGTTTACGGTGCGGACGACAAGCTGGACGACGTGATCCTGGATCGTAAAGAAGCGACCCTGTCCTTCATCAGCGGTGACTCCTACACGTTCATGGACACCACCGACTACACCATGTACGAGCTGAACGCCGAAGACATCGAAAGCGTTCTGCCATTCGTGGAAGAAGGCATGACCGACGTTTGCGAAGCGGTATTCTTCGAAGGCCGTCTGGTTTCCGTAGAGCTGCCGACCACCATCGTGCGTCAGGTTGACTACACCGAAGGTTCCGCTCGCGGTGACACTTCCGGCAAGGTGATGAAGCCTGCCAAACTGAAGAACGGTACCGAGCTGTCGGTTGCTGACTTCATCGAAATCGGCGACATGATCGAGATCGATACCCGCGAAGGCGGTTCCTACAAAGGCCGTGCCAAATAAGCACTGTTTTTTGCGGAAAGAAAAAGCCCGACCATTGAGTCGGGCTTTTTTGTACCTGATGAAAATTACTTCTTCAGGTGTTGCTTCAGTTCTTCCGAAGCCTGCAGCATCGCCGAACGCACCGCCGGCACCTGGCTGACCACGTTGAGCAAACCGTAGTCGTGGATCATGCCGTTGTAGCGTACCGAGGTTACCGGCACGCCGGCTTCGTCGAGTTTACGGGCGTAGGCTTCGCCTTCGTCACGCAGTACGTCGGCCCCCGCAGTCTGTACCAGTGCAGGCGGCAGACCTTTCAACTGCGCGGTGGTGGCCCGCAGCGGCGAGGCGTAGATCTCGTTACGCTGGTTGGCGTCGGTGGTGTAGTTGTCCCAGAACCACTTCATCATGTTGCGGGTGAGGAAGTGCCCCTCGGCATACTGGTTATACGAACCCGTATCGAAATTGGCATCGGTTACCGGCCACAGCAGCACCTGGAATTTGATCGCCGGGGTGCCTTTGTCTTTGGCCATCAGGGCGACGACTGCCGCCATGTTGCCGCCAACACTGTTGCCCGCCACCGCCAGACGTTTGCCGTCGACGTTGATTTCTTTGCCGTGTTCGGCCACCCACTTGGTCGCCGCGTAAGCCTGGTTGATCGCCACCGGGTAATGCGCTTCCGGCGAAGGGGTGTAGTTGACGAACACCGCCGCCGCCCCCGAACCGACCACCAGATCCCGCACCAGACGTTCGTGGGTCGGGAAATCCCCCAGCACCCAGCCACCGCCGTGGAAGAACATGAACACCGGCAGCTCGCCCTTGACTCCGGCCGGCCGGACGATGGTCAGGCTCAACGGTTGGCCATCGACCTGGATGGTCTTCTCGCTGACGTCCGCCTTGGGCAACGTCAGTTTGACCCCGGACTGTGCGCCGGTCAGAACGGCTCGGGCATCCTTGGGTGTCAGCTGTTCCATCGGTTTGCCGGTGCCGGCATTCAGCACATCGAGGAACGCCTGGGTGTTGTGTTCAACCTCCCCGGCAAATGCGCTGTGGATGGACAGAGCGAGAAGGGTACCGGTCAAGACTTTGCTGAAAGTGTTCATGTTCATTTCCTGTACGGGCCTGAGTGTCAGTGATTACACGGTGACGTGCAGACGCACATCGACGTTGCCGCGAGTGGCGTTGGAGTACGGGCAGACCTGGTGCGCAGCGTCGACCAGGCTTTGCGCGTCAGCCTGTTCCAGGCCCGGCAGGCTGATGTGTAGGTCGATGTCCAGACCGAAACCGCCAGGAATCTGGCCGATGCCGACGTGAGCGGTGATCGACGAGTCGTCCGGGATTTTGCGTTTGGTCTGGCTGGCGACGAATTTCAGCGCGCCGATGAAGCAGGCCGAGTAACCGGCGGCGAACAGTTGCTCAGGGTTGGTGGCCGCGCCGCCGGCACCGCCGAGTTCTTTCGGGGTGGCCAGTTTGACGTCGAGGATGTTGTCGCTGGAGATCGCACGACCGTCACGGCCGCCGGTGGAAGTTGCGATTGCGGTGTAGAGAGTTTGCATGGTGTGAGCCTCATTAAGTGTGATTTGTTGCGCTAATTGTTTGCGCGCTAACTAGGTGCGAAGTAAATGTACTGCGCGAATATTTAGCGTGCAAGATAAATTTTCGAAAAGATCGGCAATTGGCACTTGGATCAGGTGGAGTCGTGATCTCAAGTTTTTGATATATAAGATTTTTTTAACGTAAGCGAGAGGAAATTTTTTTTCGTGGGTAAGCCGGGAAGGGGCGATTCGCCTACAGGCGCAAGGCTGCGCCCGTAGGGAAGGGAAGGTCTTAAGCGAGGCTGTCCTGCAAATGACCCCGCAAGGCCTGCAACTCGGCTTGCAGGTTTTGCAGACGCTCCAGCGTGAAGCCACTGGCACCGAGGATGCATTGTGGAACGGTTCGGGCCTTGTCTTTCAAGGCGCGTCCCTGGGCAGTCAGTTCAACGATCACTACCCGCTCATCCTCACGGCTTCGCGTACGGCTCAGCAAACCTTCACCCTCCAGACGCTTGAGCAGCGGGGTCAGCGAGCCCGGATCGGTCAGCAGGCGCGTGCTGATTTCTCCGACGGTCAAACCATCCTTCTCCCACAGCACCATCATCGCCAGGTATTGCGGATAGGTCAGGCCAAGCGCTTGCAGCAGTGGCTTGTAGACCTTGGTCATCATCAGCGAAGTGGAATGCAGGGCGAAGCAGGCCTGATTATCGAGCAGCAGGTCTTCGCAGTGATCGGAGGTGTTGCGGTCGTTGGTCATGTCGGTGCCTTGAACGGTGATACCGATGAATCTAGCGCTCGAATCTTTAATGCGCCAGACAATTGTGCCCGGTGGCGAATCGGTCAGTGCCGGCCCAACTCTCGTTGCAGGGCCAGATCCCACGGCGGCACTGGGCTGAACCGGGTCTTGAGGTATTCCAGCAACAGGCGGCTGCGGGAGCTGGCCTGCTGTTGCAGCCGCAGCGCGTAAATGCCGGCGCTTTCCGGTGTAGGCAGGCCATTTTCACAGAACAGCGGCAGCAACTCGCCACGCAACAGGTATTCGCTGGCCAGCCAGGTCGGCAGATGCGCAATCCCAAGCCCCGCCAGTGCGCCGCAGACTAAAGCCTCGGCGTTGTTAGCGCTCATGCGCACCCGTGCCGGGCGGTGCAATTGCATCTGTCCGTCCTGCTCGAAACGCCAGGCGAAAGGTGGGGCGAGGCCGTCCCAATCGAGGCCGTCATGCTCGCTCAATTGCGCGGGCTCGCCCGGTACGCCCCGACGCTTCAGGTAGTCGGGGCTGGCGCAGGCAATGCGCACGATGCTCGCCAATGGCGTGGCCACCAGGCGGGTGTCGGCCATCTGTCCGGCACGCAGCACCAGGTCGACCTTGCCCAGGTTCGAGCCGTCCATGTCGACGAAGCTGTCTATCAGATGCAGTTGCACGTCGAGTCCCGGATACAGCACCAGAAAATCGGCAATCACCGGGGCCAAATGCCGACGCCCGAATGCCGCCGGCGCATCCACCCGAATCAAGCCTTCCGGCGCGCTGCTTAGAGACACCGCTTCAGCCCGGGCCAGTTGCAACTCCGCCACGATGCGCCGTGCCCGTTCGGCAAACGCAAGACCGGCGGGCGTGGCGCGCACCGCATGAGTACTGCGGATAAACAACTGGCTGCCGACAGCGCTTTCCAGACTGTCGATGCGCCGGGCGACGGCCGAGGGCGTCAGCGGATGTCGCCGTGAAGCAGCAGAAAAGCTGCCGCTCTCCAGCACATCGAGGAACAGTCCAAGTTGTTCGGTCAATTGATTGGGGTTCATCGATCAGCTCAGCGCCTATGCGAATTTGGCAAAGCCATTGTGCGTTGCTATGCGTTTCCGTGCCAGCACCGACTGCGTACGATGCGCTGACTGACGTATGAGGAATGCCGCTGTGATCGATTTTATGCTGTACCTGGTATTTGGCGCCGCCCTCGGCACTTTGGGCGGAATATTCGGCATCGGCGGTGGCTTGATTGCCATTCCGCTGCTGGGCGTGTGGTTCGGGCTTGATCAGCAAATCGCCCAAGGCACGGCGCTGGTGATGGTGGTGCCGAATGTGATGCTGGCGCTGTGGCGTTATCACCAGCGTAACCGCATCGAACTCCGCCATGCGTTGCCGCTGGCAGTGATGGGATTCTGCTTTGCGTGGATCGGCTCAATCTGGGCCGTGGGCATCGACGCACAAACCATGCGCATCGGCTTTGTCGCGTTCCTTGTAGCGTTGTCGGCCTACAACCTGGTGCGCATGTTTGGCGCGCGTCAGACAGCGACTTCCGAGATGCGTTATTCGTGGCCATGGCTGGGCGTGCTCGGCGCGGCGTCGGGCGCCATGGGCGGCTTGTTCGGCGTCGGCGGGGCGGTGGTGGCGACGCCGGTGTTGACCAGCCTGTTCGGTACCACTCAAGTGGTCGCTCAGGGGCTGTCGCTGGCATTGGCGTTGCCGAGCACCGGCGTGACGCTGGTGACGTACGCGGTGCATCACGAAGTGGACTGGATGATCGGCCTGCCGCTGGCCATTGGCGGGCTGGCCAGCATCAGTTGGGGCGTGAAAGTGGCCCACGCAATGCCGGAAAAACTCCTGCGCGGGCTGTTCTGCGGGTTCCTGGTGCTGTCCGCGGTGATGCTCGCCTTTAAAGTTTGAAGCCTTCGACGATGTGCTCGGCCAGGCATTCGGTGATCGGCGAGGGATTGTTGAGGTTGCGGATCAGCATGATGCTGGCCTCGGGCAACAGTGGCAGATTTTCGGCGGCCCCAAGAATGCGCAGGTCCGGGGTGATCAGGCTTTCCAGCTGCGCGGTGATCGCCAGACCCGCGCTCACCACAGCCATCAACGCCGACAGGCTGGTGCTGTTGTAGGCAATCCGGTATTCGCGGCCCATCGCGTCCAGCGCATTGCAGGCCCACAGGCGACAGAAACAATCACTGTTGAACATCGCCAGCGGCAACGGCGTCTGTTCGTGGGCGCTGAAATTCTGCGCCTCGGCCCAGACAAAACGTTCCTTGCGCAGCAACTGGCCAATCTCGTTGCCCGGCTCGCGGGTGACGATCGACAGATCCAGGTCCGTGCGTTGCAGCAACTGTTTGGTCGACTCGCAATGCACTTCGATCTGGATCAGCGGATAGAACTGGGCGAAGCGCGACAGGATCCCCGGCAGAAACCGCATCACGTAATCGTCCGGCGTGCCGATCCGCACCGTGCCGACCATGTGCGGCTCGCGCAGGGTGTTGAAAACTTCGCTGTGCAATTTCAGGATGCGCCGCGCGTAACCGAGCAACACTTGGCCCTCGGCGGTCAGGCGCACCTGGCGCCCGTCACGCTCGAACAACTGGCGCTGCAACACATCCTCTTCCAGACGCTTCATCTGCATGCTCACCGCCGATTGGGTGCGGTTGACCATTTCGCCGGCACGGGTAAAACCGCCTTGATCGGCAATCGCGACAAAGGTGCGCAGGACATCGGTATCGATACTCGGGTACGCCGACAATTGATGAATCTCCGTGATGCATGCCATCAGAAACATTCGTTGGATTGATCGTAGCTCCGGCGCGAGACTTGAGCCATCCCTAAAGGAGGGCAACACGATGAAAGGTCAAAAAGTGTATGTGAGCGATGACAGAGTGCCGGTCCATCTGATTTCCGATCTGCTGCACAAGTTTAGCCGCTGGTACGAACTTCACCGCGAACGAGAGTTGCTTGCCAGTCTGAGCGACGAAGCGCTGAAGGACATCGGGGTCAGTCGAGCCGATGTCGAACATGAGTCGGTAAGGCCGTTCTGGGACGATCCGATGCATAAATGATGAGGCCATTGCTACACAAACCCCTTTGCAGTGAGGTAGGTTGCGAGCAGACATGGAGGTACACATGCCCGCGACATTGTCCTTTTCCCTTAAACAGGCTCGACGTCTGGCGCTGGCTGCCCAAGGGTTTCACGGGCGCCAGCCGCCGGCTGTCAAGGCCATGCACCTCAACCGGCTGATCGAACGCCTCGGCCTGTTGCAGATCGACTCCGTCAACGCCGTGGTGCGCTCGCACTACCTTCCGCTGTTCTCCCGTCTCGGTTCCTATTCTGCTGATTTGCTCGACCAGGCTGCCTGGAGTTCGGGGCGGCGTCGTTCGCTGTTTGAATACTGGGGCCATGAAGCCTCGTTGCTGCCGCTGTCGATGTATCCGTTGATGGGCTGGCGCATGCAGCGGGCCAGGCGCGGTGAGGACATTTATCAGCAACTGGCGCGATTCGGCCGTGAGCAACAGGACACCATCCGCCGGGTGCTGGCGTCGGTCCGGGAGCAGGGCGCACTGGGCGCCGGCAGCCTGTCGACCCGCAAGGAAAAGGCCGGGCCATGGTGGGACTGGAGTGCGGAAAAACATGCGCTGGAATGGCTGTTTGCCGCTGGCGAAGTCACCGTGGCCGGACGCCGTGGCTTCGAGCGATTGTATGACTTGCCGGAACGAGTGATTCCGGCCTCCGTGCTGCAACAGCCATTGCCCGATGAGGCCGAGGCGCAGCGCGGTTTGCTGTTGCATGCGGCGCAGGCGCTGGGTGTCGGCACGGAAAAAGACCTGCGTGATTACTTCAGACTGAATCCCTCTGATGCCCGCCCGCGTCTGGCCGAACTGGTCGAGGACGGGCAATTGCTGACCTGCGAAGTCGCCGGGTGGCGGCAAATCGCCTATTGCCTGCCCGAGCCGAAAATTCCGCGCAAGGTTGAGGCCAGTGCATTGCTGTCGCCGTTTGACTCACTGATCTGGGAACGCAGCCGGACCGAGCGACTGTTCGATTTTCGCTATCGGCTGGAGATTTACACCCCGCAGGACAAGCGGGTCTACGGCTATTACGTGCTGCCGTTCCTGCACAACGAACGGATTGCGGCGCGGGTTGACCTGCGCGCCGAACGGGCGGCGGGGCGCCTTGCAGTGCATGCGGTGCACGAGGAAGAAACGGGGCTGGATGATGCAGGGATGCTGGCACTGGCGCTGAACTTGCGGCGCATGGCGGACTGGTTGGGGCTTGAGCAGGTGCAGCTCAATTGCCAGCGGGAAAGTGCGGGGCGGCTTCGGCTGGCTATGGTCCACATCGGCTGCGACTGAACCGGCCTCATCGCTGGCAAGCCAGCTCCCACAGTGACCGAGTCGTTCAAAAACTGAATGTACGAATTCGATCCTGTGGGAGCCGTGCTTGCCCGCGATGAGGCCCGATCAAACAATGAAGGTTTCCGAACTCAGCGACGGACCTGTTTCAGCGTCTCGGCAATCAGAAACGCCAGCTCCAGCGACTGGTCGGCATTCATTCGCGGGTCGCAATGGGTGTGATAGCGATCCGACAAGCCATCTTCAGTGATCGGCCGCGCGCCACCGATGCATTCGGTGACGTTTTGCCCGGTCATCTCGATGTGGATACCGCCGGCGTAGCTGCCCTCCGCTTCGTGAACCTGGAAGAACTGTTTCACCTCACCAAGAATCTGCGCGAAGTCGCGGGTCTTGTAGCCGCTGCTGGCCTTGATGGTGTTGCCGTGCATCGGGTCGGAGCTCCACAGCACCTGCTTGCCTTCACGCTGTACCGCGCGAATCAGCGCCGGCAGGTGATCGCCGACCTTGTTCGCGCCCATCCGCGCGATCAGATTGAGGCGACCCGGATCGTTGTCCGGGTTGAGCACGTCGATCAGGCGGATCAGATCGTCAGGGTTCATGCTCGGGCCGACTTTGACACCGATCGGGTTGTTCACCCCGCGCAGGAATTCGACGTGGGCACCGTCGAGCTGACGGGTGCGGTCGCCGATCCACAGCATATGCGCCGAGCAATCGTAGTAATCGTTGGTCAGGCTGTCGCGGCGCACGAAGGCTTCTTCGTAGTTCAGCAGCAGGGCTTCGTGGGCGGTGAAGAAACTGGTTTCGCGCAGTTGCGGCGAGCTGTCCATGCCGCAGGCGCGCATGAACGCCAGGGTTTCATCGATGCGGTCGGCCAGATGGCTGTACTTTTCGGCCAGCGCCGAGTTGGCGATGAAGTCCAGATTCCACTTGTGCACCTGATGCAGGTCGGCAAAACCGCCCTGGGCGAAGGCGCGCAGCAGGTTGAGAGTGGCGGTGGACTGGTGATACGACTGCAGCAGACGCTCCGGATCCGGTACGCGGCTGGCGGAGTCGAAACCGATGCCGTTGACGATGTCGCCCCGGTAGGCCGGCAGAGTCACGCCGTCGATGGTCTCGTCGTTGGCCGAGCGCGGCTTGGCGAACTGACCGGCCATGCGCCCGACTTTCACCACAGGGCAGCCGGCGGCGAAGGTCATGACGATCGCCATTTGCAGCAACACTTTAAAGGTGTCGCGGATCTTCGCGGCGGAAAACTCGGCGAAGCTTTCCGCGCAGTCGCCGCCCTGCAGCAGGAACGCCCGGCCCTGGGTGACTTCAGCAAACTGACGACGCAGCTCGCGCGCTTCGCCGGCAAACACCAGCGGCGGGTAGCTGGCCAGCGTCTGCTCGACCTGGCGCAGATGCGCGGCGTCGGGGTATTGGGGTTGTTGCTGGATCGGCAGGGCGCGCCAGCTGTCAGGGCTCCAGGGTTGGCTCATCACGGTCTCTAAGGTTCTACGCACGGACGGCCATGTTAGCAGCAATTAGTGCGTGACCTGCTCCCGCCGCTTCGCCGACAATCGCCGCTTTGCCACGGCACCAAAGCGGTGCCATCGCGTCACCGCGCCCGGTGACCACCAGGAGACGAAATGACTGAGGAGCGCGTCGAGCTGTTGCTCGCCGAGGTACAGGATGAGTTCGGCGTGATTCGCGTGCTGGAAGTGGCCGACTACCGCTTTCTGGAGTTCGGCGATGCGATCGAGCAAAGCTGCGTGTTTACCGCCGACCCGAGCTGGCTGGAGTACGACTACACCCGGGCGATGCTGATTGGTGCGCTGTGCCATGAACAACCGGAGAGTGCGCTGTTTCTCGGCTTGGGCGCGGGGACGCTGACCCAGGCCTGCCTCAAGTTCCTGCCGCTGGAAGATGTCGAAGCCATCGAATTGCGTCCGGATGTACCGCGCCTGGCCATCGAATACCTTGGCCTTGATGATGATCCACGGCTGTACATCCGCGTCGGTGATGCCCTTGAGCTGCTGCCGACCGCTGAACCTGCAGATCTGATCTTCGTCGACCTGTACACCGATGTCGGCCCTGGCGCAGGGCACCTTGCGTGGAATTTCCTCGGTGACTGTCAGAAACGTCTGAATCCCGGTGGCTGGCTGGTGATCAATCAATGGGCCACCGATGACGGCAAACCCTTGGGCGCGGCGCTGCTGCGCGGGCTCTATCACCGGCATTACTGGGAACTGCCGGTGAAGGAGGGCAACGTGATTCTCATCGTGCCGGCGGATCTCGATCAGGTGCTGGACATGCAGGCACTTACCGCGCGAGCTGAAGCGCTGGCGCCGAGGCTGGGATACTCGTTGCAGTCGTTGATCAATTGCATCCGCCCGGCGACCTGAGTTGTCAGTGATGGCCCCTTCGTCGGATCGCCGCCCGGCCCCAGCCCGCTCCCACAGTTTTAGCGCCGTACACAGATCTATGAACGACGCGGTTACTGTCGGAGCGGGCTTGCCCGCGAAGGCGGCGCTATGACCGCTACCCATTTCAGATCCCTTTGAAGACACCGGGTCGCCGCTCCACCAGCGAGCGCACACCTTCCTTGGCGTCTTCACTGGCCAGCAACTTTTTAACCAGCGGCGGCAAGCTTTTTGCCGCCGCAGTCTCGCCTTCGTAGCGCGCCTGACGCGCCGACATCAGGGTTGCCTGTACGCCAAGCGGCGCCTGCCGGGCAATCCGTTCGGCCAGTTCGATGGCGCGCGGCAGCAGATCCTCGCTGGCCATGACTTCCTGCACCAGCCCCAGGCGCAAGGCCTCATGAGCGTCGAACTCGTCGCCGGTCAGCAGCCAGCGCATCGCGTTGCCCCAACCGGCGATCTGATGAAAGCGCAGCGTCGCACCCCCGAACGGGAAGATTCCGCGCTGCACTTCCATTTGGGCAAACCGGGTGTTGCTGGCACACAGGTTGATGTCGGCGGCGAGCATCAATTCGATGCCAATGGTCAGGCAATAACCCTGCGCCGCAACAATCACCGGTTTGCTGACCCGGGGGCCGACGAACACGCCCCATGGATCGCAGCCACCGGGCGGTACCTGCCAGCCCTGGGCGAGGGTGGAACTGGCGTTGACCAGATCGAGCCCGGCGGTGAAATGCTCACCGTGTCCGAACACCACCGCCACCCGCGCTTCTTTATCAGCCTCGAATTCACCGTAGGCCAGGGCCAGATCGTTGAGCAGGTCGAGGTCGAAGGCATTGCGCTTGGCGGCGCGGTCCAGGCCGATCAAGTACACGTGACCGTCACGCGCACGGCTCACGCGGCCGGGGCAGGACTGATTCATGGGTGTTTCCTCGCAGGGGAAGAAAGGGTGCAGCGACCGGATGTCGCATGTCGGTGAATCGTTTAAGCGCCATCGCCCGCAGGGCCGGGGTCTTTGAAAAATAGACCTTTGCCCGATTATCCGCAAAACCCCGTTACACAGCGGTGACAACTGTATTTCACCGATAAAAAAAGCTCCCTTTTTGGGCAAATTCCGGTATAGTGCGCGCCGGCCTTTAACCGGGCCGCGTTTAGGTAGCGCAATTCCCCGAAGTCAGCTTCGGCTGCACGTCCGCACTGCGGGCTCTTCCTTGACGATTCTTTTCCATCCATTCGTTTTCGCAAATCCCCGCCGACAAAGCTGCCAGGGCGACTCTTGAGTCTCAACACGGCATGTGCAGCTTTGGAGCATGGGTCTTTGCGGATGCACTTAGAGGCAGACCCATGACCCAGGAAATCGGCGGCTTCGCCGCTCTTGAACTTCATCCCAATATTGTCGCTGCAGTAGTCGCTACCGGCTATGAAGAGCCTTCGGCCATTCAGCAGCAGTCGATCCCGATCATCCTCGCCGGTCACGATATGATTGGTCAGGCGCAAACCGGTACCGGTAAAACCGCTGCCTTTGCCCTGCCTATCCTGCACCGCATTGATCCGTCCAAGCGCGAGCCGCAAGCTCTGATCCTGGCCCCAACTCGTGAGTTGGCGCTGCAAGTTGCAACCGCTTTCGAAACCTACGCCAAGCAAATGCCGGGCGTGACTGTTGTGGCTGTCTACGGCGGTGCGCCGATGGGCCCACAATTGAAAGCAATCCGTAATGGCGCACAGATTGTTGTCGCCACTCCGGGCCGTCTGTGCGACCACCTGCGTCGCGACGAAAAAGTGCTGCAGACCGTGAACCACCTGGTTCTCGACGAAGCAGACGAAATGCTCAAACTGGGCTTCATGGACGACCTCGAAGTCATCTTCAAGGCCATGCCGGAAACCCGTCAGACCGTATTGTTCTCGGCGACCCTGCCGCAATCGATCCGTGCCATCGCCGAGCGTCACCTGCGCGATCCGAAGCACGTGAAGATCCAGAGCAAGACCCAGACCGTTACCGCGATCGAACAGGCTCACCTGTTGGTTCACGCTGACCAGAAGACTTCTGCCGTTCTCAGCTTGCTGGAAGTGGAAGATTTCGACGCTCTGATCATGTTCGTGCGCACCAAGCAAGCGACCCTGGATCTGGCCAGCGCCCTCGACGCCAAAGGCTACAAAGCCGCCGCGTTGAACGGCGACATCGCCCAGAACCAGCGTGAGCGCGTCATCGACTCGCTGAAGGATGGCCGTCTGGACATCGTTGTGGCGACCGACGTTGCCGCCCGTGGTCTGGACGTTCCGCGCATCACCCACGTGTTCAACGTGGACATGCCGTACGATCCGGAATCCTACGTGCACCGTATCGGCCGTACCGGCCGTGCCGGTCGCGAAGGCCGCGCGCTGCTGCTGGTGACGCCACGTGAGCGCCGCATGCTGCAAGTGATCGAGCGTGTAACCGGTCAGAAAGTTGCCGAAGTGCGTCTGCCGGACGCCCAGGCCGTTCTCGATGCCCGCATCAAGAAACTGACCAACAGCCTGTCGCCGCTGGTGGCTGACGCCGAATCGACTCACGGTGATCTGCTGGATCGCCTGACCGCCGACATCGGTTGCACCCCGCGTGCCCTGGCTGCCGCTCTGCTGCGCAAGGCCACCAATGGTCAGGCGCTGAACCTGGCAGCGATCGAGAAGGAACGTCCACTGGTGCCGAACAGCGCGCCACGTGGCGACCGTCCTGAGCGTTCCGGTGATCGTCCGGACCGTGGTGATCGTGAGCGTCGTGCGCCAATGCCTTTGGGCGAAGGCCGTGCCCGTTGCCGTACCGCGCTGGGCGCGCGTGACGGTATCGCGGCGAAAAACCTGCTGGGCGCCATCCTCAACGAAGGTGGTCTGGCACGTGAAGCCATCGGTCGCATCCAGGTGCGTGACAGCTTCAGCCTCGTCGAGCTGCCGGAAGAGGGTCTGGACAAACTCCTGACCAAGCTGAAGGACACTCGCGTTGCCGGCAAGCAGTTGAAGCTGCGTCGCTACCGCGAAGATTGATCCGCCCTTGGGCTGATTGATCGAACATAAAAAATCCCCGACTGGTTCGGGGATTTTTTTTTGCCTGCAATTCGGGCATCAGCCGAAGCGGTAGATGTCCATGCCCAGCGCGCCCATGGTGAAGCCTTGATGGGCAATGCTGAAATCACCGCCGGCACCTCGGGCGAAGTACAGCGGCAACAGGTGTTCATCACTTGGATGGCTGCGCACGGCGTTCGGTGCCTGCTGGCGGTAATCGTGCAGGGCAGCTTCATCGTTGGCCGCAAGCTTGTCGACAATCCAGTCACGAAATTCCCGGGCCCACGGCTCGACGCTTTCCGGGCCGGCGTGCCAGTCCAGTTCCCGCAGGTTGTGGGTAATGCTGCCGGAGCCGATCAACAAAATGCCTTGATCGCGCAGGCTGGCCAGCGCTTGGCCGACGCGGTTCTGCAGCGCCGGGCCACCTCGGCTGGGCAGGGAAACCTGAACCACCGGTATATCCGCCTGCGGATACATCAGCGACAGTGGCACCCACACGCCGTGATCGAACGGTCGTTGCGGATCGAGACGCGCCGGCAGGTTGTTGGCGGTCAGCAAGTCGGCGACCTCGCGGGCCAGTTGCGGATTGCCCGGAGCCGGATACTGCACTTCAAACAGCGCGCGGGGAAAACCGCCGAAGTCGTGCCAGGTTTCCGGTTGCGCATGGCTGCTGACCAGCAGTTCATGACTTTCCCAATGGGCGGAAACGATGACGATGGCTTTCGGACGTGGCAGTTCGGCTGCCAGTCGCGCCAGGGCCGGGCCGCTGGCGCCGGGTTCCAGCGCCAGCATAGGTGAGCCGTGAGAGATAAACAGGCTGGGAAACATGGAAGGGTTCCTGAGCGTTAAGATGGCTCATCTTCAGTCAGTTCATTGATCTAATTCCAATATAAGTTTTAACGCCTTTTGATCGAATTCTTGGGAGGATGCATGCAGCCGGAGTTTTGGCACAAGAAGTGGGAATCGAACCAGATCGGCTTTCACCAGCCTGAGGTGAACCCGTATTTACAGCGGCACTGGCCCGATCTGGCCATCCCGGCGCAGGCACGTGTGCTGGTGCCGTTGTGTGGGAAAAGCCTGGATCTGCTGTGGCTCGCCGGCCGTGGCTATCAGGTGCTCGGCGTCGAGCTGTCGGAGAAGGCCGTGGAAGACTTTTTCCTTGAGCAGCAATTGCAGCCGCAGGTCAGCGAGCAGGGCGACTTCAAGATTTATCGCGCCGGCGCGATCGAGTTGTGGTGCGGGGATTTCTTCTTGCTGACGGCGGCTGACGTGGCCGGTTGCACCGCCTTGTACGACCGGGCGGCGGTGATTGCCTTGCCGCCGTCGATGCGCGAACGTTATGCAGCGCACTTGCAGGGCCTGTTGCCGACTTGCCGAGGGCTGCTGGTGACGCTGGATTACGACCAGTCGCAGATGCCCGGGCCGCCATTTTCCGTGGACGATGCCGAAGTGCAGCGTTTGCTGGGCCGTGTCTGGCGCGTCGAGATGCTGGAAGAACAGGACGTACTCGGTGATAGCTGGAAGTTCGTGCAGGCCGGCGTAACTCGGCTGGAGGAGCGGGTGTACCGGATTTCCGGGCAGTAATCGACAGGCAAAAAAAGGCCCGCATCACTGCGGGCCTTCTCATGGTTGCGCCGGTTTGATCAACCGCGACGACGCAGGGCGTCGATACGCTCTTCCAGCGGCGGGTGGCTCATGAACATGCGGGCGAACCCTTGTTTGATACCACCGTTGATGCCGAAGGCGTTCAGGGTGTCAGGCATGTGCACCGGCAGGCCCTGTTCGGCGCGCAGACGTTGCAAGGCGTTGATCATTGCGCCCGTACCGGCCAGACGTGCACCGGCATCGTCGGCACGGAACTCGCGTTTGCGCGAGAACCACATCACGATTGCGCTGGCCAGAATGCCCAGTACCAGTTCGGCGAAGATGGTCGCGATGTAGTAGGCCATGCCCTGGCCTTCTTCGTTTTTGAAGATCACCTTGTCGACGAAGTTGCCGATGATCCGCGCGAAGAACATCACGAACGTGTTCACCACGCCCTGGATCAGCGCCAGGGTGACCATGTCGCCGTTGGCCACGTGGCCGATCTCGTGGGCCAGCACGGCCCGCACTTCGTCTTCCTTGAAGCGCTCGAGCAAGCCCTGGCTGACCGCGACGAGAGCGTCGTTCTTGTTCCAGCCGGTGGCGAAGGCGTTGGCTTCGTAGGCCGGGAAAATCCCGACTTCGGGCATCTTGATCCCGGCCTCCCGGGACAGTTGCTCGACGGTTTGCAGCAGCCATTGTTCGTGGCGAGTGCGTGGCTGGGTGATGACCTGGGTGCTGGTGCTCATCTTCGCCATCCACTTGGAGATGAACAGCGAGAACAGGGAACCGGCGAAACCAAAGACTGCACAGAAAACCAGCAGCTGATTGAGGTTGAGGTCAACCCCGTTGGCCGCCATGAACCCGTTGAAGCCGAAAAGGCTCAGGGTGATGCTGGCTATCAGCACGACCGCCAGGTTAGTGGCCAAGAACAGCAGGATGCGCATCATGGTTGTAGAAATCTCCTCAAGCTAAAGATGTAGCGTACTGCGGGGTATATAAGGTGCGGCACCTGGCGATTCAACCGAGTGACTATTTCAAACTGTGTCCTACACCGGATTCGCCGGGCGTGGGACATTTCCCACTGCCGAAACCGTTATGGATGACAGGCACGCGGCACCCGGTCTCATTGCCTCAGGCACGCATGATTCATATGAGTTGCAAGTGTAGAAGGTGCTGGAGGAGGGGTGGAGCAGAAGTGTTGCTGAATCAGACAGTGCGCAACGTTCGGGCCGTTGCGCACTGAGCGCCGGTTACTGGCGGTAGGACTTGAGGAAGTTGCCGATACGACCGATGGCCATGTCCAGGTCATCGACCCGCGGCAGGGTGACCACGCGGAAGTGGTCAGGCCACGGCCAGTTGAACGCCGTGCCTTGCACCACCAGCAGCTTCTCGGAGAGCAGCAGGTCGAGCACGAATTTCTCGTCGTTGTGGATCGGGCAGACTTTCGGGTCGATCTTCGGGAACGCGTACAGCGCGCCCATCGGCTTCACACAGCTTACGCCGGGAATGTCGTTGAGCAATTCCCAAGTCCGGTTGCGCTGTTCCAGCAGGCGGCCTTGCGGCAGTACCAGATCGTTGATGCTCTGATAGCCGCCCAGAGCGGTCTGGATCGCATGCTGACTCGGCACGTTGGCGCACAGGCGCATGTTGGCCAGCATGTCGATGCCTTCGATATAGCTGTGGGCGTTGTGTTTCGGCCCGGAAATGGCGATCCAGCCGGAACGGAAACCCGCCACGCGATACGACTTGGACAGACCGTTGAAGGTCAGGCACAGCAAGTCCGGGGCCAGCGAGGCGGTGCAAATGTGTACGGCGTCGTCGTAGAGGATCTTGTCGTAGATCTCGTCGGAGAACACCACCAGATTGTGCTGGCGGGCCAGTTCGAGCATGCCCAGCAGCACTTCCTTCGAATACACCGCGCCGGTCGGGTTGTTCGGGTTGATGATCACCATCGCCTTGGTGTTCGGGGTGATCTTGGCCTTGATGTCGGCCAGGTCCGGGAACCAGTCGGCACCTTCGTCGCACAGGTAATGCACCGCGTTACCGCCGGCCAGGCTCACGGCTGCGGTCCACAGCGGGTAGTCCGGCGCCGGCACCAGCACTTCGTCGCCGTTGTTGAGCAGCGCCTGCAGCGACATCACGATCAGCTCGGACACGCCGTTGCCCAGGTAGATATCTTCGATGCCGACACCTTCGACCTGTTTCTGCTGGTAGTACTGCATCACCGCCTTGCGCGCGCTGAACAGGCCTTTGGAATCGCTGTAGCCCTGGGCGGTCGGCAGGTTGCGGATCACATCCTGGAGAATTTCGTCCGGCGCTTCGAAACCAAAGGGCGCCGGGTTGCCGATGTTCAGCTTGAGGATGCGATGGCCTTCCTCTTCCAGGCGTTTGGCGTGCTTGAGCACCGGGCCGCGAATGTCGTAGCAGACGTTGGCGAGCTTGTTCGATTTGCTGAACTGCATGGCGATGTGATCCCGAAAATGAACGATCCAGGCGGCGGGTGGACAACCGTGCTGGGAATCCTGCGTCTTCACACAGGCAGGTGTCTTGGGCGGCGGTTTCCAACAATCCGTTTGAATGCGCAGGAACCCGCTGCCAGACTGGCGTGTGACGAGGCGCAATCATACGTGCCGCCCGATCCGTGGAAAAGGTACAGATCGGGCTTTTTCAGCCGCTGAGGTGTGATGATGGAAAAGATTGAAAAGACCCTGGAAGAATGGCGGGCGATGCTCGACCCCGAGCAGTTCAACGTGTGCCGCCTGAGCGCCACCGAGCGGCCGTTCTCCGGCAAGTACAACGCCACCAAGACCGATGGCGTCTACCACTGCATCTGCTGCAACGAGCCGTTGTTCGACTCCAGGACCAAATTCGACTCCGGCTGCGGCTGGCCAAGCTTCTACGCGCCGATCGGCGACAACGCCATGACCGAAATCCGTGACACCAGCCACGGCATGATCCGCACCGAAGTGAAATGCGCCAGGTGCGATGCGCACTTGGGCCATGTGTTCCCTGACGGCCCGCCGCCGACCGGTCTGCGTTACTGCATCAACTCGGTGTGCCTGGACCTGGTGCCGCGCGAGTAACCGAAATGGGCGATCCACGGGTCGCCTTTCGAATAATTAAATTGCACACAATTCAATTGCTCGCTATTTTGCCGCCTATCCATTTTCAAGAGTGCGCACCATGAGCGATAACCTGTTGAACATTCCGTGCACCACCATCAAAGGCGAGCAAAAGACCCTCGCCGACTTCGCCGGCAAGGCAGTGCTGGTGGTCAATACCGCCAGCAAATGCGGTTTCACCCCGCAGTACAAAGGCCTTGAGGAGCTGTGGCAGACCTACAAGGATCAGGGCCTGGTGGTATTGGGTTTTCCGTGCAATCAGTTCGGCAAGCAGGAGCCGGGTAACGAGGGCGCCATCAGCGAGTTTTGCGAGCTGAATTACGGGGTCAGCTTCCCGCTGTTCAAGAAGATCGAAGTCAACGGTGCCGACGCGCACCCACTGTTCGTGCAATTGAAGAAACGCGCGCCAGGCGTGCTGGGCTCCCAGGGCATCAAGTGGAACTTCACCAAATTCCTGATCGGCAAGGACGGCCAGTTGGTCAAGCGCTTCGCCCCGGCTACCAAGCCGCAGGATCTGAGCCGCGAGATCGAAGCCCTGCTCAAATGAACAGCTTGTCCGCCGATTCGCTGAAGCTCGACAGCCAGCTGTGTTTCAAGTTGTATGCCGCTTCGCGGGCGGTGATTCGTGCCTACAAGCCGATGCTTGAACAGCTCGGTCTGACCTATCCGCAATACCTGGCGATGCTGGTGTTGTGGGAATGGCAGCAAACCATGCCGGAGCAACCCACGGTCAAGGCGCTGGGTGAGCGTCTGGCACTGGATTCCGGCACGCTGACGCCGCTGCTAAAGCGTCTGGAGCAACTGCAGCTGGTCCAGCGTCAGCGCTCGGCCCGGGACGAGCGTGAAGTACATCTGAGCCTCACACCTCAGGGGCAAGCGCTGCGTGAACAGGTCGGGCCGTTGAAAGCACGGCTGCTGTGCGACAGCGGGGTGGATCTGGACCGGCTCAATGTCTTGCGTGACGGTCTCGATCACTTGCTGGGGCAGATCAAGGCACTGTCGTAGTCGGAATCCACTGGTCCAGCAGCGCCGCCAGCTCTTCACGGCGAAACGGTTTGGCCAGATAGTCGCTCATGCCCGCCGCCCTGCAGCGTTCGCGTTCCTCGGACATGGCGTTGGCGGTCAGGGCGACAATCGGCAGATGCGGCCAGCGGCCGCTCTGGCGAATCTGGCGACTGGCTTCGTAGCCGTCCATCACAGGCATGTTGCAGTCCATCAGCACCAGATCGAAATCGTCGTGCTCCAGCTGATCCAGCGCTTCCACACCATGGGCGGCGACGACCACTTCGCAGCCGAGTTTCCCCAGCATGCCCTTGGCCACCAACTGGTTGACCGGGTTGTCCTCCACCAGCAGCACCCGACCGCGTCGCTGCGACGGCACGCTTTCGAGGCGCGCGCGGTCGATGGTGGAGAGGTCCGGCAACAGCGTCCGGCGCAGATTCTGATACAGCGCGTTGCGGGCCAGTGGTCGCGCCTGCTGCTGCAACGGCGCGAGGGCCGTGGCTTCCTCACCCGGCATGAAACTTCCGTAAGCGGTTACCAGCAGAATCGGCGCCGTCATCGCCGGGCGCAGGCCGAACAGGCATTCGGGGCAGTCGGTGATGATGACGTCGGGGGACAGGCCAAGCAGTGGATCGTCGAGGGTTCGCTGCTCGTAGGTCAGCCCCCAGACCGGCAGCAGACTTTCCAGCAGCTCTGCCAGCCCGCTGACCGCGCTGGTGATTGCCAGCACCTTGCCGTGCAACGGTGGCGGAATCACCGCGCGGGTGTGGCAGGGCAATGGCAGTTCGGCGCAGAACTGACTGCCGAAACCCACTTCGGAACTGATGGTCAGGCGCCCCTGCATGGCTTCGCACAGGTTATGGGTCAGTGCCAGGCCGAGCCCGGTGCCGCCGTACTGGCGGGTGATGCCGGCCCCCGCCTGGGTGAACGGCTGGAAAATCTTCACCTGCGCTTCCTGGGCGATGCCGATGCCGGTGTCGCAGACTTCGATCCGGACACCGTCCTTCCAGGTAGACAAGCGCACGTCGACTCGGCCGAAGCGAGTGAATTTCAGGGCATTGGACAACAGATTGCTGACGATCTGCCTGACCCGGGTCGGATCGCCGAGCACCAGTGCCGGGAAGTACGGATCGATCAGGCAAGTCAGCTCGACACTCGGCGCCGCGTTCTGCGACAGCAGGTTGGCGGTGTCTTCGATCAGCGAACCGAGATCGAACGGAATATGCTCGAGCTCCAGTTGCCCGGCATCGAATTTCGACAGGTCGAGAATATCGTTGAGCAGCTCCACCAATACCTTGCCAGAGTCGTGAGCGATGGACAGTTGTTGCTGTTGTTCGGGGTTGAGCGGGCCGTCGAGCGAAAGGGCGATCATCCCCAGCAGGCCGTTGAGCGGGGTGCGGATCTCGTGGCTCATGTTGGCGAGAAATGCCGAGCGTGCCTCGGCCATGTCCAGTGCGGTGCTGCGGGCCACTTCCAGTTCCCGGTTGGACTGGCTGAGGCGCGCGTTGATCGCCTTGAGCTCGGCGGTACGCGCGGACACGATGTCTTCGAGTTGCGCGAGGTAATCGGTGAGCCGGTTTTCCGCATTGCGCCGCTGCTGGATTTCCGTGGCGATGTTCTCGAACTGCTGATTGGCCACCTTGACCAGTACGCCGATCTCGTCATTGGCGTGTCCGCCTGGACATTCAAGGGTGGTCGGTTCGGCACTGCGCGGGTCGCGACTGCTGAGTTCGCGGATCACCCGCACCAGCGGTTTGGTCAGCATCACGTAGAACAGCGCGAGCAGGATCCCGGTGAGAATCAGGCTGCGGGCGAAACCGTTGATCAGCGTGACCTCGGCCCGGCGCAGGAAGCGGCTGCCGAACGCGTAGGTGTCGACTTCCAGACTGAGGGTGCCGAGGGATTCGTTGGGCAAGTGATCGAGATAGAGGCGGTCTTCGAACTGGCGTTTGGCGCCGAACAGGAAGTCGCTGATCATCCGGTAGCCGCTTTGCAGCTCCGGGCGTTTGACGTTGGCCAGCACCGTCTGGTTGTTGTCGGTCAGGCGTGCGGAAATGATGGCCGGCGAGCGCAGCAGTCCCAGGGTCAGCTCCTGCGCCAGTTCGGCATCGATGTTGTAGGCGATGCGCGAGGCCGGGTTGTGACTGATTTCCAGCAAAGACAGGATTTCACGGTTGATGGACGCGTCTTCACTGGCATAATCGATGCCGATTTGCAGCAGGCTGAGCAGCGTGCCCAGAATGAACCCGACCAGCACGGTAAGCCGGGCCTGTTTGTACGACAGCCGGTGGGTGAATTTGATATCCATGGGGTGTTGAACCACTTCCGTTTCCCTTCGCTGCTCAAGCATAGTCGATCATGCACGGACTCCTGAGTTCCCGAAGCGCCTTGTAGTAAGGGCCGGGACAGGTTTCGAACGCTGTGTGTCGTCGCTGCACCGCCATCATCACTGTGAACGAGCCCGAGGAGAAGACGTGGATTCCCGATTGAATGCTTTTCTTGAGCGCGCCGAGTCGGTTCTGGCGCGGATCGAACCGCTGCTGCCGGCTCCACGCCCGGTCATCGACTGGGGTACCTGCCTGGCTGCACGCTGGCAGCGTGACGGTCGCAGCGGTTATCTGCTGCCGCTGGAAGTCAGCCTCGACATGCGTCTGTCGGACCTGATCGGTGTCGACCGGCAGCTGGAGCAACTGGGCCGAAATACCCAGCAGTTTCTCGACGGCATGCCGGCCAACCATGCGCTGCTGTGGGGTTCGCGCGGCACCGGTAAATCGTCGCTGGTGCGCGCGCTGCTGGCTGAACATGCCTCGGCCGGTTTGCGTCTGATCGAAATCGAGCGCGATCACCTGGCAGACCTGCCACGAGTGGTGGAGCAGATCGCCAAGCTGCCGCAGCGCTTTGTGCTGTTCTGCGACGATTTGTCGTTCGAGTCCGGCGAAGGCGACTACCGCGTGCTGAAAAGCGTGCTCGACGGCTCGCTCGAACAGGCGCCGGACAACGTGTTGCTGTACGCCACCTCCAACCGTCGCCATCTGGTGCCGGAAAAGGAAAGCGACAACGAAAACTGGAAGCGCGTCGATGGCGAGCTGCATCCGAGCGAGGCGGTGGAAGACAAGATCGCGCTGTCGGATCGCTTCGGCCTGTGGCTGTCGTTCTATCCGTTTACCCAGGAACATTTCCTCAACGTCGTCGAGCACTGGATAGGCCAGTTGGCCACCAAGGCCGGCCTGAGCTGGGAGCGCGACGAACAACTGGACATCCTCGCCGTGCGCTGGGCAACCGGTCGTGGCAATCGCAACGGACGTTGCGCATACCAATTCGCCCGTTACTGGGTGGGACTGAAATTGTTGGAGCACAAGGCATGATTGATTTGCAACAGAGCGGCCAGGGCCTCGAAGGCTATGGCATGTTGGCCGCGCAACTGGAGTCGCTGCTGGCGGACGAACGCGATTTCATCGCCAACGCCGCGCAGTTTTCGGCGTTCCTGTACAACCAGCTCGATGACCTGAACTGGGCCGGTTTCTACCTCAATCGCAACGAAGAGCTGGTGCTTGGCCCGTTCCAGGGCCAGATCGCCTGCGTGCGCATTCCGTTCGGTCGCGGTGTGTGCGGCGCGGCAGCTGCCAGCCTGCAAACGCAACGGGTCGAAGACGTTCACGCGTTCCCCGGCCATATCGCCTGCGACAGTGCGTCGAACAGCGAGCTGGTTGTGCCGTTGGTCAAGGACGGTCGTCTGATCGGTGTGCTCGACCTCGACAGCCCGAAGCTCGCGCGTTTCGGTGCCGAGGATCAGGCCGGGATCGAACAGCTGGCGGCGATTTTCCTGCGCCTGACCGACTGCTGATCACGCCGCCAGGCCTGCCTTGAGCAGCACGGCCGCCGGGTCCACGGCATCGATCTGCCGTGGATCGAGAAAACGCGTGGCGTACTGCAGATACACGCCATCGCGAACGAACAGCCCGAACAGCTCGGCATCGATGTGAGCCTCGCGGCACATGGTGGCCATGATCCCCAGCGCTTCACTGAGGGACTTGGCCTTTTTGTACGGGCGGTCGGCGGCGGTCAGGGCTTCAAAGATGTCGGCAATCGCCATCATCCGCGCCGGCAGGCTCATGTCTTCGCGTTTCAGGCGCTTGGGATAACCGGTGCCATCCATCTTTTCGTGATGCCCCCCGGCGATTTCCGCCACGCTGTTCAAATGCCCGGGGAAGGGCAGGTGACTGAGCATCAGGATCGTCTGCACCATGTGGTGGTTGATGATGTAACGTTCTTCGCGGGTCAGCGTGCCCCGAGGAATGCTGAGGTTGTAGAGCTCGCCGCGATTGTATTTGTAAGGCGGCACGTCGAGCTTGAAGCCCCACGGATTGTCCTCCGGAATCAGCTCGCCCTCGGCGCGTTCCAGCAGATGTTCCTGCTTGTCCGCCAGCAGCGGTTCGCTGACCGGCAAGGTCGGTGCCGGGGTGCGTGCCTGACGCCGGTTCTCTTCCCACGACAAGCCCAGTCGATCATCCAGCGTGCGGGTCCAGGTACGTTGCGCAATACGTTGCAGACGTTGCAGATCGGCCTCGGCCATCGCTTCACTGCCCAGATTGCAGTGGGCGACGAATGCAAAATCGTCATCCAGTGCTGTCAGGGTTGCGTCGCGCAGCTCGGCCAGTTGCCGTTCATCGCCGCCCATGGCCACGGCTTGCCAGTAGCTGACCCATGCATCGCGCTTGAGCACTTCGAAGCGGGTGCGGATTTCATGAAGACGATCGTTCAGGGTTTCCAGTTTGGTGGCTTTGTCGACCACGTATTCCGGGGTCGTGACCTTGCCGCAATCGTGCAGCCACGCGGCAATATGCAAGGCCTCCCATTCGTCTTCGTTCGGCTGGTAGTCACTGAACGCCGGTGCCTGACTGGCCGCTGCGGCATGGGCGAGCATCAGCGTCAGCTCCGGCACGCGCTGGCAATGCCCGCCGGTATAAGGGCTCTTGGCGTCGATGGCGCCGGCCAGCAACTGAATGAACGCGTCCAGCAATTGTTTCTGCCGGGCTTGCAGGCGCTGGCTCTCGATACTCACCGCCGCCGCCCCGGACACCGCTTGCAGGAAGGCGATGCGATCGGGCCGCAGCTTTTCCAGATCGCTCGCCGTACCGCTGTCATTGATCAGCAGTACCAGCAGGCCGACGGTCTCGTTGTGCCGGTTATGCAGGCGGATACCGATCAGATGAACCCTCGGCGATTCCATGGCCAGCAGCACTTTCTGCAGGTCGGTGGCCTGTTCGAAACCCAGATTGCTCACGACCGTGTTGGCGTTCGCCAGTTGTCGGAACCATTCGGGACTCGGAGCGGTGTCAAGGTTGTGCCCCTGAATATCGAACGCGGCCAGGCTTTGGGACTCGCCGTCGACCACCAGACCGCAGGGTTCCATGCGATCGCCATCGTTTTCGCGCAGATAAATCAGGCCCGCCTGGGCCTGGGCGATCTGCACGGTCTCGAACAGCACCCGTTGCAGCAGCGGGGCGAAGCGGGTTTCGGCGGTCAGACTGTCGGTGATCCGAAAGAAACTGGCCAGAGTGTCTTTCATGCGGGCCATCGACAGACTCAACTGGTCGACCTCCAGCACCGGCGAACGTCGGGTCACGGGAAAATTGAAATCGAAACTGCGAATCGCGTCGGCCTCCTTGACCAGCGCATGCAGCGGCTTGACCAGAATTCGCGAGATCAGCCAGCCCAGCGGCAGGCACAGCAGAAGGGTGGCCAGCGTGATCAGCGCGCCTTGCCAGCGCATGCGGTAGGCGTCGACCAGCAACTCGTCCTCCGGCACCAGCAACGCCATCTGCAAGCCTTTCGGTCCACCTTCCTGCAACTGGCTGCGGGCGACGATCCATTGCCGGCCGTCGGCCTTGATCCGATTGCCCTGGTGACCGGAAAACAAGGCATGCAGGGCGGGGCTCAAGTCGGCAACCTTGGCCAGACGCGCGGTTCGGTCATCGACGATCAACCGGCTGCTGTCGGGATAGGCCACGGCATTGCCGTCGGCGTCGAACAGGACGATTTCCGTGGCGGGTGTCACCACGTGTTTGATCAGGGTTGCGGAGAGTGCGTCGAGGGTCAGGTCGGCACCGATCACCGCGTCATCACCGCTGCGTCGAGCCAGTGTCGTGCCGACGTTGCGGGTGGAGAAAAAGACGTAGGGTTCGGTGGTGATCTGTTCGGTCTGCTGCCGCGCGTTGATGTACCACGCCCGGCTGCGGGGATCATAAGGATCGTCGGGGTTGTCCTGCCGGCCGACCGGGGACAGGGCCTGATCGAAGAACAGCGACTGCGAATGCGCCTGACCGCTGGCGTCGTGTTCGATGCTCCAGACCTGAAAAGCCGCTGCCTCGGGTGCCTTGAGCAGGTTTTTCAGCGCCGGCGTGCGCAAAGGACGAACCATGAAGAAGTCGCCGTTGCCATATCCCAGATACAGCGAGGCCAGATCCGGATTGTCCGTCAGGGACTGGCTGAACGGCTTGAGCAGCGCCAGGCGCGGTTCGAGACCGGAAGACCGGGCGGCAGGGGTGTCGGCCAACAGACTCAGCAAATGCCGGATCGGTGCATAAGTGGCTTGCAGATCGAGGCGTACATCCTGTTCGATGCGATTGAACAGTTTTTCGCTGCTCGACAGGATGATCTGTGTGGTCTGTCGATAGTTGAACAGACCCAGCACCACCCCGGTGAGCAACAGCAGAAAGGTGAACATGACGCTGATGTGCACATGCAGCGGGAACCGGCGTTGTTCCGGGCGCAGTGGGCTGGGCATTGCGGACTCTCCGTGTAGGTAAGCACACCGCTCAGCGTCCAAGCATAGTTAAGCCCCGGTCACTTTGCTCTGGCTGATCCGGTTCAGTTGCTGTTCCAGTGCCTGCTCCAGTTCCAGGATGGCAAGGCGGCTGGCCTTACAGCGACGCTCGATCTCGTCCCCCGGCAGCGCTTGCTGACAAGCCTGCTCAAGTGCATCGCAACTGTCGATCAGACGTGTGGCCTGGGCAATGCGTGCGGCGCCTTTGATCTTGTGTGCGATGACGGCCAGCGCAGGGCGGTCCCGTGTGAGGGACACAGCCTGCAACTCCTGCCGGTCAAGACGACTGCTGTTGAGCAGTTCTGCCAGCAGGCGGTGAGTCTGGGAGGGGTTGCCGCCGGTCAGCAGCGTGAGCCCTTGCAGATTGAACACCGGCGCACGGAACAACGGCTTAACGCTGTCGACCCATTGACTCAGGCTGTTCAGGCTCAGGGGTTTGAACAGGCACTCGTTCATGCCGGCCTGTTTGCAGCGCTGGATTTCCTCCGGCTGGGCATTGGCGGTGAACCCCAGCACCGTGCACGCCGGGCGGCGGGTGAGCATTTCGTGCTGACGAATCGCCCGGGTCAGCTCATAGCCGTTCATGACGGGCATGTTGCAGTCGGCAATGACCAGATCGAATTCGCCGTTCTTCCATTGCTCCAGTCCGCGCTGGCCATCTTCGGCAATACTGAAGCGGTGCCCGAGGTACTCCAGCTGCTGGCACATCAGAAGCCGATTGGCCGGATGGTCATCGACCACCAGAACCGTCAAGGGGATGAGGGATGCCTGAATCTGCGGTTCGTCTTCTGCTCTCGCCACTTGCGCAGGCAGGATGGCCATCGGTAGCGAGACACTGACCTGTGTGCCGACTCCGGGCAAGCTGCTCAACCGCAGTTTTCCTCCCATCATTTCGCAAAGGTTGCGGCTGATGACCAGTCCCAGGCCCGCGCCGCTGACGGTTCGTTGTCCGCCGTTGCCGGCCTGGGCGAAGGGTTCGAACAGTCGCAACTGATCCTGCGTCGTGATCCCGATGCCGCTGTCCTGTACGGTCAGTTGCACCATCGAGCGTTCCGGATCGTCGGTGGGTTGAACATCCAGCGTGATTTTGATGTGTCCTGCTTCGGTGAACTTGATGGCATTGCTGATCAGGTTCGACAGCACCTGCTTGAAGCGCAGCGGGTCGAGGTGTACATCGACATCCAGTTCCGGCGGAGAGACGGACATCGCCAGTGAAAGGTGTTTCTGCCGGGCGAGCCCTTCGAAGATTCTGACCACAGAACCGACGGTATCGATCAGGTTGATTCGCTCGGGGTTCAGACTCAGCCGCCCGGACTCGATGCGGGCAATGTCCAGGATGTCGCCGATCAGGCCCAGCAGATCCTTGGCAGAATGGTAGGCCGTTTCGATGCCGGAGCGATCCGGGTGAGCGTGGTCCATGCGCTTGAGCGTCAACTCGAGCATGCCGATCACGGCGTTCATCGGTGTGCGGATCTCGTGGCTCATGGTCGCCAGAAACGTACTTTTGGCCCGGTTGGCATCGTCCGCCTGCTCCTTGGCAGCGCGCAGCTCATCAAGCAGCTCGCGGCGCTCGCTGATGTCGATCCAGCCGCCGATGATTCCCTGAACTTCACCGCTGGAGTCCCGGTACGGCAGGATCCAGTGATAGATCGTCAGATGCCGGTTGCCGATCTGCAGCGGCCGGTCGAGCACCAGCGGTTTGCCCTCGGCCATTACCCGCTGATAGTCGGCCTGATACGTCAGGGCTTCGAAAGCATTGTTCGATGGCCCCTGCATCACACTTTTGCCAATGACGTCTTCGCGTCGGGCATTGAACGCCTGGAGATAGCTGTCATTGCAGCTTTTCAGCACGCCCTGGCGGTCACGCACGTAGATGGGGTGGGGTGTGCCGTTGACCAGTGCGCCCATGAATTCCAGTTGATCGTTCAAGGCTCGTTCGGCTGCCTTGCGTTGTTTGATCTGGCGGCGCATGTAGGCATTCCAGAACAGCGACAGCAGCAACAGCAGGCAGGCGCCGCCGATCGCCTGATAAAAAAAGCGCTGGTACTGATGCCATGTGCCTTGCGAAACACTTGAGTAGCCACGCCAGCGACCATTGATGATGCCCAGTTCTTCGGGGGTGATGCTCATCAGCGACTTGTCGATGATCGAGCTCAGTTCCGTGTTGTCTCGAGCTGTGGCCAGGGAGAAGGCCGCCTGACGTGTGCCGATGGTGGTGGTGATCTGCAGTGGCTGTTCGAAAATGCGGGATGTGATGAAGTAGTTGGCGATGACCAGCGAGTTCACTGCGCCCTCGACCTGACCTGCGTCGAGTAACGCCACGGCACTGAAGGTGTCGGGTGTTTCGATCAGTTGGATACGTGGAAATTCGGACCGCAGGTATTCGATCATCGGATTGCCCTGGGCGATCGCCAGTCGTTTGCGTTTGAGCTGACCCAGGTGGGTCGGACTGTCGGCCGCTTTTCGGGTCAACAGGACATAAGAGTTTTCCAGGTAGGGGCGACTGAAGGTCAGGGTTTGCTCGCGCTGAGTGGTGGGCAGCAGGGCGGCGATAAGGTCGGCCTGGTGATTTTCAACCTGCTTGATCATCTCTGCATCGTTGCGGCTGCGGCGGACGTCGAAACGCAGGCCGGTGCGCAAGCGGATGAGTTCGAGCAGGTCGGCACTGATGCCGCGAAAGTTGCCATCACTGTCGAAGAACGTCAGCGGGGCGAAGGCCTCGTTGACGACCACACTTACCACCGGATTCCTTTTCAGCCACTGTTCTTCGCGTCGGGTCAGTTGCAGCTTCTGGTCTGTGAGCAGTGTGTCGCTGCCGACGCTCCAGCGCTTGGCGATGTTTTCGCGCTCGCTGCCAGGGACAGTCTTGAGCACGGTGTCGATGATTTTGACCAGCTGTGCGTTGTTGCGATGCACGGCGAAGCTGAACCCGTGAGCCTCGTGCTTGCCGAAATTGGCCATGCGGATGTTGTTCAGGTAACCCTTGCTGATCATGTAGTGCGTGGAAATGGTGTCGCCGAGAAACACGTCCGCCTGATCGAATGCGACGGCGTTGATTGCGTTCTGGTAGGACGGATAGGACGTGATGAGGGCTTTGGGATACATCGCCTTGACCTCATCCAGCGGCAGATAGTGATAGAGCATGCTCAGCCGCAGACCGGCCAGGCCTTCGGTCAGAGAGCGGGTTTCGCCTTCGCGGGTCACCAGCACCGGTTGATCGACGGCGTAGGGGCGGGACAGCACGATGTCCGGGTTTTCCGCTTCGAAGCCGTTGGATGTGCCGAGCATGTCGATGCTGCCGTCGATCAATGCCCGAATCGCGGCTTCTCGAGACGCGAAGCGCCTGACCTTGACCGGCAGACCGGTCGCCTGGCCGACCAGCCCCGCGTAGTCCGCCGTGAATCCCTCGAAGTCGTGCCCGCTGGTGGTCATGTCGAAGGGCGGATAGTCGGGAGCAGAGGCCCCAAGAATCAACTCATTGCGAGCGTGCAGCCACGCCATCTGCGCGGGCTCGAGCGAGACCGATATGGATCTGTCGGTCGAGCGCGCAAGCAGGACAAAGTCCTGGAAGGTAAGCGATGCAACCGTGACAGGTGCGCTGATACACAGGCATGCACTCAATGCAATCAGAAAACTCTTTAAGCGACTGGGCATGTTGGCTCTCACACGAGTGCGTTACGTTTGGCCATTTCGATAAGTTCTACAAGGGACTTGGCTTTGAGTTTTTGCATGAGGCGTTTTTTATAAGTACTGACGGTTTTATTGCTGAGAAACATGCCTTTGGCTATTTCCTTGTTGGTGCGTCCTTGAGCAAATAATTGCAGCACCATCAGTTCCCGGTCATTGACGGATTTGAAAAGTTCAAGTTCTACATAGCGCACATCATCTTGACGAACCGGATTCAAGGCCTGGCTGGGAAAGTAGTTGTAACCGGACAGTACGGCTTTGATTGCACTGACCAGTTCGCTCAGGTCTTCCTGTTTGCACACGTAACCCGAGGCACCTGACTGCATGCAACGTATGCCGAACAGGGTCGGGCATTGCGCAGTCAATACCAGCGTCTTGAATGGCGAACTCATTGCGTTGAAGCGGGACAGGACTTCCAGGCCGTCGAGTTTGGGAATGCTGATGTCGAGGATGATCAGGTCGGGCATCCATTCGCGAACCATCTGCATGGCATCGACACCGTTATCGGTTTCTCCGACGACTTTATAACCTTCATGCTCCAGCAGCATTCGAACGGCAAGGCGGATGACCGGGTGATCGTCGACAATAAAACGGAGTTCATAATCAAATCCCATACGAGCGCAAATAAAGGGCGAACCTTAGCTCAGATGAATGAACGCTCGCATGAACTGGCAGGCCGTCAGCAGCAATCAGGGAGAAGTCCTACAAATAAAGAAGAATCAGACTACGTGTTAACTAGGTTTGACGTAGGTAGAGGCGTGAGATGTTCAAGAGTTGTTCTTGTTTAAGTTTGGAGGGGGCGCAGTGCGGTCGATGCTGAAACTATTATCGGTTTTCCGGTTTCGCCTTCTTGAACATATAAAAAAGGAAAGGTCTGTCTTTTCGCCGTTATTGCACAAGACCCGCCCGATCCATTGCAGATTGGGCGGGGGCAGGCGTCAGTGACTGGAACGGCCGGTCATTTCCAGCGCCATGTCGCTGGCGTAGCTGTCGGTCATGCCGGCGATGAAGTCGATCATGCGCAGGAACGATGTATGTAGAGGACCGTGCGGATCCGGTGCGTTGTTGCCCAGCAGATCGAGAATCCGGCGGCTCTTGAACGACGGCGTGCGGCCGTTGTGCTGTTCCAGGGCCGCGCCGCAGAAGGCGTTGAGCAAAATCTCCAGGGTCGTGTAAGCGCCAATTTCATGCAGGGTCTTGCGCTTGTCCTGAAAGATTTTCTTGCGGGCGATGTCTTTGGCGTTCAACACGCAGCGCTTGGCCGGACCGTGCATGTGCTCCACCAGATCCCCCGGCAGCGTACCGGCCAGCAGTGCGTCCTGTTGTTCGACGAAGGCTCGGGCGGCCGCGTTGGTCAGGTGTTCGATGGCCTTGCCGCGCAGGATTGCCAGTTTGCGCCGGCGTGAATCCTGCGGGCCGAGCTGGCGATAGGTTTCGGGCAGATCATCGCCGACCAGACCGAGCAGCAGCGACTCGACTTCGGCATAATCCAGCAGCTCCATTTCCAGGCCATCTTCCAGATCGATCAGGGCGTAGCAGATGTCGTCCGCCGCCTCCATCAGATACACCAACGGATGGCGTGCCCAACGTTGCTCTTCGAGTTGCGGCAGACCGAGCTTGTGGGCGATCTGCTCCAGCAACGGCAGTTCGCTCTGATAGCAACCGAATTTGTGCTTCTTGTAACCGAGGGAGTCAGCGTGCCGCGCGGTCCACGGGTACTTCAGATAGGTGCCGAGTGTGGCGTAGGTGAGTCGTGTCCCGCCGTCGAACTGGTGATATTCCAGCTGCGTGAGCACCCGGAAACCCTGGGCATTGCCTTCGAAATTCAGGAAGTCGCCGCGCTCGGCGTCGCTCATCGCGTCCAGCCATCCGCGCCCGGCAGCCTGCTGGAACCAGTGACGGATCGCGTCTTCACCGGAATGGCCAAACGGCGGATTGCCGATGTCGTGCGCCAGGCAGGCTGATTGAACCACCATGCCCAGATCGCTCGGTTCGCACCATTCGGGCAGGGCGCGGCGCAGGGTTTCGCCGACGCGCATGCCCAGCGAGCGGCCGACACAACTGACTTCCAGCGAGTGGGTCAGGCGCGTGTGAATGTGGTCGTTGCTCGACACCGGATGCACTTGGGTCTTGCGCCCCAGCCGGCGGAAGGCGCCGGAGAAGATGATGCGGTCATGGTCTTTATGGAACGGGCTGCGGCCCAATTCCTGCGGGCTGTGCAAGGGTTTGCCGAGACGTTCGCGGTTGAGCAGGGTATGCCAATCCAAGGCTGATTCTCTCCGTCTGGTGACTGATTCCCTAGCTTCCCGGTTCAGGCTGGCCTCTGCAAGCGCAACTACAATCCTGCCGCATCGATGTCGATCAGCAGCAGGCGCTCGCCGTTATCGAAAAACTGTCCGGCGGTCAGGCAATACTGGTTGCTGGTGGCGTCGCGATAGGTGTTGGAAAGCGTCAGGCGCCGTTCTTCCCAGCCTTCGGCCAGCAGGTGATAGAAGTACGGGCGCCACGACCAGTTGTGGCCCAGGTAGCGATTGTCGGCGACCCAGCCGCTTTGTCGCCATTCCAGGTTTGGCGTCAGCTGGGTGCCGTGACGGTCGCATTGGTAAAAGCGCAGCAGCCACGGGAAGGCGTCGAGCTGTGGCAGGGCGCTGAGCGGGGCGCGGGCCTGGGCCCAGGTTTGCAGGATGGTCATGAGTTCGCCGAGCTGCTGGCGCATGAACATCCATCTGCTGCGTTCGGCCAGCTTCTGGCGCACGTAGGACTGGCGCAGCTCGGCAAAGCGCTCAACGAAGTCATCCGTGCCGAAAAGTGCCTCATGCGCCCGGGCGAACAGAAAACCTTGCACGTAGCGCGATCCGCACTCCAGCGCGAAATTCAGCTGCGCCGTGGTTTCCACGCCTTCGGCAATGATCCAGCAGCCGGTTTTTTCGGCCATTTGCGCGAGGGCCTTGACCACGTCACTGCTCGGGCCGCCAAGTGCGGCGGCCTGGAACAGGCGCATGTCGAGTTTGAGAATGTCCGGTTGCAGCGCCAGCACGCGATCAAGCTGCGAATAGCCGGCGCCGAAATCGTCGATGGCAATCCGGGCACCGGCATCGCGATAGCGGGCCACGACTTCGCTCAGGCGCTGGCTGTTGCCGCCAAGTTCAGTAATCTCGAAAACAATCCGCTGTGGATCGATACCGTGCCGTGCAAGCTGTTTCAGGCTCGGCAAGGCCTGGTCGGCACGCAAGCGACTGATCCAGCGCGGTGACATGTTCAGGCTGAGAAACCAGTCCGGCGGCGCTTCGTGCAGTCGGCTCAACGCGTTATCCCGGATCTGCCGGTCCAGTCGGCGCAGCGCGACGGCCGGGGTGCGCGGGTCGGCGAACAGCGGTCCGACCGATACCAGTTGGCCATCGGCCTGGCGCAGACGACCCAGTGCCTCGACACCTGCAATGCGTCCGGTGGCGGTATCGATGAAAGGTTGAAAGCAGGCGAGCGGTTGCCCGTCGATCACGGGGCCTCCTTGTCGTTCTTGTTCTGGTCGAATTCTGCCGGCCGGATAGGCGAGCGGGATTGAATCTCCGGATAAGAGATTCAATCCCGCTGGTGTTGCAAGAATGCAGCCAGATGCGAAGGGTCAGCGTTTGCTCGAACTCTGCATGACCAGCTTGATCAGTGGAGCGAGGCTGGTGCCCAGGCGGATCAGTCGGGTCAAGCCGCCGACACCACCGCTTTTGGCTCCTTTTCCCGTGATGAAGCCCAGCAGCGTCACGGCCGCCACGCCCCATAACGGCGCGTGCTTGATGCCGAAACCGCCCTGCAGGTTTTGCGTCATGCCACGCATGCGTTGCAGTGGTTGCAGGACCTGGCCGGTTTCGTGGCGGATTTCCTGACGATGCATTTCCATGCGCAAACGGATCAGTGCCTTGCGCATTTCCCGGCGTGAGCTGTTGTGCGGAAGTTCAGGCAGGCTCATGGCAACAGGCGCTCCCGGTCGTTGGCCAATTCTTCCAGCGTGCCGTGGAAGGGCGAGGATTCATCGAAGATCGCGGCCTTGAGACGCAGCGCGCAAAAGATTGCTGCCAGGGTATAGAACACACACAGACCAATGATTGCAGCCAGGCGATAGGTGTCCCAGAACACAATCAGGACAAGCGTCGACAGGCCAACCAGCAACAGCAGCGCAAACACCAGCGCGAGGCCGGCGAACAGCAACAGGCTGACGGTACGTGACTTCTGCTCCTGCAATTCGATACCGAACAATTCGACGTGGCTGTGCAGCAGACCGAGAACGGCGGCGCCCAGACGTCGTGTGGAGGAGGCGGTGCCCGTGTTCGGGCCGGATTCACCGATCGACATGATCAGCGCCGCGTGGCCAGCAGGCCGATCAGAAACCCTACGCCGGCGGCGATGCCCACCGATTGCCAAGGGTTGGCGGACACATATTCCTCGGTGGCGTTGACCGCAGCCTGACCGCGCTCGCGCAGAGTCTCCTCGGTCAACTTCAGGGTTTCCCGTGCGCGCAGCAGGCTCTCGTGGATTTGCTCGCGCAACTCGTCAGCCTGATCACCGGCCAGCGTGGCGGTGTGTTCCAGCAACCGTTCAGTGTCGCTGACCAGCGTCTGGAAGTCGTTCATCAGGATTTCTTGAGCAGTCTTTGCCTTGATGCTGGCCATGGGGGATCTCCGTAAGTGGCGTTTTGAAGCAGCGTTCTGAAGCGTTCGAGTATGAGCCAAGTGTGAAGGTTCAGTGCAAATGGCTGGTACAACTTTTGCTGTGTCGTGGTGCGTCGATCGGTAGCAGTGCGCTGTTGCCGGGCGCGAACCCGGGCAAAGCATGGCCCGGACGATGAGGGTTCATGTCAGCCCATCGACCTAGTGCGCCAAAGTGGTTCACCGAACTACCGGATCAGTGACTGCGCAGGCGCAACTTGGTGCATGAAATGTGCGCATGAACCGCTTTGGTGCCTTTTTCAGCTTCGGGTCTGCCTCCTCATGGAAAATCTGCAAAGCGCTGTGGACACACTGGTTCACAGTTCCAACACGTTGTTCATTCTGATCGGTGCGGTCATGGTGCTGG
This sequence comes from Pseudomonas sp. IAC-BECa141, assembly GCF_020544405.1. Taxonomy (NCBI): domain Bacteria; kingdom Pseudomonadati; phylum Pseudomonadota; class Gammaproteobacteria; order Pseudomonadales; family Pseudomonadaceae; genus Pseudomonas; species Pseudomonas sp. IAC-BECa141. The sequence goes on along the minus strand of NZ_CP065410.1, from coordinate 4,321,101 downwards.
CCATGCACGCCGGATTCGCGTTTCTGGAGGTCGGAACGGTTCGCCAGAAAAACCAGGTCAACGCCCTGTCGAAGATTCTCAGCGACTTCGCGGTGTCGACGCTCGCCTATTTCTTTATAGGCTATTGGCTTTCGTACGGGGTGACCTTCCTGCAACCGGCGGCGGTGCTCAGTGCCGATCATGGTTATGGACTGGTGAAGTTTTTCTTCCTGCTGACCTTTGCAGCGGCGATCCCGGCGATTATCTCCGGCGGCATCGCCGAACGGGCGCGGTTTGTGCCACAACTGTGCGCCACGGCGCTGATCGTAGCGTTCATCTACCCGTTTTTCGAAGGCATGATCTGGAACGGCAACTACGGCCTGCAAGCCTGGCTGACTGCGCAGTTCGGTGCAGCCTTCCATGACTTTGCAGGTTCTGTGGTGGTGCATGCCATGGGCGGTTGGCTGGCGCTGGCGGCGGTGTTGCTGCTCGGGCCGCGCAACGGGCGCTATCGTGACGGCAAGCTGGTGGCGTTCGCGCCTTCGAGCATTCCGTTTCTGGCATTGGGTTCGTGGATTCTGATCGTCGGCTGGTTTGGCTTCAACGTAATGAGCGCGCAAACCCTGCAGGGAGTCAGCGGACTGGTGGCGGTCAACTCGCTGATGGCGATGGTCGGCGGCACGGTGGCGGCGTTGATCGTCGGGCGCAACGACCCGGGCTTTCTGCACAACGGTCCGTTGGCCGGGCTGGTGGCAGTGTGCGCCGGTTCCGACCTGATGCACCCGGTCGGCGCGCTGGTGACCGGCGCGATTGCCGGTGCCCTTTTTGTCTGGTGTTTCACGGCGGCGCAAGTCAAATGGCGGATCGATGACGTGCTGGGTGTCTGGCCGTTGCATGGTCTGTGTGGCGTGTGGGGCGGCATTGCCTGCGGGATCTTCGGCTCGACCGCGCTGGGCGGACTCGGCGGCGTAAGCCTCATCAGCCAGTTGATCGGCACCGCCCTTGGTGTGGCGGTGGCGCTGATCGGCGGGTTTGTCGTCTACGGTTCGATCAAGGCACTGCATGGTTTGCGCCTGAGCCAGGAACAGGAGTACTACGGCGCCGACCTGTCGCTGCACAAGATCGGCGCGGTGAGCCAGGACTAGGTTTCCTCATCGTCGGCTCCGGGGTAAAAACCGTGAAGCAGGCGATAGCGATCGATGCGCACTTGATCGACTTTCTCCTGCACCCGATGCGCAGGAAACCCCAGCAGGATCAGCGCATGGGAACCGAGCATCAGGCTTGACTCCAGCAGCTCCGGCACCACTTCACTGGCGCCGGCTGCTTTCAGCTCGGCCGACTGGCTGTCATCCCGGGTGCGCACCAGAATCGGTACTGTCGGGTTGAGACGCCGGGCCTCCTTGAGAACCCGCAAGGCCACGTCGGCTTGATCTACGGCAATGACCAGCAACCTGGCGCGCAGCAAGCCGACGGCGGTCAACAGATCGCCGCGGGTTGAATCGCCGTAGTGGACGTCGCGTTCGACGGTGGCGGCTTCCTGTATTCGCACCGGATCGTTATCCAGTGCGACGTAGGTTTGCCCGGCATTGCGCATGAAGCGTCCGATCGACTGACCGACACGGCCGTAACCGCAGATCACCACATGCCCGTCGAACCCGGCATTGAGGGCGCTGATTTCCTCGATCTGCGCTTCCTGATTGGGTTTGCGGTGCAGGGCGGCGGCGATGCGCGGTGCGGCGCGTAACAGCAAAGGCGTCAGCAGCATCGAGCAGAAGGTGGCGGCGAGCAGCAGGGCGCCGAGCTCGACGGGGAGCAGCCGGTTCTGCTGCATCTGCGCCATCAGGGCGAAGCAGAATTCTCCGCCCTGGGCGAGAGCAAGACCGCTGCGCCAGGCCGTTTCACTGTCGCTGCCGCGCCATTTCACCAGCAGCGTCACCACCAGCCCTTTGATCACCATTAATCCCAGGGTCATGCCGATAATCTGCAGGCTGTGACTGGCGAACAGTTGCAGGTCGATCAGCATGCCGATACTGACGAAAAACAGCCCCAGCAGAATGTCGCGAAACGGCCGGATATCGGCCTCGATCTGATGCCGGTAATGGCTTTCGCCCAGCAGCATGCCCGCGAGGAACGCGCCGAGGGCCGGAGACAGGCCCAGCAAGTGGGTCAGCCAGGCCGTCAGCAGCACAATGACCAGTGCCAGCAACACGAACAGTTCCGCCGAGCGGGACGCCGCGACTTCCTGGAACAGGCGTGGCAGCAGCCAGCGACTGGTCAGCAACAAACCGAAGAACAGCAATACGGTCTTCAACAAGGTCAGGGGCAGCGCCCAGTACCAGGCCTGATCACTGCTGCCGGCGAACACCGGCACCAGCGTCAGCAGCAACACTGCCACCACGTCCTGGAACAACAGCACGCCCACCGCGTTCTGGCCATGGCTGCTGAAAATTTCGCCGAGACTGCCCAGCTCCTTGGTCACAATCGCCGTGGATGACAACGACAGGCCGGCGCCCAGCAGCAAGGCCGGTGTGGCAGGCATGCCCAGCAGCATCAGCACGCTTCCCAGCAGCACCGTGGTGATCACCACCTGCTGGCTGCCCAGTCGGAAGACCACCTTGCGCAGGGCAATCATTTTCGACAGGGAGAATTCCAGCCCCAGGGAAAACAACAGAAACACCACACCCAGTTCGGCAAGATCCGGCAAATGTTCGCTTTCATTGATCCAGTCGAACGCCTTCGGCCCGACCATCAACCCTACGCACAGATAGCCCAGCACAGGTGGCAGGCGCAGGCGACGGAACAGGGCAATCATCACCAGCGACGACGCCAGAATGATCAGCAGATTGGCAAACACAAGACACTCCGGGACAGATCAGGCTCTTCAAGCGTAGAGGTAAAAAACACCGGAGCATCGCGCAAGCGGCGATTTTGTGGGCTGATTTACGTCAGGGTTTTGCCAAGGCCGGTTTTCGCACCGGATGGGTGGGTCGACGGGCCTTGTGAGCGGGCCTAGAATGATCACTCGATTTTTGGGGTTGAACGCACATGCTTCCTGAATGCCAGTTGTTCGGCACCCTGGGGTGCCATTTGTGTGAAGTCGCAGAGGCCGAACTGATGCCTTTTGTCGAGCATGGTCTGCTGGTGGAACTGGTGGACATTGCTGACAACGAATCGTGGTTCGAGGCTTACAGCCTGCGCATCCCTGTCCTGCGCAGGGTTGATACCGGCGCGGAACTGGGGTGGCCGTTCAGCGCCGATCAGGTGGTGGCATTCCTGCGTTAAGGTTTTTTCCTCTTCTGCGTTAATGGCATTCGTCACCTTCGCTCAATCACGGCTTGGCACCTTTCGGGTTATTCGGTTACTGTATGCGCATACAGTAATTGGATTGGCCTGCCATGCCGTTTTCAGGCATTGCTCAGGCCAAACCGGATGTCAGAGGGAGCAACCGTGGTCAATGTCGAACAGTTGAAAAGCAGCGTGAACGGGATGTCGGTTGACGTGGTGCGCGAGGCCGTCCACGAATTGCGCCTGGACGGTCTGGTCACGGAAGGCAAGACTCCCTTCAACAAGCTTCATTTCAATACGTGCTTTGCCGAGATCGAGGCATTGTTCCAGCGTGCCGGCTATCACAAGCAGCTGGATGTGGTTGGGTATCAGGGTTTGTTGTACGCCTTGTACGATCCGGGTCGTTGGGATGCCGTGGATGTGTTGCGCTGGCTCAAGGAATTTACCGAGGCGGCGGCGCTCAAATCGATCCCCGCCTGATTCCGCGCTAGGTCTGCTGCGTCCGGTGTTGGATAATGCCGCTCTGCTTTGAGAGTTCGAGTTTTCCGTATGTCCAGCACACCCACGTTTTCCGCCGCACAGAATCAGGCCTGCACGCTGTATCTGCCCCCCGGTAGTTGGCGGACAGTGCTCGACTGTCTGTGTGAGCATTTCAGTGCCATAGGGCGCGATCAATGGCTGGATCGAATCGCCCGGGGCCGGGTGCTCGATGGTCAGGGTCAGCCGATCCCGCTGGATTTGCCCTACAAGGAAGGGCTGCGCATTCACTATTTTCGTGAAGTGCCGGATGAAAAGCCGATCCCGGTGGTCGAGACGATTCTGTACGCGGACGAGCATCTGGTGGTGGCCGACAAGCCGCATTTCCTCCCGGTGACCCCGGCGGGCGAGTACGTCGAACAGACCCTGCTTCGCCGATTGATCCGGCGCCTGGACAATCCTCATCTGGTACCGCTGCACCGGATTGACCGGCACACGGCCGGGCTGGTGATTTTCTCTGCCAATCCACAGACACGGTCGGCGTATCAGTCGCTGTTCCCGACGCGGCAAATCGAAAAACGCTATGAAGCCATTGCTGCCGCGCTGCCCGGGCTGGAATTTCCGTTGGTGCACAAGAGCCGCATGATTGACGGTGAACCGTTTTTCCGCATGCAGGAAGGACCAGGTGTGAGTAACACCGAAACGGCGGTGGAGGTTCGTGAAAAGAACGGCGAACTATGGCGGTACGGACTGTATCCGGTGACCGGCAAGAAGCATCAGCTGCGGGTACACATGACGTCGCTGGGGGCGAGCATCTGCAATGATCCGTTTTACCCCGAAGTGCTCAAAGACGTTGAGGATGATTATGCCAATCCGCTCAAGCTGCTGGCACAGGGGTTGCGGTTCATCGATCCGGTCACAGGGCAGGTGCGCGAGTTTGAAAGCCGGATCACACTGGACTGGTGATCCCGGGTATCGACCCTTATCTGTCAGACACGAAAAAGCCCGCATGTTGCGGGCTTTTCTGTATCCGCTGTCGAACTGAAAGCTTACAGCTCTTTGACAGTGCGGACCTGGTCCTTGTTGATGCGAGTGTGCTTGCCGTCCAGTTGCTCGAACTCGTAGAAGCCCGAATCTTCATCATACTTAGGGGCGTCGACAGCCTGGATTTCGCGACCGTCATTCAAGGTGATCACTGTTGGCGAAGCGCAACCGGCGAGGGTGGCGAGGCCCAGTGCGAGCATGAAAGTGGCGAGGGTCCGTTGAGTCATGAGTGTGTCTCCGTAGGGAAATTCTTTTGGTTACTGAGCTTGAGACGTATACAAGGCGTGCAAGTTCCTTGAATGCTGTCAGTCTGACACAGTGTTGTGCGAACTCAACAGTTCAGGGGTGTTGAGATTGGCCAGGCGTGGATCGTTGTCAGGGCAAACCAGGGCCTGGGCATCAAGTGTGCGCATCACCCGGCCGGGGCTGCGTTCTCCTGCGTTCCAGGCGTTTTCGAAAGCGGGCAGGAGCGCCACCGGGATCACGCAAAGCAGCGGTTCCCAGTGATCGTCATGTCGCAACATTAAAGGTTTTTCAGAATTCAGACTGGCCGCCTCGCGCATGCTGTGCAGCAGCGCAAGATCGATTCGCGGAACATCGCAGGGCAGTACCAGCAGGTGAGTATGGCGCGCGGCTTTCAAGCCGGCGCGAATGCCAGCCAGGGGACCAGGAAAGTCTTCCTCGTCATCGCTCACCAATTGGTCAGCGAATGGCGCATAGCGTTCATGATTGCGGTTGCAGGAAATGATCAGATCATCTGTCAGCGGGCGAACCTTGCGCTGCAGATGTGCGATCAGCGGTTCACCGTGCCATTCCACAAGTCCCTTGTCCTGGCCGCCCATTCGCTGACCGCGCCCACCTGCCAGCAACAGGATGGAACAAGGTGACAATGGCGTGTTCGAGGTCATGGCAGCTCTCTGCAGGGGCGGCGAAAAAAGGGGGCGCTGTGATATAACACCGGGCTGTTTCTCCTACAACTGGACGAGCCTATGAAAGCCAAGGCTGATGTACCTTTCGTACCGCTCAATATCGCGGTACTGACGGTCAGCGACACCCGAACTCTGGAAACCGATACTTCCGGTCAGGTTTTTGTCGACCGTCTGACGGCCGCAGGCCACCATCTGGCGCAGCGGGTGCTGCTCAAAGATGACCTTTACAAGATCCGTGCGCAAGTCGCGCACTGGATTGCCGAAGACGTCGTGCAAGTAGTGCTGATTACCGGCGGAACCGGTTTTACCGGCCGTGACAGCACCCCCGAAGCGGTAGCTTGCCTGCTGGACAAGCAGGTCGATGGTTTTGGTGAGCTGTTTCGTCAGATCTCGGTGGCGGATATCGGTACCTCCACCGTGCAATCCCGGGCTTTGGCGGGACTGGCCAATGGCACGCTGGTGTGCTGCCTGCCTGGCTCGACCAACGCAGTGCGCACCGGTTGGGATGGCATCCTCGCCGAGCAACTGGACTCACGCCACCGCCCATGCAATTTCGTCACTCATTTGAAACAGGCGGCGCCTTGTGAATCCCGTGGGTAAGCCGGGCAAGACCGGCAGCCTGATGCCGGTTGAAGAGGCATTCGCGCGGTTGCTGGAAATGGCCGAGAGCTCGCGGATTGTCGAATACGAGTTTTTGCCACTGGCTCAGGTTCAGGGGCGGGTGCTGGCGCAGGATCTGATTTCGACACTGGATCTGCCGCCGTGGCCGAACAGCGCCATGGACGGTTATGCCTTGAATCTGGCTGACTGGACCGGCGAGCCGTTGCCGGTCAGTCAGAAGATTTTCGCCGGACAGGCGCCAGAGCCTTTGAAACCGGGCACTTGCGCCCGAATCTTTACCGGCGCGCCGGTGCCTGCCGGTGCGGACTGTGTCGAGATGCAGGAAAACACCGAGATTCATGCCGATGAACGCGTGAGTTTTACCGAGGCGATGGTGGCCGGGCAGAACATTCGTCCACAAGGCCAGGAAACGACGGTCGGTGAGTTGGTATTGCCCGCCGGAACCCGGCTCGGTCCGATCGAGCAGGGGTTGGCTGCATCGCTGGGTTGTTCAGGACTTGAGGTAGTCCGCCGGGTTCGTGTGGCGGTACTGTCCACGGGTGATGAGTTGGTCGAGCCGGGCACGGCATTGGGGCCGGGGCAGATCTACAACAGTAACCGGGTGTTGTTGTGCAGCTGGCTGCAGCGCTTGGGATGTGAAGTGGTGGATGCCGGTATTCTGCCTGATGACCTGCCTACCACCCGCGCGCGACTTGGAGCGCTTCAGGATGTAGATCTGATTCTTTCAACCGGGGGTGTATCTGTCGGGGAAGCTGATTTCCTTGGAATCGCCTTGAGGGAAGAGGGCGAGCTGACGCTCTGGAAGCTGGCAATCAAACCTGGCAAACCGCTGACGGTCGGGCATTTTCGTGGTGTCCCTGTGATTGGATTGCCGGGAAATCCTGCTTCGACACTGGTGACTTTTGCCTTGTTGACCCGACCTTATCTGTTGCGTCGCCAGGGCGTGCAGGATGTCGAACCGCTGAAGTTTTCAGTGACCGCAGGCTTTGCCTGGCCCCAGGCCGGTAACCGCCGTGAATTTCTGCGCGGACGTCTGGAGCAGGGGCAAGCGATTATCTACCGTAACCAGAGCTCGGGCGTCCTGCGCAGCGCTGCCTGGGCCGAGGGGTTGGTGGAAGTGCAGGAAGGGCGAGTCCTGGCCAAGGGAGACCAGGTGCCGTTCATTCCACTCAGCGAACTTCTTGGTTGATTGCAGGCATATGAAAGGCAGGCACTGTCGCTTAACGGTGCCTGCCTTTCAACTGATCAACGGCTGAGCAGTGTAAGCAGTTGATCGAACCGGCTGTTGGCAATCCAGCCCAACAGTCCGAGCACCATCGTTGTCGCGCCTGCCGAGTAGGCCAGGCGATGTTTGATGGCTTTGACGTCTCCCCTGACTTCGTCCATATCGCGTCGAATGTACTTCAGGTGAGTTTCCAGCTCGGTGACACGCGGCTCCATATCGCTTTCTCCAGCATTTCTGGCGCTGCATTTGAATTCGTCTTTGAGACTGGCGCGACTTTCGGAGAGAGAGGCAACCGGACTCACGGATAGTCTTGCTTCATGGCTTTGCATGGAAATGTCCACCTGTGGCCATTGAGGGCTGTTGGCAAATGCCGGAATGCAAGAAATCGAAAATCCTGAAACTGTATCCACTCATTACATGCACATCCTTGTGTAATTGAATTGAAGATCTCTAACGCCGACACACGTTGTACCAATGACCTGGCCGGGTCAATTGAGCCGATTCCTTACGTTCTGTACGAAAAATTACCGATATGTAGGACGGGCAGGACGAGCGTCAGGAATTAATTGGAAGGTGTGCGACTTTTTTACCCGCGTTGAGGGTCAAGATGTCCGGTACTGATTCAATTCCGGGAGTGACCGTAATGAGTGAACGCAAGGCATTGTTGATTCTGCATGGCAAGCAGGCACTCAACGAGGCGGTTCGTGCCGCTGTCGAGAACAAGCGTAAACAGGGCTGGGAACTGGCCGTGCGCCTGACCTGGGAGGCCGGCGATGCCCAGCGTCTGGTGGAAGAGGCGTTGGCGGCGGGATACCGTCAGATCATCGCCGGTGGTGGAGATGGCACCCTGCGTGATATCGCCGAAGCGCTGGCGGCGCAGCCAGGCAAGGCCAGTCTGGTGCTGTTGCCGCTGGGAACCGCCAATGATTTTTCCCGTGCGGCCGCTATACCCCTGGAACCGGCCGAAGCGCTCGAATTGCTTGAGGCGCACGCCCATGACATCGATCTGGGTGAAGTCGGCGGGCAGATATTCCTGAACATGGCCACCGGCGGGTTCGGCAGTCAGGTGACGGCCAACACGTCGGAAGATCTGAAAAAAGTGCTGGGCGGCGCGGCTTACCTGTTTACCGGTTTATCGCGGTTCAGTGAACTGCATGCCGCCTACGGCGAGTTGCAGGGACCGGATTTTCATTGGCGTGGCGAGCTGCTGGCGCTGGGGATCGGCAATGGTCGCCAGGCCGGTGGCGGGCATGTGTTGTGCCCGGAAGCGCTGGTGGATGACGGTCTTCTGGATATCAGCATTCTGCCGGCGCCGCAGGAATTGGTCGGTACGCTGAAAAATCTGCTCAGCGACGGGTTCGGCATCGACAACATGTTCGTGCGCACCCGTTTGCCGTGGGTTGAAATCAAGGTTGCCGAAGGGCTTTGCATCAATCTCGACGGTGAGCCACTGGAGGGCGACAGTCTGCGGTTTGCGGCGCGCCCCGCAGCCTTGCGTGTGCATTTGCCCAAGGACTCGCCGCTGTTGAGCGCAACGACCCGGCTCAGTCGTCCAGACTGATGATCTGTTCCCGCACGGCAAACAGCACCAGGCCCGCCACATCGTAGATCTGCAGGCGTTTCATGATCTGCGAGCGGTGAGTTTCGACCGTCTTGATGCTCAAGCCCAGACCATTGGCGATTTCCCGTGTGGACTTGCCGCGTACGATCAGACGCAGGATTTCCAGTTGGCGTGCTGTCAGGTTGTGCGACTCGGTGACTTCCGGTTGCTGCTTGAGGTTGCGTGTCAGCGCCTGATTGATCACGGTGTGGGCGATGGCTGGGCTCAAGTAGCGCTCGTTGTTGCGCAGTGCTTCCAGTGCATGTTCGAGCTCGGTGGCCGTGGTGTCCTTGAGCAGGTAGCCGTGAGCGCCGGACTCCAGCGCCTGCATGATCAGCGCGGGGTCGGTGTGCATCGAGAGGATCAGCACTTTGGCGTGCGGGCGTACGCGTCTGAGCCGCTGGAGGGCTTCCAGTCCGCCGGTTTCCTTCATGGAAATGTCCAGCAATACGATATCGGGAGACAGCTGCTCGACCATCTCGAGCAGCTGCGAGCCGTCATTGGCCTCGCCGATCACCGCATAACCGGGAATATCCAGCACCAGGGCGCGTACGCCGGCCCTGATCAGCGAGTGGTCATCCACCAGAAGTAAGTTACAAGTCAACGCATAACCTTATTCGTACTGGCCCGCTCGAGTGCACGGGGCGCCCAGGGGAATAGTGCTTCGATTTGAGTACCTTTGCCCGGCTCGCTGGTCACGCTCAGTGTGCCGCCCAGTTGTTCGATCCGTTCGGCCATTCCGGCCATGCCCCGTTGTCCTTCGCGCCCCGGATTCGCTGCCGGGGAAAAGCCCAGGCCATCATCGCTGATCAGCAGGGTCAGGCCCTGCGGCAGGCGTTGTATGCGGATCAACAGGTTTTTGGCCTGTGCATGGCGAAGGATGTTGGTGACCGCTTCCTGAGTGATGCGAAAGGCAGCGACCGCCATTTCTTCGGGGATTCCATTCAGGCGCTGCTGGCAATCAAGACTCCAGTGCACCGAAGTATTGGCCAATACCTTGAGCAAATGCGCCCGCAGGCTTGCTTCCAGGCCAAGGCTGGTCAACTGCCGCGGATTGAGAATGGCCGAGACGTCGCGAACCTTGTTGAGGGTTTCTTCCAGGGTCTCG